>NZ_JAOCCY010000013.1:0-119227 GCF_029840625.1 Agrobacterium sp. GD03872
CTGATCTCCGCTCTAATCAATTCCATCTCACTCATATAGTTTCCGCGCATAATCATTCTCCAGCCATATCGGCAATTTCAACATAAAAATCATATATTTACACGTTATCGTCCCGCAATCCGCAAATTGCAGGCCGTAAAAGCAAGATTCTGGTCACAGATTTTCATCCGCTCTCAATATTCCTATACAATTCAATGCGGCATATATTTTATACGCTTCCGCATATATATCTATATAAATATATGTTCATGGAATCCTCCCGGGTCGAAGGTGCACTCCCCTCTCTATCTCGGCTTCCAAATCCGAATTCTTCTTCTGGTTGTATAAATATTGCTTCTTGCGCCGACGATTCATAATCTTCGCCACCCTTCGCCTCATCAGGGCTGTATCTGCACGAGCTGGAAGAACGTACATTTCATAGAGACCCATTTGAACACACCTTTCCTATCACGCGACGCAGTTGCGACCGTGTCTTGAGCTTCATCTCTTTTCCCATCAGCCTTTCAGCTCAATGGGCATTGCAACGGGGCACTGAAAATTGCCACCTGGGGGAAGTAAAGACACTTATCAGTGCCCCGCATCAGAGCAGTATATGCCTAGCAAGCCAATCCTTTAGCAAACGACCTTCAGAGAAATAGAAAGGCCCACCACAAACCAATCCATCACTCCTCCGCCGTTATCGAAGGACACTCACCGTCAAACCCCGAATGCGAGAGTGACCGTCCCCTCGCACAACCGGCGCTGATCCAGCATAAAACCGGAACGTCTCCCGGTTCATAGCGAAACAGGGGCAGTATAAGTCATGCAAATAAAGCGGGGATGCCCGGGCAACAAAAAAACCGAAAAATACACGGAGATCGCGCCAACGCACTAGAAAAATATAAATATCCTACGCGGGAATACACAGATAAAAATAGCCGCCCCTCAAACAATAAAAATTTAGTTCACATCATTCGGAAGCGCAAATGCGAATTCCTATCGACAGAAAAGCTCTACAAACCTTATTGGGAAGGGTTCATTCTTATACTCAACCGGAGAAGTAAGTCTTGAAGATCGCAGTTGACATCACGGTATATTGGCTCGACCGATAATTCTCAAACGGAAAATCTTCCAAACCGGACAGACGATCGTGCAGATTCTGAAAGGTCATCTCCACCCCAGCATCCAAAACTTGTCTCATGGCTCCAATGAGACCGTTAACGACTGTAGGCGTAAGAAGGCGATCGTGTATCGTTCGAGAGGTAGTCCACTTCTCCGCCGGCAAACGCGATTTCGCAGCCGCAAAAAATAGCGCAATCTGGTTCGAGCAATAGTCGACGTACCGCTTGCGCGCATCATCGTTCTCCAAGCTGACAAAGGTATCTTTTTCAGCATCCGTCCAACGCGCAAAAAGAGGTCCAGGAGCGCTAGGTCTGACAAGTGGCCGAAGGCCATAGCTAACCACAGAAGTTGTGCGCAGACCGCCACCATCGAAAAAGTTTTGGGAGAACTTGCTGGCTAAAACGCCATTGCCATCATTTAATTTATCCAAGACATCTCTGGCAATAGAATCGGTGAGGAAAGGTCGGATAAGTTGATTTATCGCCTGTTTGAGTTCGGACTTCGCATTTGACTGCGTTGAATTAATTTCTAGAAACAGTCCGGCCTCGAACCGGGTCTTTTCTGTATCCCTGACGTTGTCGGGATATATGATGCCGGTCACCAAGAGATTCTGTTGTGAACGCAAGGCACCAATAACGTTTTCATTAGCTCCACCTTCATAGTAAGAAAAAACACGATGCTGACCGTCGATAACCCCTACCGAATTGAATTCGCTAGGAATGGATATTACAGCTGGCTGTGTTGAGTGAATAGTTGTTGTATCGATCGTATTATCGTTAGAATCGAGGATTTTTGTACCGGCCGGAAGAGTAACGATGATGTTGTTCACAAACACCCGCTTCTGATCGACAAGATATTTTCGAATGGAGTCCAACTTGCTTCGCAAGATCATTCGCTGATACAGGCCGCTACGATCCATCCACCCATCCCTACGAAGCACATAGGCTCGCGATAATAAGGCTGATGGTTGAATGTAGAAGGAAACGACTTTATATCCCTTCGGGAACTTAGAGTGATGCTCCGGAAGAACTGAGCCATTGAATGGGTCCCGCGATGAGGAATTCGCATTGAGCGCCCTGTCGGCAAAAAACTTATACTCAACATCGAGGAACGCCAACAATTCGTGCTGAGCGGACCGGCGCACTGTCTTCGTCAAAAGTTTAAAGTACCGTACTATGCTGTAGTCCATAAACAGAGCATGATTAATCTGACTTTTTAATTGAGGATGAACAACATTTAAAGAGCAATACAATAGTATAACACGAATTTGGTTATCACTATACTTGCCATCTATAGACCCATTTAAATTGAGCGGTGCACCTCGCGCGAACTGAATGAACTCCGCATCGTTTTTCTTAATGCGATCATACATTAGGTACTTTTTCTTAGCATGCTCCGAAACGTCGTTTGCGGTAGTGTACTCGGCGAAGACAACAACGTTCTCCAAAAAAAAGACATCGTCAAAATCTGAAGTCACCCCACCGTACGTAAACTCTTTGTCAGACGCACCCTCAGCACGATGGAACCCCGCTGCGAAGAAGATTTCTCGGACATCTCGCCGATGACGCATCTGTAGGTTTCGCTTAGCACGCTCCTCAGGACTCAAAACCTTCTTCTTGGATTTAGCGCCCTTACCTTTAGCTCTCGCCATCTTCGCCTCCAGCAAACCCCGTTTCAGACTCCACCTGGTCTCGTCGCCATTCGATGGGAACCTGAGCAACGCTTTCCGTGGACCGGGGACGGCGAACGGGTTTGCCCAATGGTCTTAATGGTAGATCGCCCGTCGCATATTTAGTGATGCGTTCCTCGGCAATCGCGAGATAGGGTAAATAACGGTCAATGCCGATTGCGTGTCGCCCATGCTTAATTGCAGCAATAGCGGTTGCACCGGTTCCAATAAAGGGATCTAGTACAGTCTCTCCAGCTTTACTGAGTGCCAGAACACAACGCTCCGCAAGTTCCACTGGAAACTGACAGGGATGCTCAGTATGCTCGGGGTGCCTCGCCTTGACGTTGGGCACATCCCAAACCGGGTTGTTCTGAAAATCTTCAACAGCCGAAAACTCCCAGTAATCTGAAGGGTTCTTTCCCAAGGGATTGCCGCTAGGTTTCCCGGCTTTTTCCCCTTTCGAAGCGCTATGGCGCTTGCCGGGGTAAAGCTGGGGAATCCGGACGGGATCTAAATTAAATGTATAGGTGTCTGTTCTACTGAACCATAGAACGGTCTCGTAACGACCGGAGAAGCGTTTGTCAGCATTGTAACCGAAGTTGTAACGCCAAATAATACGATTGCGTAGACGAAATCCCAAACTGCGAAAAATTTCAATGAAGGGCACATCGAGCGGGTATAACTCCCCACCAGTTATGTAGGTGCCGACTTGCCAACAAACAGAAGCATTCTCAGTGAGGGCGGGCAGCATAGTCTCAATGACTTGCCTTTGCCAGGCTAGGTATTCGTCGTAAGAGCGCTCATCCTCTCGTTCGTAGGGCTTTCCTATGTTATATGGCGGTGAGGAGATGACCAAGGCGCAGGTAGAAGGCTCGAGACGCCGGAGCTGCTCGAGAACATCACCGCCCATAAATCGCGCACCACCAAGCTCGTTGTCAGAGATGACGCTATCTTTCTTTGCAAAGGCCATTTCTTCGCGCGGCAGTTTATCGACTTTACAGAGCATTCAATGTTCCGGAACTATGCAGCTTACGGCTCGATATTTTTCATCGCGGGTAAAAGTTACAAACCCCACATGCTATTGCAAGCCATCCTGCAAATCGCCTTATGCCCCAAACCGCTTCTAATAACTCCTCGGTAACTCAGAAATGATTCGCGGGCAAGCCAATTAAACCCTAGGCTGCATCTAGTGAACGAGTTAATGCCGTTTTGGAATTTGGCCGCATTGCGAAAGTCACAACAGCTTACAAATTGAAAAACCTTAGAACTGCAAGCCAACAGAGAGTTCCGTCTTAGCTTCTGAATGGAAGGAAGGCACTCGGCAGTTACCCTTATGGTTTGTCACCGCCGGGCCGGGAATCGCTCACGTTATTGGAACAAGGACAATAGCGCTGCAAGGGAGCAAATCGCTGTAGCGTTTACTTCGCCAACGGGGCACAATATTTCTAGTCTAACGAGAAAACACGAATGAGGATCAGGAATTGAAGGTCATCACAGGAACCGGATTTGCCGCTACCGCAGCACTTTTTTCCAGCTCTGTTGCCTTCGCCGCGCCAACATATCTCAGTTGCGAGTTCGCAAGTTCGAAAGGGACTCCTCAGGTGTTCAATTTCGCTCTCGACGAAGCCGCCGGGACATTTGGAGTGTATGTCCCGGCTTCTGGAAGTCAGAGAATGGAGAAAGGCACCTTTGCCGGTGGTAAGGCGAGCCTGAATGAAGGCTCGGTGGCATGGGAGATCGATATCGCCAAAGGTTCAGTCATCCGCGATAAGCGCATGGTTGGCGAGAAGGATGGCGGGACCTGCAAGACGATCTCGCACGCGCAGAGCGGCTTTGAAGAGTAATGCCGGTCTGGACAGGAGCCAGCATCGAGACCTCTGCACAGGGAGCTGACGGCACGGCGCATCTATAGCGCCTTGGCGAAGCGTTCCAGTTTGCCCAGCGTTTGCTGACCCAGCTCCACGGCGCCGAAACCCTTCGCTTGCTGGAACTCGGCTTCCGTGCTGAACACCATGCCCAGCACAACTTTCGTCGCGCCATCCTGATCTTCGAAGGAGGCCCAGGCATCGGCATGTTTCGGCCCGTTTTCGCCCCACAGCAGCGTATAGGCGATCCTCTCTTCGGGCCGGACCTCGACATAACGATGATGGTTCGGGAAGACTGTGCCGTCAGGGCCGATCATGTCAAAAACCCATTCACCGCCGGTCCGCAGATCAATCCTCTTCGTGCGGCAGGAAAAGCCTTCAGGGCCCCACCATTGCGGCAGCGTCTTTTCGTTCATCCAGGCTTTCCAGACGATGTTTCGCGGCACCTTTATCGTTCGCTCCAGCACCATGGTTCGCCCGGCCACGCTGGCCAGATTGTTGAGACCGGCGCTGAAACCTTGTTGATAGCCAGCGCGCATATCCTTGGCCGATGAGGAAAGCTGCACCGTTACGGTCAAGCAGCTACGCTCTTCCGCAGCCTGAAAATCGGCAGTCACCAGCGCCGCCGATTGCGTTACGCCGCCGGATGAGACCACCTCGTAATTCACGCTGCGGCGGGTTGGCTGCAACTCCAGCCAGCCGCATTCACAGCGGATATCCGGCTGGCCGGCGACCTTGCAGAGCGACACTTCGCGACCGCCCAGCCTGCTGTCCGCCTCCAGGAATTCCACGGTGACCGAGGGCGAGGGAGAGGCCCACACCGCCCGGGCGGCGGGTGATAGCCAGACCTGCCAGAAAGCCGATAGTGGAACGGCAATCTCCCGTTCGAAGCTGAGCGTTGCAAAACGGTCTTGCGGTTGATGCGGTTCAGCGCGTGCGCTTTTTTGATCCGGTTTCGTTGTCATTCTGAATCCTCCTTCATGGCCTGCATTGCAAATGCCTCCAGCCGGTCAAGCCGGCTCTCCCACACGGCCCGCTGCTCATCGAGCCATGTGCTTACCGGCTCCAGCGCTTCGGGCACGATGGCGCAGGTACGCACCCGACCATCCTTGGACGTGACGATCAGCCCCGCCTCCTCCAGCACGGAAAGATGCCGCATGACCGTGGGCAGACGCAGCCCCGTGGGAGCGGACAGTTCCATGACCGGCGCCGGCCCGACGCCAAGGCGCGCCAGAATTGCCCGCCGCGTCGGATCGGCCAGAGCCTGGAAGATCAGTGAAAGGTCCTGATGATGCTTAGTCATATTGCTAACTATCATGTTTCATCGTGATGGGGCAAGGAGAAACTTAGCAAATCGACTAAGTTTTCTCGGAAGAAATGCTCCCGGGGATGAAATGCGGATGCATCGCCCCGCCATTTCATTTGGGCATGATTGCCTTTCCCTTCCTGCGCCTGACGAATGGCAACGGCTGACAGATACAACTTCATGACTGAAAACAGGCCATCAAAAGTTGCAGAAAAAGATTGACTCTCGCAGCCGTGTGAGTGAGCTTCGCCAGGAAAAAGACGGGGAAAACATCAAATCATCATGTCACCAGAACGCTTTAATCAATGCCTGCGGGTGATCCGCTGGACACCGATCAATATTGCGTCCGCGCTGCAATGCGAACTTTCATGGATTGAGGCGCTGGAAACGGGCAACGAGGAGGTTCCCGCTGGCCTGGCGACATGGCTTGAAACGCTGGCGCAAGCCCATGAAGCTCTTCCGCCTCCTTCCACCTACCGAGGAAAACGGTCTGCCTTCTGATGCGGCCGGCAGTCTTCAGCCTTCACCAATGATGGGATTATTCGAAATGAAATATGTCATAGCAGCTCTTGGCCTGTTTGCCTTCTCCAGCCCCGTCCTCGCCGCTTCCTGCGAGAAGAACTTCACTGTCTCAGGCGTGCCGATGGTGACGCCCGTGTCTTACAAGTCGTGGCAGGAACTGCCGAAGGCGAAAGCGTCAGCCGTGCTTCAAAAGCTCGCGCAGGCCGTGGCGGCGGAAGGTTTTTCAGGTATCCAGATCAACAAGGCGCTGTCTTCCATCGACGCGCACCAGGACACCAGCGGCAGCGGCAGAATTCAGACGCTGCGGGTCGTGGCCCGGCAGAAAGGCGCCGCAGTGCGGATCGATGCCGTCTTCAACATTCAGGTGGGACAGATCGCGGACAAGAACGTCGTCCGCACGGGCATGTGCAATATCCTCAACGGTGCGTGAACACCGTAAATAAAACTGCCTTTCACAGCCTCGATGGCGGCGCGAAGCGGCATCCTGCCTCACCGCGCCCGCCGTGCGGCCGCCCATCGAGACGGTTCTGCCAAGGGCCCGCCGTCGACCAAAAGCCCACCCTTCCGGACGGCGATGACGGGCATCAACGCCCCGGCTTTCGGCAGGACATGCCCTCTCTTCAGCAGACCACATGGCGGGGACCACTTGATAAGCAACTTCTGCGTGCTTAAAAGGCGGCCAATATCAGTTCGTGAGAGAGGACACACTTCGTGGAACAGGAAAACATCCAGACCGGCAAGGGTCGGCGCAGGGCGCTTTGGGCGGCGGTTGCCATCATTGCCATTGCCGCCGCGGGCGTCATCGGCGGCAAGACCTTCTACGAAGCAAAGGTAAAGGAAATCGTTGCCCGCAGCGGCGCGACTGCCCGTTCCGTGGAGGTCGATTTTCTCGGGAAAATTCATGTTCGCGATCTGACATTGCCGCTTGAAGACGGCAAGACCATCAAGATCGCGGCTATCGACGGACGCCCGAAGCTTCCATTCCTGGACGGCGTGCTTGACATGGGTAACATCGATATCGATGTGCCCACCGGAAAGATTTCGATGGCGCAGGCGCGCATCGAAAATGCCGCTTTCGCAAAGCCGGAACAGGCGGAAGAAAACGGCGGCTCCCTGCCCCGGCGCATCGCGCGCTTCGCGGCGACAAGCATCTCCACGCCCGAGGTGACGTTTGCCCAGTCCATCGCCACCACCGAGCAGAAGACCGTTTACAAGAACCTGGCGCTCTCCGATATCGCCGGCGGCCGCATTGCCCGATATGCGATCGACAATGGCAGCTACGATATCAAGATGCAGCTTCCCGACAGCGATGGCGCGATGCAGGAAAAGCACATGGTCGTCTCGACAGGCGTGATCGCCGGCGAGGGTATCGACGTCGCTTATCTCGCGCGGCTTTATACGGAAAAGGCGGGCCCGGACGACAAGGAGGCGAGACCGCTCTACGGGCCGCTCTCCGTGCGGACGGTTTCATTCTCCGATGGAGAAGGTCATTTCAGCTACGATGAGATCCGCAGCGATGGTTTTACCGCCCGCATGCCGTCCGAGCCGCTGCTGGATACCCTGAAAGCGCTGACGGCGACCCAAAACCCTGATGAACTTTCCCCGCAGGCACGCCAGGCGCTTTTCACGAAAGCCGTCTCCATTCTCGACATGATCGGCAAGAGCGACATGCAGCTCATCGGCTTCAAGGCCGACGCGCCGGACAAAAAAGACGGGGCTGCCGGCAAAAGGGTCAATGTCGCCATCGACCGCATCGACATGCAGATGGACAGCCGCAAGCTCGACTTCGGCATGCAGGGCATGTCGATTGGAAATGGCGAGGACAGGATCGACGTCGCGGAGGCGAGCCTCAAGGGTTTTGACTGGAGTTCGACGATCAAAGGAATTTCCGAGATCATCGCGCTCGACGAGACGCAGATCGAGACCTTCCAGTTCAACCGCCTGATACCGGAACTTGGCAGGGTGCGCTTCGGCGGCATCAACGTCGATATCGCCGCGCCGGAAAAGCCGGAGGAAGAGACGGAGGAAGAAACGGAGGAAGAAACGGCCGGTACGCCGGAGCGTATCAAATTCTCGCTCAAGAATTTCGAGATGGGGCTGACCAAACCCTTCAACGGCATTCCGACCGATATCGAGATCAGGCAGGACGAGCTCACGCTTCCGATCCCGGCGGACTCGACGGAGGAGGTTTTCGTTGAAGCCCGCAAACTCGGCCTCGAAACGCTGGCCTTCTCTTATGGTCTCGCCGCCGGCTGGGACGAACCGAACAGCAATCTGGTGATCCGTGATATCTCGCTCAGCAGCAAGGATTTCGGCAGCGTCAATTTTGCCGGTCTGGTCAGCGGCTTTACGGAAGAGTTCTTCTCTTTTGACGTCAATCGCGCCCAGGCGGCGCTCTTCGGGCTCGCCGGCCGCGAGGTGAAGCTCACGATCAAGGACGAAGGTTTGATGGCCAAGGCGATCAAGCTTTATGCCCTGCAGAACGACATGACGGAAGATCAGGTACGCGCCACCCTGGCGCTGGTGACGAGCGTGATGTTGCAGCAGGTGGCGGCGGAACAGCCGAAGCTGCAGGGTGCGGTGGAAGCGCTGGTCCGCTTTCTCAACACCCCCGGAACCCTGACGGTAACGGTCAAATCCACCGGCGCAAACGGCCTCGGCATTTTCGATCTGGTTGCCGCCTCCGATAACCCGATGGGGCTTCTGGACAAGGTCGACATTCAGGCAACGGCCGAATAAATCGGCGATTTCTGCCCCTTCGGTGGCTGCACAAGCCGTAGCTAGTGCAGCCACTCGCAACTATAGGCGAGGACGGGCTCGGCAAAGCCTTTCAACCTGTAACGATCGCCATGCACGAGGACATCGGCGCCGCCATATTCCTGAAAAGTCTTGTCCGATATCAGTATCTGGTCGCTCTCGGCTGCAGCGCAAAGCCTTGCCGCCAATTGCACTGTCGTGCCGAAGAAATCATTGCTGTCCTCGATAGGCTCCCCGCAATCCAGACCGATACGGATATGGATGGGCTCGCCCCTGTCGCTGTTGTAACGATGGAACTCGCGCTGGATATCGATGGCGCAATCCACTGCAAATGGCGTGGAGGAGAACACGGCCATTATGCCATCGCCGGTGTGCTTGACCTCCCGTCCCGAGCGTCGACCCAGACAGCCACGCACGAGGGCATCGTGCGCCCTGATGAGTTCTGCCGCCATACGATCGCCGAGGCGGGCCGTCATTTCGGTTGAACCGACTATATCCGTGAACAGGATCGCACGGTGGCCGGCATCCATTTTTTTCGTGGCGGCCACGACCGCCACGGGATCCTGTATGCGCCCGAGAAACGCTTCTACGGCCGACAGGGCGACTTCCACCACTTCGCTGGCGATAAAGCCATGCGCTTCCCGATGCACGCATTGCGCGGTTTCAGCATCCGGGGCATCGATGAGGCAAAAGGCCGTGCCGCGCCTTTCATCAAACCAGTAGGTCAAAAACCTGACGCCGTACTGATCCTGGATGTTGAGATCTTTAAGGTGTGCCGCGGCGATATCCGCCGCTGAAACTCCGGCAAGCTCGTGCCGGTCCATGAAGATAGGCATTGGTTTCCTCCCAGGAGTATATCGTTGCCTGCTCTTCCAGCCAGTTTACGACTTCCCCAAACCATCGTCTATCGCCCGCGTGGGTGACCCTGACAGGGGCGCCTCACCGGAAAGGGCGATGGTCGTTCGCGTGACAATTTCGGGGCATTCGGCTATGTTACATGGTCTACGAGCATCCACTGACGCAAGCAATTTGCGGTCAGCCTTTGCCCGCCAACGAAGCGAATTGGGGGGAATGCGATGACACCGCTCGACGAAACCAAACTACATTCTTTCATTGGCAAAATGCTGGGCGACCTTGGAGGCGCCTTCAGTGTTCCAACCGTCAGGATCGGCTTGAGACTGGGCCTGTTCGATGCGCTGCATCGGGTGGGGCCGGTGACCTCCGCAGGCCTGGCGGCGGCTTCTGGCGGTCTCTCCGAGCGATATGTGAGGGAGTGGGCGCTGGCACAGGCGGCGAACGGCTATATCGACTATGACAGCGGTTCCGAGATGTTCAGCCTCTCACCCGAGCAGGCGATGGTGTTCGTCAACAAGGACAGCCCCGTCTATCTGGAAGGCGCTTTCGACCTAGTGGCCGCGATGATCGAGGGAGAGCCGAAGGTTGAGCGCAGCTTCCGGACCGGCGGCGGGGTGCGGTGGGGAGACACGGCAGGTTGCCTGTTCTGCGCGACGGGCGCGTTCTTCCGTCCGGGATATGTGAACAATATCGTGCAATCCTGGCTGCCTGCCCTTCAGGGCGTCGAGGAAAAACTGGTGAAAGGCGCCAAGGTGGCGGATGTCGGCTGTGGCGTTGGCTTCTCGACAATTCTCATGGCCGAGGCCTATCGCAACGCCAGCTTCATCGGTTACGACTTCCATGAGCCATCCATAGAGGAGGCAAACAGACATGCCCGAAGCCATGGGGTGAGCGACCGGGTGACGTTCGTGGCGGCGACGGCCAAGGACATCAGGGATACGGATTTCGATCTGATCACCAGTTACGACTGTCTGCACGATATGGGTGATCCGCGTGGCTGTGCGGGGCATATGTCGCGCATTCTCAAAAAGGACGGCACCTGGATGATTGTCGAGCCCATTGCGGGAGACCGCCCGGCGGACAATATGAACCCTGTCGGCCGCCTCTATTACAATGCATCCACCATGATCTGCGTGCCGACATCGCTTGACCAGGAGGTGGGTGAAGGATTGGGGGCGCAGGCCGGGGAAGCGAAGCTTTCCGAGGTCATCCGCTCGGGTGGCTTTACCCATGTCAGGCGGGCCTTTACCGGGCCTTTCAACATGGTGCTGGAGGCGCGGGCCTAGGAGGTTCTGCAGGGCCGAGCCCGGTGAAAATGGTTCCAGCTGGCGGCGCTCAGATGCGCCGGACCTTGATCGTATTCATGACGAAGCTGGTCTCGATGGTATCGACACATTTCAGCTTGGCAATCTTCTCCTTGATGAAGCGCTCGTAGTCCTCCAGCCCGCCGCACATAACCTTCAGCATGTAATCCCTCGAACCGGTGACGAGGTGACATTCGAGAACCTCGTCCCAGTCCAGAACGGCGGCCTCGAACATCCGGATTTCATCATCGTGCTGGCGGCTGAGGCGAATGGAGGCAAGGGCGGTCATGGTCCATCCCTCGATGGCCGGATCGACGACCGCGGAATAACCTTTGATCACCCCGATCTCTTCCAGCCGTCGCAGCCGGCGCAGGCAGGCGGATGCCGACAGACCGACCCGCTCGGCCAGTTCATTGTTGGTGATCCTTGCATCGGCGGATAATTCTTTCAGAATCCGTCTATCGACCGTGTCTGCAACTTTTTGCGACATAAGTGGGAATTCTCCGCAATATATTGCTTTATCAGACATGGATGCGCTTCAGAATGCAAGGTATTTCGGCTGGATTGCATGTAAGCTGCGGAGAGTTCAAAGCCTGTCGAGGAGGATCTACCGGACATGACCGCACCACATCCGTCGAAAACCCATATCGGCAACCACGCCCTGCATCCCGAAACCCAGATGCTCAATTACGGCTATGATCCGGAATTGTCTGAAGGCGCCGTGAAGCCGCCGGTGTTCCTGACATCGACCTTCGTCTTCAAGTCGGCGGAGGACGGGCGCGACTTTTTCGATTATGTCTCCGGGCGCAAGGAGCCGCCGGCAGGCCGGGGCGCCGGCCTCGTTTATTCCCGCTTCAACCATCCTAATAGCGAGATCGTCGAGGATCGTCTCGCCGTCTACGAGCGTACGGAAAGCTGTGCGCTGTTCTCATCCGGCATGTCCGCCATTTCGACGACGCTTTTCGCTTTCGTGCGGCCCGGTGATACCGTGCTCCATTCCCAGCCGTTGTATGGTGGCACGGAGACGCTGCTGGCAAAGACCTTCCACAATTTCGGCGTTTCGGCCGTGGGTTTCGCCGACGGTGTCAGCGAGGCCTCGGTGATATCAGCCGCGGAAGAGGCGATGGCGAAAGGCAGGGTGTCCGTCATCCTCATCGAGACCCCCGCCAACCCGACGAACAGCATTGTCGATATCCCGATGATCAGCCGTGTCGCCGACATGATCGGCCAGAAGCAGGGGCACAGGCCGGTCATCGCCTGCGACAACACGCTTCTCGGCCCGGTCTTCCAGCGGCCCATCGAGCACGGCGCCGACATCTCGCTCTATTCACTGACAAAATATGTTGGCGGCCATTCCGACCTCATTGCCGGGGCAGCGCTTGGCCGCAAGGATGTGATGAAGCAGGTGAAGGCATTGCGCGGGGCGATCGGCACGCAGCTCGATCCGCATTCCTGCTGGATGCTGGGGCGCTCGCTTGAGACGCTGCAGATCCGGATGGAGCGGGCAAACAGCAACGCCCAGCTGGTGGCCGAATTTCTGAAGGCGCATCCCAAGGTCGAGAAAATCCATTACCTGCCGTTCAACGATCCGGCATCTCCGGTTGGCAAGGTCTTTGCAGATCAATGCACCGGCGCGGGATCTACCTTCTCCTTCGACATAACGGGCGGGCAGGCTGCGTCTTTCAAATTCCTCAATGCCCTCACCATATTCAAACTCGCGGTCAGCCTCGGCGGCACGGAATCCCTCGCCTCCCATCCGGCAACCATGACACATTCGGGTGTCCCGGCGGATGTGCGCCAGCGCATCGGCGTGCTCGATTCCACCATCCGGCTGTCCATCGGCATCGAACATCCCGACGATCTGATCGCCGACCTCGCCCTCTCCCTGGATGCGGCCTGAGAAAGAGGCAAAGCCCGATTCCCGTTGATTTCGACTCCCGAAGCAACCGATGGGAACGCCGAACAAAACGATGGCAAGGATGATATTTGCTTTGCTGTCGCCCCGCGCGCATGGTACCGGCATCAGCAATGGCCGACGGTATCGGAGGCGCGGGGCGATCCCGCAAAACCAGGGCCGTCGCTTCGCATAGTCTCTAATTCGGCACCGATTACAGATAATCGGCCGGTGACTGCATTGTTCGACAGACCGACTGGCCGAGGTTTCGGGCAGGAAGAGTGTCGATGACCGGAAGGCAAGGCTCTTGAGTTGGGATCTGCAGGAATTGTTCCGGCTATATGCGAAAGGCATCGTCAGATCCCTGCGCAGCAGAGGCATAGATTCCGAAACAGCGTCCGATCTGGCGCAGGATGCATTTTTGAAGGTGCTGGCGTCACCGCCACCGGCCAGCGCCGCTTCCCACAATCCCAAATCCTATCTTTATACGGTGGCGCGCAATCTCAGCATCGACCACTATCGCCGCGAGCGCAGCCTGCTCCGTGTCGATCTGCCGCAAAATGCCTTCGATGCCATCATCGATCCGTCGCCATCCGCGGAAACCATCGTTTACGACCGCCAGCGGCTACAGCTGGTGGAGCAGGCCCTGGCGGAGCTGCCGCGCCGGGTGCGCGAGGCCTTCCAGCTGCACCGCATGGGGGGGCTGACCATAAGCGAAGTGGCCCAGAAGCTTGGCATGTCCACCACCCGCACCTGGGTTTTGATCCGCGACGCCTACGAACATATAGAGGATCGCCTGAACGGTCTTTAGAAGACGGAAACCGACCGTCCGGCCACCGGTCTTTTGAAAACCATCCCGGATTTCAAGGGCCTGCGCTTTAAATTCCTCTTCACCCGGAAATATGCCGCCTCTCATTCGTATATATCAAAGGCTGTATTTTTTGACCTCCGGCAATTTCTGAAAGGCTCCCTATGAACGAAGTGTCGGAAGAACGGCGCCTGTTTCGTGAGGCTGCGGATATTGCCATTCGCCTGCAGAACGATCCCGGCAATCCCGTCGCCATCGAAACCGCGCGCGCCTGGATCGAGCGTGGCCCGGCCCATGCGGCCGCCTGGGCGAAGGTTGCCGCCATCCATGGCATGACCGGCCAGGTTCTGGCCGAAGAGGCGCGTTCGTCTCAACCGGGATTCGATCCGAACCGCCGCCTTCTTCTGATTGCCGGAGGCGCGCTCTGTCTCGGTGCGGCCGCCAGCGGCCCATGGCTCGCACCTTATGTGGCGATGCGCGCCCGGGCCGACTATCTGACCGCAACGGCCGAGATCAGAAAAATTCCCCTCGCGGATGGCAGCGTGGTCACACTCGGACCGGACAGCGCAATCGCTGTCGAATTCGGCGAGCGGGCAAGATGGGTGAACCTCTTGTCCGGCATGGCATATTTCGATGTCACGCCCGATCGTTCGCGCCCCTTTTCGGTCGCCTACGGGCCGCTGACGGCCACGGCGCTCGGAACCGCCTTCGACGTTTCCGGCGATGATCTCTCCATTTCCGTCTCCGTCGACAGGGGGCTTGTTCTCGCGACCTCGCCCGACCTGCCCTCGCCCCAGGGGGAAAGACTGGCGGCGGGCGATTGGCTGACCTACGATCAGACATCTCGCCGCATGGATCGCGGCGTCCGGGAGGCTTCGGAAATCGCGGCATGGCGCATGGGTATGCTCATCGCCGAAAAGGAAACCGTCGCGGCCGTGGTAAAGCGCATCGCCCGCTGGCAGCAGGGAAAGGTGGTCATTGCCGCTCCATCCCTGAAAAACAATGTCGTCAGCGGCGTATTCGATCTTAACGACCCCCTGCGCGCCCTCGACGCGGTGGTGCGGCCATTCGGCGGAAAAGTGCGAACAGTCACGCCATTCCTGACCGTTATTTCCTCCGTTTGATAAAACTTGAGAAAAAGAGGAAAATTTTCGAACGCCATTCGTACTGTCCTCAGGAAGCCCGCCGACGGCATGCGCCGGCCGGTCTTCGGGGACAGATTTAACGGAGTGGTTTTCACATGGGGAATGGGTTCTCATCGGCTCATAGGGGTAACAACAGGGGCTGCAAGGGCCGTGGCGCGCTGGTCGCCGCCTTTCTGGCAACGACATCGGCGCTCGCCGCGGGCATCGCAGCGCAGCCTGCCTATGCGCAGGCGGTTTATTCGGTTCCGGCCGGCCCGCTGAACAAATCGCTGGCGACATTCGGCAAATTGTCGGGAACGCAGATCTCCTATGATGCGTCGATCGCGCGCGGGAAGCTTTCACAGGGCGTAAACCGCGCAACAACCCGCGAAGAGGCAATCGTGGAATTGCTGCGCGGGACGGGTCTGGTTTATTCCTTCACCGACGCCACCTCCATTGTCATCGCCGCCCCGGTCAGCGCCGCGAGTGCCGCCGCCGGTGGAAACTCCACCCTTCTCGAAACAATCACAGTTCAGGGCACGGGCCCCGCTTCGGTGCTGCAGCAGGATGGGCTTGCGCGGGACGGCTACCGGACATCGACCCTGTCATCCCTTGGCCTGCTTGGACAGACCTCCATTCGCGACACACCGTTTTCCGTTGCCGTTGCGCCAAGGGAACTCATCCAGAATATCCAGGCGCAGTCCCCTGAAGATATCTACCGTGTCCTGCCGACCATCCGCAGCCAGACGCCGCAGATGTCCGGCTGGGCGCCGATGGCCAATATTCGCGGATTCACCACCTATGACACCGCCGAAGACGGCTTCCGCCGCTCCTACAGCCACGCAACGGTGCTGGAAGACAAGGAGCGCACCGAGGTTCTCTCCGGCCTTTCCGGCTTCCTCTACGGCGCGGCCTCGCCTGCCGGCATGATCAATTACGTCTACAAGCGGCCGACGCAGGAACGTTTAAACAGCGTGACGGTTGGTAATTACGGCGGCGCACAGGCTTTCGTCCATGGCGATTTCGGCGGTCGCATCGATCCGGAAGGCGATATGGGCTATCGCCTCAACATCGTTCGCTCGGCCGGAGATGCAGCAATCGACGACCAGAATGTCGACCGCTTTCTGGCAAGTGGCGCTTTCGACTGGAACATCACCGACCGGCTGAAGCTGGAACTCAACGCTTCCTACAGCAAATACAAGCTGGATGCCGCCAACTCCTATTGGGCTTTCGCAGACGGCGTGCCGCATGGTGACGCGCCGGACGCCAGCAGGAACTGGAGCCAGCCCTGGATTCACGATGAAATCGAGAAAAAGCGGTTCTCGGCCAAACTCACCTATGATGTGAACGATGCCATCACCCTGCGCGGCGGCTATATGCGGGAATATATCAACCGGCCGGTTCAGGATCATACGATGAACTCCGTTGAAACGCCGGGTGAATATTCCCAGATCGCAATTCGCTCCGGCAGGACAAAAAACCTCTTCGATGCCGCGAATTTTTTCACTGACGTCAACTTTGATACCGGTGCTGTCTCGCACAAGCTGACCGCCGGATATTATATGTATCAGGGCAAGGACTGGGGCACGACCTATAACCCCAACACGGGCTGGCAGCCGTCCTTCCCCATGTCCTCTCCGCGACATATTGCCGAGCCCGTTTTCCCGGTGAACAACGGCACGCTCTACAAGTCGGGTTATGTGCGCAATCATAACTTTGTCGTCGGCGATCAGATCGAATTCGATGAACAGTGGTCGGCCCTCGTTGGCGCCAATTACAGCATGATCCAGAGCCAATCGCTGGATAGCAGCGGCGCCCGCTCCGCACCCGATTATGATGAGGGAAGACTGTCGCCCTCGGCGTCTCTGCTGTTCAAGCCGGTGGAACAGGTCACTCTTTATGGAAGCTATATCGAGGGGCTTGAGCAGGGTGGGGTCGCGCCGGACACCGCCGTCAACAGCGGACAGATTCTGGCACCCATGGTCAGCAAGCAGAAGGAAATCGGTATCAAGGGCGAAGTCGGCGACATGCTGCTGACGGCGGCGCTGTTCGACATTTCCAAGGCTTACGAACTGACGACGGATGCCAATGTCTACACGCAGGATGGTCGCCAGCGCCATCGCGGCCTCGAACTCACGGCGACCGGCAAGGTGACCGACGACCTTACCATTCTCGGCGGCGTGACCTTCCTCGACGCCAGGGTCGAAGGTGGAACCTATGACGGCAAGCGCCCCATGAACGTCGCCAATGTTCTGGCGAAGATCTATGCCGAATATCAGGTTCCCACCGTCGAGGGCCTCTTCCTGACCGGCGGCCTGTATTATACCGGCAAGCAATGGGCGACATCCGAAAACAACGACCGGCTTTCCTCCTATGTCACCGCCGATCTCGGGCTGCGCTACACCACCGAAAACTTCGGCAATCCGCTGACCTTCCGGTTGAACGTCAGCAACATCACCGATGAGAACTACTGGCAGAACAGCTATTATCTCGGAGCACCGAGAACCGTTTCCTTCTCGGTCCAGGCGAAGTTCTGATGATGCTGCGCAGTTGCCTGTCCCGCAGAGCCCTGCTCTGCGGGACAGTATCCCTTTTTCTCACCCACCGGCCGTCCTCGGCCGCCTGTTCCGGCGGCATCGTCGCCATGGACTGGGTAAGCGGGCAAAACCTGCTGGCGCTCGGTGTGCAACCCGTCGCCATGCCGGAGCTGGAGCGTTATGCCAGCCTCGTTGTCGAACCGGCCCTGTCGCCCTCGGTCGCCGAGCTTGGGTTGCGGTCAGAGCCCAATCTGGAGCTTGTCGACCACCTTCGACCCTGCATGATCGTGCATAGCGACGATTTCTCCATGGCCGCGGGCCGCCTCAACTCCATCGCGCCCATCCATTTTTTCGATGCCGGCGTAACAGCAGGCGAGGACCATTTAATCAGCGGCAGAAATGCACTCATGACGCTCGCCGCGCGGATCGGTGATCCCGGCCGGTTTGATGCGTTTGAGGAGAGTTTCAACGCGGAAATACGGCAGGCACGCGCCCGGCTCTCATCCTATGACGGCCGGCCTCTCCTGCTGGCGACGGTCATAGATGGCCGCCGATTGCTGGTTTTCGGCAGGAACAGTCTTTTCCAGAATGTCCTCGACCAGTTCGGCATAAAGAACGCCTGGGACGGTTACACCTCGCAATATGGTCATACGACAGTGACGGCCGACCAGCTTTCGCGTTACCCGCAGGCACGGCTTCTATGCATCGGCGACACCAGCAGCGAAAAGCTGGATACGCTTCTGGCTGGGCCCGTCATGAAAAGCCTGCCCTTCATCCGCGAACACCGGTTGGTGCGCATCGAGGATGTGCTGTTTTACGGCGGACTGCCGCCAGCAAAACGGTTTGCCCGGCTCGTTGCCACAGCCCTTGCCGGTGAAGCATCGCAATGAGCAGGACGGAAAACATATCCACAATCGTGACCGCATCGCTCGCCATCATCTGCCTTGGCCTTACCGGCCTCAACCTGTTTCTGCGCATGCCTGAGGGAACGCCGCTTGCGGCCCTGTTTTTTCCCGATCCCGACGTTACAGCGCAGGTACTGCTTCACAATACATTGCTGCCGAGGATCGCCGTTGCGCTGATGACCGGAGCCGCACTCGGGCTTGTCGGGGCGATCCTCCAGAACATCCTGCGCAACCCTCTCGCCGAGCCGGCGACACTCGGCATTTCAGCCGGTTCCTATCTTCTGCTTGCCATTGCCACGCTCTGGTTTCCGCAATGGATGGGCGCACGGGAATGGGTCGCCTTTGCCGGAGCGGGGCTGTCGCTTCTGGCGATCCTGGCGCTTTCCTGGCGCAACGGCCTCTCGCCCGTCACGGTGACGCTGGCGGGCATGATCGTCAGCCTTTATTGCGGCGCGGCGAGCGCCGTTCTGGTATTGTTCAATCACGATTTTCTCGTCAGCATCTTTTTGTGGGGCGCAGGATATCTCGACCAGCAGGACTGGAGCGCCGTGTCATTCCTGGCCCCGCGCCTCGCGGTGCTCGTCGTCGCTGTCACATTGCTGCTTCGACCCCTGACAATAATGGCGCTGGAAGATGCCAGTGCCAGAAGTCTCGGCCTGTCGCTCGCCGCCTACCGGCTTCTGACGCTCGTGGCGGCGGCGGCACTGACGGCGGTGGTGACGGCCTCGGTTGGTATTATCAGCTTTGTCGGGCTGGCCGCACCCGCGCTTGCGCGTGCCTGCGGTGCAAGGCGAATGGCGGCGCAGCTTGTCTGTTCGGCAGCACTTGGCGCGCTGCTGCTGACCCTGACCGACCAGATCGTCCTGTTTCTTCCCGTTACCTACCGATTGTTCCCGACCGCCGCCGTCACCGCGCTTCTCGGGGCGCCCCTGATGTTTGCGCTGATCCGGCGGCTGAAAATGCCCGCTCCGCCACAGCCGGGCGCCCAGGCGACACCGGCGCGCCTTGCCCGGCCCGTTCCAGCCTTGCTCGCCCTGGTCGCCATTCTCTGCGTGGCCGCCTTCATGGCCCTGTTCGTTGGAAAAAATACGGATGGCTGGTTTTTATCGGGGCTTGCCGATCCCGGTATTCTCGACTGGCGCTGGCCAAGGGCGCTGGCGGCCTTTAGCGGCGGGGCAATGCTGGCGCTCGCCGGCGCGATCCTGCAGCGTGTAACCGGCAATCCCATGGCATCGCCGGAAGTGCTGGGCGTGTCTTCCGGGGCAATGCTTGGCGTCATTGCCGTGCTTCTCACCCTTGCCGCACCCACCCGGGCCGCGCAGATTGTCGCAGGGGCTGCCGGTTCGCTGACGGTTCTCCTGCTGATGCTGACCCTGTCGCGCAAGCCCGGTTTTTCTGGCGACCGGCTGCTGCTGATCGGCATCGCCCTCAGTTCCGTCTCCGGCTTCGTCATGGCCGTGCTGATGACATCGCAGGATCCGAGGCTCGGCCAGCTTCTGGCCTGGCTCTCCGGCTCCACCTATGCGGTTGAACCCGGCGAGGCAATTCTGGCGATGATGCTGCTTTTCTGCGGGCTCGCCTCCACGCCCTTCATCCGCCGCTGGCTGGAACTGCTGCCGCTTGGGGAAGACATTGCCCGGAACGCCGGTGTGCCGCTCGTGGCGAGCCGCAACATTCTCTATTCGCTTTCGGCCATTCTCACGGCAAGCGCCACAATTCTCGTCGGTCCCTTGAGTTTCGCCGGGCTGATGGGGCCTCACATTGCGCGTCTTGCGGGCTTTCAGCGCGCTGGCACCCAATTGCCGGCGGCGGCGCTGATCGGCGGCCTTATCCTTCTCGTCGCCGACTGGCTGGGGCGCAGCATTATTTTCCCCTTCCAGATACCCGCCGGCCTCCTTGCAACGGTGGTCGGCGGCCCGTTTTTTCTTGTACTCATGGGGAAGCGCGCATGAGCATTCTTGCGGACAGGAGTTTTCGGATTCTGACATTGGTCGACAGCCGCCGCATCGCCCCCGGCATGCAGCGCCTACGATTTACCGGCAACGAGCTTCATCGTTTCGACACGCTGAAAAACCTCCATGTCAGGCTCTATTTTCGAAGGCAGAACGCCATCGGAGGCAGCCGCCTCTCTCCCGAAAACCATGGCGGCACATCCGGGTCGGAAGATGCTTTCGATGTCCGTTATTATACGATCCGGACGATGGACGCCCGCAGCGGCTGGATAGACATTGATTTTGTCCTGCATGAGGATGCGGGACCGGGATGCGCCTTCGCACTCAACGGACGCCCCGGTTCAGTTTGCGGCATGTCCGGTCCCTGCGGGCTGGGAATGAAGCCCGCGAAGCACTATCTCCTGGCCGGGGATGAAACGGCCCTGCCAGCCATTGCCCGCATCTGCGAAAACCTGCCCGCGGACGCGACCGGCCAGGTCTTCATCCGCGCGGCAAGCTGCCAATATGACATCGTCGCGCCCGCCGGCATGCAGATAAGCTGGCTGCCGCGATCGGACGTGTCCGCTGCGCAATTTGTTGAACGTGTTGGCGACGCAGCCGCGGAAGCGGCCGCATCCACAGACGACTATTTCCTGTGGCTCGCCAATCCATTCTCACAATGGCAGGAATTCCGCGACAGGCTGTCGAGATTGCCCAAGAAACGCTATCTCAACGCCTGCTACTGGCGAGATGATTGATTGGCCCTCACCTGCCCTGCGCCGCCCTGCCGAGACCCAGCAGGTGATAAAAGGCAATCGCGCCGATCGTCGCCGTGCCGATACCATCCAGTGTGAAGCCGGCAACGTTGAGCTTGAAGTTGCCGGCGCCCAGCACCAGCGCGATACCCACGGTGATGAGGTTGCGCGGTTCGGAAAAATCGACCTTGTTCTCGACCCAGATGCGCCCGGCGGTCGCGGCAATGAGGCCGAAGACCACGACGGAAAGGCCGCCGATGACCGGCCCTGGTATGGTCTGGATGAGCGCGCCGAATTTTGGCGAGAAGCCGAGAAGGATGGCGACCAGTGCAGCGACGATGAAGACCAGCGTCGAAAAGATGCGGGTTATCGCCATGACGCCCATGTTTTCGGCATAGGTCGTCATGCCGGTGCCGCCGAAGGCGCCGGAAAACATCGTCGCGACGCCGTCACCGATGAAGGCGCGGCCGAGATAACGATCGAGATTCTGGCCGGTCATCGCGCCTATCGCCTTGATATGACCGAGGTTTTCCGCAACCAGAATGACGACGACCGGAGCGATCAGGGCAATGGCGGAGGCGGAAAACACCGGCGTGGTGAATGTCGGCAACCCGAACCAGGACGCCGCCGCGACCCCAGAAAAATCGACGGGCTTGCCAAGACCGAAACCGTTCGCAAGCACGAGATAGGCGATATAGGCAATCGCACCGCCGATGAGGATGGGCAGGCGACGCGCCATGCCGGGCGCATAGACCGCGATCGTACCGACCGATGTGACCGTCAGGATCGCAATCCAGCGCGACAGCTGGTCGCCGTCGGGATTGCCCGGACCGGAGCCGGAGGCGCTTGCGATGGCGATGGGTGCGAGAACGAGGCCGATGGCCGCAACGATCGCGCCCGTCAGAACCGGCGGCATTAGCTTCTCGATCCAGTTATGGCCGGCGATCATGACGATGACGCCGATCAGCGCATAAAGCACACCGGCCGCGATGATGCCGCCGAGCGCCAGTGCGATGTTGGGGCTGGCCGCACCGGCCGCCGCCCCCGTCGCCACCAGCACCGGGCCGATGAACGCAAAGGACGAGCCGAGATAGCTCGGCACACGGCCGCCAACGGCGATGAAAAAGATCAGTGTCGAGATGCCCGAAAACAGGATCGAGACATTCGGATCGAACCCCATGATCAGCGGCGCAAGCACCGTGGAACCGAACATCGCCACGACATGCTGCAGACCGAGCACTGCGGTCTGCCCCGCGGGCAGCCGCTCATCGGGCAGGATGCGCCCTTCCGTCTTCAGTCGCCAGCGAGGAAAATAACCACCGGTATCGCTCATCGTCGTCCCCCACGAAACAGTCGGCACGCGCTTACAGGGCTTTCCCGTTCCAGTTCGTAGCCGCACAGAGATTTGCTTTTGTGATTTGCGCATGCAACCGAGACCGAATCGGCAGCCGGCGCATCTTTTCTCCGTTAGCGCGATTGCCTGCCTGTGTCATCGGCAATGGACCGTTTCCCACCGTTACGCATTCTGGCGCAGGAACAATCGGCTCCCGCGCCAGGACGAAGACACCAGAATGACGGACGGCGTTATTGCGCCTTTTCGAGCGCCGTCAAAATCTCGTAGGCGGCGGCAACCCGCTCCTCATTGGGATAGTTTTTATTGGCCAGAATGACGACGCCCAATTTCTCCCTGGGTATGAACGCCACATAGGCGCCGAAACCATTGGTGGAACCGGTCTTGTTGATGAAGACGTCCTGGCGCGGTTTCATGGGCGGTGATATCCCGGCAACCGGAACGGTCTTCAGCAGCGCGCCGGAATTCAACCTGGTCAGCGTCTTCAACGACGCCGGATAGGCATATTGCTCCCAGACCATGTCCTGCGTCATGGCGCCGACGCTGAAATATCCGGTATGGGTGTTGAAGATCGCCTGCTGGATTTTTCCATCCAGCTTTTCCAGCCCCATATTCGCATCGACGAAGCGGATCATGTCCTCCGCCGTCGACCGGACGCCATAGGCCTCCGAGGAGAGAATGGCGGGTGTCACGCGGGCGGGTTCGCCGGTTCGCTTATATCCCTGTGCATAATCGGTCATCTTCGTCCTGGGCACGACGATGAAGGTGTTCTTCAGGCCCAGCGCGGGAAACAGCGTATCCTGCATCGCAACGTCGAAGCTCTGGCCCATCGCCTTTGCGGTGATGTATCCGAGCATACCGATGCTGGGATTGGCGTAGCTCCGGTGCGTGCCGGCCTTGTAAGACGGTTTCCAGGCCTTGAGATAGGCCAAAAGCTGCTCTTCCGTCTTGACATTGTCCGGCACCTGAATGGGAAAACCGCCGGCGGTATGGGTGCCGAGATGCATCAGCGCGACGTCGCCGAAGGGTCTCCCCTTCATGGATGGAAGATAATCGCCGACCTTGCCGGACAGCGAGAGCTGGCCATTGCCTTCCGCATAGGTGCTGAGGGTGACGGTGAAGGTCTTGGAGATGGAGCCGAGCTCGAAAAGCGTTTGCGGGGTAACCGGCTCACCCGTGCTTTTGGACATGACGCCATAGGTGAAGATGTGGTTTTCACCACCGACGCTGATGCCGACGGCGAGACCCGGAATGCCGTTTTTCTCCATGACCGGCTTGATCGCGGCATCCGTGATCGCCTTCAGCCTGGCGCCATCGGCGGCAAAGGCCTGCGTGAACAGGCTCGTCGAGAGCAAGGCGGCCAGTACGATATGTCTGCGACTAAGTTTCATCTTTCACGTTCTCCAAAACCTCAGGTGGATTTTCGGCGTATCCGCCGGCCCCAGCGAAAGACGTTTAACCGCTCTACATTGCACGAACAAACCATGATATCTCGGAGGAGACGCAAGAAAATCTAGGTCTTGAATGGTTCGGCAATTTCTTCCCCTGAACGGCTTGCGGGCCTTTGAAGCATCCGCCCGGCACCTGAGCTTCACCCGCGCTGCAATCGAACTATGCGTGACGCAGGCGGCTGTGAGCCAGCAGGTGAAGGGGTTGGAAAAGCGGCTGGGCGTCGCTCTTTTCCAGCGGCTTCCGCGCGGCCTGAAGATTACCGCAGAAGGTGAGGCCCTGCTGCCGACCGTGACCAGTTCCTTCGACCAGATGGCGACGACGCTCGACCGCATAGAGGCCGGACAGGTGCGTGAACTGCTGTTTCTTGGCGTCGTGGGCACCTTTGCGGTGGGCTGGTTGCTGCCGCGGCTACAGGCGTTTCAAAAGCTGCATCCGTTTATCGATGTCAGGGTTTCCACCAATAATAACCGGGTGGATATGGCGGCCGAAGGACTGGATTTCGCCATTCGCTTCGGTCAGGGCTCATGGCACGGCACGGACGCCTTCCGGCTGTTTGAGGCGCCGCTCTCTCCTTTGTGTACGCCGAAACTGGCGGACGCGCTGAAAAAACCCGCCGACCTGATGGAAGCGACGCTGCTGCGCAGTTACAGGGCCGATGAATGGAGCAACTGGTTTGCCGCAGCCGGCGTGACACCGGCGGCACAGGTGAATGCCGGCATTGTTTTCGACACCTCACTCGGCATGATGGAGGCTGCGTTGCAGGGGCTGGGTGTGGCGCTGGCGCCGCCATCGATGTTTTCGCGGCACCTGGCCTCGGGTGCGATCATTCAGCCTTTTCCGGTTACCATTTCGCTTGGAAGCTATTGGCTGACCCGGCTGCAATCGAGACCACCGACACCGGCCATGCAGGCCTTTTCGGACTGGATGTTCGACAGCATCGGCGTTGCGCGATGAAGCCTACGCCAAAGCCAGTATGATACCGCCGGCCGCGCAGAGAGCGACCACGGCCCAGGGCGGCGCTTTCCAGATCGTCAGCAGGATGAAGCCCGTAAGTGCAAGGGCGAAATCCTTCGGCGTGAAGATCGCGCTTGTCCAGACCGGGTCATAAAGCGCTGTGCCAAGAATGCCGACGACGGCGGCATTTGCCCCGCGCATGGCGGCCTGCGCCAGAAGATGCCTGCGGAAACCTTCCCAGAAGGGAAGCGCGCCGACAAGCAGCAGCATGCCCGGCAGAAAAATCGCAACAAGGGTGATGGCCGCGCCCGCCACGCCGTTGGGCTGCGGCCCCACCACGGCGCCGAGATAAGCAGCGAAAGTGAAGAGCGGGCCGGGCACGGCCTGGGTTGCGCCATAACCGGCGATGAAGGCGTCTTCCGTGACCCAGCCAGTCGCGACGACTTCCGATTGCAATAGCGGCAGCACCACATGGCCGCCGCCGAAAACCAGCGCGCCGGCGCGATAAAAGGCATCGAACATGGAAAGGCCTTGCGATGCCGTAACTGCGGCAAGCAACGGCAGGAGGCCAAGCAGCAGGGCGAAAGTGGCGAGCGCGACATATCCGATGCTTTTCGGCACCCGGAAGGCGAGATGCGTGGCCTGCCCCGCGGCATCCGCACGGCAGAAGACAAGCCCGGCGGCCGCGCCGACGGCGAGCGCCAGAACCTGCCCGAAGGCGCCGGCGACGAATACGACGCAGACGATGCCTGCCAGCGCGATGCTGGCCCGCTCACGATCCGGCGCAAGGCTTTTTGCCATGCCCCAGACCGCCTGCGCCACCACGGCGACGGCGACGATTTTCAACCCATGCAGCAGGCCGGTGCCGACAGGCCCTTCGATGGAAGCGGCAACCGTGGCGAAGAAGAGGAGGAGAATGGCAGATGGCAGGGTAAAGGCGGTCCAGGCCGCCAGCGCGCCGAGCGGCCCTGCCCGCAGCAACCCGAGCGCAAACCCAACCTGGCTGGAGGCCGGACCGGGCAGAAACTGGCAAAGCGCCACGAGATCGGCATAACCTGCCTCATCGATCCATTTGCGCCGCACCACCAGTTCATCGCGAAAATAACCGAGATGAGCGATGGGGCCGCCGAAGGAGGTGACGCCGAGCTTCAGAAAAGCCGCGAAAACCTCGCCGGGCGTGCCGTGTCTCTGGCTGCGCGCTTCGGTGTCCATGGTCTGCATTGACGATTTCACGAAACAACTCCCGGCGTGCAACGACTATTCATCGGCACATATCGACCTCAAAACGGTTTCGGTATCAGACACCATTATGACAGCGATATGAAGGGACTGGCCGTATCGACGCCGGAGAGCTGCGATACCTTTCCGGCGTCTTTGGTTGTTATCCGGCGAAGGTCCTATCACCCGGTCGGCAATAAGTCTGCGAAGTGCGAAATCCAGCCATTCTCATCGGTGCCGCCGGAAAAGCCCGTTGCTTCCCAGATGATGTGATGCCGGTTGCTGCCATTATGAATGGTCACCGCGGCGGCGATGGGGGTCGGGGACCGCCACGAAAAGTTCCGGTTCGCCCCGGGTTCGAGGTGGCTGAGGGATTCCAGCTGGATATCGTCGAGGAAAAGCACTGTGCTCATCTGGGTCTCATAGAGATTTTCCCAGCGCGCCTGCGCCAGCGCATTTGCGGCCGCAACGAGAAGATTGCTCTCGCCGACGGGATCAGCCAGGGCCGCCAGACGCCATGCGGCGAAAATATTGGCGATATCCCCCGTGCTAAGCCCGAGACCTGAGAGGAACTCGATGGTCTGCGCATTGCCGAAAGCATTGTAGCCCGCCTCGCCGAAGGGCCGGATATGCTTGACCACAAAATTGCTGAGAATTGGCATCTGTGTCTCCTTTTGGACATGAACCACCTGTTCCCGGACGTTGGCGTGCAGGATCGCAGGGTGGGATTTGTGTTGATTGGGCGCCGGGACATCCCCGACGATCGAAAGGAATGCGGTCGGCCTGCCGGCCTAACCGAAGGTGATGGCGACGCAGGCCGGCATTGCCAGGAATTCCCGCAGGCCGATGCGTGTTCTGGCCCCGCCCCGCCCGGCCGGCCATGGATCGAGGATATGAAGGTCGAGATCCCCGCCGTTCACGGTGTAGCCGTAGACGAGATAATAGTGGTGTTCCGTTCCGATCACGACGACGCGGTTGTTATCGATCTCGTCTCTGACGATATCGGCGGTCAGACCCTTGACGAAATGACCGTTGGTCGTTGTGTGATCGAAGGCGTTCCACTGGCTGGAAACCAGCCTGACGACGTTGCTGTGCGGATTGGCGCCGCCCTGTTCCACGATGCCGCCTGATTGATCCAGGGTCTGCGCCAGCTCCCAGCGCTCCTGAACCTGCGGATCGACCGTGGCCAGCGCCTCGGTGTTGCGCCTTGCAATCTCGTACTGGGTGGCCGCAGGAAGCCCACAAAAGGCCCGCACCATCTGCTCGACGGCGGCGAAGCACCAGGCTGGGGTGTCCTGAGGGACCAGGGCTGGAGGGTTGGTGACTGTCGGCATGGTCTTCTCCTTTCTGAAAATGACGTTGCATGGGGCGCTCCGATGGCGGCCGGATGCCTGTCGTTGATGTGGTGAATGTCGAAGTTTCGGCGGCCGTCCTGCCGGCATCTGCGCCGGCAGGACGTTGCCCATGATCCCATGCCCAAGGGGACGTGTTCGGCCGGGACCACGGAAACGCTTGCTGCCGGGCCGGAAAGTGACGGCAGGCTCTCAGGAGATCAGGCGGTCTTGCTCAGATCCTGACGATAGGCCTGCAGCGACGCGATTTTTGCCTCCGCCGCGGCCTCGCGTTCGGCGACGATGACCGAGAGCTTTTCCGAGGCTTCCGCCAAATAGTTCGTCAGTTCGGCGCCGGTGAGATATTTCCCCTGCAGCTTGTTGAGCTTCGACCATCCGTCCGCAAAGCTGCGGTTGAACCTCTCGCTGACGGTCCCGACCGCATACCATTGGGCGGTCTGCCTGACGAAGAACTCGTTGACGGAGCGAACGAGCTGGGCGAGGCGGTTCTTGCGAATGACTTCCAGCTCGGCCACATTGTCGATCGCCTTGACCTGGTGCCCGGCATCGTCGGCCACGGCCTGCATGAAATCGGCGAAGCTCTTGAAGAAAAATGCGATTTCCTCAATAATTTCCTTCGTGCGTTTCAGCGCCGTAATGCTGACGTTGAGGGATTGGACCGCAAGCTTGATCTTGTCGCTCTCGTCCTGCTTTCCCTTGAGCAGGGCGTTGATCTTTATGAGTTCGGCAGCCTGGGTGCGGCGTTCATTCTCATAGGCTTCCGCCTTGTCGATCATCTTCATCTGCATTTCGCGCAGGCTCGCCGCCTGCTGCTGCTGCTCGTCGGTGAGCTTGCCGAGCCCCTTGTCGAGCGCGTCGAGCGAAGCCTGCAGGCTGGAGATCAGGGTCTGCTGACTTGCGATCTTTTCCTCCTGCGCTTTCAGTTCCGCGGCGCGCGCGGTCAGGCGTTTGTCGAGTTCGGCAAGCTCCACGGCCTTGCTCGATTTCGGGTCGGTACCCTCGGCATCCTTCGCCAGCGTCGACCTGCTGTCTTCCAGCGCCTTGATATCCGTCTTCAAGCTGTCGCGTTTTTCCTCGCTCTTGCGCAGTTCGGCCTTCTGCTCGGAAAGCTTGCTCTGCGTGGCGGCCGCATCGGCCTTGCCGTCGCCGGTTGTCGGTGTGCGGGAACCGCCACCCTGCCCCTGCCCGTCATCCTGGCCACCCCTGGACTGTCCCGAAAGTGCGCCGCCGACCGACGAGGCCAGCATGGAGGCCGGACCGCCCGCCGCCATGGCGATTGCGGGAATGGCGCTTGAAATCATCTGTGCGCCGACCCGGACGATCGACATGATAAAAGCACGCTGCTCGGCCGTATTGGCCCGCTTTTCATATTCACGGGCCTTCTTTTCGAACTCCGCGACCTGCGCCTTCAGATCGTTCACAAGCGATTCCAGCTGTTGACGCCGCGCGTCGGCCTCGCGGATTTCCCGTTCCATCGTCACCTTGTCTTCGAGACGCTTGCTCAGTACCATTTCGCTCGCATCGGTGATCTGTGCGGTCGCCTTGATGATGCCGTCATAGGTGGAGGCGACCTCAAGCAGATCGTCACGCACTCTCAACGCCTGGTCGCGGATATTCTTCGCGAGCTTTATCAAGTCGTTGGAGACGAAAGCCTTGATCTCGCCCTGGTCATTTCCCTCGCGGATGTCCAGCCAGTCCGGGAAGATATCCTCGATTGAAATGCGGACGCGATTGGCAAGATCCATCGCACGTCTCATGCTGATTTCACTTTTCTGCTGCGACGTTATCAGGCTGTCCATGATGGCGCTGATGCGGCCGCGAATTTTGCCTTCCTCCTGCGGCGTGGTGTTATAGGCGATGTAGAGCAGGTCGATCGCATTGTCGGTGTCGCGCTTGGCGCGCTCGACATCGTAGGTTCCCTGGATCTTGTCGATATAATACCGGACGAGCGCCGTATCCGCCTTGGGAAGGCTGAATTCCGGCTTCGACACGATCGCCTCGACATCGGCGTCGATCGCGCTGTTGAGTTTGGTTTCCCGGCTTTCGAGATTGACGACATTGTTCATTTTCATGCTCCTGTTGATGGGTGGTTACGGAGAGTGATGGGGTGATCGTTCACGATCCGCATTGTTTCTTCGCGTCGTCCGGCAGTCCGGCCTCGGTCACGGAAATGAACTGCGGCACGTCCTTGGTCAGGCCGTCGATCTCGGCGGACAGCCGCGTAACCTGACGTATTTTCGCGTCGTCGGGATTGACCTCGCTCGCTTCCTTCAGAGCGCTGGTGAAGTTGCCGACCTGAATGTTGAAGTCCTGGACCTTGACGTTGATGGTGGAGATCGCCGCCTTGAGCCTGGTGATCTGCTCCTCCAGCGTTTTCACCGCCTTCTGGTTCTCGGCATGGCTCTGCTGCGCCGCCGCAAGCTGGCGGCGATTGTTTTCGAGCTGGTTGCGAACGCCTTCGAGAGCCGACCGGGCATTGTCCAGCCGCGGCTGGGCGATGCGGTATTCCCGCTCCGCATCCTTCATCCAGCCCAGCGCCTTGACCGCCGCGTCGCCGGCCTGGCAAATTCCCGGCAGGAAGAAGAGGACGCCGCTGCATATTCTGACGCGCTTGGCCTGTTCCTCCATTTCCCTGCGGGCCTTTTCGAAGGTGGCCTGGCGCGCCCTGACGTTCTCGCCCTCGGACTGAACCAGTTCCTCATAGCCCTTCACGCTGGTTTCGGACTGCACCACCTGCCGCTCCAGCTCGATCTGCAGGTACATGGCCTGACCCAGCGCCTTCTCGCGGTCGGCGCTGAGCTGCTGTTGCGCCGTCAGATGCTCCATCAGGCACACGGAACGGCGGCCGAGCAGCTCGCGGCCCGCTTCCGCCTGCTCCAGTTTCGACTGGAAAGCCGCCACCTGCTCGGTGGTGAGGGTGGCCGCGTTCGCAACGGCGGGCCCGCCCAGGGGCTGGATATCGAATTGCATCGCGATGGCCGCAAGGCCGGCGAAAATAACATGTCGAAGTTGCATGACTTCAGCCTCCTTTGGAGAATTGGGGATGGATAAAAAGCATGACGGGCTCCACACGCCGCCCGGCATCGCTGCCGACCGCGCCAGAGACATGGCTGTAATGTTCGGGTGTCAGGCGGTTCCGGGTGCATTTTTTGCAACGCCGTCAAGACCGAAAACACAACCCTCAAAGATTGTATTCATGGCAAGCGAGCGAAATATTCCGCATCCGAAACTTCATTAAATTATTCAATAGAAACAGACGATAAAATCGCCGTTGGCACTGCTCTCGCAAACCGTCTCAAAAGGGAACACATTTTAACGCGCCCTTTAACACTCAATTTATGAGAGTATTTTTTAATACCGTTCAACAGGGTGTCGGGGGAGTGCAACAAAATGCACGCATCTTCCGAACCGGAACCTTTCGGCCGTCGCGCGCACCCCGGGCGGTCGTCGCCAGCGCATGAAACTCACGCTTTGAAATTCGCCATAAAGTAGCGAATGCCAAGAAAACCATGGGAGAAAGGTATCTGGAAAAGCAGGCGCCCCGGCTTCAAAGACGCACCCGAAAAGGGACTTCGTCCGACCTCGGCCGGACATGCTTCGAGAGAGGCTGGACTTACTTGCGAACAGGATATTGAACGATGACGCCTTTGCCGACACCGTCGCCTATCTATGCACCGAGATCCCGGCCGTCTTCAAAAAGGAGCAGCGCCTCGTCCGCGCGCTCGGAGACTTCGGCGCATTCGCCACCGTGATGTGCGCCTTAGGCGTCGCATCGGCCCATGGCGGGCGATTTACGCTGGCGGCGGTTCAGGCAGTCGTCGTTCCACCCGGCTGGGCCTCCAGCCGCAGGACGCGCGCATTGATCGACTGGCTGGAACTGGAAAATACCGCACAGCGCCACCCGCCGCACGGCGATAAACGCGAGCGGCCATGGTCCATGGAGGGCTGGCTCATTGCCGCAATCGAAAAACTCGCCGCAACCTACCTTATCGCGGCCTCGCCATGGGCGCCCTGCCCGGCAATGGAAACGCCTGCGGAGGAGGCCGTCGGAACAGCCGTCCTCATAGACGGTGTGAGCTGGTTCCTGCGGCATGCGCAGGATCTGCCGTTTCCATCGGCGGAAACGCGGATGTTCCTCGGCCATGCGCCCGGTTTCCCGATATTGCTGGACCTGCTGTCAGCCGCGGAAACCGGAGCCTGCGATGTCACGGGTTGCGCCTTCTCCCGCAAGGCATCGGCGCGCGCCTACGGGGTCAGCCGCGCCCATATCACGGCCCTGCTTGCCAGGGCCGAGCGGTTGAAAATTCTGACGAGGAACGGTTCCGGCATCATTCTGAGCGATCTGACTTTGCAGACCGTCCAGCGTGACCTCGCCTATCAGCTCGCGTTCGTCGCTTTATGGCCGGCGATGGTGAAAACGGCACGATCTCAATCGTCCGACGCCCCGGAGAGCCTGTCCGGCCGGAATGCCTCCAGCAATCCGCGATAGGGTTTGGCGAGCGGCGTGGCATAAGCGCCGCGCTTGGCGGTGGACAACCCCATGGACACCAGCGATTCCGCCTGCTTGACGGCCGCCGCGACGCCATCGACGACAGGAACGCCGAATTCATGGCGCAGTTCGGCGGCAAGGTCGGCCATGCCGGCGCAGCCGAGCACGATCGCTTCCGCCCTGTCCTCTTTCAGGGCCAGCGAGATTTCCGCGCGCAGCCTTTCACGAGCGTTCGAGGCGGGATCTTCCAGCGACAGAACCGGAATATCGGCGGCGCGCACATTGCAGCGGGCGGACATGCCATAACGATGGACGAGATGTTCCAGCGGCAGCCGCGAGCGTTCCATCGTCGTGACGATGGTGAATTTCTGGGCGATAAAGGCGGTGGCGGAGACCGCCGCCTCGCAGATGCCGATAACGGGAATATCGGCGAGAGCGCGGGCCGCATCGAGCCCGGTGTCGTCGAAACAGGCGATGACCGCCGCGTCGGCTCCAAGCGCCGGCGCTTTTGCCAGCTCCAGCAGCAGGCCGGGCACGGCGAAAACCTCGTCGTAATAACCTTCGATGGAGACAGGTCCCATGGACGAGGTGACGGCCAGTATGTCCGTATCGCGGCCGGCTATCCGCGTCGCGGCGTCGGCAATGGTCGCGGTCATGGATTGCGTGGTGTTGGGATTGATGACGAGAATGCGCATTTTACGTTTCTTCATCCGCGCGAATGGCGGCGATTGAGCGTGACGATCAGGCCGAGCGTGGCCGCGATCACCAGGAAGGAAAACAGAGTTGTAACAGTACCGAGCGCATAAAGCACCGGCGTCGTGACATTGGTGGTCATGCCGTAGATTTCCAGCGGCAGCGTGTTGTAGGTGCCTGACGTCATCAATGTGCGGGCGAACTCGTCATAAGAAAGCGTGAAGCCGAAAAGGCCGACGCCGATCAGGCTCGGCGCGATCATCGGCAGCACCACATGGGCGAAGGTCTGCCAGGAGGATGCGCCGAGATCGCGGGCCGCTTCCTCATAGGACGGCGAAAACCGATTGAAGACGGCCAGCATGATGAGCACGCCGAAGGGCAGCGTCCAGGTGAGATGCGCGCCGAAGGCGGACGTATACCATGATGGCTCCAGCCCGAGCTGCTGGAACAGAACGCCGATGCCGAGTGAAATGATGATCGACGGCACCACGAGGCTTGCGACCGACAGATAGAACAACGGCGTCGCACCGATGAATTTGCGCCGGAAGGCAAGGCCCGCCAGCAGCGAGACGAGCACGGTAACGGCCATGACCATCAGGCCAAGAGCGAAGGAACGGCGGAAGGAGCCGCCGAAATCGCCGACGGCCTGCTGTTCGAAAAGATTGCCGAACCAGTGCAGCGAAACGCCGTTCAGCGGGAAGGTCAGGCCGCCATTCGGCCCCTGAAAGGCGAGGATGAGGATGGCCGACAGCGGACCGTAAAGAAACAGCACGAAGAGGGCGAAAAAGAAGGCGAGGATATAGAATTCGCGGCCGCGTTTTTCCTGATGCATGGGATCAAAGCTCCTTGCGGATATCGACGATGCGCAGGATGCCCGCGACCATCAGCAGAACGAGAATGAGCAGGATGACGGCGTTCGCAGCGGCGGCCGGATATTGCAGCAGCGACATCTGGTTCTTCATCATCAGCGCCACCGAGGCGCTCTGGCCGCCGGACATCACCTGAACGGTGGAGAAATCGGCCATGACCAGCGTGACGACGAAGATGCTGCCGATGGCCATGCCGGGCTTGGCAAGCGGAATGATGACGTTACTGAGCGTCTGCCAGCCCGTCGCGCCGGCGTCACGCGCCGCCTCGATCAGCGATTTGTCGATGCGCATCAGCGTGTTGAAGATCGGCGTGACCATGAACAGCGTATAAAGATGCACCATGGCGAGCACCACGGCGAAATCCGAATAAAGCAGCCATTCGATCGGTTCGGGAATGATGCCGGTGCCGACCAGCGCGCTGTTGACGAGGCCGTTTCGCCCCAGCACCGGAATCCAGGAAATCATGCGGATGATGTTCGACGTCAGGAAGGGCACGGTGCAGACGAGGAAGAGCACCATCTGCATGGTGGTGGTGCGAATGTGGAAGGCAAGGAAATAGGCGACCCAGAAACCGCAGAACAGCGTGATGGCCCAGACCATGGCGGCATATTTCAGGGTGTTGAGATAGGTCTGCCAGGTGACCCAGGAGCCGAGCGTTTCCAGATAGTTGAACGTCACGAAATCCGGATACATCTGGGCGAAATCGTAATCCCAGAAGCTGACGACGGCGATCATGAGGATCGGCAGAGCCAGGAAAAAGCCGAGGATCAGCAAAAGCGGCGCGGCCTGAACATAGGACACGAGCTTTTGCGGCAGCGCGAAGCTGCGGGGCGGCCTGTCCTTTTTGTCGCTGACGCCGATGAGTCTGACCGTCACCATGGTGGAGCCTTTCGCTGGATTTAGAGATGCACCGGCGGCGAAGGCCGCCGGCAAGCATGTTGACAAAGGCCTCTACACTCTCGCCGTCATCCTCGGGCTTGACCCGAGGATCCATGGCCGCGCCAGATTGTGGATCCTCGGGTCAAGCCCGAGGATGACGACGGAGGGTTTTCGACGCCTATGTGACTGACCGGCGGCCTTCACCGCCGGCTTCGTCCTTCAAAAACATCAGGCCGCGATGAATTCGTTCCAGCGGCGGACCATGTAGCGGTCTTCATCCATGACGGAGTTCCAGCACGCGACCTTGCCCATGCGTTCCTCGAAGGAGCCGCCATCGCGCACCGCGCCGGCCTTTTCCATGACCTTGCCGTCGGGCGCGATGATATCGCCCCCAGCCGGCTTGCCTTCGACCCAGTAGCCCCATTCGTCTGCGGTCATGTGTTCCTTCGCCGTTTCCATGGCGGCGGAATAATAACCCTGACGGTTGAGGTAAGCGCCGACCCAGCCGGAGGTGTACCAGTTGATATATTCATAGGCCGCATCGAGTTTCGCGCCCGAGAGGTGCTTCGCAAGGCCAAGACCGCCGCCCCAGGAGCGATAACCTTCCTTCAGCGGCTGGTATTTGCAGGCGATGCCCTTGGAACGAACGGCGGCGACGGCCGGCGACCACATGGACTGGATGATGACTTCGCCCGAGGCCATGAGGTTGACGCTTTCGTCGAAGCTCTTCCAGAAGGCGCGGAACTGGCCGTCCTTCTTCGCCTTGATGAGGAAGTCGATGGTCTTGTCGATCTCCTCCTTGGTCATGTTGCCCTTGTCGGCATATTTGATGTTGCCCATGGCTTCCATGATCATCGCCGCATCCATGATGCCGATGGAGGGGATGTTGAGGATCGAGGTCTTGCCCTTGAACTTCGGGTCCATGATATCGGCCCAGCTTGAGATATCGCGGCCGACGAGATCGGGGCGGATGCCGAGCGTATCGGCGTTGTAGATGGTCGGGACCATGGTGAAATAATCGGTCTCGCCCTTCGCAAATGTCTTGTCGCCGGGCTTTTCGACGAAACCGACCGTGTGCGGGGCGGTGCCCTGCGCCACGACGCTGTCCGGTTTCAGCTTGCCGTTTTTGAACAGCGGCACGATCTTGTCGTAATATTTCAGCTTCTTGATTTCCATCGGCTGGATGACGCCGGCCGGATAGACCTTCTTCAGGATCCAGTATTCGATATCGGCGATGTCGTAGGAATTCGGCTGGGTAACGGCGCGCTGGGCGGCGGCGTCAGAATCCGTCGCCGTCATTTCGAGCGTGATGCTGAGATCGGCCTTGCACTTTTCGGCAATGGCATTGAGGTTCGACACGCCGGTGCCGAACTGGCGGATGGTGATGGGGTTCTGCGCCCAGATGGTCGGGAAGCCGGTAATGAGGCCGGAGCCGATTGCGGCACCCGTCGCCGCCGCACCGGCCTTGAGAAGGCCGCGGCGGGAAAGGCCTGTTTTGATCTTGCTGGTATCGGTCATTTCAAAGTTCTCCTCTGGTTATTTTTGGGGTCACTTCTCTACCCGGCCGAGCACGATGGCATCGGCCGCATTCCATGAAAGCGGTATGGCGTCGCCGGTCCTGACCGGGTTTTCGAAGAAGGCGGCATCGCTGAGGATGACGTTGAAATCCTCGATGCCCGCGCCTGTTACGGCGATCTTCACGCTGGCGCCGCGATATTCGACATTCGAGACGAAGCCGGTGAAACCGAGGCCCGGCTGCTGCGCCTCGCCGACGCGGACGCGGTCGGTACGCACGGCGATATCGACCGCGCCGTCATCCGGGGCGACGCCGCTTGCGATAAAAATGCCGCCGCCCGCCACTTCGAGCGTGACGAGATCGCCCGTTTTTTCCCGGTAACGCCCGGAAATGACATTGTGATCGCCCATGAAGCGGGCAACGAAGGCGGTGGCGGGACGCTCGAAAACCTCGCGCGGCGTGGCCGCCTGTTCGATACGGCCGTCATTCATGACGACGATGATATCGGCCAGCGCCATGGCCTCTTCCTGACTGTGGGTGACATGCACGAAGGTGATGCCGAGCGAGGTCTGCAACTTCTTCAGCTCGGCGCGCATGCGGATCTTGAGGAACGGGTCCAGCGCCGAAAGCGGCTCATCGAGCAGCAGCGCCTCGGGATCGGTAATCAGCGCGCGCGCCAGCGCCACGCGCTGCTGCTGCCCGCCGGAAAGCTGGGCCGGCCGCCTGTTGGCATAGGGTTCGAGCTGCATCAGCTGCAGCATCTCGAGCGCCTTCGCCCGGCGGGTTTCCTTGTCCGCACCCTTCATCTTGAGGCTGAAGGCGACATTGTCGACGAGATCGAGATGGGGAAACAGCGCATAGGACTGGAACATCATCGCCGTGCCGCGTCTGGCAGGCGGCAGATCGGTGACGACGATATTGCCGAGCCTGATATCGCCGCTGGAAATGCTCTCGTGGCCGGCGATCATTCTCAGCGTCGAGGTCTTGCCGCAGCCCGATGGTCCAAGCAGGCAGCAATAGCTCCCGGCCGGTATCTTGAGGCTGATCGCATGCACGGCGGTGGTGGTGCCGTAGATCTTGGATACGGAAGCGATGTCGATTGCTGCGGCTTTGCTCATAAACACTCTCCTGCGACATCCTTGTCATGCAGGAGGCGTGCCAATCGACTTAGCCATTGATGTAAAATGATATTTTTCTGCGCTTCGGAAAGCCTTGCGCGGACCTGCCCAATTTTACATCGATTGTTTTCGATTCATTGCAGAAATTGTATGCAATCTGAAGGTCCGAACTACCCCCTGTTTCAACCGGCCTTGAACCGGTCGAAAGCCGTGAGATATTTGACCGTGGGATCAGCGTCCCAACGGTAGATTTCGGTCCGCAGGAAATGCAGCTCCTCTTCGAGCTTTTCCTCCGGCAGTTCCACCCACCAGGATTTCGGCCGACCATCGGAACCGTCAGACCAGCGATAACCCCGCTTTTTCAGATGATCCTTCATGTCGAAAGGGCTGTTTTCCGCGTAGAGGCGCACCCTTGAGCGCCGGCTCGCCTCATGGAGTTCGGCAAATGGCGTGCTGCTTTGGCCGGGCCGCGTCTGCTCCAGCACTTCCAGCAAGGCAAAACAATCGTCCACAGCGCGATGGCCGTCGTGGAAATAGCCTGACTGTCCGATCAGATAACCGAGCTTGTTGCCCTCGAAGCCGCGCACACGCCAGTCTATTTCCGAAACCGAGCAGGCCCATGCCTTGTCTCGAAATATCGGCGAGAAGGCTTCGCAAAAGGGGCGGTCGAAACCCGCATTGTGGGCGACGATCAGATCGGCATGGGCGATGAGAGACGTCAGCCGGTCCATGTCGATTGTCTGGCCCGCAACCATCTCGTCGGTGATCCCGGTCAGGCGGGTGATTTCTTCAGGGATGGCGATATCAGGCTGCCGCAACCCGCCATAGATGCCGGTGACATCGCCGATCGCGCCATCATCGTCGAAAGTGAAGGCGATGACACCGATTTCGATGATCTCGTCGGTGCGATGGTCGAGGCCCGTGGTTTCCGTATCGAGGATCACGCCCTGCCGGGGAAATCCCGCTCTCGGCCGGTCGACCACCGGACGCGGCTGCAACCGGCGCAGGACACGATAATTGCCGGTGGCTTCAAGGTATCCGGCAAGCGCCTCGTCGTCCGTGCCGGTCTTCAGCACCGCCTCGCCGCCACCCGTCCTGCGCCCTTTTTCAGCCTGGGGACGCCGCACGGCCGCGGGGGCGAAAAAATCCAACTGGGAGGTCATTATGCGTCTGTCCGCCTTGTCCGGAAATCGAGATTCAGTATTCCAGCATATGCGCAGAGCCTCACAGTAACAACAGCGGTCGCTCTCATCCACAGGAACGGCATATCTCACGGGGTACAGTTGAGGGTTGCAGCCTCAATTCAGGATGGTAAAAAACACACCGTTCCCGTGTTCAGGAGAGAAGAAGAATGCCGCTTCCATCACCTTCCAACCCGAAAACGCTTGCCGATCAGAGCCAGTTGAAGCTCTTTCCGCTGCAAAGCGGCCCGCATTTCGCCAATGTCGGCCTGACCAGCGGCGCGAGCGGCATTGTCTTTACCGGCTATACGCGCGATGCGAGCATCGACAATGAAGCCTTTTCCTGCTGCGGCAGCTACACCCTGCGCAATTCCGTGCATGCCGCGATTGCCGGCACGACCAGCGACAATTGCACGGTCTTTGCCCTGAAGAGCATCATCAACCAGCGCCCCTGCCTGGCGGTCGGAAAATTCGACCCTGACGGCAAGCCGCTGGCATTGTCGAAGCCGGAGTTCGATCAGGTCACCAAGCCGCTGTTCCAGTTCGCGGACAAGGTTTCGCCGATCCTCGGCAGCGAACCGGCGCCGGGCATCCAGATCCGCAGCGGCGACGCCTCCTATAATTATCAGGTGGACGCACGCAGCGGCCGCTTCCGCTTCACCTACAAGGACGCCATGAACGGCGGCCGTTTCGGACCTTCGGCCGACGGCAATTTTTCCCTCGAACATGACGGTCATCGCCTCGCCAGAATAAGCGCCGGTGGCAGCTATACGGGCTCGGACAGTTCGATTGCCGCCTCGGCTTACAGGGACATCGATTCCCGCGGCTTCGAGACGACGGTGCGCAGCGGCCAGGCTTCCGCCATGTTCGGAAGAACCTATACGGAAAACGCCATTACCCGCAAAATCGGCGTCGGTTACGGCGACACCTCGTTCAGGCGAGAGGATACGCCGGGAGGAACGATCAAGGAAAGCCTCGGGCACAAGCTGGACAAGGTCACGCTTGAAGTCTCCCGCACGCGCGACCGGGCGAAGGGCACCGAATATATGCTGACCATCAAGATGGAGCTTTGAGGCGTTCGGCAACCGGAGCGGCTGCGACCGAGTTTCTCAGGATGCCGAACGATTGAGGAAATCTCCGCAACTCGCCGGGTTGCCGATGATCTCGCTTGTCCTGATGGTGGAGTCGGCATCCGCGGTTATCTTGATGATGCAGTCGCGGCGATGTTCCTTGATCTTCATGCCCTCGGTTTCCGAAACCTGCGCCTGCCCGTCGACGGCCTTGATTTCGCGTCTGTTGCTGAGGCCGGCATAGGTCTCGACATGAACCTTCAGCCAGTAGGATTCGGTTGCGCCGTTTTCGATGATGACCTTGTTCGGGCGGCCCAGCCGGGCGATTGCGGCATCACGCGGTTGTCCCACAAAACCCGCCACCGTGCGCGAAATCTCCGTCTCGTCAGTGCTGGTGCACGCCGCGGCGACAACCAGAACCGCCGCCAGACATCCGGTTTCAAACCATTTCATTCCAGATCATCCCTGTAAAATGCCGCCGGCCCCTGTTGCCGGCCAGCGCTCGGGGCAAATCTAGGCACGATCATTTTGCGCGGAAAGACAGGCCGGCCGAAAAGCCGATCAACTTCTCATGATCGGCCGCCCCGCCGAACCCTAAGGCATCGCGCCGATATCGCTCAGCGCTACCTGTTGCGGAATACGGTGCAGGGAACGCCGGCCCGCCGGATATCGCCGCAAAGCGCATTGGCTTCGGCTCTGGTTTCGCGGCCGATGCGGGCGGCATAACGCGGCCGCGAACCGAAATTCCCGCCGCGCTGCCGCACGATCAACGCCCGCTCGGCATTCAGCGGCTCCGAAAGCTGCAGGATCGCCCGGGTGAAAAGCCGGTTCGCCACCGCCGGATTATAATGCGCGGCAAGCTGCACGCCCCAGGGCGCCCAGTCTGCGGACGAGATGAGGACGGGATCGTTCATGGTGCGGCTATCGGCCAGACGCACGCAGGCATCGAGGAAGGAGCGGCTGTCATCCAGCGCCGGCGCCGCCTTTTCCGGCGGATTGTCCTTCCAGCTCTCCACCGGATAGCCGGTGATCGCAAACACATAGTCCCGGGTTTCGGTCGGCAGGCGGCCGTTGGCGATGAAGTTCCGCAAGCCCGCCTCCCCCGCATTATAGGCTGCGGCGGCAAGGCCGAAATTGCCGAACTGCACGTTCAATTCGGAGAGATAACGCGAAGACGCCTCAAGGGCGGCGATGATGTTGAAACTGTCTTCGAGGCCGCGCAGCCGCGCCGTTCCCGGCATGAACTGGGCAATGCCCTCCGCCCCCTTCGGACTGACGGCATTCGCCCGGAACAGGCTTTCCCGCCAGATCAGCCGGGCGAAATAATCCGGCGGCACAGCATGGCGGGCGGCGAGAACCTCGATGGCATGGCAGAGATCGTTATTGTAGCTGCCGGCATTGATGCATAATTCCGGTGCGACATCATGGGTATAGGCGCAGACCGCCTTTCCCCTGGCGGGCTCTTGGGCTTTCGCCGCGCCAAAGGCTGCGACGAGCAGGCAAAAGGCAAGAGCGATGCGGCTTGTCGATAGTCCTGCCAAGCGAGCGTCCCCGAAAACTCCAAACGCGATGTGCCTGTTATCGGCCAGTCAGGAAGATATGCCCAGCTTGCGGGCTTGTCATCCCGTATCGCCAGATGGAACGATGAGCCAAGCCAATCACGCCGACATCATCCTCGACCCTGTCTCGAATATCTGCAACCTTCCGATTTTATGAAGCGTGATTGGGTCCTCGGCACGGGGGCCGAGGATGACGTCGAGAGGATGCGTGCTTCATCACCGAGTTTAAAAATCCTGCCATTCCTCATGAATGGCGGCAACCGCAGCGGAACCACGCGTCACAGGCGCGCGGGACACGCCGCGATGCGAGGTCACCGGCGCGGATTGCCGTTCGAAGCCGCCGCGCGCGGGGGCTGTGTATCGCGACGCCTCCTCGAACCTGAATTGCCCGAGAAGCTCGAACAGGGCCGCCGCTTCCCGCGCAAGGCTGCGGCTTGCGGCGGTCTGCTCCTCCACCATGGCGGCGTTCTGCTGGGTGCCCTGATCCACGGTGTTGACCGCCTGATTGATTTCCACAAGCGCCGTGGACTGTTCTCGCGCGGCATCGACAATCGCCACGACATTGGTATTGATGTCCCGCACCTGCTCGGCGATTTCCTGCAGCGCCGAGCCAGCCCTGGTGACAAGGCCGACGCCGTTTTCCACCTGCGCGCCGGAGGCATTGATCAGGTTCTTGATTTCCTTGGCAGCCGTTGCGGAACGCTGCGCGAGTTCGCGAACCTCCTGCGCGACGACGGCAAAACCCTTGCCGGCATCGCCAGCGCGGGCGGCTTCGACGCCGGCATTCAGCGCCAGAAGATTGGTCTGGAAGGCGATCTCGTCGATCACACCGATGATGTTGGAGATTTCGCGCGACGATTTTTCGATCTGGTCCATGGCGCCGATCGCATCGCGCACCACCTGACCCGAATGTTCCGCATGGTCGCGGGCACGGGAGACGATCTTGCCGGCCTCTTCGGCACGGCGGCTTGAATCGTTGACGGCGGTGGTGATTTCCTCCAGTGCGGCGGCCGTTTCCTCGATGGAGGCGGCCTGCTGTTCAGTGCGTTTGGCGAGATCATCGGCAGCGGACCTGATCTCGTTCGAGCCGGAAGAAATCGCGCCGGCATTTTCGGACACCAGCGTCATGGCTCTTTTGAGCTTTTCCGAAGCCGCGTTGAAATCCGTGCGCAATCTCTCAAGCGAAGGAATGAAAGGTTTGTCGATGTTCTGGGCCAGATCTCCCTCGGCAAGATCGGTAAGGCACTGCGCCAGCTTTTCGACGTTTTCGACGCGGCCGGTCACGTCGGTCGCGAATTTGACGACCTTGAACACCCTGCCGCTCAGATCGAAGATCGGATTATAGGAGGCCTGAATGAAGACCTTGCGGCCGCCCTTGCCAAGCCGCATGAATTCATCGGCGACCAGATCGCCGCCGGCCAGCCTTTGCCAGAACTGCTTATACTCGGGCGATTGCGTATAGGCCGGTTCGCAGAACATGGAATGATGCCTGCCCTGAACTTCCGCCAGCGAATAACCCAGCGCCGCCAGAAAATTCTCGTTGGCGGCCAGAACCTCTCCATTGGGGGAGAATTCGATGATCGCCTGCGCCCGCGAGAGCGCTTCGATCTTGCCCGTATCTTCCGCCGCCTTCAGCTTGCGTTCGGTGATGTCGGTGGCGATCTTGACCACTTTCACCGGCCTGCCGCGGCGAAACACCGGATTGTAGGACGCCTCGATCCAGACCTCGCGGCCGCCTTTGCCGACGCGCTTATATTGCCGCTGATCGAACTGGCCGGACGAGAGCCTGGACCAGAAAGCCTTGTAGTCCTGCGAAGACACGACGGCTGGCTCCACGAACATGCTGTGGTGCCTGCCGACGATTTCCGAAAGGTCATAACCGAGCGCCCGGCAGAAATTCTCATTGGCGGCGAGAATCTTTCCCGAGAGATCGAATTCTATGGTGGCCTGGGATTTGGAAAGTGCGGCAAGAACCGCCAGGGCATTGGCACCACGATCAAAAATAGTCACGCGCGATCCTCCGGGATGAATGGTTTTTACGCAAAATCATTCATGAATATTATGATTGTATAATTAAATAATATTTAAGGATAAGGTTGCCGCTCGCCCCACCTCATGACGGTCGCGGCCAAAACTCAGGAAATCGCGCCAATTTTCCGCAAAATTCTGCGGATGATCTGAAACATCTGGCTGGGGTCGTTGTCGTGTAATACTCCTGTCTATACTCGGGGCGCTGGACCCGAGGCTTACCGTTTTTGGGAGCGTGAGCCTGACGAGACTTTTGGGGGAAGAATGATCGACATCATATCCGTGCTGGCAGTGTGGGCATATATCGCCGGCTTTTTGCTTTTGACGGCGCGACTGGCGAAACGCTCGCAGCAGCCGGTGTGGCTTTTTACAAAGGGCGGAGAGCGGCAGACCGCGCCCGCCCTGCTTTTCCGTCTCGCTTTTTTTCTCGGCGCCCTTTTGCCGCTTGTCACTCTCTGGCTGGAGCCGCAGCGAAGCATCTGGCTTCTGGACCGCCGTGATCCCGGTGCAGCCATCAGCATCCTGGGGATGGCGACGGTGCTGGCTGGAAGTCTGATTGCGCTTTACGCCCAGCACTACATGGGTAAATCATGGCGCATCGGTGCGGCCGAAGGCCATCTCGGGGCCATTGTCGATACCGGGCCTTTCGGCCTTTCCAGAAATCCGGTCTTCGTTGGGCAGATGCTGCTGTTTGCGGGACTGGTGCTCGTATTCCCCTCGGTCCTGCAGCTTGCCGTCGCCCTCGCCCTCACCGTCGCGGTGATATTGCAGGTGAAGATTGAGGAGCGCGTGCTGGCGAAGGAGCTGGGCCCGGCCTATGACGCCTATCGGCGCAGGGTAAGACGATGGTTTTGACGGCGCCTAGCCCGGCGTCGTGAACCGTTGAGCCGCAGCCCGAAGCTTCGGCTTTTTCGGAACGTTTGCCATGCAGGCGCATTTTATACCGAATAGGGGAAGCGGCAGTTTGCCCGCAAATCCAGTCGTCGCCCTGCCGGCGTGATCAAATATCTCAATTTCGGAGGACCATGCATATGGAAAAGAACACGATCTGCATCTGGTACGACAAGGATGCCGAGGCGGCCGCCAGATTTTATGCCGAGACCTTTCCGAATAGCGCCGTGACCGCCGTTCACCATGCCCCCAGCGACTATCCTTCCGGCAAGAAGGGCGATGTGCTGACCGTGCAGTTCACCGTCGCGGGCGTATCCTGCATCGGCCTCAACGGCGGCCCGGTCTTCAAACAGACCGAGGCTTTCTCGTTCCAGATATCGACCGAGGACCAGGAGGAAACCGACCGTTACTGGAACGCCATCGTCGGCAATGGCGGCGAAGAAAGCGCCTGCGGCTGGTGCAAGGACAGATGGGGCGTCTCCTGGCAGATCACGCCGCGGGTGCTGATGGAGGCTCTCGCCGCCGGCGGCGCGGAGGCCAAACGCGCCTTCGACGCGATGATGGAGATGAGAAAAATCGACGTCGCCACCATCGAGGCTGCACGTCGCGGTTGACGCCGACAACCCGTTCAGCAACAAGTAGCGAAATAATGCCGAAATTTTAAGCATCTGAAAAATATCAGTAAATTCAGATTATTCGCGTTAATCGCACTTTTCCGCCGCGCAGAATGCCCTGCGCGGCCAGTCATCATAAAACGTTCAACAAAATGTAAGCCATCCGTCAAAGACGGCTGTTAGCAGAGCCCGTGGCTTCGTGCCGGGGACATGAGGTCCTTGCCGAGCAGGCCATCATTCCATCAACGGGGCTCAACTCATGAAATCTTCCGCACTGACTTCCCTCGTGGCCGGCGTCGCCTTCGCCGCCGCCTTCGGCGCCACGGCTGCCCACGCAGAAAAGACCAAGTTCGAATTCTGGTACGGCCTTTCCGGCGATCTCGGCGACCGCGTCCAGGAGACCTGCAAGAAGTTCAATGACTCCCAGGCCGAATTCGAAATCGTCTGCACCTCGCAGAACGATTACGAATCCACCCTGCAGAACACCATTGCCGCCTATCGCGCCAAGAAGCAGCCCGCCATCACCCAGATCTACGACGCCGGCACGCTGGACATGATGCTGTCCAAGGCTTTCGTTCCCGCCAAGAAGCTGATGGCCGACAACGGCTACAAGATCGACTGGAGCAATTATTTCCCCGGTATCGCCAATTATTACGCAACCGCTGCGGGCGAACTGAACTCCTTCCCCTATAACTCCTCCACCGCCGTCTTCTATTACAATGTCGACGCCTTCGAAAAAGCCGGCATCACCTTCAAGCCCGACACCTGGGAACAGGTTGAAGAGGCTTCCAAGAAGCTGAAAGCCGCCGGTTTCGAATGCCCGCTCGCCTTCAACTTCGACACATGGATGCTGATGGAGCAGTTCTCCGCCATCCACAACCAGCCGATCGCCACCAAGGGCAACGGTTATCAGGGTCTCGATGCGGAACTGACGATCAACAAGACGAAGTTCGTCGACCTGGTGAAATTCTTCAAGAAGATGCAGGACGAGAAGCTGTTCGTCGTCAAGACCAAGCAGCTCGGCATGGATATTCTGCCGGCCTTCACCTCGCAGACCTGCCAGATGTTCATGTCCTCGATCGCCAGCCACGGCACCGTCGGCAAGACCATGCCGCAGGGCGTCAAGTGGGATGTCGCCATGCTGCCGATCTGGAAGGGCACCGAACGTCACAACTCGCTGGTCGGCGGCGCTTCGCTTTGGGTTCTCGCCGGTCGTCCGGATGCGGAATACAAGGGCGCGGCCGCGTTCCTCAACTTCATCGCCCAGCCTGATATGGTTGAGTGGTGGTCGACGGTCACCGGCTACATCCCCGTCACCAAGACCGGCTTCGACGCCATGAAGGCCAACGGCTTCTATGACAAGGCTCCCTATAAGGGCCGCGAAAAGGCGATCGAAAGCCTGACCTTCACACCGCCTTCCGAATATACCCGCGGTATCCGCCTCGGCGGCTTCACGCAGATCCGCAAGGAAGTCGCCACCTCGCTCGAAGCCATCTTCATGCAGAACGCCGACATCCAGGCCGAACTCGACAAAGCCGTCGAGCGCTCCAACGCCGGTCTGCGCCGCTTCGAGAAGACCTATGAAGGCGCCAAGCTGAACTAAGCGTTCTTTTATCGCCGTCAAAGGCCTGTCCGGACAGTCGTTCGGGCAGGCCCGCCGAAATCTCGAACCCCGCCGGACTCCAATGGAAAAACGTACCGTTTTCAAAAGCACATGGCTGCCTGTGCTCTTCGCCCTGCCGCAGTTTCTGCTTATTCTCCTGTTCTTCTATTGGCCGGTTGCGGCGGTGCTGAACTGGGCATTCACCCTGGAGCCGCCCTTCGGCGGCCCGGCGGAATTCGTCGGTTTAGCCAATTTCATCGAAACCTTCGGCGATCCGCTTTATTGGCAGTCGATCGTCACCAGCCTGATCTTTGCGGTCGTCGGTCCGTTTTTCGCGATCCTCATCGGCCTCGTGCTCGCGCTTGCCGTCGATCGCCAGCTTCCCGGCTCCGGCTTCTTCCGGGTGCTTTACATCCTGCCCTACGCGATCGCCGGTCCCGCGGCCGGCATGGCCTTCCGCTTCATCCTGTCGCCGGAGCGCGGCCTCGCGGCCTCGCTGAACGCCTGGTGGCCCGATATCTGGAACCCGGCCAAATACGGTGAGCACGCACTCATCCTCGTCATCGTCATCTTCATCTGGAAATGGGCGGGCTATACCTTCATCTTCCTGTTCGCCGGCCTGCAATCCGTGCCGCGTTCGCTGACGGAGGCTGCGGCCATGGACGGTTCCGGGCCGATCCGCCGCGCCATCGACATTCAGGTGCCGCTGCTGGCGCCCACGCTGTTCTTCCTGACCGTCATCATGATGACGGAGGGTTTCGTCGGCGCCGATACGTTCGGCATCGTCGCCTCCACCACCGAAGGCGGCCCCAACCGCGCCACCGAAGTGATGGTCTACCGCATCGTCAGCGAAGCCTTCGAGGGCCTGAACTATTCCGGCGCCTCGGCGCAGAGCCTCGTCCTCATCGGCCTCATCATGGTCTTCACCTTCATCCAGTTCCGCTTCGTCGAGCGGCAAGTCCATTACAAGTGAGGCGGCGATGATCCAGCGCACACCCTATGCCGACGCCCTGACCTATGCGATCCTGATCGCAGGCTTTTTCCTGCTCATCGGCCCCTTCATCGTCGTCATTTCCGGCGCCAGCCAGTCGGTACAGCAGGTCAACAGCGTGCCGTTCAACTTCATGCCGCAGGGCGAATTTTTCGCCAATGCACAGACGGCCTGGCAACGCGCCAATCTCGGCAACGCCCTCCTCAACAGCGTCATCATGGCGACGCTGGTGACCATCGGCAAGGTGGCCCTTTCGGCCTTCACCGCCTTCGCCATCGTGTTCTTCCGCTCGCCGCTCAGACATCTGTTCTTCTGGACGGTGTTCATCACCCTGATGCTGCCGCTCGAAGTGCGCGTGGTGCCGACCTATTCCGTCGCCGCCGATCTCTTCCAGCCGTTCCGCTCCATTCTCGGCCTGTTCGGCATCGAGGTGACGCTCGAATGGAACCTGCTGAACTCCTATGCCGGCCTCACCCTGCCGCTCATCGCCACGGCCACCGGCACCTTTCTTTACCGGCAGTTCTTCATGACGATCCCGGACGAGCTGGCCGAAGCGGCCCGCATGGACGGTTCGGGCGCGGCCCGCTTCTTCGTGGACATGCTGCTGCCGCTGTCGCGCACCAACATGCTGGCGCTCACCACCATCATGTTCGTTTATGCCTGGAACCAGTATCTGTGGCCGCTGCTGATGATCACCGACCCTTCCTACAAGACGGTGATGATGTCGCTCCGGGCGCTTCTGCCCGCCGATGACGGCACGCCGGACTGGAACGTCACGCTTGCCGGCTCCCTCATCATCATCACACCGCCGCTGCTCGTCGTGGCCTTCCTGCAACGCTGGTTCGTCCGCGGCCTCGTCTCGTCCGACAAGTGACGCCCGGCTTTCAACAACAAGGTTTTTATCATGGCTCAGATCGATATTCGTCAGGTCCGCAAATCCTATGGCAAGACGCAGACCCTGCATGGGGTGGATCTTTCTTTCGACTCCGGCGAATTCGTCGTCATCCTCGGCCCTTCGGGCTGCGGAAAATCCACGCTCCTGCGCATGATCGCCGGGCTGGAGGAAATCACCTCGGGCGAGATCGCCATTGGCGGGCGCGTGGTCAACACGCTGGAACCGCGTGAGCGCGGCTGCGCCATGGTGTTCCAGAATTACGCGCTTTATCCGCATATGTCGGTGGCCGGCAATATCGGCTACGCGCTGAAGGTCGCCGGTGTTCCGAAGGCCGAACGCCAGCGCCGGGTCGAGGAGACCGCAAAGATCGTCGGCCTGTCCGACTACCTCGAACGCAAGCCCGCCGCCCTTTCCGGCGGCCAGCGCCAGCGCGTCGCGATGGCCCGCGCCATCATCCGCGAACCGGCCGTGTTTCTTTTCGACGAGCCGCTCTCCAACCTCGACGCCAAGCTGCGCGTGACCATGCGCGCCGAAATCCGCAAGCTGCACCAGCGCCTGTCCGCCACCTCCATCTTCGTCACCCATGACCAGGTGGAAGCCATGACGCTCGCCGACCGGCTGGTGGTGATGAACAAGGGCAATGTCGAACAGGTCGGCCATCCGCTCGACATCTATCACCGCCCGGCCAGTACCTTCGTGGCGTCCTTCATCGGTTCGCCGGCCATGAACCTCTTCGCCACAAGGGTGGAAGTGGAATCGCCTGCCGTCATGCTGAACGGCACGCCGGTGAAACTTTTCCCCGAGACGGCGCTGGAACTTCGCGGCCGCGACGTGACGGTGGGCATCCGCCCGGAGCAATGTGTGGTCAGCACCGAAGGCGCGGGCGTGCCGGCAATCGTGGATTTTGTCGAGGAACTGGGTTCCGGCCGTATCGTCCATGCCGATATAGCCGGCGAGACCTTCTCCGCCGCCATCGGTGAGGATCTTTCGGTAAAACCCGGCCAGCGCATCCACCTCGAGCTTCCCGCCGCCCACCTGCATTTCTTCGACCCTGCCACGGGTCGGCGGATCGAAACGGAAGGAACCGGCGAGACCCACCGCATCGGCAACGAAAAACTGCTGGCGGTCTAAGGGCCGCGCGAGACGGGTCCGGCATCGGGCCCCCAAGAAAGGGCGGGCAGCTTCAATATAACCCTGCTGCCTGCCCGCATCTTCCGGAGTAAGCCGCCCTCACCCTTTCACGCCGGACGAGATCATGATCGCTTCCGTCACACGCCGCTGGAAGATGACATAGGCGATGATGACCGGCAGGGCCGCCAGCATCGCCACAGCCATGAGCCGCGCATAGGCAACGCCGAAGGCATCGTTGACCTGGGTGATGCCGACCGGGATCGTCATCATGTTTTCCGAGGTGACGACAAGGAAGGGCCAGAAAAAGGCGTTCCACACCGTGATGAAGGTCACGATCGCCATGGCGGTGGTAATCCCCCAGTTCAGCGGCAGATAGACCTTGAACAGGATCGTGTATTCGCCGCCGCCATCCAGAACCACCGCCTCGCGCATCTCCTTCGGCACGCTGTCGAAGAACTGCTTGTAAACGATGATGACGATGGGCGTGATGAGCTGCGGCAGGATGATGCCGGCCCAGGTGTTGATGAGGTTGAGGTTCTTCATCAGGATGAACTGCGTGACCACAAGCGTCTGCGCCGGCACCATGAAACTGGCGAGCACGATGCCATAAAGCAGCCGCCGCCCCGGAAAGCGTATCTGCGACAGGGCATAGGCACACAACATCGAAATCAGCAGCACGGAGCCGGTGACGATTGCCGCCGTGCCGACGGAGTTCAGATACCAGTTCATCAGCCGCGTGTTGAAGATGGCATTGACATATGCGCTCAGCTGAAATTCGTCGGGTATCAGCGAACTATTGCCGGCGACATTTTCATCCGAGCGGATTGAGGTGACGAAAGTCCAGTAGAGCGGAAAGATCCAGACCAGCGCCGCCGAAAAGGTCAGCACGGTCAGGACGATGTTTTCCAGTCTTTTCGTGAAGCTCATGAGTTCCTCCGGATGCGCAGCAACTGGAACTGGAGAATGGAAACGATGACGATCAGCAGGAACAGCACGGTGGCGACAGCGGAGGCGTAACCGCCATTGTTGAGCTGGAACGCCTCGCGATAGACCTTGAGCAGAAGCACGAAGCTGGAATTGAACGGCCCGCCGCCGCTCAGAAGATAGATCTGATCGAATATCTTCAGCTGCAGGATCAGTTGCAACGTCAGAACGAGCGCGGTGACGGGCCAGAGCAGCGGCCACGTCACCCGCCAGAAGCGCTGCCATGTCGTTGCGCCGTCAAGCGATGCAGCCTCGTAAAGCTCTGCCGGAATATTGCGCAAACCGGCGATGAACAGCAGCACGTTGAAACCGTTCGTCCACCAGATGGTGACCACGGCGACCATCGGCATGACCCAGTACGGGTTCTTGAAAACCGCGACCGGCTTGCCGGCAAACAGCGAAATTACCGGCTGGAGAATGCCGAACTGCAGATCGAGCATCCACGCCCAGATTTCGGTGACGACGGAAACCGGCAGCACATAGGGCAGGAAAAACAGGCTCATGGCAATGGTCTGATTGACGCCCGACAGGCGGCTGACGGCGAGAGCGATCACGAGCGCGATGACGGTCGTCGGCACGACGGTCAGAAGCACGAAATAGCCGTTGTTTTTCAGCGAGGTGACGAAAAGACGGTCGCTCAGCAGTTTCGCGTAGTTCGCCAGCCCAACCCAGTTTCCCTCGCCAATCAGCGGCGCGTCGGTGAAACTCATGCGCACCATCTCGATCAACGGATAAAGGAAAAAGGTGGCGAAGACCACGATGAACGGTGTCACCATCGACAACGCGATCAGCGATTTTTTGCGCCGGTTTTCAATCATAGCCATGGAATGTCTCCGGGACCTTGCACATTGCGTGCCGCCCTCCGGTCAGCAACCGGAGGGCGGGTTTGCTGTTACTTCAGCTTGTCTTGCAGCTCATCCTTGATCTGCGTCACCGCATCCGTGCCATTCATGAAACCCTGAATGGCTGGAGCGATGACGTTGAGGGCAGCATCATAGGCCGGAGAGGCGACACCCGTGATCGTGGTCTTCGGATCGAACACCGCCGCTTCCGCCAGCGATGCATAGGTGGAATTCGGCTGCATCGCCCTGTATTCGCTGCTTTCGGTGATCGATTTATAGGCCGGGATATGGCCGGCATCGGCCCAGCTGATGGCGTGTTTTTCCATCCAGCCGATGAGCGTCATGACGGCGGCGCGTTTCTCGCCGGAAACAGTCTTGTCACCTTCGTTCGGAATGGCGAAGGCATGGGAATCCGCCCAGGTGGCGCGCTTGCCCATGAAGGGCGGCACTTCGACTGCGCTCCACTTGAAGCCCAGCTTGCCGTTTTTCTCCAGATCCTTGTAGGTCGGCACTTCCCACACCCCATTTAGCTGGAACGCGGATTTGCCGGCGGAAAACAGGGCGACCGATGCTTCGTATTCCGCCTGTTCCGGGGCCCAGCCGTTCTCGCGCCATCTGGACATGGTGTCGATGGCTTTGGCGGCCTTCTCCGCATTGTCGCCGGCAAGCACCTCATTATTGGTAACGAGCTCGCCGCCCTGCTGCGACAAAAGCGTGTAAAAGACGCGCCAGACACCGCCTTCGCCGCCCGACTGATAGGTAACCGGCGTCTCGACGCCGTTTTCCTTCGCCCAGGCCAGCGCCTTCTCGAAATCATCCATCGTCTTGATGCCGGTCAGCTTGCCTTCGGCATCGAGATAGGGCGAGCCTTTCAGAAGGTCGGCATTGTAATAAAGAACAAGCGCGTGAATATCGAAAGGCACGGCATAAAGCTTGCCGTCATGGCTGGCCGCCTCAAACGGCGCGCTGAAGAAATCGTCTTTTTTCAGCCCCGCATCTTCGAGGTCCTTTGCCGTGATCTCGCTCAGCACCTTTTCCTGAAGCGCCAGCGGCGCGCGTGACAGGTGATAGGTCATGATATCGGGCCCTTCCCCAACGGCCGAGGCGGTCCGCACCTTGGTATAAAAGGGAACGCCCCATTCCAGCGTCGTTCCCTTGACCTGAATATCCGGGTGCTCCTTGTTGAAGGCGTCGATCAGCGCTTTCATGCGCACGCCGTCACCGCCTGACAGAAAGTCCCACCAGACGATATCCTGTTTCGCCAGCGCCGGCAGGGCGGTCAAACCCAGAACCGTGCCAACAAGCAATGTCTTGATCAGTCGCATCGTTCACTCCTCCCGTTTATGTGGAAACGCCCCTTGAAGAGGCAGTCTGCTGCAGCGAAAGGCGCCTCCTCGCGCCTATCGCAACCTTTTGCCGTCGCTGTCGAAAACCAGAATGTGGTCGGCAGAGGCGCTCAACAGAACGGACCGGCCATCCAGCGTCTCGCGCGAACCCTGCCGCTGCACGATGATTTCCTTGCCCGAAGGCGTGCGGGTATAGAGGTAGGAAACATCGCCAAGCTCCTCCGCCACCTCGACATTGACAGGCAGGGCGCCGTCAGGGGCAATCGTCAGATGCTCCGGCCGAATCCCGATTTCGATCCGCTGGCCGGCGGAAACCGGCTGTGAAAGCCGCGCTTCGAGATGTCTCTGGCCACCATCGAGCGAGAGCGTCACGACGCCGTTTCGCTGTTCGACAATGTCCGCCTGCAGGAAATTCATCGCCGGCGAGCCGATGAAGCCGGCCACGAAGCGGTTGTCGGGATCGTCGTACAGGGCAAGCGGCGCACCCGCCTGCTGCACGATGCCGCCCTTCAGCACGAAAATCCTGTCCGCAAGCGTCATGGCCTCCACCTGGTCATGCGTGACATAGATCATCGTGGCGCCGAGCCTGCGATGAAGGCGCGTCAGCTCCAGCCGCATCTGGACACGCAGCTCGGCATCGAGGTTGGAGAGCGGCTCATCGAACAGGAAGACCTTTGGCTGCCGCACGATGGCGCGTCCAATCGCCACCCGCTGCCGCTGTCCGCCCGAAAGCTGCGACGGCTTTTTCTGCAGATGGTCCTCAAGCTGCAGGATACGGGCGGCTTCGCCCACCCTGTCATTGACTTCCGCCTTTGGCTTGCGGGCAAGCCGCAGGCTGAAGGCCATGTTCTCAAACACGCTCAGATGCGGATAAAGCGCATAGTTCTGGAACACCATGGCAACGCCCCGATCCGCCGGTTCGACGGCCGTGACATCGCGGTCATCGATGGCGATGCGCCCGCCGCTGGTCTCCTCAAGCCCGGCGATCATGCGCAGCAGCGTGGATTTGCCGCAACCGGAAGGCCCGACGAACACAGCGAAGCTGCCGGTCGGGATTTCCATGGAGACGTCCCGGATCGCGGCGAAGGATCCGAAGGACTTGGCGATATTGTCGAGACGGACACCCATGGCCGCCTCACTGAACCTTCAGGCGCAGCACATGATAGGACAGCGCCGGCACGGAGCCCTTCAACACCCCATCCTCGACGCCGACACCGCTGCCCGGCGCCGGCACGACACGATCCGGCTGATCCGGGCCGTTGCCAACACGCAGATCATATCCCGCCATGGCAAGATGCAGATCAAGCGTCGCCGAGGAGAACCCGGTGAGGCTGACATTGATCTCGGCCGCCTCGGTGAGATGCCGGTTAAGCACGAACAGCGTCACCATGCCTTCCGCCTCATCGAAGACACCGGCAACATCGAGATATTTGACGTCATCCGCCGCGTTGCAATCGTAAGTCGGGCAATCGACGGCGACATTCAGCGCAACGCCGCGGCCATAAAGCGAGGCGAACTGATAGGGATAATAGATCGTCTGACGCCAGGCCGGCCCGTTCTTTTCCGCCCGGATGGGAGCAATGACGTTAACGAGCTGGGCGATGCAGGCGATGCGCACCCGATCCGAGCGGCGGATGAATTCGTTGAGCAGGCCGGCAACGAAAAGCGCGTCCTCGAAATTATAGGTCTCTTCCAGAAGCGCCGGCGCTTCCGGCCAGTCCCAGCTCTTGATGCGTTTGCCGTCTTCCTGGCGGATATGATACCAGACGTTCCATTCGTCGAAGCAGATGGACACATCGTTTTTGGCGCGCTTCTTGGCCTTCACATAATCTATGACGCCGGCGATGGTCTGGATATAGCGGCCCGTCTCTTCGATCTTGCCGAAATAATTCAGCGTGTCGCGGCTGTTATTGCCGAAATATTTGTGCAGCGAGATGTGGTCGACATTCTCATAACATTCCTCAAGCACCTCGCGTTCCCATTCGGGATAGGTCGGCATGCCGTCATTGGAACTGCCGCAGACGATTGCTTCGATGGTGGGATCGAAACCCTTGAAAGCCTTGGCGGTTTCGTTGGCCAGGCGGCCATATTCCACCGCCGTCTTGTGGCCGATCTGCCAGGGGCCGTCCATTTCATTGCCGAGGCACCACATTTTCACGCCGTGCGGCTTCTCGGCGCCATGGCTGCGGCGCAGGTCGCTGAGCGTCGTGCCGCCCGGAAAATTCACATATTCGAGGAAGTTGCGGGCATCATCCAGACCACGCGAACCCAGATTGACGGCGAGCATCATCTCGATACCGGCCATCTGCGCCCAGTCGGCAAATTCGTTGATGCCGATCTGGTTGGTTTCCTTCGAACGCCATGCGAGGTCGAGACGGATGGGGCGCTTATCGCGCGGGCCGATGCCGTCCTCCCAGCGATAGGCGGAAACGAAGTTACCGCCGGGATAACGGATGGCGGGAATTTTCAGGTCCCGCACGAATTTCAGAACATCCTTGCGAAAGCCGTTCTCATCCGCCTGCGGATGGCCGGGCTCGTAAATCCCGCCATAGATCGCACGCCCCATATGCTCGATGAAGGCGGAATAAAGACGATCGTCGATACGCCCGATCCGGAAGTCCCGGTGGACTGAAACCCGCGCTTTCATAAGGCTCTCCTCCCCTGCGCATTAAATCATAAAATATGATATAAACCATATTTGATAATATAGTTGCCGAGGGAATCCGCGCCTGTCAACCGCGAAAATCATACTTTTGAAAATTGACTGGCTCAGCCCGCGGTGCGCAGGCGCAGGACGATATCCTGATCGTAGTTTCCGAACCCGCGGCCGAAAATATTCAGCCCGCCCGGATGTTTTGCATCGGCCTTGACCTCGATGCGCAACCGGATGGAACGGTGACTGGTAAGGTCGATATCCGCGAGGGTAACGTCGGAAATCCGTGTGCCGTCGACATAGGTTCCCTGCGCGGTGATGCGCCAGGTCTTGAGCATGCCGTATTGGGAACCGGAAAGCTTCCACCAGTCGGGCGTGAACGCGCCCCGCTTGTCGCCGAAGTCGCCGGGCGAGGTCCACACGCCGATTTCCCTGCCGTTGACGGACAGCGTGATATCGGACGGCCAGTTGCTGTGCGTTCCCGGCACCTCGGAGCTGACCTCCATGGAAAACTCGATTTCCTCGACTTCCCGCCCCTGAATCTTGGCATTATTGGGAAATTGATATTCCACGAAGCCGGAGGTCAGCCACAGCAGCGCCGCCTTCATCCGGTCAGGGTCCATGAATGTATCTGGTACATCAAGGAGCCCGATGATGCCTTCCGGCGAGCAGATGCCGCAGGGCGCGGTCACCGAACTCTGGGTGTAGAGGCCGAGCGGCATGGCCACCGCAATGTAATTGGAGGCCGCCGGCGTCTCCGGTTTTCGGAAGGACACGATGAGTTCATCGCAGGTGGCGAAGCAGATCTTCTGGCTGCCCTTGCGCGCCTTGCGCGTTTCGGTTCGCAGCAACCCCGCCTCTTCGAGAACGGCCACGCCGGCGGAAACGGTGGACTGGGGCAGATCCAGCCGCTGCGCGATCTCGTTGACATTCAGGCCGCTCGTCTCATGCAGCAGCTTCAATATCTGCACACGGATCAGCGACGCGGCCGCTTTCAGCACATCGAATTCTTTTTCAGCATCAACGAGGAGGAAATTGGGGGCCATTCTCTAATCTTCAGATTTATCGATCCAGATCAGAATTTCTGGCTTAAATGCCCTGTCCTTGTCCAGTGCTGTTTGTCGTACAGCCGCATCTGGGATCGTTCCCTGGGACGCAAGCCATAAAAAAGCACCGCCAGGCGGCCGGAAAGCCGCATGGCGGTGCCCCTTCTGTCGTCAACCGCGCTTGCGCAGGGTCCGCGTGCCGGTGTCGACAAGATTTTGCGCCGTCTCATCGATGCTGGCGCGGCCGAAGGCGAGCGAATCGGCAATCGGGCGCATCACACCGCGGTCGAACTCATTGGCGCCGATCGGGGCGGGTTCCGGATAGGGATCGAGCTTGCCGGACAGGCTCTCGATATAATCCACCGTCTTGCGCTCTGTTTCGTTGAGGCTCGGCAACACCGCCTCACGCACCTTCTTTGCCGGCGGCACACCGCGTTCGACGCCGAGAACCTTGCCCGCTTCCAGATCGTTGACGAAGAAGTTGATGAACTTCGCCGCCGCTTCCGGGTTGGTGGATGTGGACGAAATGCACCAGATGAGGCCTGGCCGATAATAATGGCCGGTCGGCTTGCCCGCGCCCTCGCCCGGCAGCATGCCGATGGACAAAGTCTTCTTGTTGAGCGCCTGATAACCGACAAGCTGGTTGGAATAGGCAAAGCCGATTGCCGAATTGCCAAGCGTCAGCGCGTTGGATTCAATGGTGTTGTCATCGCGCGTCTGGATATCGGCGGAAACGCAGAGCTTGTTCTCGCGCAGATCCTCCCAATAGGCGAACCATTCCTTGGCGTCTTCCTTGTTGAAGCCGATGGTGCCATCCTGGAACAGCAGCTTGCCGCGCTGGCGCAGCCAGACATCGAAGACATAGTGGTAACGCGCGCCATAGGGCACCGCCCAGTAATTGCGCTTTGCCGGGCCGTTCTTCTTGAAATCGCGCGCCAGTTCCGCAAGCGCCTTCCAGGTAATCTGGCCCTCCGGCATGGAGAGGCCGGCTTCCTTCAGCGACTCGGCATCATACATCATGCAGAAGGAATTGAGCCCGAGACCGACACCGTAGAGCTTGCCGTCAATACGGCAAAGATCGATCTCGCTCTTGCCGAAACTGGAAAGATCAAGCGACTTGCCGACAAACTGGTCCAGCTCCATGCAGGCGCCGCGGCCGGAATAATCGGCGATGGTGGACGGTTCGAGCTGGAAGATATCGGCGACATTGCGCCCTGCCATGGATGTCGCAAGCTTGGTCCAGTAATCGGAACCGGCGATCATCTCCCCGCTGACCACCGTTTGCGGATCGGCCTTCTGGTAAAGCGCGATCACCTCATTGGTGCGCTTGTTGCGGTCGGCCGAACCCCACCACACGCAGCGCAGCCGGGTTTCGGCCGCAACCGCGCGGAAACCGCCCGCCGCCGCACCGAGACCGGCCAACGCCGCCGTGACCAAAAATCCGCGCCTATCGATCGTTTGCATCTGCTCCTCCCGCGTTTTGCAAATTTTTCAGATACCACTTAAATTCTTGCAAATTTTCTTAGTTTGCAATATTTGCATCATATTATATTTTTTTGCAAGCGCAGGAGACGATATGAACGATACGCCCGACATCAGCCGCCCGCGCCAGTCGGATATCGCCCAGCGCGCCGGCGTTTCCATCAGCACCGTTTCGCGTGTTCTGGCCGGGGAAAAGGGCATCAGCGCGTCGATCCAGACCAAGGTTCTGGGCGTGGCGGCGGAGCTTGGCTATCCCCTGCGCCCGGTCACCAGCCAGGCTGGCGGCGTGCCGCTGGAGGGAAAGACGATCCTTGCGCTCATGTCGGCCGAACGGGCGACCGGCGATATCGGCGCTTTCTACCATGATATTTTCGACACGCTGCGCAGCCTCGCCCAGACGGACGGTTTCGAGCTGGATATCCGGCTCCTGCACCAGAAACAGATCGACGACGCGCTGACGCAGCGGGTCTGCGAGGTCGACGGCCTTCTCGCCATCGGCCTCGATCCCGAGGAGGAGATCATCCACCGCATCACCCAGGGTGTATTGCAGCCGGTTCTGGTCAACAGCGCCGATCCGTCAATGGCGCTCGACTGCGTTTCGCCTTCCAATTTTTACGGCGGCGCGCTGGCGGCGCGGCGGCTCCTGGACCTTGGCCACCGCAAGGTCGCCTATATCGGCCCCCACCACCGCCACACCATCAGGGAGCGCATGCGCGGCTTCCGCCACACGATCCTCGAGGAAGAGGGAACCACCTATGAGGAATTCCTGCTGTCAACGGCGGAGAGCGGCTTCGGGCAGGCGGGCGAGGCGGTTCGCCAGCTGCGCGCCAAGCACCCCGACATGACCGGCATTTTCTGCATGAATGACGCCATTGCGCTTGGCGCACTGGGTGCGGCGCAGGAGCTTGGCCTCGGCGTGCCGGACGATCTTTCCATCATCGGTTTCGATGACCTGCCTTTTGCCGAGCTGTCCACCCCGCGCCTCAGCACCATCCGCGTCGACCGCCGCGAGATCGCCCGCGAGGCCGTGGAATTGTTGCGGCGCCGGCTGACGGAGCCTTCCGCCAATGCCCGGCAGGTACAGCTCGGCGTGCAGCTGGTGGAAGGCCAGACCGCCGGCAAGGCAAAAAAGACGGGAAAGGCGACAGGCGATGCATGACACCATGAGCAAACTCAATATGGCCAGATTCAATCCGCTGCACGGCAATCCGCTCAAAAGCCGCGCCGATGTGCGGCGGGCGCTGGACGACAGCTTCGCGCCGCTTCTTCCCTATTTTTCGCAGGGCGGCGCCAGGGTGGCGCTCAGCGGGACCGCCGCGCATTTCGACAGGGCGGCGGCCGATCTGGAAGGTTTCGCCCGCCCTCTCTGGGGCATCGCACCGCTTGCGCTGAGCGGCGATCACTTCGACCATTGGCCGCTTCTGGCGCGGGGAATAGCCAATGGCACCGATCCTGCCCATCCCGACTACTGGGGTGACGTCCGCCAGAAGGATCAGCGGCTGGTGGAACTTGCCGCGCTTGGTTTTTCGCTGCGGCTTGCGCCGCAGCACCTCTGGGAGCCGCTGTCCGGCACCCAGAAGGACAATCTGCGCCACTATCTCCTGACGGCGCGCGAGCGTAATTACGCCGATAATAACTGGAAGTTCTTCCGGGTGATGGTCGATATGGCGCTCGATCACCTCGGCATCGACTTCGACCGCAGCCTGACGGAAACATTCAAAACGGAACTGGACGGGTTTTATATCGCCGACGGCTGGTATCGCGACGGCAATTATCGCCGCATCGACCATTACATCGCCTTCGCCATGCATTTTTACGGCCTGATCTACGCGAAGCTCAGCCAGCCTGACGATGCCTATGCCGCGCGCTACCGTGAGCGCGCCCGCCTCTTCGCCGCCGATTTCGCAAGCTGGTTCGACGAGGATGGCGGCGCGCTGGCGTTTGGCCGTTCCATGACCTACCGCTTCGCCTGCGGCGGTTTCTGGGCCGGCCTTGCCTTTGCCGATGAGGAGGCGTTGCCCTGGGGCGAAATCAAGGGGCTTTATCTGCAGCATCTGCGCTGGTGGGCGAAAAAGCCGATTGCCGACCGCGATGGCGTGCTCTCCATCGGTTACGCCTATCCGCAGCTCACCATGTCGGAAAGCTACAATTCCGCCGGTTCGCCCTATTGGGCCTTCAAGGCCTTTCTGCCGCTCGCCCTGCCGGAAAGCCATCCCTTCTGGCAGGCGGAGGAAAAGCTGCCCGCGCCTTCCGCAAAACCGCGTCCGCTCGTTCATCCCGGCATGGTGATGATAAAGGCCAAGGGCAATGTCACCGCGCTTTCCAGCGGACAGGAAAACCTTTCCATGCGCGGCGGTCCGGAAAAATATGCCAAATTCGCCTATTCCTCCCGTTACGGCTTCGGTGTCGAGGTGGACGAACGCGGCTTCAGGACCAATGGTTTCGACAATATGCTGGCCTTTTCCGAAGACGGCCTGCATTACCGCGTGCGCGAAACCAACGATGAGGTTCTGCTGGCGGGTGAAAACCTGCGGGCGACATGGAAGCCATTCCCGGATGTCGAAGTCGAAACCACGCTGGCCACAGCCGGCGACTGGCATGTCAGGCTGCACCGGATCACGGCCGCACGCCCCCTCTCGGTCACCGAAGGCGGGTTTGCGATCAACCGCAACGATGGCGACCGCGATGCCGTGCGCGAGGAGACCGGCCAGGCAACGGCCGATTGCGGCACCGACATATCCGCGATTGTCGATCTCGGCTCCAGCATATCGCGCCACGGCGTGGCGCTGAAGGCGCTGCCCAATACCAATCTCATCAACGCCAAGACCACCGTGCCGCAATTGCGGGGCGAAATTCCGGCCGGTGAAACCCTGCTCGCCTGTGCCGTCTTTGCCGGCGTGGCCGGGCCCGAAAGCGAAAGGGCGCTGGCGACCACACCCGCCTTCCCCGATATGGGCGCGCTCGACCGTCTGTTTGCGGAGCGCGGTGTTCCGGTCAGCAGCATGGCGGCGGCGGGAGAGCCGCAATGAAGAGCCCGCTTCCGCGTCTCAGCCTGGCCATGGACCCGGAACGGACCCAGCATGTGCTGACGGCGCAGGCGCTTGAGAGGCTGTCACAGAGCGTCGAGATTCTCGACACCGGGCGGATCTGCGATTTTCACGACCCCTCCCTGAAAGCGCAGCTCGCGCGGACGGATATTCTGCTGACCGGCTGGGGCTGCCCGGATGTAGGGGCGCGGGAACTCGCCCTGATGCCGCAGCTCAGGTTGATTTCCCATGCCGCCGGCACGGTGAAATATTTCCTGTCGCGGGCGGTGTTCGAACGCGGCATCATCGTCTGCAGCGCGGCGGAGGCAAATGCGCAGCCGGTCGCCGAATTTTCGCTGGCGATGATCCTGCTCGCCGGCAAGCGCGCCTTCGGCTTCCGGCGACTTTACCTGGAGCATCGCAACCGCGCGCCTGTCGAGCAATTGCAGTCGCAGGCCATCGGCAATCTTGGCCTCACGGTCGGCATCGTCGGCGCATCGCGCATCGGCCGACGCGTCATCAATCTGTTGCAGCCCTTCGATCTCAACCTCATCCTTTTCGATCCGCTTCTAAGCGCTGCGGAGGCGGAAAAGCTCGGCGTATCTCTTGTGTCGCTCGAGGAGCTGATGGCCGCCAGCGATGTCATCTCCCTGCATGCGCCCTCCCTGCCGCAGACCCGACATATGATCGGCGCGGCAGCACTTGCCCGTATGAAGGACGGCGCGACCCTGATCAACACGGCGCGCGGCGCGCTGGTGGATGAAGACGCGCTTCTGGCCGAACTGAAAACCGGTCGCATCGAAGCGGTCATCGACGTCACCGACCCGGAAGTGCCGCCGCCGGACTCTCCCTTCTACAGCCTGCCGAACGTCTTCCTCACACCGCATATCGCCGGCGCGACAGGCCTTGAACGCGCAAGGCTCGGTGACATGGCGATTGCCGAGATTGAGCGTTTTTGCCGGGGCTTTGCGCTGCAACAGCAGGTGCGGCCGGAACATCTGGAACTGATCGCATGAGATTTTTCGAGCCCGGCCTCTGCTCCGTCACCTTCCGCTCCCTGTCGCCACAGGCCGTCATCGACCTCGCCGCCGCAAACGGCATCAGGTCCATCGAATGGGGCGGTGATATCCATGTGCCGCCGGGCGATCTCGGCAATGCAAGGGATGTCGGCGAACGGACGGCAAAAGCGGGCCTGACCGTGTCTTCCTACGGTTCCTACATCTTTGCGCCGGATTTTGCGCCTGATGATGTGACCGCCGTACTCGAAACCGCAAGGGCGCTCGGCGCCGGGCATATCCGTATATGGCCCGGCAGCCGCAAACGCCCATCTGCCGATTACTCCCCCGGCGAACGCCGCGCAGCAACGGAGGCACTGGCGACAATCGCCCGCCTGGCGCACGACTATGGCATCACAATCGGCCTCGAATATCACCCCAACTCACTGACGGACACCCTGCCCTCGGCCCTGCAACTCATGCAGGATTTGCCGGTTCCCAACCTCTTTTTCTACTGGCAGCCCGCCCCCGGCCTGCCGCTGAATGACGCGCTGGCGGAAATATCCGCACTCGGTTCGCGCATCTGCCATCTCCACGTCTTCGCCTGGCTCGCCGACGCCAGCCGCCTGCCGCTTCACGAGCGCGCGGATTATTGGCGGGCGTGCGTGGGTGCATTGCCGGAAGGCGACTGGACGAAGACGGCTTATGCGATGCTGGAATTCGTCAAAGGCGACGATGTCGGGCAGTTCGCGGAAGATGCGGCAGTTCTCAGCAACATTCTTTATAGAACATAGAACCCGCCCTCTGAATGCCCACAGACCGGAAATATGCTTCTTTGCCTCCCTTCACATAGTGAAATTTATGCACTATGTTTTATTGGCGCCGTGGGGGCTGCATGGGCAAACTGGTTCAGATCGGAAACATCATCATACGCGTCTACGCGAACGATCATTTGCCGCCGCATTTTCACATCATAACACCGGATGCTGATGCCCTTGTCGACATCGAAACTCTGGAAATCCTGCGCGGCAAGCTATCCCGCAGGGCTGAAACCGAAGCTTTGGCATGGGCGAGAAGCAATGGGAAGCTGATTGCCAATGAATGGAATCGGACGAACCCGCGTTTTCCCATTGTAGGAAAGGGAAAGAAGTCATGACACCACGCATCAAAACCATCCTGCCCAATCCGCCTTGCACGCTCATCATCGACTGGGCGGACGGAAGCCAGTCGACCGCCGATCTGACCGGATGGATAGCGACCGGAGGAGAATTGCTCAATCCGCTCCGTTCGGCAGATATCTGGCAGACTGCGACAGTCGCCGATTATGGTGCGACTGTGGAATGGGACGGAGACGACCTGGCAATCGATGCCCATCACCTTTACCAGATCGCAGAGGACCAGCGGGACTTCGATGTGGAGGACCTGCGCAAATGGCAGGAGGAAATCGGCCTTTCCAATAATGAGGCGGCGGATTTTCTTGGCGTCACTTTACGGACGTGGAACAACTATCGTGCGGGCACGCCCGTAAGCCACGCGGTCAAGATGCTGCTGCGGGCCACCCAGCGCGACCCGCTTCTGATGCATGCGCATTTCCGTCCCCGCCGTCCCGGACGCCCTAAACACGCGGCGTAAGACGGCTGCCCGGCAGCGCTATATCCGTCGCCCATCCGCCCCGAACAGATGCGTCTGCGAAAGATCGAACGCAAAGGGAATGGTCTCGCCGATGCGGATCTGGCGCTGGCCGTCCAGCAGCACGGTGGCGGCTTGGCCGTCAGGCGTGGCGGTATAGACCACCGTTGAGCCGCCGAGATGTTCGACAAGCTGGATCGAAGCCTCACCCAGGGAGGCCGGCGCCTGCGGGTTCACGTGTTCCGGGCGCACGCCGAAGGTGAGCGGTTCACCCTGTTGCGCGGCGACCGGTTTTTCCAGCACGATGCGCTGACCGGCGACCTCGATGGTGCGGTTGGAACTGTCGCCGGAAGCCACTTTGGCGGAGAGGAAATTCATCTTCGGCGAGCCGATGAAACCCGCGACGAACTGGTTGGCCGGGTTGTTGTAGAGATCGAGCGGGCGGCCGACCTGCATGATGCGGCCGTCGCGCAGCACGACGATCTTGTCGGCCATCGTCATGGCTTCCACCTGGTCGTGCGTCACATAGATCATGGTGCTGCCGAGCGTCTGGTGCAGCTTGGCGATTTCGACGCGCATCTGCACGCGCAGTTCCGCATCGAGGTTGGACAAGGGCTCGTCGAACAGGAAGATCTTCGGTTCGCGCACGATGGCGCGGCCGATGGCGACGCGCTGGCGCTGGCCGCCCGAAAGCGCCTTCGGCTTGCGCTGCAAAAGCGGGCCGATCTGCAGGATATCGGCGGCTTTCTGCACCCGTGCCTGGACTTCCGGTTTCTTGTAACCCGCCGTTTCCAGACCGAAGGCGAGGTTCTTGTAGACGCTCATATGCGGATAAAGCGCATAGGACTGGAAGACCATGGCAATGCCGCGCTTGGAGGCGGCGGTTTCGTTGACCCTTTCGCCGTCGATACGCAGATCGCCTTCGGAGATTTCCTCAAGCCCCGCGATCATGCGCAGAAGCGTGGATTTTCCGCAGCCCGAGGGACCGACGAAAACGGTGAACTCGCCCGGTTCGATCTTGAGGTCGATGCCGTGAACGACCGGAAAAGCGCCGAACCGCTTGACGATTTTTTCGAGCGTAATGCTGCTTGCCATGCTGTTTCTCCCGACTGTCGCGCCGCATGCATGGCGGCAGCGACAGTGTTGATTGTCTTAAAATGCGTTCCCGATCCGGGTTCCGTTCAGCGTTTCATTCCGGTCGTGGCGATGCCTTCGATGAGCAGCCGCTGGAAGAACAGGAAGAACAGGAAGACCGGTACCAGCGACAGGTTGGACATGGCGAAAAGCGAGGTCCAGTCCGAGCTGCCGGTGGAATCCACGAAGGATCTGAGGCCGAGCTGCACGGTGTAGGTGTTGATGTCGTTCAGATAGATTAGCGGACCGAAGAAGTCGTCCCAGGTCCAGATGAAGGAAAAGATCGCGGCCGTCGCCAGCACTGGCAGCGACAAAGGCAGCATGATCTTCCAGTAGATGCGGAAGGGCGAGCAGCCGTCCATGACGGCCGCCTCGTCCAGCTCGCGCGGAATGCCGCGGAAGAACTGCACCATCAGGAAGATGAAGAAGGCATCCGTCGCCAGATATTTCGGCACGATCAGCGGCAGCGAGGTGTTCACCCAGCCCATTTCCAGAAACAGGATATATTGCGGGATGAGCACGACGTGATAGGGCAGCATCAAGGTGCCGAGCATCAGCGCGAACCAGAAATTGCGCCCGCCGAAACGCAGCCGGGCGAAAGCGAAGGCGGCGAGCGAGCAGCCGACCACGTTTCCTATGGTAGCGAGCACCGAAATGAAGAACGAGTTCCAGAAGAACTGCCCGAAACTCACCTGAAGCCCGGACCAGCCACGGATATAGCCGCCGAAATCGACCGACGAAGGAATGAGCGAGGAGGAGCCGAACAGCTCGTCCTGCGGCCGGAAGGAACCCGAGATCATCCACAGGATCGGATAGAGCATCGCAAAGGAAGCGATGATCAGGGCCGTGTGCAGCAATACCGATTTCAGCGGCGTGCGTTGCGGGCCTTGTCCCGGCCGAGGAGCGGTAACAGCGTCAGTCATCGTAATGCACCCAGTATTTCGCGCTGAGGAATGAGAAGGCCGTAAACAGCGAGATGATGATCACCAATATCCAGGCAAGCGCCGAGGCATATCCCATGCGGAAGAAACCGAAGGCTTCCTGGTAGAGGTAGAGCGTATAGAACAGCGTCGAATTGATCGGCCCGCCGGTGCCTTCGGAAATGATGAAGGCGGGGGTGAAGGCCTTGAAGGCATCGATCGTCTGGATCACCGCGTTGAAGAAGATCACCGGCGTCAAAAGCGGCAGGGTAATGCGGAAGAACTGCCGCACCTTGCTCGCACCGTCGATTTCGGCGGCCTCATACATGTCCTGCGGAATTTGTCTCAGACCCGCGAGGAAGATGATCATCGGCGAACCGAACTGCCAGACGGACAGGATGACCAGCGTATAGATCGAATAATCCGGATTGGAAATCCAGCTTGGCCCTTCGTAACCGAAGGCCTGCCAGAGGATCATGTTGACGAGACCATCGGAGGCGAAAAGCTGGCGCCAGAGCACGGCAATCGCGACGCTCGAACCCAATAGCGACGGCAGATAGAAGATCGCCCGATAGAGCGTCAGCCCCTTGATGCCGCGGTTGAAGGCGAGCGCGACCAGCAGCGCGAAGATCAGCTTCAGCGGCACCGACAGCAGCACATAGGTAAAGGTGACCTGCATGGCTGCGGCGAATTTGGGGTCGGCCGTGGCGATGCGCACATAGTTTGCCGCCCCCACCCAGTCCGGCGACTGCAACAGGTCGTAATTGGTGAAAGACAGGTAAAGCGACGCGAGCGCGGGACCGAGGGTGAGGCCAAAAAAGCCAATCAGCCAGGGCAGCAGAAACAGGTAGGCGTGAATGTTGCGGTCGAAAATCCGCTTCATGCCGCCCCGCTTCGGGAGAGCCGCGCCACGGCTCTCCTCCACAAGAGTTTCAGATCGAAAGGCCATATGCCATCACTTCCGTTTGATAACGGTTTCAGATTCCTTGACGAGGCGGTCACCGCCCTCTTCCGGCGTGATCTTGCCGAAGCCGATTTCCTCCGCCGTGCGTTTGAGGACGAAGGCGAATTCGCCCGCGCCAGGAGGGGGCGCCGGCGGCAGATCGCCGACACCGGGGGTAATCTCGGCAATATAGTCCACCATCGTCTTGCTGACCTCGTCGAGCTTGCTGCTCAACTGGCTACGCATGGATTCCGAGGCCGGAACGCCGCGCTCGACGCCGAGAATATCGATGCCCTGCGGCTCAGCCACGAGGAAGTTGATGAAGCCGACCGCCTGCTCGATGCCGGCGCTGCCATTGGCGACGCTGATGAGCATGGAAGGTTTCAGATAATGGCCGGAAGGGCCATCCTTCGTGCTCTTCGGATAGGAGCTTATGGCAAGCTTGGACTTGTTGAGCTTCTGATAACCGACGAACTGATTGGAATGGGCGAATGCGGTTGCCGCCTTGCCCGTCGTCAAGGGGTTGGTTTCGATGTTGAGCTGGTCGAGCGCCTGCACATCGGCCGGTACACAGGCACCGCTCTTGCGCAAATCCGCCCACAAGGTGAACCACTTGGTCGCATCGGCAGGATCGAACCCGATACCGCCATCCTGCGTGTAAAGCGACTTGCCGTTCTGGCGCAGCCAGTTTTCGAAGCTTGGCTCCACGCCGCTGGCATCGGCCGTGGCGTAATAACCGGGCTTCGGCTTGTTCTTGCTGAGCTTGGCGGCGTTTTCGGCAAACTCCTCCCAGGTCTGGCCGATCGCCGGCGGCGTCGCACCGGATTTTTCCCAGGCCGCCTTGTCGAAGAAGATGGCGCTTGAATTGACGCCGAGATTGATGCCGTAAAGCTTGCCATCGACCCGGCCGGAATCGATGTTCATCTTGCCGAAATCCTCGATCTTCAGGCTCTTGCCGATATAATCGTCCAGCGGCGCCAGCGCGCCGCGACGGCCATATTCGAAGATATAGCGATAATCCATCTGGATCAGGTCGGGCGCATTGCGGCCCGCAACCTGCGTGGCAAGGCGCGGCCAATAATCGCTCCAGCCTGCGAATTCACCGGCAATATCGAGATCCGGCTTGACCTGCTTATAGGCTGCTATCGCCTTGTTGGTGCGGTCGGCGCGCTCCTGCGAACCCCACCACAACATGCGAAGGCGCGCGGCCTGGGCCTGCGCCGAACCTCCTCCCAGCGCTGCAAGCGACAGGGCCGCAAGCCCCGCTGAAAGCACACTTCTCCTCTGAAGCATCACGGGCATTGGCAACTCCTCCCTATTGACTGCCAATTGATGATGAACGTAAACGGCACTTGCCGTTTTATAACTAATTGGTTACATGGGAACACTGATCGCCAACATTGTCAAGCGGGTGCTGAAATGGAAGAAACGACAAAAAACCAGCCACTCGATCCGGCTCCGGAAAAAGCGCCTGCCCCCAAGCGCAAGCGCGCCACCGCACAGGTGCGAAACCCTGAAAGAACCCGTGCCGCCATCCTGGAAGCCGCCCGCCGCGAGGTGGCCGCCAAGGGGTTGGCAGGGGCTCGAATCGATGTCGTCGCCCGGCGCGCCGGCACCAACAAGCGGATGATCTACCATTATTTCGGCGACAAGGATGCGCTTTATCTCGCCGTTCTGGAAGACGCCTACCGCCATATCCGCCACACCGAAAGACGGCTTGACCTGGCCCGCAAGGCCCCTTCGGAGGGCTTGCGCGAACTTGCGCTTTTCACCTGGCACTACTTCCTCGACCACCCTGAATTCCTGAGCATTCTCGCCACGGAAAACCTCAATAAAGCCCGCTATCTCAGGCAATCCCCGACGATCACGGCGATGCATTCGAATTTCATTTCGGAGCTTGAGGACGTGTTGCGGCGCGGCAGCGACGCCGGTGAATTCCGCGACGGTCTCGATCCGATCGACGTCTATCTGACCATCGCTTCGCTCGGCGCCTTTTATCTTTCGAACCGGTTCACGCTGTCGACGATCTTCCAGCGCGACCTGACCGACCCCGCCGAGCTGGAGCGCTGGGGCCAGCATATCGTCGATACCCTGCTTGCTGCAGTGCGGCCGGTCTGAACCGGCCAAACCGAATTCCTCTTTAACAACAGCGACGACGCGCCATTCGCACTCGCGAAGCGCGTCGTTTTCTTTTGCGGCGCGGTGGAAACACCAAAACCCAACCGTCGTCACGACTTGAATTTTTCCTGTTAAAAACACCTTGACAGATCGCATTCTTCACGACCACAAATAACCAAATGGTTACAAATTACCATGTTTGACGGAAGCGGCTTTCGGGAAGAGGCCGCCTTGGGAGGAAATTCATGAAACGTATCGGCGTCATCATGCACGGCATCACCGGCCGCATGGGTTACAACCAGCATCTCGTGCGCTCCGTTCTCGCCATTCGCGATCAGGGCGGCGTGCTTTTGAAGAATGGTGAAAGGGTCATGCTCGACCCCATTCTGGTCGGCCGCAACGGCGCGAAAATCGAGGAAATCGCGAAAAAGCACAATGTCGCGCGCTGGACGACCGACATCGACGCCGCATTGGCAAACCCTGATGATACGCTGTTCTTCGATGCCGGCACGACGCAGATGCGCGGCAGCCTGCTGGAGAAAGCCATCAAGGCGGGCAAGAATGTTTATTGCGAAAAGCCGATTTCCGACACGATGGAAGAGGCGCTGGCGATTGCGCGGCTCGCCGAAAGCGCCGGCATCAAGCACGGCGTGGTGCAGGACAAGCTTTTCCTTCCCGGCCTTCGCAAGCTCGCCATGCTGCGCGACAGCGGCTTCTTCGGGAAAATCCTCTCGGTGCGTGGCGAATTCGGTTACTGGGTTTTCGAGGGCGACTGGCAGCCGGCGCAGCGCCCCTCATGGAACTACCGTCTGAAAGATGGCGGCGGCATCATTCTCGATATGCTGTGCCACTGGCGTTATGTGCTCGACAATCTGTTCGGTCCGGTGAAATCCGTCAGCTGCCTCGGCGCGACCCATATTCCGGAACGTTTCGATGAGCAGGGCAAAGCCTATAAGGCGGATGCGGACGATGCCGCTTATGCCACCTTCGAGCTGGAAGGCGGCGCCATCGCCCATATCAACTCCTCATGGGCGGTGCGGGTGCGCCGCGACGACCTCGTGACCTTCCAGGTGGACGGCACCCATGGTTCGGCGGTGGCGGGCCTGACAAAATGCTTTACCCAGCACCGCACCAACACGCCGAAGCCGGTGTGGAACCCCGACCAGCCGCAGACCATCGATTTCTACAGGACCTGGCAGGAGGTGCCGGACAATGTCGTTTATGACAACGGCTTCAAGGCGCAGTGGGAAATGTTCGTGCGCCACCTCGTCGACAACGACCCGTGGCCCTATGGCCTCATGGAAGGCGTGAAGGGCGTGCAGCTTGCCGAGCTTGGACTGAAATCCTGGAAGGAACGCCGCTGGCTCGACGTTCCCGCCCTTTCCTGAGGAGGCGACGGTGAGCGAACTCAAGCTTCCGAAGGACGACCGCAGCATTGAAGTCTACAGACTATCAGGCACGCCGGTTGCGGTTGAAAAACGCAGTGCGGCGGATTTCAACCGTGTCGCCTTCGCCGCCGCCCATGTGGTGGCCGACCCCCTTGCCGATAACGATCCGTGGCTGACGCCCGCCATCGACTGGGACGCCACCCTGCGTTTCCGTCACCGCCTTTGGGACCTCGGCCTCGGTGTCGCCGAGGCGATGGATACGGCGCAGCGCGGCATGGGGCTGGCGTGGCCGCAGGCGCAGGAACTGATTTCCCGTTCGCTGAAGGAGGCGGCCAGCCGCAAGGATGCGCTGATTGCCTGCGGCGTCGGCACCGACCATCTGAATGGTGGCGGTTACGACCTGAACCAGATTGTCGACTCTTACCTGGAGCAGCTTGATTTTGTTCAGGGAGAAGGCGGACGCGTGATCCTGATGGCAAGCCGCGCTCTGGCCGCTGCCGCCCGTTCGCCGGATGATTATCTCAAGGCTTATGCCAGAGTTTTATCCCATGCCGACCAGAAAGTGGTGATCCACTGGCTGGGCGAAATGTTCGACCCCGCTCTCGAGGGTTACTGGGGTTCCGGTGACCACATGCAGGCCATGGAAACCTGCCTTGCCATGATCGAGGAGAATGCAGACAGGATCGGCGGCATCAAGATTTCGCTTCTCTCCAAGGAAAAGGAAATCGTCATGCGCCGCCGCCTGCCATCGGGCGTGCGGATGTATACTGGCGACGATTTCAACTATGCGGAACTGATCGCCGGTGACGAGAAGGGCCATTCGGATGCACTGCTCGGCATTTTCGACGCCATAGCACCGGCGGCATCCAAGGCGCTCGCCAGCCTGAAGCGCGGTGCGGACAACGAATTTTTCGATATTCTGGAGCCGACGGTGGCGCTCTCGCGCCATATCTTCAAGGCCCCGACCCGGTTCTACAAGACCGGCGTGGTGTTCCTCGCCTATTTGAACGGGTTGCAGGACCATTTCACCATGGTCGGCGGGCAGGAAAGCACCCGTTCCACCCAGCATTTCGCCGAGCTTTTCCGGCTGGCGGACAAGGCCAATGTGCTCGCCGAGCCGGATCTGGCGACGCAGCGCATGAAGGCGTTTCTGGCCGTCCGTGGCATCGGGTGAAGCAAAACAAGGGGAGATACCGAGATGAGCCTTGAAGGCCTTTCCATCAATTTCGCCACAGTGCGGCAGGGCGGAGACTTCGGCGCAATCGTCGATGCCTGCCTTGCCCATGGCATCACCGCCATCTCGCCCTGGCGCGAGCAGGTGCATGGCGTTGGTCTTACGGAAGCCGCGCGCATTGTCGAACGGAACGGGCTGCGCCTCAGCGGCTATTGCCGGGGCGGCTTTTTCCCCGCGCCCGATGCTGAAGGCCGCCGCCTCGCCATCGAGGACAATAAACGCGCCGTCGATGAGGCAGCCGCCATGAAGGCCGATTGCCTCGTGCTTGTTGTGGGCGGCCTGCCCGCCGGCTCGCGCGACCTGAAAGGCGCACGGCAGATGGTGGAGGACGGCATGGCCGAACTTCTGCCCTATGCGCGGGCTGCCGGCGTGCCGCTCGCCATCGAGCCGCTGCATCCTTTCTATGCTGCCGACCGCGCCTGCTTCAACACGCTGAAACAATCGCTCGATCTATGCGACAGGCTGGGTGCCGGCACCGGTGTCGCCATCGATGTCTATCATGTCTGGTGGGATCCGGAACTGGAGGAACAGGTGGCGCGTGCGGGCAGAAACGGGCAAATTCTCGCCCACCATATCTGCGACTGGCTGGTGCCGACCACCGATCCGCTCAATGATCGCGGCATGATGGGCGACGGTGTGATTGACCTGAAGGCATTTCGCGCCATGATCGAGGCCGCCGGCTTCCACGGCCCGCAGGAAGTGGAAATCTTTTCGCATCGCTGGCAGGCGCGGCCGATGGACGAGGTCCTCGCCACCGTGGTCGAGCGTTTCAAGACTGTTTGTTGATTATCCGGGAGAGAGACGATGCCTGAAAAGGTGAAACGCAAACGCTATGCGCTGGTCGGCACCGGCAATCGCGGCACCACCATGTGGGGCCGCGAACTGCTGGCCGGCTGGAGCGACTATGTAGAGCTGGTCGGCATTTGCGACCTGAACCTGATGCGCGCCGAGCGCGCCCGCGCCATGATGGGATCGAGCGCGCCGCTTTACGATGATTTCGACCGGATGATGCTGGAGCAACGCCCGGAACTGGTAATCGTCTGTACGCCTGACGACACCCATGACGACATCATCATCCGCGCGCTCGAAGGCGGCGCCGATGTCATCAGCGAAAAGCCTATGACCACCACCCCGGAAAAGATCGACCGCATTCGCGCGGCGGAGGCCAAAAGCGGCCGCCGCGTCGATGTTTCCTTCAATTACCGTTTTTCGCCGACGGCGGCACGCATCAAGGAGCTGATCGACGACGGCGCCATCGGCACCGTCACCTCGGTCGATTTCCACTGGTATCTCGACAACCAGCACGGCGCGGATTATTTCCGCCGCTGGCACGCCTTCACCGAGCATTCCGGCAGCCTCTTCGTGCACAAGGCCACGCACCATTTCGATCTGCTGAACTGGTATCTCGATTCCGATCCCGTCGAGGTGAAGGGTTTCGGGCAATTGCTGCATTATGGCAAGAACGGCCCGTTCCGGGGAACGCGCTGTCGCACCTGTCCGCACAAGGGCGAGTGCGATTATTTCATGGACCTCGGCGCCGATCCCTTCCTCGATGCGCTCTATGAAGACCCTTCGAGCATTGACGGCTATATGCGCGATGCCTGCGTCTTCCGCGAGGAGATCGACATACCCGATACGATGAGCGCCTCGATCCGTTATGCCAGCGGCGTGCAGGTCTCCTATTCGCTCAACACCTATATGCCGATCGAGGGCCACCACATCGCCTTCAACGGCCATAAGGGTCGCATCGAGATGCGCCAATATGAAAAGCAGCCGTGGACGGAGCCCCCGGCCGATGAAATCCTGCTGGTGAAAAGCTTCAGCGGCGGTGTCGAGCACATCTGGGTGCCGCATGAGCCGGGCGGCCATTATGGCGGCGACAACCGCATGCGCGACATGATCTTCAAGCCCGGCTCCAACGACCGGCTGCGGCAGCGCGCCGGTTCGCGCGCCGGCGCCATGTCCGTTCTGACAGGCGTGGCGGCGCTGAGAAGCGCCCGCGAAGGCGGCTCCCAGCCGGTAAAATCACTGCCCCTTTAGCTTATTCCGGCCCGTGGCCCATCGAAGCTCGGGCCGGCATTTGCCAAAAAAGAACGGACGATATTCCACAGATTACGCGCTTCTTCCATGCCGGTAAAATGATGGCCGGGGGAAGAAAGAGTGAGTCATGTCCAGTTTTGAATCCTTCGTTCCGCTCATCATCATCGGCGTCAGCCTTGTCATATTCTTCAAATGGGTAGGGCGGGACATGAACCGGGAAGAGAAAAAGCCGCGTTCCCGCCGTTGACGGCGGAAATGCGCCTCCACGCGGCGTGGAGACGGAACCCTTGCCTTTTCCGGAGCGTTTTCCCTACAAAGGAGGACGCGAGATGACAAAGAAAACAAAACCCAAGACGGCCGAAAAAGGACCTTCCAGTCCGAGTGACATTCCGCCCGCCGGCCCGCATGCCAAGCCTTCCCTCACCGACTATGAAAAGACGCCGGGCGCGGGTAGCCTGCCGGATGACGGCGCAAAAGACGTGTCTCCTGGCGGAGGTTGACGACATCTGAAATATCCGGTCGATCCGGACTTGTTTTGGCCACATTACTTTCCTATATGGCGTTCAAGGCAATCGCTGGTGAGCGCAAATGATATTGCACTCGCGGTTGTTTTCGCTTCGGACTTTTGACCACGGATGTACTGGCACTGGTGTTGAGAGCGATATGAGGAAGGTCGGTGCAATATTGCCCCGGCCTTTTTTGTTGCCTGCCACATCCTTCGCCGCCGTCAGCGGAATTAACTTGCCTATCCCCCTTAAACGGCGCACGCTTCCCATCGGTAATTAAAGGGTGTTGCCGCCGTCAGGCCCGTTGCACTCACAGCCCTGTTCCGCCTGCTGACCGGCGGGAACGATCCGGAATTCACGCGACATGCATGGCGGCACGGGCCGGGAGCGGTTTCCCTGGCGTTGCCCGCGTTTCTGGGCGCGAGAACGTCTCCACAGCCTCTCCGGCTGGCGGCGCGACGCATCGGCTTTTGTGGATCCCACAAGAAAGGAGGACGACATGTCTTCCGCATATGAAAATTGCATCATCACCTCCGATGACCTCAAAATGCTCCAGTCCGTGCTGGACGGCCTCGGTTATGATCGCCACACCATGGATGACGAAGTCATTCTCTATAACAATGCAGCCCGCAAGGTGATCCAGCTTTTTCAGGATGGCTTGACCGACCCCACCGATATTTCCGAGGAAATGCTGTTTCTGTTCGGTGTCCACAAGCATGAACGCGTAAAACCGTGGAAACCGCTGCCGCGCTACGCCATCCAGGGCCTGCCGCCACTTTACCGATGATGCGGTCGTCGCTTCCATGGAAAACACGCGAAGCGGCCTTCAAAATCACCGATGAAAATAACGGCTTGGCAAAAGCCGTATATCAGGCAACACTGAAATTGAGCCTTCCGTGCGCGATCAGGCGTACTGGCGGCTTGGGTATGGAATGGCGTGAAGCTGAATTGCGGAGACCGCGACCAGCCTGCGCCAAACCCGACTTGTTCCATACCGGCAAGTTTTGCGTCTGCGTGGAGGGTGAGTATGACGTATGACTGGAGCGGCCGCAAAATGCGCCGCATGCGAGCGGCGAAACTGACCATCATCAGCCTCGTCGCAGCTTTCGTGCTGACGGCCCCGATCTTCGCCCATTATTGAGGTTTGCGGATACGGAGCAGGATCATACCGGCTGGCGGATGTCATTCCGCTTTCTCAGCCGGTTCTTCAGCCATTTCTGAACGGGCTGGTCGTAATAGACCGTCAGCCACCATGACAGGCACGTCGTGCCGATGAGGAAAACAATGCCGGCCGGCAAAGCGAGGTTTTCCCGGTGTACCGCAGGGATCAGAAGCTCCGTCCAGGCCAGAAGCGGAATGTGCAGCACATAGACCGCGTAGGACGCCGTGCCGAGAAACACCGAGACCATTGCCACCCCGCGCCCCGGAACCGTCTTGCTGGCGACGAACAGCAGCAGCGGCCAGACAAGCAGGACAACGGCAAGATCGAAGAACGGCCGAAGCTCGCGCGAGATGGGCACGGCCAGAATGAGGCAGACCAACAGCAGACAAAGTGCGGCCTGCACGGGCTTCAGCGCCGGCACGCGGTTGCGGAAACGGTAAATCAGCACGCCGGCAAAAAACGAAAAGAACACCCGCCCCATGCCGGCATACATTTCATGCCAGCGGAAACCGGCATGCAGACGGCCGAACTCCGCAGCCGCCACCACCAGCACAATCGCGCTGACGGCCAGCACTGCGGCAATCTGTCTCGTCGTGGCCTTCACACCCCAGCGGGCATAAAATGCATTCACCACCAGTTCGTTGAAGAGCGACCATGCCGGACTGACGAGAAACAGCGCACCGTTCAGCGTGAGCGTGAAGGGTGCGGGCAAAAAGAGCAGCCCGGTCACGAGGGCGAAGACAAGCTCGCCGGGATCGACAAGGCGGTGCAGATCGTCAATCGGCGTCGGTAGACCGAGCGTATAAAGACAGATGAAATAGACCGCCATCAAGGCCAGCGCCAGCACATAGAGCGGGTAAAGGCGCGCGAAGCGCGCCTTCATGAAAAAGCCGGACGTGATCGCTCCTTCGCGCAGTTTCCGGCTATAGGCATGCGCCAGCACGAAACCGCTCAGCGCAAAAAACAGATCCACGGCAAGATAGCTCGAGGCCGGATCCCGGCCGAAAAACTGCTCGGCATGGCGATGTACGATGAACAGCGCAGCCACGCCCCTTATACCATCGAGCAATATGAAGCGTTCCGGGGACGACTGGATCATGACGTTGATGCTCGGCGAAATCTGGCTGATTGTTGACGGAAAACGAGCTTTACCGCGTCGCGGTCCATCGCTTCCAGTCACAAACTGGTTAGTGTGGCGAGCACCCGTCATTTTATGGGGCGCTTACTCATGGTCGACACCCTTTCGCAGCCGCGAAAGGCATGCTACGTCCGGGTGTCATCGATGTTCCGACCCTTTGACCCTGCCGCCCCGTCCTCGCAAAATCCAGTGTGATTTCGCAGGGATATCATCCGGCGAGGTTAGGATGGGGCGGATCCGGCGGCAGGCAACTTTCGCGGAGTCTCACCATGTCCACCATTGCAGAACGTATCAGAAAAATCATCGTGGACCAGCTTGGCGCAGACCCTGCCACCATCGTGGACGACGCCAGTTTTGCTGACGATCTCGGTGCGGATTCGCTCGAGACCGTTCAGATCGTCATGGAAATCGAAGAGGAATTCGGGGTGGAAATTCCAGATTCCGCCGCAAGCACGATCCTGACCGTTGGCGACGCCATCCGCTTCGTCGAAAAAAACAAGGCGTGACCGGCGGGGGGATTTACCCCGCAGACAAAGCCGCGACGGGATCGAGCTTCGACGCATTGCGCGCCGGCAGATAACCGAAGACAACACCGATCAGCGTCGAGCAGACGAAGGCGGCGATGATCGACGCCGTGGAATAGACCATGGCGAAATTGCTGCTGAAGGCGGAGAAAAGCGCGCCGAAGCCGAGGCTGCCCAGCACGCCCAGCGTGCCGCCGATGATGCAGACCAGCACCGCTTCGATGAGGAACTGCCGCAGAATATCGGTGCGACGTGCGCCCACCGCCATGCGCACGCCGATTTCCGATACACGTTCGGACACCGAAACGAGCATGATGTTCATCACCCCGATGCCGCCGACCAGCAGCGAAATCACCGCAATGGCGGCAATCAGAAGGGTCAGCGTCTGCGTGGTGCTGGTGATGGTCTGGCGAATATCGTCGGTGTTGAGAATGTAGAAATCCCGTGTGCCGTGCCGCTGGGTCAGAAGCGTCGTCACCGCCTGTTCGGCGATTGAGGCATCGACATCGTCGGCCACCTGCACCGTGATGCTGCGCAGCGACAGGCTGCCGAGAAAGCGTGACTGGACAGCGGTATAGGGCAAATAAAGCGACAGGTTCTGGCTTGAGCCAAAACCGCCCTGCTGCGCCTGCGTGACGCCGACGATGCGGGCCGGCACCTTGCCGATGAGAATGACCTGGCCGACGGGATTGCCATCGAAATCCGCAAACAGCGATTTGCGGGTATTTTCGTCGATCACCACTTCCTGCGCCTTCTGCGCGACGCTTCCGCCATCGAAAAAGCGGCCCTGCGACAGCTTGGTGCCCTTGGCGACGAAATAGCGCTCGCTGACGCCGTTCACCAGCGCATTCGCTTCCTTCGCACCGAAACGCACCGTGCTGGAGGTCGAGACCGTCGGCGTCACCGCCGCGACATAGGATTGTTTGGCAAGCGCTTCGGCATCGGAAATGACGAGCGTAGTGATCTTGCCCGACCTTATGTCGCCGAAATCCTTGCCCGCGAAGATTTCCAGCGTGTTGGTGCCAAGACTCGATATGTTCTGCAGCACCCGCTGCTGCGACCCCTGCCCCAGCGCCACGACGCTGATGACCGAGGCAATGCCGATGATGATGCCGAGCATGGTGAGAAAGGTGCGCAGCTTGTGCGCCCGCATCGACAGAAGCGCCATGCGCAACGCCTCGCGCAGGGAGGAAACGAGACCCGCAAGACTGGAAGACCCGCCGGAAACGGCAGCGGGTTTGGCGTCGTCCTGCGGTACGGGCGTTGCATCCGTCCTGCGGTCGGAAATGATCGCGCCGTCGCTGATTTCGATGATCCGCCCGGCGCGTCTGGCAATCGTCATGTCATGGGTGACGATGATGACGGTGCGGCCTTCGGCATGCAGCTCACCGAGGATGCGCAGCACCTCGTCGCCGCTGGCGCTGTCGAGCGCGCCGGTCGGCTCGTCGGCAAGAATGATCTCGGCATCGTTCATCAGGGCGCGGGCGATGGAAACGCGCTGCTGCTGGCCGCCGGAAAGCTGGCCGGGACGGTGATCGAGGCGTTCCGCCATGCCGAGGCGGCCGAGCAGCCTTGCGGCATTGTGCCTGCGGTCGCCCTGCGTCTTGCCGGCATAGATCGCCGGTATCTCGACATTGCCGAGCGCCGTCAGTTCGGCCAGCAGATGGTAACGTTGGAAGATGAAGCCGAGATTTTCACGCCTGAGCGCCGAAAGCGCGTCGGCATCGAGATTGCCCGTTTCCCGGCCCCTGATGCTGTAGCTACCCGATGTCGGGCGGTCGAGGCAGCCGAGAATATTCATCAGCGTCGACTTGCCCGACCCGGACGCGCCGACGATCGCCACCATCTCACCGGCCTCGATGGTGAGGTCGATATTCTTCAGCACGCTGATCGTGCCTTCGCCGGAGGGATAATCCCGCCGCACGGATTTGAGCGAAATCAAAGGTTCAGCCATGGTTCAAAGCCCCATCGGCGGGCCGCCCGGCCCCCGCATGGCGTTTGCGGTGGTGTCGGTGGAACGCTCGCCGGTCACCACCCGCTCGTTTTCGGCAAGGCCGGAACGCACTTCCGCCGTGACCTTGTTGTTCAATCCGATTTCGACCTTGCGCTCGGAAACCCTGCCATCGGCGCCGGCCACACGCACGGCATAGCTGCCATCGCTGTCCATGCTGCCAAGGGCCGCCGAGGGGACGGTCAGCACGTCCTTCGCTTCGCCGAGAACGATATGAACCTCCGCCGTCATGTAGGTGCGCAGCTTGCCGTCCGGGTTCGGCACTTCGAACACGCCATTATAATAGATCGCCTCGGAGGACGACGTGCTGGAAGAGGACGAGCTGGAGGATGAAGAGGTCGAGGAGCTGAAGCTGGAATCGCTGCGCACCGATTCCGGCGCGGGCTCTATCGAGGCGAGCATCGCGTCGTAACGCTGCTGCGGCTCGCCGAGCACCGTGAAATAGACCGGCAGGTCCGGCCTGACCCGCGTCACATCCGCCTCGGAAATTTCCGTGCGCACCGTCATCCGGTCGAGCTGGCCGAGAATGACGATGGTTGGCGCGGACTGCGTGGCGTTGACGGTCTGCCCTTCCTGGCTGACGATCGACAGAACCGTGCCTTCGATGGGCGCGGTGATCTTCGTATAGCCAAGATTGGCCTCGGCCGTTTCCACCGCGACCTGCGCTTCCTCGATCTGGGCGTCGATGGCTTCGATCTGCGCCTCGGTGACGGCAAGGGCTGCGGTGGCGCTTTCGAAATCGGCGCGGGAGGCGGCGTTCTTCGACACCATCTCCTGCTGACGGGCAAGGCTCTGGCGGTTGAGAACCAGCGTCGCCTGCTTCTCCACCCGCTGCGCCTTCATGTTCGCAAGGGCCGCCTGCGCCGTGCGCAGGCTGTTCGTCTGGGTAACGGAATCGATTTCGGCGATCAGATCTCCCGCCTTGACCGTATCGCCGAGCGCCACCTTGACGGCGGTGATGCGGCCGGAGGCCTGCGCGCCGACGGCGACGAGGCGAACGGGTTTCAGCGTTCCCGTCGCCAGCACCGTCTGCTCGATATCGCCGCGCGTCACCGGTGCGGTGATATAGCCGGGTGTGGCCGCCCGCGTATATTGCGAGGACAGCCAGTAGCCGCCCACAGCGAGAGCGACAACCGCCAGCAATGCGCCTGCCTTGCGTGCCGTTTTCATATTGATGTCCTGTCCAGCCGGTTCACTCGAAGGAAGAAACCGGCGTCATCTCGTGTTTCACGAGGATGAAACCCCTGTCCGCTTCGATCCATTCATAGGCAGAGGCGGATTTTCGCGCCGCGGCCTTGCGGCAGGTGCTGCGAAGATGTCTGGAATCCGTCTTTTCGCGCTGATCCTTCGCGCAGGCGGGCTGACGCCGCTGTTCATCCTGCCGGGATTTGGCCGCCGGCTGTTGCACGGGCTTGTCCTTTGCCACGGCCACCGACCAGGCAAAGCTCAAACCAAAAGCCGTTGCCAGCACCAGATAAAAATATCTCATCATCGTCTTCCTGCTTGAAAATCACGCGGGGGATCGCAGGCGTGCGATCCCCCGGCTCCAGCCGTTGCCGGCTGATTTCCTCCTTTACTGGGGGGCAGATTAAAGGAGGAAACTTCGAAAGGTTGCCTCAGCCTCGTTCCGCCTCGGGAACCGGCGGCCTCATATCGCCATGCGGTGGAGCAAAGCCGCCGCGCGCTGCGGGGCCATGACGCGGGCCGGGAGGCGGAGGCGGCATCAGCGCACGCTCGAGTTCGGCAAGCTTCAGCACCTGCTGCGGCGAAAGCTTCGGTTTCAGCGCCGCAACCGCGTCCTGCAGGGCTTTGGCCTTTTCCGCCTTCTGAACGATGATGCCTGCCAGCTCCTCTCCCGCAAGACGCGGCTCGGGCCTGGCTTTGCCTTCACCCGCCACCGGCGGCGGCGGATTGCGCTCCGGACCGGGGGAAACGAGATCGATCAGCGCCGTGGTATAGGCGCGCCATGGACCAAGCTGTTCCGGCGTGACGCCGAGATAGATTTCGGCCGCCGAAAGCTTCGTCGCCAGCCCGAGAACATCCGGGCCGGGCATTCTGCGCATATGCGGCGGCAGCGGCCTTCCATCCGGACCACGATCCGGGCCGATGTCCGGGCCGAGATCGAGATTGGCGGGCGGCGGCGCAGCCTGTTCGGTCGCCTGGGGTGCGGGCGCATTCTCTTCCGCTGCCTGCGCGGCGGCGGAAACGCCGATAATTGCTGTCGCGATGACGGCGGTGGCCAGTAGCGAGTTTCTCATCTTACCTTCCTTCCGTTTTCCAACATGAAGGGACGATAGGGGCATTGCGTTTCCGGCTTTGGTCCGAATGTTTCCGGGCTGCTTCCGCAAACCGCCTATTTGTAACCGAATGTTGCCAGAGCGGTCCCGGAAAGCTTTCGTTGCAAAAATCCGCCGTTTCTTTTCAGCGCTTATGTATAGTGGCATCAAAAGGTTGGACGATATGACGACAGTTTCGGTGACACATATATTGATCGTCGATGACGATCCGGAAATACGCACATTGCTCGCGAAATATCTCGGCTCGCAGGGGTTCCGCGTGTCGATGGCCGCCGACCGACGTGAGTTCGAGGAAAAGATCGTAAGCTCCGATCCCGATCTCATCGTGCTCGACGTGATGCTGCCCGATGGCTCCGGCCTCGATATCTGCCGCGATCTGCAGGGCCGCCGGCCGCGCACGCCGGTCATTCTCCTGACTGCGTTGAAGGAAGATGTCGACCGGATCGTCGGGCTGGAAATCGGCGCCGACGACTATCTCGGCAAACCCTTCAATCCGCGCGAACTGACCGCGCGCATCAAGGCCGTGCTGCGCCGCGCCACACCGCAGGAGGCCCCCCGCCCCTCATCCGCCGCCTATGGTTTTGCGGATTTCACGGCCGATCCGGAACAACGCTCCGTCATCCGCGCCAGCGGTGAAAAGATAGATTTGACGGGAGCGGAATTCGATCTTCTGAAAGTCTTTCTCGACAGGCCCGGACGGCTGCTTTCCCGCGATCAGCTTCTCGATCTCACGCAGGGCAAGGATCGCGGCCCGTTCGACCGCTCCATCGACGTGCTGATGAGCCGGTTGCGAAAGAAGCTGGACGCCGACACGCAAACGCCGATCTTCAAGACCGTGCGCAATGGCGGTTACCAGATGACGGTTCAGGTCAAAACCCTGCCGGTGCAGCGATGAGCTCGCTTAGAAACCGCATCACGGCGCTGATGATCGTCTCCATCATCGCGGTCATCGCGCTTGCGACTGTCGTGGCCGACCGGACATTGCAGCCGCCGCCGCCCGACGCCACCATCGAGCCGCTGGCCCGCAGCCTCGCCTTTGCCGTGACCATGGCCGAGCGTGACCCCTCCCTGCGGCAGCCCGGTTATTTCCAGATCAAACAGAAACCGCCGGAAGGCGACCTCGACGGCATGCTTTCGGAATTTCTGGAAAAGGCGCTGGCCCGTGTCGGAGAGCCGCGCACCGCCATGGTCATCCGCTCGCCGGGAAACCCTGCCCCCATGGCGGCTATCGCGCTGGAAAAAGGCGGCTGGCTGGTCGCGGAAATTCCGCATATGGGTCCGCCGCCGGGCGGCTGGAAGATTTTCGGCATGTGGATCGGGCTGATCATTCTCGGCAGCGCCGCCGTTTCCATCTTTGCCGCCAGCAAGATCACCCGCCCGCTCGACATGCTGGAAAATGCCGCCGCCAGCATCGGGCCTGACGGTTCGCTGCCGCACCTGCCGGAAACCGGACCGGGCGAAATCCGCGCCACGGCGCGGGCGCTGAACGAACTCGCCACCCGCCTGAAGGCGGCGATGGAAAGCCGCATGCGCCTGGTCGCCGCCGCCGGCCACGATCTCAGAACCCCGATGACCCGCATGCGGCTGAGGGCGGAATTCATCGAAAACGACGAGGAACGGGCCAAGTGGCTTGTTGACCTCGAGGAGCTGGACGCCATTGCCGACAGCGCCATTCTTCTGGTGCGGGAAGAGGTCAGCCAGGACAGCGTCAAGACGATCGACATCGGCACGCTTCTCAGCGAAATCGTCAGTGATATCTCCGATCTCGGTCATGCCGGCGCGCTCGACTTCATCGAGCCGGAAGCCGCCATGACCATCAAGGCGGCCCCGCTGGCGCTGAAGAGAGCCTTGCGCAACCTCATCCTGAACGCCGTCACCCATGGCAAGAAGGCGCATATCGATCTGACCGGAGACGAGAGCGAAATCGTCGTGACCATCAGGGATGAAGGCCCCGGCATTCCGCAGGAACTGATCGGACGGGTTTTCGAACCCTTCTTCCGGGTGGATCTCGCGCGGCGCAAATCAATCCCCGGCGTGGGGTTGGGTCTTGCCATCGCCAGGGAAATCATCGAGCGCTTCGGCGGCACGATCACCATTGCCAACCACAAGAAACAGGGCCTGATCCAGACCGTGATCTTCGCAAGGGCGGCGTGACGTCACGCCACTGAAACAGCCTGCGCCTGCGGCTTGGCCAGAAGCAGGCTTTCGGCATGGGCCATCATCAGCGGCCCGACGCCCTTGGCATCGTCGGACACCACCGGCTCGGTCAGATAATATTCCGGTGTTCCATCGCGATAATTGCCCTCAAAGCCGCCAAGGCCGGCGACATGCACGATGCCTGTGAGGCGCATCACGCCCTTTTCATCGGCTTTCAGCCGCGTTTCAAGAAGCGCCTCAAGCGCGCGGCGACCCGCCGAAAGGGCGGCATTCGCCTCTTCGCCCTGCACGAGCTTCAGTCGCACTGCATGCAGCAAGGCGTAGGCAAACATGGCGGAGGCGGATGTTTCCTCGTAATTACTCGCAAGGCCCGGATTGTCGAGAACCTGCATCCAGAGCCCCGTCTCGGTCTGCCGCGCGATGATGCCGGCCAGAAGCGACTGCGTCTTGTTGCGAAGCCCCGCCGTCGCGCCGTCCTTCGGCAGTATGGCGAGCGCATCCACCAGCGCCATGGCAAGCCAGCCCACCGCGCGCGCCCATATGGCGGGAGACCTACCGCTTTGAGGATCGGCCCAGCGCTGGCTACGGCTGTCGTCGTAACCATGGACATAGAGCCCGCCGGCATCGTCCGTGAGCGCAAGCGCGGTTGAGAATTGCCGAAGCGCATCGTCGATCAGCCCGGCGTGACCCGTCGCCTGCGCATATTCGATCTGGAAAGGCAGCCCCATATAAAGCCCGTCCAGCCAGACCTGATGCGGATAACGTTTCTTGTGCCAATAATTGCCCGCAGCGATGCGCGGATGGGTGGCGAGCTGCCCTGCCAGATGTTGCGCGGCGGCGAGATAACGTCGGTCGCCGGTTTCCACCGCCAGGGGAAAGAGGATACGGCCGGCAAGGATGTGGTCGATATTATATTCCTGCGGATCGTAACCGGCGAGCGTTCCATCCGCCGCTATCTGGGCATCGGCCAGCCGGTGGAGATAATCGTTCCAGCGTCCATCGCCCGTGGCCTGAAACAGAAGCTGCAGACCCCGATAGACACAACCATCCTCGTAACACCAGCTACCGCCCTTGTAATGCCTATAGCGGCTGGAGAATTGATGAAAATAATCAGTGGCTTGCATTGGCTTTCTCAATAGTTTTCGACCGGATGGAAGGCGATGCTCCCAGCCGGTCGATGATGCGGACGGCGTGTGAAACTGGATTGGCCGGAAGAGACCCGGTTTTCACGCCAAGGCCCCGCCAAACGGCGAGGCCCGTCTTCGATGCCCCTGTCGCGCTCACCGGAACAGTGACGGCAGCCAGAGTGAAAGCGACGGGATATAGGTGACGGCGAGCAGCACGGCGACGCTGGCGCCGAAGAATGGCCAGATCGTTCGCATCGCTTCCCGTATCGTTATGCCACCGACCGCGCAGCCGACAAAAAGCACCGTTCCGACTGGCGGCGTGTTGAGCCCGATACCGGCATTGAGGATCATCACGACGCCGAAATGCACGGGGTCGATGCCGAAGGCCTTCACGACAGGCAGAAGCACCGGCGTGGAGATGATGACCATCGGCGCCATGTCCATGAAGGTGCCGAGCAGCAGCAGGATGATGTTGATGACCAGCAGCACGATGATCGGATTGTCCGAATTCGCGCTGATCGCGGCAATCATCAGCGTCTGCACCTGCAGGAAAGCCATCAGCCAGCCGAAGGACGCCGCCGTGCCGATGACCAGCAGAACCATGGCCGTTGTCCGCACAGCACCCATTACCGCTTCCACGAAACCGCTCCAGTCGAGTTCGCGATAGACCAGCATGGCGACGAGGAAGGCGTAGAGAACGGCAATGCAGGAGCTTTCCGTCGCCGTGAAGACGCCTGAACGCACGCCGCCGAAGATGATGCCGATCAGCAGTATGCCGGGGAACGAGGCCAACAGATAATACATCAGCTTCGAGAAGCCGGGGAACGGCTCGGATGGATAACCCTTGCGCCGGGCGACGATATAGGCCGTCACCATCAGCGCGCCGGCCAGCAGCAGGCCGGGAATGATGCCGGCGGTGAAGAGATCGGCCACCGAGACATTGCCGCCCGCCGCAATCGAATAAAGGATCATGTTATGCGACGGCGGGATCATCAGCGCGATGATGGCGGCATTGACCGTGACATTGACGGCATAGTCCCTGTCGTAACCGCGCTTGGCCATTTGCGGGATCATCAGCCCGCCGACGGCTGACGCATCGGCCACGGCCGAACCGGAAATACCGCCGAACAGCGTCGAGGCCACGATATTGACCTGTCCGAGACCGCCGCGCAGATGGCCTACGAGACCGGCCGCGAAGCGGATGAGGCGATGGGCGATGCCGCCGCGCACCATCAGGTCGCCGGCAAAGATGAAGAACGGTATCGCCATCATCGCAAACACGTTCATGCCGGAATTCATCTGCTGGAACACCACGATCGGCGGCAGGCCGAGATAGAGAACCGTGGCGAAAGAGGCAATGCCGAGGCAGAAGGCTATCGGCGTGCCGATCAGCATCAGCAGGGTGAAGACCCCGAAGAGAATGGTGTAAGCCATTTACGCCGCCTCCTGCACGATCACATCGGCCGCGATCTCCTCGCCGATGGCGAGATCGACGAAACGTTCAGCCGCAAACAGCGCGATGAGGAAACCGCCGCCGATCAGCGGGAAGAAATCCGTGCCGCCGGGCCAGCCGAGAACCGGGATCGTCGCCGTCCAGGTGCCCATGGAAAGCGAGGTGCCATACCAGGCCATGCCGGCCCCGAAGAAGAAGATCAGCGCAAGGCTGGTCATGTCCATTGCCTTCTGTATGCGTGGCGGCATCATGTAGCGCAGGATATCGAGCCCCAGATGCACGCTCTCGCGCACGCCGACAGCCGCCCCCAGCATGATGAACCATGACATGAGATGCAGCGACAGCGGCTCCGACCAGCTGGGGGAATCATTCAGGATGTAACGGGCGAAGACCTGCCAGCCGACGATAAGCGTCATGGCGACCATGCCGATGCCGGCGATATAAAGCGAGGCCTGGCTGAGCCCGCCGAGAAAAGGGCGGATCGCCCGCATGAAATTTCGCATTGCCTGTTCCTCCGCGTCAACGGCGACAAAAGAAAACCGGCCCCGTTCCCAGGGCCGGTTTTCCGCGCATTACTTGACCGCTTTCACCCGTTCCAGAAGGTCCTTCATCTTCGGGTCGGTGACGAACTTGTCGTAGACCGGACCCATCGCGGCAGCGAATTCCTCCTTGTTGACCTTGATGACATTAACGCCGGCCGCGCGGACCTTGTCTTCCGACGCCTTTTCGCGGGCGCTCCAGAGTTCCCGCATCTTGCCGACGGAATCCTTGGCCGCCTGACGCAGCAGCTTCTGGTCCTCCGGCGAGAGCTTGTCATAGGAAATCTTGGAAATGACGAGGATTTCCGGGTTCAGCGAATGTTCCGTCAGCGAGTAATTCTTCGCGACTTCGTAGTGCCGGGCGGATTCGTAAGACGGCCAGTTGTTTTCCGCACCGTCGACGACACCGGTTTCAAGCGAGGAGTAAACTTCGCCCATCGGCATCGGCGTCGGGTTGGCGCCGAAAGCCTGCATCATCGAAATCCACAGATCCGACTGCTGCACGCGGATTTTCAGACCCTTCAGGTCCGCCAGTTTCTCGATGGGCTTTTTGGTGGTGTAGAAGGAGCGCGCGCCGGAATCGTAAAAGGCAAGGCCGATAAGGCCGTGCGGTTCGAAAGCGGCCAGAACCTCATCGCCGATAGGCCCGTCAACCGTGTTGTGCATGTGCTCCGTCGAGCGGAACAGGAAAGGCAGGCCGAGAACGGTGGTTTCCTTGACCAGATTGTTGAAAGGCGCGGCATTGACACGATTCATGTCGATGACGCCGAAGCGGGTCTGTTCGATGGTGTCCTTCTCGCCGCCGAGAACGGAATTGTTCATGACCTGGATCTTGATGCGGCCATTGGTGCGCTCTGCCAGCAGCTCGCCCATATATTTCACGGCCTCGACCGTCGGATAACCGTCCGGGTGAATATCCGCCGAACGCAGGGTGATTTCCTGCGCCTGGGCGGACACGCCAGCGAGCGCCATCCCCATCGCGACGCACATCATGCTTGCAATCTTCTTCATGCTTTCCTCCTCCATTGTTGAAACGGCCCAGCCCCTCCAAGGCTATCGGACCGGTTTTTCACGCCCATCCGGGCCGGCATGCAAAGACCTTTCACCTGAAAGGATGATGGGGACCTCCCTTCCCCGACATCCGGATTAGATTACGCCGCCGCGAATGGTGGCAGCTTGAACAGGGCCTCCGGGTTCTCCACCAGCACCCGGCGGCGGGCCGCCTCATCCGGCAGCCAGCCGAGCGTGAGTTCCGCAAGGCGGGCATCGTCGGGATAGGCGGCCGTTTCTCGGATGGAATTATGCGGCCAGTTGGTGCCCCAGACGACGCGCTCCGGCGCATGGGCGGCGACCACCCGCGAAAAGGCGGCGACGTCCTCATAGGGCCAGCTCTCACGCGAACTTTCGTAGACGCCGGCGAACTTGAACCAGAGATTGCCGCGATCGATAAGCTTCAGAAGCGCCGCCATTTCCGGGCCATTCGTATCGATGCCCCTGAAAAACTTGCCGTGGTGATCGAACACCCAGCGCGAACGGATTTTCTGAAGGCGCGGCAGATGGTCGAGAATCCCATTGCCGTCGAACTGCACCGCCACCATCCAGTCGGCGGCATAGGCCCTTTCATCCACTGCTTCCAGTTCGGAAAGGTTCACGGCGCCGCCCGGCAAATCCATGATACGCACACCGACGACGCCGGCGCCGGCAAGCTTTTCCATGTCTTTTTCGGTCGTGCCCGCATCGATGATAACCACCGCGCGCGCCGCCTCGCCCATTTCAGCCACGCAGGCGAGCGTGTTGCCATTGTCACGCTGATGGGCATTGCCCTGCGTGATGATGACCCGGTCGATGCCGAGCCATCGCATGAGCCTGCGATAGTCATCGGGCCCCGGCAGAGCGCCCGGCGGCAGCCCCGGTCCGCCCGGCAGGGCAGGAAAACCGGGCAGATACAGATGCATCTGCGTGTCGACGGCGCCCTTCGGGAAAGCGGGATTAGGCGCTGCGCCGCTCAGTTTTCTGACAAGTTCGCTCATGGGTCTGGCATCCTGAATTCTGTGAGCGCTTCGCGATTGATCTCGATGCCGAGACCCGGGCCGTCCGGAATGGCGACAACGCCGTTCACCGCCTCGATCGGCTCGTTCAGCACGGCCTGCCGGAACGGATTATACGTGCGGTCGAATTCCATGATCGGTTCGACGGGATTGACGCGCACCGGATCGGGCGTCATCGCCGCCATGAATTGCAGGGCGGCGGCGATCTGCACGCCGGTGCCCCAGACATGCGGCACGATGCGCACGCCGTGCAGCGTGGCGAGCGCGGCGATCTTCTGCGTTTCGGAAAAACCGCCGCAGCCGCAGAGATCGGGCTGGAGAATGTCCACCGCACCGGCGGAAAGCGCCTGCCACATGCCATAGCGCCCGTGCCAGGTTTCGCCGCCTGCAACCGGGATCGGCTGGCCCTCTCGCACACGCTTGTAGGCATCGAGCTGTTCGGGAACCACCGGCTCCTCAAACCAGTCGATGCCATAATCCGCGGCGCGGTTGCCGAGCGCAATGGCTTCGGTAACGGTATAACCGTGATTGGCGTCGATCATCAGCCGCATATCCGGCCCGATCGCCTCGCGCACCGCGGCGATGACCCGCAGGTCCTCCTCGATCCCGAAACCGATCTTGATCTTGCAGGCGTGAAAGCCTTCCGCCCGGCGCTCCGCCATCTCGGAGGCATTGTCGGAAACACGGTCGACGCCATCCCGCTTGAAGCTGCCGGTGGCATAGGCGCGCACGCTTTCGCGCCAGCGCCCGCCAAGCAGCATCGAGATGGAAGCCCCGTAATGTTTACCCTTGATGTCCCACAGCGCGATATCGATGCCGGAAAGGGCCGTGAGGCTGAGGCCGCGCTGGCCCTGATCGCGCAGGGCATTATAAAGCACGGCCCAGATCTTCTCCGTCTCGCGCGGGTCCTGGCCGATAAGCCAGCCGGAATAGGCCCGAACCACGGCGGCGTTCGGCCGCGCGGGGCCGAGGCATTCGCCCCAGCCGACGGTTCCGTCATCGCATTCGATTTCCACCAGAATATGGGCGCGCCGATCAAAGCGCATGGATGCGCTTTCAAACGGCGTATCCAGGCAATGTTCGAGCAGATGCGTTCGCACCGCCGTGATTTTCATCGCTCCCCTCCCGTTCTGTTTCGATCAGGCCTTGCGCTTATGTGTGCCGATCAGGGCATCGAGCATTCCGATTTCCTCATTGGTCAGATCCTTCAGCGGCGCACGCACCGGACCGGCGTTGAAGCCCTGCAGGCGGACGCCGGCCTTGATGGCGGAGACGGCGTAACCCTTGGCGCGGTTGCGGATCGCCATGAACGGATAGAAGAACTCCGTCAGGATACGTTCGCAGGTGGCGCGCTCGCCAGCGCGCAGCGCCGCGTAGAACTCATTGGCAAGACCCGGCACGAAGTTGAAGACAGCAGAGGAATAGGTGGTGAAACCGGCGCCGAGATAGGCTTCGGCAAACAGCTCCGCCGTCGGCATGCCGCCGAGATACATCAGGCGATCACCCATCTTGGCGGTGATCTGGCGCACGAGGCCGATATCGCCGGTACCGTCCTTGAAGCCGACGAGGTTCGGGCATTCGTCGCAGAGACGCGCCAGCGTATCGGCCTGCAGCACGGAATTGTCGCGGTTATAAACCATGACGCCGATGCCGACCGACTGGCACACCTTCTTGATATGGGCGTAAAGGCCTTCCTGCGGCGCATCGATGAGGTAATGCGGCAGGAGCAGGATACCATCGGCACCGACCTTCTCCACCGAACGGGCGATATCGACGGCGACCTCGGTGCCATAACCGCAGCCGGAAACGATGGCCGTTTCGCCGGCCACGTCCTTGGCGGCGGAAACGATGGTGGGGATTTCATCCGGCTTGAGCGAGAAGAATTCGCCCGTACCGCCGGCGGCAAACAGCACCGGCGCCTTGTAACCGGCAAGCCACTCGACATGCGCCCTGTAGCTATCGGCGGCGAAACGGCCCTCGGAATCGAAATGGGTGACCGGGAAGGACAACAGGCCGGAGCCAAGCGCCGTCTTGATTTGTTCAGGGTTCATATTCGGTATTCCTCTGCAAGTTCATGGACTGAACGCCACCTAAACCGCTTGCCGTATATTTGTCAACAAGTCATCATACAAGTTATATGATGAATTTTAGAAGCTGGCGCAGGTCAGCGCGCCAGCCAGCCGCCATCAACATTAAGTATGGCGCCATGCACGTAATCCGCCGCTGGCGACGCCAGAAAAACGGCCGCCCCGGCGATATCGTCGGAATGGCCCCATCGCCCTGCCGGAATACGCTCGAGAATGGCCTTGTTGCGAGCAGCATCCGCACGCAACGCCTCGGTATTGTTGGTTTCGATATAACCGGGCGCGATGGCGTTCACATTGATGCCCTTCGCCGCCCACTCATTCGCCAGGAGCTTGGTGAGACCGGCCACGCCATGTTTCGCCGCCGTATAGGACGGCACACGAATGCCGCCCTGAAACGACAGCAGCGAGGCGATATTGACCACCTTGCCGGGGCGGCCTTTCGCCAGCAACTCCTTTGCGAAGGCCTGGGTGGTGAAAAACAGCGCCTTCAGATTGACGTCCATCACCTCATCCCAGTCGAGTTCGGAAAATTCGACGGAATCGGCGCGGCGGATAATGCCGGCATTGTTGACGAGAATATCGAAACCGGCATCGCTAAAGCTGTCCCTGGCGGCGAGCGGATCGGCAAAATCGATCGACAGGGCGCTGGCCTTGCCGCCGTCCCTGGCGATCATGTCAAGCGTTTCATCCGGTGCACGGCGGGCGGCGCAGATCACTTCCGCACCGGCGGCGGCGAGCCCCACCGCAATCGCCTGGCCGAGACCCGTATTCGCGCCCGTCACCAGCGCCTTGCTCCCCACAAGCGAGAAGGGATTCTTCATTTCATATCCCCCGGCTGGATGAAGTCCATGTCGGTATAATCGACATTGTCGCCCGCCATCGCCCAGATGAAGGTGTAAGAACCGATACCGGCGCCCGAATGGATCGACCAGGGCGGCGAAATCGCCCCCTCTTCGTTGGAAATGAACAGGTGGCGGGTCTCCTGCGGCTCACCCATCAGATGCAGAACGCGCGACTTTTCATCCATGCCGAAATAGAGATAGGCTTCCATGCGGCGATCATGAATGTGGGAAGGAATGGTGTTCCAGACGGAACCGTCCTCCAGCGTCGTATACCCTAGCACCAGCTGGCAGCTTTCCATGACAAGCGGATGGATGAACTGGTTGATGGTACGCTTGTTGGAGGTCTCGGTCGCGCCGAGCTTGACCTCCTTGCTGCTCCCCAGAGTAACGAGCCTTGCCGGCAGGCTGCGATGCGCCGGGCAGGAGGTGATGTAGAATCGTCCAGCCCCGCCAAAGGTCACCGCACCGCTGCCTGCACCGAGATAAAGCACGTCGCCGCGATTGAGCGTATAGGTCTCGCCGCCGGCGCTGACCGTGCCGGCCTCACCGATATTAACGATGCCCATTTCGCGCCGGTCGAGGAAAGACGGCGTTTTCGTCTCCTCCACCTTGTCCAGCGTCAGCGGCGCGCCATTTGGCACCGCACCGCCCATGACGAAGCGGTCGTAGTGGGTGTAGATCAGCCTGATTTCACCGGAGCGGAACATGTCGTTCGCGAGGAAATGCCGGCGCAGCCCTTCGGTATCCAGCGTCTTTGCATAGTCCGGATTTACGGCCTGCCTCGTTTCGACGGTCAACATCAAACTCATCCCTCATGATTATTGCGTATGGCACATAATATATGTTATCCGCTTTTTGTACGATATGTATGACAAGGTCAAGAGGTGACGATGCTTCTGACCACAGCACAGATGCAGAAGCGGCGTGGGAGAACGGCAATGAAACGGCTTCTTGTTACCGGTGCGGCGGGCCAGCTTGGTCGCGTGATGCGCAAGCGTCTCGCACCGATGGCCCAGAGCCTGCGCCTTGCCGATCTCTCGCCGCTCGATCCGGCAGGGCCGAACGAGGAATGTGTGCAATGCGACCTTGCCGACGCGGCCGCCGTCAACGCCATGGTTGCCGGTTGCGACGGGATCGTGCATCTCGGCGGCATTTCGGTGGAGCGGCCCTTCGAGCAGATTTTGCAGGGCAATATCATCGGGCTTTATAATCTCTACGAGGCCGCCCGCGCCCATGGCCAGCCACGCATCGTTTTCGCCAGTTCCAACCATACGATCGGTTATTATCCCCAGACCGAGCGGCTCGGCCCCGACGTTCCCTTCCGTCCGGACGGGCTTTATGGCGTGTCCAAATGTTTCGGCGAAAACCTTGCGCGTATGTATTTCGAGAAATTCGGTCAGGAGACGGCGCTGGTGCGCATCGGCTCCTGCACGCCGGAACCCATCAATCACCGCATGTTGTCGACCTGGCTCTCGCAGGACGATTTCGTGTCGCTGATCGAAGCGGTATTTCGCGCGCCGGTGCTGGGTTGCCCGGTTGTCTGGGGCGCATCGGCCAACGATGCCGGCTGGTGGGACAATTCGCATCTCGGTTATCTCGGATGGAGGCCGAAGGACAATGCCGAGGCTTTCCGGGAACACATCGTCCGGACAGTACCAAGACCGGAGCCGAACGACGCGGTCGTCCGCTTTCAGGGCGGCGTGTTCGTGGAAAATCCGATCTTCACGGAGACATAAGATGCCGTACGGAGCTTCCCGTGTCAGCGGCGGGATTGCAAGCCGGGCGGCGAATGACGTATCGAGGAACGGTGCACCCAACCGACATTTTTAGAACGGCGACCAAGATGACAAAAGCGACGACCTCCGAACCGACGGCTCCACAGGGCAGAACCCTTGTGGTGAAGGTTTCGGAGGAACTCCGCAGCCAGATCGCCAAGGGCCGCTACAAGACGGGCGACCGCCTGCCCTCCGAGGCGCAGATGACACAGGAATTCGGCGTGAGCCGCACCGTGGTGCGCGAGGCCATCGCCTCGCTGCGCTCCGACGGCCTGGTCGAGCCGCGGCAGGGCGCCGGTGTCTTCGTGCTCGAACCCGCGCCGGTGGAACGGCGTCCCTTCCACAATGTCGACCTCGCGCGGGTTTCCTCGCTGATCGAGATGCTGGAACTGCGCACCGCCGTGGAAGGTGATGCCGCCGGGCTTGCCGCCATTCGCCGTTCGCCGGCGCAGGAAGAAAAGATCATCGAGGCCTTCGATGCCTTCCGCGCCAGCGCCGCCAGGGGCATTCCGACGGCCGGGGCCGATTTCGCCTTTCATATCGCCGTTGCCGAGGCGACCAATAATCCCCGCTTCAGCGAGTTTCTGCAGGTGCTTGGCCCCACCGTCATTCCGCGCCGCGCCGTGGCTGAAAACGGCGCGGAAACCGTGCTTTCATCCGCCGATCTCGCCCGTCTCGTGGGCGAGCATGAGGCCATCCTGATCGCGATACAGGACGGCGACGAGGAGGCGGCGCGAAGCGCCATGCGCACCCATCTGAAAAACAGCCAGACGCGGTATCGCGCCATGCTGCGCGCGCCGCGCTGATATCAACCGCCTGGACCGCATTGCCTGACTGAGGAGAACCACATGCAGCAGCTTCCGACATTCCCCACCGTTTCGCCCGACGACGGCGTCGAACGCACCGTGCTTTCCGAAGCGCCGGAACTGATGGTCGTGTCCTTCCGCTTCAAGACCGGCGCCGAAGGCAAGTTGCACAGCCACCCGCATGTGCAATCCACCTATGTCGCCAGCGGCAGCTTCCGCTTTTACCGCGACGGTGACGCCTACGATCTTCAGAAAGGCGACAGCCTCATCGTTCCCGGCCATGTCGAGCATGGCTGCCTGTGTCTGGAAGAGGGCGAGCTGATCGACTGCTTCACCCCGCGCCGTGACGATTTCCTCTGATCCGGCGCTCAGTTCGCGGATAAATCCCGCAGGGTGCGCGGCAGGCTGTTCATGCACTCTGTCCCTGCCGAGGTGACGAGGAACTGGTCCTCGATCATCAGCGCCCCCAGCCCTTCGCCATAAAACGGCGCTTCGAGCGCCACGACCATGCCGGGCAGAATGATTTCCGGATTGTCATTGGAAAAGAACGGCCATTCCTCGATGCCGACGCCGCCGCCGACGGAATGGCCGAAATGGCCGCGATAATATTCACTGAAACCTTGGCCGCGCATCGAAGCCAGCATGGCGGCGTGCACAGCACCGAATGTATTGCCCGGACGAAGCGCTTCCAGCCCACGGGCGAAGGCCGCTTCCAGTGCCTTGAAGATATCGGACGCCAGCGGTGAAACCGGTCCCCACGAGAAGGTTCTCGCACCGTCCGATGAATAGCCGTCGACCAGCGTGCCAACATCGGCCTTGATAAGTGCGCCCGGCGTGACAACCGCCGCCATATCCGACAAAGCGGGCCCGACGGAGATGTAGTCCCAATGGCCGCTCAGCGAAAACCCGGATTTCGCGGCATGGGCCTGTGCGCCGGCCTTCCAGGCGGCGGAAAGCCCGCCGAGCGCCGCGCCAGGCCTGACGGCAGCGGCCATCGCGACCAGCCCGGCCTCAGCCACCGCTGCCGCACGCCTCAGAAGCTCGATCTCACGCTCGGACTTCACGGCGCGCAGGCGGCGCAGCACGGGCGATCCGTCAACCCAGTCGACATCGGGCAGCGCCTGACGCAGCGCCAGAAAATCGGCGGCGGGCATGAATTCGAGGTCAACGCCAATACGCGCCGCCGACAGCCCACGCTCCCGCAGCAAATCGGTCAGCAGGCCGAAACAGGCGGCGCGATCGAACGTCTCCGGCCTCGTGCCACCGGAATTGTCGCGGCGATAGGCATCGTCCACCTGCGCGATGGTTTCGGCGCCCGACAGATCGACCATATCGATCCAGATGCGATGGCAGCGCAGATCGACATCAGGCGCGGCCCTCCTGACAAGCGGGGCGGCATGATCGCTGACGACAGCGGCAAGCCGCGCCCCGGCATCGGCCGGCACCAGCGCAATTGCCGAACCCGCCCTGCCCCACATGGTCGCGACACCGGCATGGGCGCCGACGGCATAACGGAAGGCTTCGGGCTGGAAAAGCACCAGCGCATCGATGCTCGCTTCCCGCATCAGCTGCTGGGCACGGATTCGGTCGATATCGCTCATGGGAACCCCGGTGATTGTTTGGCTGCAATGCCAGGCCGCACGGTTTATGAACTTACGCTTTAGCAGTCGCCATGAGAGGAATGAAGGTAGAAGATGACATCTCCACCCCGAAAGATCGCCAGTTGGAGCGAGCGGTTACCGCCTGTTTCTTCTCCCCGCCGGGGAGAAGTCCGCGGCAGCGGGATGAGGGGGCAAGCGTCGATATATGCGGAGAGCTAGCTCCCTCATCCGACCCTTCGGGCCACCTTCTCCCCGGCGGGGAGAAGAAACGGGCGGCAACGTCGCGCCCTGCCCTATTGCCTTCAAAGGCCGTGGAAAATTCACGGCAGAGATGGCTTACAGATATTCCCACAGCCGCAACGTCATCCTCGGGCCCGACCCGAGGATCCATTGAATTTCGGCGATTTGTGGATCCTCGGATCAAGCTCGAGGATGACAGGGGTTTTAGCAATTTCCCCAACGGCCCCCGGATAATCCGCTGCCGCTCACGCCTCCAGCCATTTCACTTGTTCATCCGTCAGTCTGATATCCAACGCCGAAAGACTATCCTCCAGCTCCGCAATCGTGCGCGGCCCAATCAGCGGAATGACCGGGAAAGGCTGGGCGATGACATAAGCGAGCGCGATATGGATCGGGTGGCGGCCGAGTTTCTGCGCAAGCTCGATCGCCCGGTCGCGGCGGACGAAGTTGCGGTCGGAATACCAGACGCGGACGATTTCTTCATCGTCATGCTTGTCGCGCCCTGCCCTGTCCGTGAAAAATCCGCGCCCCTGGCTGGACCAGGCGAAATTGGGAATCTGGCGGGATTGCAGCCATTCTTTCCACTCGTCATCCGATGCCGCGACGCAGCCCGCCCAGATGGGATCGAGCATTTCCGCCAGCGAGAAATTGTTGGAAAGCGCCGCTGGAGCCTGCTTGCCGTTCTTCCCGGCATAGGCGGCCGCCTCATCCATCCGCTCGCGCGTCCAGTTGGAACCGCCGAAAATGCCGCGAATACGGCCGCGCCGGATTTCGGCATCCATGACATCGACGAACTCGCCGACCGGAACGTCCAGATTATCGCGATGCATGAAATAGGCATCGACATAATCCGTCTTCAGCCGTTCAAGCGACTGATCGAGCTGCTTTGTGATCATGTCAGGATAGCAGAGCGGCGAATGTGCGCCCTTGCCGATCAGCACGATCTCTTCGCGCGGCACGTTGCGGCTGGTGTGCCAGTCGCCGAAAATCGCCTCCGTCCTGCCTGCGCCATAGACATAGGCTGTATCGAAGAGATTGCCGCCCGCCTCGTAAAAGGCATCCAGCGTCAGGGATGCAGAAGCGAAATTGGGGAAGAATTCGAAACCGAGCGCGACCACGGACGCGGACTTGGCAAGGCCCGGTATCTGCCGCTTGGGAACCGAATTTCCGGCAACGACCTTGCCACCGGCGATATTTCCGATGCGCGATGTCGCCTTTTCGACGCTGTATTCCAGTCCGACGGAAGCCCGCCACTGGTCCATGACACGCAGATTGCCGAGACTATCGGCCCATGCCATGCCGGGTGCCGCGAATTCATGTCTGCCCTGGCGAATTGCCTCACCCGCCGCATCGACTTCGAAGGAATAAAGCCAGCGATCCTCCGGCAACTCGATGGTTTCGACCTTGTCGCCCCTGATGATATCGATCCGGCCGGTGCCGCCCTTGTGGCCGGCGGCGAACCAGAAATCCTTGACCTCGATACGGCCTTCCGAGCCGATGATGCGCAGCACATTGTCCTGCGCCGCCATGATCGAGCACGAGACTTCGGCGACGATGCCGTTTGCGAATTTCAGCACGGCCGAGGCCCATTCATCGACGCCCGACTGACCGAGATGGGCGGCGCCCGCCACTTTTTCGGGTTCGGCGAAAGGTTTTCCCTCCACGGCGCCGGCGATCATCCGCACCATGGAAACCGGATACCCCCCGACATCGAGAATGCCGCCGCCCGCCGTTTCATTGGCGAAAAGCCGGTGATCGGCCCGGAACGAGCCCATGTTGAAACCGAAGCTGGAGCGTATGATGCGGATATCGCCGACGGCGCGGGCTTTCACCAGTTCCAGCAATTTCGCCATCTGCGGGTGCAGGCGATACATATAGGCCTCGCCCGCGAAGACGCCGGCCTTTTTCGCCTCGTGGAAAATGGCGTCGGCATCATAGGCGGAAAGCGCGATGGGCTTTTCCACCAGCACGTTTTTACCCGCCCGGATCGCCTTGATCGCCCATTCGGCATGGCCGGTATGGGGTGTGGCGATATAGACCGCATCGATATCGGGATCGGCAAGCAGCGCATCGTAACCCTTGATAATGCGCGCACCGGCAAAGGCCTCGGCAAGGCCGGGCTTGTCCGGATTGCGGGTGGCGATGGCCTCTAACCTGCCGGTGCGGGAATGGGCGATACCGTCAGCAAAGGTTCTGGCAATGGTGCCCGGGCCGATGATGCCCCAGCGGATCGGTTGTTCGGTCGTCATGAAATCCTCGTCTTTCATATCAGTCTTGGGTGCTTGGGAAAGGGTTCAGCGCAGGCGTTCGCCTTTGCTGTCGAAAAGGAAAGCCCTGCGGGCGGAAAGGCCGACCGTCAACCGATCGCGATTGCCAACATCGCGCGATTCCGGCCGCTCGATGATGAGCTGTTCGCCGCCTTCCGTCCGGGCATAGACATAGCTGGTATTGCCGAGATGTTCGGCGACATCGACATGAACGGTGAGATCGGCATCGCCCGCGCCCGCATCGGCAAAATGTTCGGGCCGGATGCCGAGCGAAACCCTGGCTCCATCATTCAAACCGGCCGTGACCGGCAGGTTCAGCCGCACCGCAGGGTCGCTGTCGAGCGAGAGCGTAACGCCCTCCGCGCTGCTGCCGATGATGGTCGCTTCGAGGAAGTTCATCTTCGGTGAACCGACGAAACCGGCAACGAAGCGATTGGAGGGGTCGTCATAGAGATCGAGCGGCGCGCCGACCTGTTCGATATTGCCGGCCCGCAGCACCACGATCTTGTCTGCCAGCGTCATCGCCTCGGTCTGGTCATGCGTGACATAGATCATCGTGGTGCCGAGCTGCTTGTGCAGGCGCGAGATTTCCACGCGCATCTGCACCCGCAATTCGGCATCGAGATTGGACAGCGGCTCATCGAACAGGAAGACCTGCGGTTCGCGCACGATGGCGCGACCGATGGCGACGCGCTGGCGCTGGCCGCCGGAAAGCTGTTTCGGTCGGCGCTGCATCAGCTCGTTGATCTGCAGGATTTCGGCGGCGCGGTTGACCCGCTTTTGCGTATCGGCCTTGGGGTTGCCGTTCATTCTGAGACCGAAAGAGAGGTTTTCGGCCACCGTCATATGCGGATAAAGCGCATAGGACTGGAACACCATGGCAATGCCGCGATCGGCCGGATCGGCATCGCTGACCGTCTTGCCGCCGATCACGATATCGCCGCCGGAAATATCCTCCAGCCCGGCGATCATTCTGAGAAGGGTGGATTTGCCACAGCCGGACGGGCCGACGAAAACGACGAATTCCCCGTCTTTCACCTCGAGATTTGCGCCATGGATCACTTCCAGCGCGCCATAACGCTTCACGACGTTTTTGAGCGAAAGTTCCGCCATGCGGCCCCCTTACTTGACTGCCCCGGCGGAAATGCCGGCGATGAAGTGGCGCTGCAAAGCCACGAAAACCACGAGGATGGGTGCGGTGAGCAGCACCGCGCCGGCCATGATGCCGCCCCATGACACTTTGGTGAGCCCGATGAGGGTGCCAAGCGCCACGGGTGCGGTCATCATTCCTGGGCGGGAATTGATGAGAAGCGGCCAGAGATAATTGTTCCACGAGGCCAGGAAGAGAATGATCGACAGCGCCGCCATGGTGGGACGCGCCAATGGCAGGGCGATGCGCAGGAATATCTGCCACTCCTTGACGCCCTCCACACGTGCCGCATCGAAAAGCTCGGTCGGCATCATCGAGAAGGATTGCCGCATGAACAGCACGCCGAGCGAGTTGAACAGCGGTGGCACGATCAGCGCCACCCATGTGTTGGCGAGCTTGAACTCACGCGCCACCATGATGAATTGCGGAATGACGACGACTGCAAAAGGCAAAGTGATGGTGCCGAGAATGATGGCGATCACCACCCCGCGTCCGGCAAAGCGGTAACGCGCCAGCGCCCAGCCCGCCATCGATGTCAGGAACACCGAAAGCACGGTGTAAATGACGGCGACGGTGATCGAGATGAACATGGCCCGCAGGAAATTGGTATCCGCCTGCAGATTGTTGAAATTCTCGATGAAATTGGTGGAGGGCACCAGCACGATATCCGGGCTGAAAATGCCGTAATCCGGCATGGTCGAGAACACGAACATCATCCACAGCGGAAACAGCCAGATGATGGCAAGCGGCGTCAGCGCCGCATGCAATGCGATCTTCTGCCAGAAAAGCGATCTCGATTTCGATCTCATTTCGGCTCCCTCCCGACCCAGAGATTGAGGAGTGAAATGGCGATGGCGAGCGCCGCCATGGTGTAGGCAATGGCCGAGGCATAACCGAAATTGAGCGACGTGAAGCCCTGGCGATAAAGGAACAGCCCCAGCGTTTCCGTACCGCCGCCCGGCCCGCCCCTGTTGGTGATGAGGAAGGGTTCGGCAAACAGCTGCATGGTGCCGATGACCGAGAGCACGACGCAGAACAGGATGATGGGTTTGAGGAGCGGCAGGGTGATGTGGAAGAACTGCTGCCGCTTGCTCACCTTGTCCAGCGTCGCCGCTTCATAGACGTCGCCGGGGATGGATTGTAGCCCGGCCAGAATGATGATGGCGTTATACCCCGCCCAGCGCCATGTCACGGCAATGATGACCAGCGCCATGGCCGCATTGGCATTGTCGAACCACGAGATGGGCGAAAGGCCGACTGAGGTGATGAGCTTGTTGATGATGCCGAAATCGGCGCTGAACATCAGCCGGAACACCGCCGCATAGGCCACCTCGCCGACGACGACAGGCGCAAAAAAGGCAAAACGATAAAGCGGCCGCGCCTTCAGGAGCGGCGAATTCAACAGCACCGCCATGACGGTGGCGAGCGCGATCATCACGGGCACCTGGATGACCAGAATGATCAGCGTATTATAAAGCGCATTATAAAAGGCCGGATCGGAAACGAGCCGCCCCCAGTTCATGGAAGGCGCAAACCGCCACGGATTGATCCGCGTGTTCTGGAACGACAACATGAACGAGCTGATGATCGGCCAGACCCAGAAGGTGGCGAAAATCAGGAGATAGGGCGCAAGGAACGCATAAGCGATCCTGTTCCTAGACGGCATGACGACCTCCAGATGCCGGACGATGGCCGGATAAATGGAAAAGCTTCAGAAAGAGCGCGCCCCTATGAGGGGAATGCCTTTGCAAAACGGCGCGGCCTATTTCTTCTCCCCGAGGGGGAGAAGGTGGCCCGAAGGGTCGGATGAGGGGGCTAGCTCTCCGGATATCTCTACCCTCGCCCCCTCAACCCGCTGCCGCGGACTTCTCCCCCTCGGGGAGAAGAAACTCGTGGCACCCGCTCGGCCCTAACCGCTGGCTTACTCCGCGACGGGCAGCCCCGTCGCCGTTTCGATCTGCTTTGCGGCAAGCCCGGCCCCGCTTCTGGGGAAGTGCCGTCGCAAAACAGTGCGGCATATTTCTTCTCCCCGAGGGGGAGAAGGTGGCCCGAAGGGTCGGATGAGGGGGCTGGCTCTCCGGATAGCTCTACCCTCGCCCCCTCATCCCGCTGCCGCGGACTTCTCCCCCTCGGGGAGAAGAAACTTGTGGCACCCGCTCGGTCCTAACCACCGGCTTACTGCGCGACGGGGAGCCCCGTGGCCGTTTCGATCTGCTTGGCCGCATCATCAAGCGCTGCTTTCGCATCGGGATACCCGCCGGCGAAATATTTCGTCTGAGTCGCCTTGTAGATCGCATCCGCATCCGACTGGAACGCCGTGCCGCGGCTCGGCACGATCTTCGGCAGGGTGGCCAGAATATCGGTCCACACCGCCTGCCCGCCCCAATAGGCCTGCTTCTCCTTGACGAAAGGATCGTCGATGGCGGACAGCAGCGAGGGAACGAGGCCGAAGGATTTCAGCATCGTCACCTGGCCTTCATTGGTGGTCAGCGCGTAGTCGATATATTTCCACGCCGCCTCCTTGTGCTCGGATGTCGAGCTGATCGCCAGCGACGAGCCGCCGAGATTGGCCGCATGCGGGCCATCCGCCGTCAGGCTCGGCATCAGATAGACGCCCCATTTGCCGGAAAGATCAGGAGAGCCGGAACGAACCGTGCCTTCATACCAGGCGCCATACATCTGGCTGGCGGCCTTGCCGGCCGTATTCGCCTGGATTTTTTCATCCCAGATCGCCGCCGTGATGATGCCGGCGTCCTTCATTTCCTTGACCTTTTCAAGGGTCGCGACACAGGCGGGCTGGTTGATGGTGATGTTCTGGCCATCGGTCGAAAAGTAACCGCATCCCTGCTCATTGGCGATCATGCGAAACCATTCGCTATCGCCGTTAAAATCGGCCTGCGCCAGGACGGTGCCGGGATTGGCGGCCATGACCTTCTTGCCGGCGGCGATGAAATCATCCCAGCTTTTGATGGTGGCCGGATCGACGCCTGCCTTCTCATAGAAGTCGCGGCGATAAAATACCGCTACCGGACCGGAATCCCACGGAACCGCATAGGCGACGCCGTCAACTTCCAGTTCCGTGCGCTTGAAATCAGGGAAAAGCGCCTGTTTCTCAGGCGTATAGCCAAGCTCGGTCAGATTGGCGAAACAATCGGGAAAACGGCTCCAGAACAGCTCCGCCTCGAAATTTTCAATGGTGACGATATCAGGAAGCCCATCGCCGCCGGCTGCGCAGGCGGCCAGCGTCTTGTCAAAAACCTGATTGTTTCCAAGGTCTTCAACGACGATCTTGATATCCGGATTCTGTTTGTTGAAGCCCTCTACCGTGGATTTCAGCGCGGAAGCCGCGACATTCCAGCTCCAGATGGTAACGGTTTCTGTTTGCGCGAAAGCCGGGGCTGCGAGAAGCAGCATGGCCGTAGACGCGCCAAGAAATTTCAAGCACATTGAAAACCTCCCTTTTTCAATTGCCGTTCTTCAGCGAACATGGGCACATTAGCGGGGACAGGAAATCTGTCTCGTAAAAAGGGAACATCGATTTGGCGGAAAGTAAGATTGCCGAAAGAGCCTTCTACCAGCCGGGTGCGAGCAGCATCGAAGGCATGCCGACGACGCTTCAGCTTTTTCACAACCATCCGCCCATCATGCTCAGGCCTCACTGGCACGCGCAGGTGGAAGTGAATTATGTGATGTCGGGATCGGTGCATTATCGCATGGGCGATCACGACCTGACGCTCGATGCCGGCCAGATGTGCATTTTCTGGGGCGGTCAGCCGCACCAGATGGACCATTCCTCTGACGATTCCTTTTACGCCGGCGCGCATCTGCCGCTCGTGCATTTCTTCCGCATGCGGCTGCCCGCCGCCGTTTCCAGCCTGCTGATGGGTGGTGCTACGATGGTGAGTGCTGAGACCGACCGGGCGGATGCGGAAAATTTTGGCCGCTGGTTCCGCTACGTCACTTCGGGGGATCCGGCGAAAGCCCAGCACGCGGTAGAAGAACTGCTGCTGCGGGTGGAGCGGATGTTCCTTGAACCCTACTCCGTCATGTCATCCGCCGCCGATGGCAAACGCAGGGAGGATGACGAGGGCATGGCGCCCTCCATCGGCGTGGTGCGCATGTGCGACTTCATCGCCGCCAATTTTCTCGACGATATCGACGCGACTGAAATTGCCCGCGCCGCATCGCTTCACCCGAAATATGCGATGAACCTGTTCCGCAAATCCACCGGCATGACGCTGATCAAATATCTGACCCTGCTCCGGCTCTCGCGTGCGCAGGCGATGCTGATGACCGGCAAGGACAATATCCTGCAGATCGCCATGGAAAGCGGCTTCGGCTCCGTCAGCGCCTTCAACAAGGCGTTTCGCCAGATATCAGGCATGTCGCCTTCCGATTTCCGCCGCGACATGCGGGCGACGGCGGCTTAGCGCAACTCCTTCATTCCTGTGACAAGCACAGGGATGAGGAGCGTGAAACCTAGTCCCCTATATCTTCCTGGTCGGAAAAAGCTCCCCCGCGCTGCCGCGCCGCCTGCCGGTAGGCCCGCGGCGAACTGCCGAGCATCCGCCGGAACATGGTGGTGAAGGCCGGGATGTTTTCATAACCCGCATCCAGCGCGACATTGGTCACCGCCTCACCCGCAGCGAGCCGCGGCAATGAGGCAAAAATGCAGGCCTGCTGGCGCCATGTCACAAAACTTACCCCAAGCTCCCGGCGGAACAGGCGTGTGAAGGACCGGCGGCTGATGCCCATGGCTGCGGCCCAGTCGTCGATCTCCACCCGTGCGACGGGTTTGTTGAGGAAATCGCGGCAGAGCGCCGCCAGCCGTTGATTGTCCGGAAAAGGCAAACCCAAAGGGCGTTCCGGCAGGCGGTTCACCTCATCCAGCAACAGCGCACGCACGAGACCCTGCCGGTGAAATGCCGACGGCTGGTGTTCTTCGGCCAACAATTCGGAGATAAGGCTTGAGGCCAGATCGGTTATCTCCACCACCCTTGGAGAGGTCGCCTGGAAGAGATCGGGATGAACGTAGATCGAGTACATCTCGACGGTGGATATGACGTCAGCCTCGTGTTGCAGGCCCGCGGGAATGAGGAGCCCGTGACCGGGCGGTATCATCCAGCGCCCGTCCGCCGTGCTGACAAGCACCACACCCCGGCGCGCGCACCATATCTGCACACGGCTATGGTCATGGGGCGGTGTACGATGCCCGGTCGGATAAATGCGATGAAGCGCCAGCACCGGCTCATTGGTGCCGTCGATCAATTTCAGGCTACGCTCATGCTCTTCAAGCGTCACGCCCACTATCTGTCGCGACTTGATTTTTGCCATTTGGCCCACTCACAAAGAAACTCGTCCAGAACACAAATGCAGGCCAGAAACAATATGAATAAAAGCGGGAAGAAATAAAGACATGTTTCCCGCCTTCCGCCGGGGATCCGAGAGGACTTACTCATGGCCACCGTCACCAGCACCGGGTTCAACCCGCAACGCACGGCGTTTTCGATCATCGCCGCCGCCAGCTTCTGCCACATGCTGAACGACATCATGCAATCGCTGCTGACGTCGCTTTACCCGCTGCTGAAAGCGAATTACGCGCTCGATTTCATGCAGATCGGCCTGCTCACCTTCGCCTTTCAGGTCACCGCATCGCTGCTGCAACCGGTCGTCGGCATGGTGACGGACCGCTGGCCGATGCCGTTCTCCCTGCCGGTCGCCATGCTGTCCACCTGCGCCGGCCTCATCACGCTCGCCTTTGCCCATAGTTTCGAAGTTCTGGTGATCGGCGCCTGCCTCATCGGTATCGGCTCGGCGATCTTCCATCCCGAAGCCTCGCGCGTGGCGCGCCTCGCATCCGGCGGCCGCCATGGCCTTGCGCAGTCATTCTTCCAGGTGGGCGGCAATACCGGCACGGCCATCGGCCCACTGCTCGCCGCCTTCATCGTCATCCCGCTCGGCCAGGCGAGCCTCAGCTGGTTCTCGCTGATCGCACTCCTCGGCTTCGGCGTGCTTTCGTGGGTCGGCGTCTGGTACACCCGCCACCGCCGCGCAACCGTCGGCAAGGCGCCAGCCAGCCGCACCCTGCCGCTCTCACGCGGCACGGTGATGATGACACTTCTGGTGCTGGTGGTTCTGACCGCCACCAAGAACGCCTATCTCGCCAGCCTGTCCAGCTACTTCACCTTCTACACCATCGACAAGTTCGATCTTGGCGTACAGGATGCGCAGGTTCTGCTGTTCCTCTTCCTCGGGGCTTCGGCGCTCGGCGTGTTCTTCGGTGGCCCGATCGGCGACCGTTTCGGCTCGCGCGTCGTCATCTGGTTCTCGATCCTCGGCGTCATCCCCTTCGCGCTGCTGCTGCCCTATGCCAACCTGTTCTGGACGGCGGTTCTGGTCGTCGTCATCGGCTTCGTTTTCTCCTCCGCCTTCTCGGCCATTGTCGTCTTCGCGCAGGAACTGGTGCCGGGCCGCGTCGGCCTCATCGCCGGCATGTTCTTCGGTTTCGCCTTCGGTTTCGGCGGTATCGGGGCTGCAGTTCTGGGCGTCTATGCGGATAAGGAAGGCATCGAATTCGTTTACCGCATCTGCTCCTACATGCCGCTGCTCGGCCTGCTCACGGTGTTCCTGCCGAAACTGCCGAGCCACCGCTGAAAGCTTAGCGTTCAACGCTTTTCATCACGGCGGTCACCTGTGATACTCAGGTGACCGCCGTGATCCGTTTAGCGAAGACTGAGCCATGCAAATCCCGATAAAATCGATCCTCGTTTTCCACGCCGCGGCAAGGGCGGGCAGCATTTCCCGGGCGGCGGAGGAACTGAGCGTCACGCCTTCGGCCGTTTCCCAGCAGATCCAGTTGCTGGAAGGTCAGCTCGGCACGACCCTGATGGCGCGAACCGGCCGCAAGGTGACGCTGACCGAAGCGGGCGAGCGGTACTTCTCGATGATAACCGCCCAGATCGAGCAGATTGCCGACGCCACCGACAGCATTCGCGGTTTCCGCTCGGTCACGACGCTGACGATCCGGGCGACGCCGACCATATCAAACAAATGGCTGCTGCCGCGCCTCGGCTCGTTTCTGGAGGAGCATCCCGAACTGGAAGTGCGTCTCGACGGCACCAATGAGCCGACCGATTTTTCGCAGGAACTCGTCGATATAGAGCTGCGCCACGGCGACGGGCGTTGGCCGGGCCTCTTCGTGGAAGGGCTGGTGGAGGAGGAATTCCTGCCGGTGTCCTCCCCGGATTACGCCGCCGCCGGAAGCCTTCAGGCTGCCGATCTGCTGGATCTGCGGCTCATCCATTCGGTGAAGGCGCAGGCGCAGTGGACGCACTGGTTTCCGATGGCGGGCGTGCATTCCGACAGGAGATGGCGGCGTGTGCTGTTCGACCGCAGCCATATGGCCATCGACGCGGCGGCCGGCGGCCTGGGCGTCGCGCTGGAAAGCACGCTGATGATGGAACGGGAACTCGGCACCGGTGCGCTCGTCTGCCCGGTCGTCGACGCGCCGCGTATCAAGCTCGTCACCCAATGGATCGTTTGCCCGCATTCCCATCTGCGGCAGAGGAAGGTGACGCTGTTTCTGGAGTGGATGCGAAAACAACGCGACGAGTGGCGTGACCGTCGCGTTGTCTGATTTTTCAGGCCTTCATGCCCGGCCTTAATAGAGACCCATAAGCCGGATGGGCGCAAGCGTCAGATCCGGGAACAGGACCAGGGCGAAGATCGCGGCGACAAGGATAGACATTGGCGCAAGCGAACCCTTGATCACATCCTCGATTGACATTTTCGCCACTTGAGCCACGGCGAACAGGCACACACCGACCGGCGGCGTCACAAGCCCGAGCGTCAGGGTGATGACCATGACGATCAGAAAATGGATCGGATCGACCCCAAGCGACACGGCCGGCGGCAGAAGCACGGGTATGAGAATGAACATCGCCGCGATCGCATCCATGAACATGCCGACGATGATGAGGAACAGGAATATCAGCACCATCGCCATGGTCGGGCCGGTGCTGATATGGCCGAGGAAAACCGCCACCTGAGCCGGCAGGCCGTCAAAGGTGAAGACCCAGGCCGCCAGTTTCGCTGTCGCCGCGATGAAGAGGATCGAGCCCGATGTGCGCGCGGTTTCCATGAAGATGCCGAGCAGCGCCGAAAACGGGATCGTGCGGTAAAGGATGACGGCCAGAAACAGCGTATAGACAACGGCGATGCCAGCCGCTTCCGTCGGCGTGAAATAACCGTCGACAATGCCGATCAAAAGGATCACCGGCGTCAGCATCGGCAGGATGGCCGCAAGGCCGGTCGTTACCACGCGCCGCACATTAAACGGCGTCGGCGGGTTGAAGCCGTTGCGCACCGCATAAATATGATTGAACACCATGAAAACGAAGGCGAGGAACAGTCCCGGCACCAGCCCCGCCACGAGCAGCGTTCCGATGGAGGCATTCGCAACCGACCCGGCAATGACGATGAGGATGGACGGCGGAATGATGGAGGAAAGCGTGGAGGTGCAGAGCGTCAGGCCGACGGCATAACCCTTCGGGAAACCATGACGCTCCATGGCCTTGATCTCGATTGCGCCGATGGAGGCGATATCGGCGACGGAGGAACCGGAAACACCGCCGAAAATCACCGAGGAGGCGACGTTGACATGGCCAAGACCGCCCGGAAGCCAGCCGACGATCGCCTCGGCGAAATCGAACAGCCGTTCGGCCACTCTGCCCCGCTCCATCAGGACACCGACGAGAATGAAAAGCGGCACGGCCACGAGAAGGAAGGAATTCATGCCCGAGAACATGGTCTGCGCCAGAAGGTCCATCGGCATCGACGTATAGAGCGCGATGGAGGCGAGGCTTGCGAGGCCGAGCGCGACGGCCAGCGGAACGCCGAAGGCGCTCATGAGAAGGAAAAGTCCAAGCAGCGTCAGGCTCATGGCCGTTTCTCCAGATTTCCGACGATCAGATCGGCCTCCGGCAGAGGCTGAGACGCCTCCGGCAGCTCGATACGGTCGCGATGTTGACGCAGGGATTCCACGATGGCGGCAATGCCCAGGGCGGCGCTGAGCGGAATGATGATGCCGATCATCCACATCGGTGTGGCAAGCGTGGCGGCGGCTTCGTTCATGACATATTGCTGGCGCACCAGCGTCCAGCCGGTCCAGATCATCAAGCCGAAAAAGACGACCGACGACACAATGTAGATGGGCAGCGCGAGACGCCGCACAAAGGCCGGCATCAAGGCAATGAATACCGTTACCCGCGCCATGTCGGCGGTCCGGAAACTGCCGGCAACCCCCAGGAACACCATCCATATGAAAAGATAGCGTGTCGCCTCTTCGGTCCAGGAGACCGGGGTGCCCCAGATACGGGTCGACACCTGCAAGAGCACGACGGCAAGAACACCGACGGCGGCCAGACCGGCCAGCACGTCGGTCGACAATCTGATGACCCTGCCGAAAAATGATGACGTTTCGTCCATAAACCTGTCCTCCCGACCGGACCGGCCGTAAACCGGTCCGGCAGATATCAATGCCTCATTTCTTGCCGACGGCGGCAATCGTCCTGTCGAAGAAGGCCTGATCCTTCACAAGCCCTGCAAAGACCGGATAGAGGCCCTTCGATACCTCGACGAAAGCCTTCTGCTGTTCAGGCGTCAGGCGATTGACCTCCATGCCGTGTTTCTGCAATTCGGCAATCGTCACTTCCGCGCTCGAAGCGTCATTCTGCACCTTCCATGCCTCCGCCTCCTTCGCCGCCGCCTCGACAGCCGCCTTGTGCGCATCGCTCAGGGCGTTGAACTTGGCGGGGCTGATACCCAGAACCCAGCCATCACCCATGTGGTTGGTGATCGAAACGTATTTCTGCACCTCGTAGAATTTTGCCGACAGCGGAACGTTGATCGGGTTTTCCTGCCCGTCGACGACCTTCAGCTGCAGGGCATTATAGACCTCGGCAAAGGCGAGCGGTGTCGGTGCTGCGCCCATTTTCTTGAAGAACTCCACCCAGAGCGGATTGTTGGGGACCCGGAACTTCAACCCGCGCAGGTCATCCGGCGAGGTTATCGGGCGTTTGGAATTGGTCATCTGGCGGAAGGGGCGCGGCCACAGATCCACTGCCTTGATGCCGATCTTTTCCAGTCCCGCGATCAGTTCCTTGCCCTGCTCACCCTCCAGATAGGTGCGAAGCTGCTCTTCGTCGTCAAAAAGATAGGGAATGGAAATCGCCGAAAAACGCGGGTCGAAATTCGCATAAAGCGATGTCGCCAGAAGCAGCATGTCGAGCGATCCGCCCGCCAGCTGCTTGACGGCCCCCGACGGGTCGCCGCCATAAAGCGAGCCGTTCGGGAAGACCTTGACCGTGACTTCGCCATTCGTCTTGGCGGAAACCAGTTCGGCGAACTTGTTGGCGGCGAGCGTGATTTCGGAATTGTCCGGATCAGGCGTCGAAAGTGTCAGCGTTTCCGCCTGTGCGATGGATGCAACCAGCATGGTGGCGGCGAGAGCCAGCCCGTAAAGTCTTGAAATTTTCATGTGTTCCTCCCTTTGTTGTGTCTCAAACAGTTTCGAGCGTTCCTCCGAACGCATTCATGCGCTTAATTTCAAGGATCACACCGCTGTGATCAAGCTCGCCCGCGCCATGCTCGACCATGGAGCGGAACAGCCGGTCAACCTCCTCGCCGACCGGTAGTCTGAGGCCCCGGCTTCTGGCGAAGGCCAGCGCCGTGGACGTATCCTTCACCTGATATTTCGCCGGCCCGCCGGGACGGAAATCGCCCTCCACCATGCGTTTTCCGTGCTGGCGGAAGACGGTGGAATCGGCAAAGCCGCCAAGTAAAGCGTGGCGCACCTGCGCCGGGTCTGCTCCCCCCGCTTCAACCAGCGTCAAAGCTTCCGCAACGGCGCAGATTGTCGAGGCGACGATCAGCTGGTTGGCGAGCTTGGCCAGAGAACCGCAGCCCACCGGACCCACATGGGTGACGCGGCCAAGGCAATTGAGGAGTGGCCGCAGCGCATCCACATCCTGCTGTTCGCCGCCGGCCATGATGGCGAGCGTTCCTTCGATCGCTCCCTTTTCACCGCCGGATACGGGCGCATCGACATATTTGAGGCCGCAAGCCCTGGCTGCCTCCGCCTGTTCCATTGCGATTTCGACGGGAATGGAACTCATGACCAACAGAACCGCGCCGGACCTCATGGCTGAAACGACACCCGAGGAGCCGAGCAGAACTTCGTTGCAGACCGGCCCCGAACTCAGCATGCAGAGCACGGCATCCGCTTCGGACGCGGCCTCGGCAGCCGTTGCCGCGAGCTGCATGCCCTTCTCCGCCAGAACCGCAGCTTTTTCAGCGCTGCGGTTCCAGACCTTGACGGAAAACCCGGCCTCCGCCAGACGCGCCGCCATGGGAGCACCCATGATACCCGTTCCAATAACGGCAATCCGGCGAATGTCAGCCATCGTTTCCATCTTTCAAAGCCACTGCCGGTTCAGAAACCGCACCGGCAGTTCTTCTTCGATGAGGGCGGGAAACGCCTCGCGAAACCGGTCGAGATGCGGTGTCTTCAGATGGTCATCGAAAGCCTGCCTGTCGTCATAGACCTCATAGAACACCACATTATTCCCCGTTTCCGGCCGCACCACGTCGAATTGCCGGCAACCCGGTTCATCCTGAACCGAATGCCTGGCGTCATCGCGCGCGGCGTCGAGAAAGGCATCCATCGAGTCGGGCTTCACCCGAAATTCCGCGATCACCACGAAAGCTCCCTTCAACATGTCCCGTTCTCCGTCCATCACGCGGCTGCGTCTTTTTGCGGACGGAAGCGGTTTTCCATGTCCTGACGCAACTTCACCACGTCAAGGTCGTTCACCAGCTCCACATCGTCGAAGCTGACGATCTGGTCCTTCTTGATGGCGCGCTTCAGCTTGACATTATGGGCAAGGCCAATCGGCAGCGCCTTCATATCAAGGCTGCGGGTAGCGGGAATGGCATTCGCCCAGACCGCGTAACCGCCCTCGCCGTCCAGCATCTCGCCGGGCTGCATGTCCTTCTTCGCGGTCGCAACCGCATCGCCGCGAAATTCTTTCGAGCAACCGGTGGCCTCGTTGCGCAGCACGGCGGAGAGAACGCTGATCGAGGTTTCCAGCCCGATGATGTGGAACGGACGCCACATGGAGGCGTACCAGCCGGACGGGTCGGTTAGGAGGCCATATTGTTTGAAGCAGGCGCGGGCATATTCATTATGGGCCTTGAAGGTGACGAAAACACCGTAGCGGATGTTGTTGAACACCTCGCGTCCATCCGGCTCCTGGCTTGCGGCAATATCGACCAGACCGGAGCGCGCCATGCGGCCGCCATCGGCAGCGGGGCGGAAGACGCGGGCGAGATCGTGCAGGCCGGCCGGCGGGAAGGCCAGACCGTCATCCGGGCAGTCCAGCCCCGTACCGTTGGCGACGGCCGCCATTTCAATGGCCGCCTTGGTGCCGTCGGTGAAGGAATTGTACATTTTCGGATTGAAGTCGCCCTTGGCCACTTCCTCGTCCGTCCAGCCGAAATAACCCCAGACCGTATCAGGCGTCGAATAACGGTAACGCGGCTCGAAATTCATGCCCTTGCCGGCGGAGACGACCTCGAAACCGGTGGCGCGCGCCCAGTCGACCAGTTCGCAGATCAGCGCCGGCTGGTCGCCGTAAGCCATGGAATAGATCAGGCCCTTGGCCCGGGCCTTTTCGGCAAGGATCGGCCCGACCATGACATCGGCTTCGACATTGACCATGACGACGTGCTTGTTGTGATCGATGGCGCCCAGCGCATGGCGCGCGCCGGCCAGCGGATGGCCGGTCGCTTCGATCACGCATTCGATCTCGCCGCAGGCGAAAAGCTCGTTCACGTCGTCGGTCACATAGGTCTTGCCGCTCTTCAGCGCCTCGGCGCAGCTCTTCGCATCGTAACGCTCCTTCGGCCAGCCGACGCGATCAAACGATTCCCTTGCCTTGCCGACATTGATATCTGCGACGGCGACCATATGGAAACCGGCAATGCGCTGCGCCTGCGCCAGCACCATGGAACCGAACTTGCCGGCACCGATGAGACCGACCCGCACAGGCCTGCCGCCGGCTGCACGCGCTGACAGAAGAGAATAGAGATTCATGTTTTGACATCCTTCGCTGGGGAAATTGCTGGCGAGAATGTCCAGTCAGCCCGGCAAAGGCCATGCGATACCGAGGCTGCGAAGGCTCTTCCCTCGCGGCACCGACGGCATGACGATCCAACGTTCCTCCCGGATACCGGCACGCCTTTGCGCCGGCTCTCGCGGTCGCCTCCCAAAGCAACCTTGAAAACAGAGTAGGAGCGTTCAAATATTAGTTCTATTTAGAAAATCAGATTCTTTGTTTAGCTTATCTAACAAATCATCAGGCCGATTTGCGCAGCATCAGATCGGCGCTGAGGAGAATTCGCTCGCGCATCCGCGTCGTGTCATCCGCCTCCTCGTCCAGCTTCTGCAACAGAAGCTCGATCGACAGCCTGCCGATCTCGTTATAATTCTGCGCTACCGTGGTAATCGGCGGGCAGGCGTAACGCGACAGCGGATGATCGTCATGGCCGGCGACCCTGAGGTCATAATCCGCACCATGGCCGACCCTGATGCCCTTCTGGAAAGCGGCGGCGATGACACCGAAGGCGATACGGTCGTTGGCGCACAAAATAGTGCGCGATGGCAGAGACCCCGCCCCTTCCAGCAACCGGCCCGCCTCATCGAAAGCGAAACGCTCGAAATCCCAGGTGACAATGTCTGGAACGTTGATCACCTGCGGCTCGAAACCGAGGCGCTGCATGGCCTCCACGTATGCCGTGCGGCGCGTGGCGGCATTGGTATTGACCTGCGGCATGTCGAAGAAACAGGGCGGCTCGCCCGAGCGGCAGAGATAATCCACCATCAGCCCGACGCTCTGGCGATTGTCGGTGCCGACAAAGGCCGAGGTCTCGTCGAGCGGCGAATCGACATAAACGATGGGAATGCTGGCCGCGAGCTGCTCCAGCGTGGCACGATGGGATTTGACCCCGAGCGGCGCGATGATCGCGCCGGCCACATTCATCGACTTGAAGGTGCGGATGGCGCGGTCTTCGATTTCCGCCTTGCCGTCCGATGACAGCACGAAGGCAAGAAACCCCGCCTCGTTGGCGATGAGCTCGATGCGGCTCGTCAGCGCCATATAGAAGGGATCGGTGGAATTCGGGATGATGATGCCGATGATATTGGAACGGCGGCGATTGAGATTGACGGCGAAAATATTGGGCCTGAAGCCCGATTTCTTCAGCGCATCCTCGATGGCGTCCCGGGTCTTCTTGCGGACCGAGGCCGGATCATTGAAGTATTTCGAAACAGTCGGGCGGGAAAGGCCGACGAATTCCGAAAACTCTTCCATCGTCCTGATAGATTTGGCCAAAGTGCTTGCCCCCATGAACTATTACATGTGGTACTTTATATCGACCGGCCTTCGCACGAAAAGCCGGTCGACTGCGGTTATCAACCACCAAAAGATCATTCGGCTGCAAATTGCACTTTCATGGTGGCCGGATCGGATGGTTTCTTCGTAAAGAACGGCAGCATCTCCGAAAGCGGCAGCCGGTGCGAGACGAGCCGCGCCATGACATCGCCATCCGTTTCCAGAATGGCGAGCGCCTGCGGTATGTTTCGGTTCAGCGAATGCGAGCCGACAAGCTTCAGCTGACGCCTGAAGATTTCGAAGGGCGCAACCGAAATGCGGGCATCAGGCGCGCAGACGCCGAAGAACAGCGCCGTGCCGCCATCAGCAACCAGCGGGATCATCGCTTCCGCAACGGGTGCGATACCGGTCGCATCGGCCACGACATCGAAAGACTTCTGTTGCCGCAGCAGCGCTTCCGAACCGGAAACCGCCACCTTAAGCCCGAGACCTTCGGCAAAAGCCAGCCTGCTTTCGTTGATATCGGCAATCGTCGCCGTCTCGATGCCGCGCGCTTTCAGCGACAGGGCAAGCAGCAGGCCGATGGGACCGGCGCCAAAAACCAGCGCATTTTCAGCCACCGTTCCGTTCTCGCCGATACCCGCGCTTTGCATGCCGTTGACGACGCAGGCAAGCGGTTCGGCCAGCGCCGCGACATGATAGGGCATGGAACCGATGCCATGCAGGTGATCGGCGTGTACGACGCTGAATTCCGCGAAACCGCCATTGTGGGAAACGCCATAGGCCTTCAGCGTGCTGCAAAGATTGGTCAACCCCTTCCTGCAACTCGGGCAGGTGCCGCAGGGCAGATTGGGATCGACCACCACCCGGTCGCCGGTCTTTATGCCCGTCACATCGGCGGCCACGGCCGCGACTTCACCGGCATATTCATGGCCCGGAATGACCGGAAAGGCACCGTCACCGTAACGCGCGTGGAGAACATCGATATCGGTGTGGCAGAGGCCGGAAGCCTTGACTCGCACGAGCGCGTGGCCCGGCGGCAGATCGGCAACGGGAACTTCCGCCAGAACGGCCTGTCCCTTCTCGACGAATTGAATGGCATGCATGGTCATCTCCGGCTTTTCAGCTCATCCAGTTGCCGCCGTCGACATTATATGTCTGGGCGAGAATATAGTCGCTGTCAGAAGAGGCGAGGAAAACCGCCAGCCCCTTGATGTCGTCGGGCGTCGCAAAACGGCCGATCGGCACGGATTTCGCCACCGCCGCCTTCTTCTCGCCCGGCTTCAGGCCTTCCCATTTAGCGAATTCCGCATCGACCACTTCCCAGTGCTCACCATCCACGACGCCGGGTGCAATGGCGTTGACATTGATGCCGTGCTTGACGAGCGCCAGCGCCGCCGACTGCGTGGCGGAAATGATCGCCGCCTTGGAGGCGCAATAAAGCGTGACGAGCGCTTCGCCGCGACGGCCGGCCTGGCTCGCCATATTGATGATCTTGCCACCGCGCGCCCGCTCGATCATCACATTGGAAACCGCCTTCATCATGAAAAGCGGTCCCTTGAGATTGATGTCGAAGACCCGCTCATAACTTTGTTCGGTAATGCCGTTGATCGGCGCCATATCGAAGATCGCGGCATTGTTGACGAGAATGTCGATACCGCCGAATTCCTGATCCACCGCCTTCACCACGGCATCGATCTCGGAAAGATCGGTCACATCCAGCTTCACGGCCTTGGCTGCAGGGCCGATGGCGGCAGCAGAGGCCGTCGCACGGGCAATATCGATATCGGCGATAATCACCTTCGCACCTTCATCGGCAAAAGCCTGCGCGAAACCAAGGCCGATGCCGCGGGCGGCGCCGGTTATCAGCGCGACCTTGTTGTTCAATCTCATGTCGATCTCCGTGATGCATGGCGGGCAGTCGATGAATTCAGCCCTGCATTTGTTGTTAGATGCAATTTTTCCACTCCCTCATTCCTGTGCTTGTCACAGGAATGAGGGCGGAGGGTGCGACAGTCCCACCCATGCCGCCCGCCCCCGAAAGGCGAACGGGCGGCACGCCGGGAGGACGCGGCTACTTGATGTAGCCCGCGCGGGTCATGTCACGTTCGACCTGTTTCTGTGCGCCTTCGAGCGCCGCATCGACGGTCTGCTGGCCGGAAAGGGCTGCCGCGATCTGCTGGCCGACAACCGTGCCGATGGACTGGAATTCCGGTATGGCGACGAACTGCACGCCGGTATAGGGCACCGGATCCTTGGTCGGCTTGGACGGATCGGCCGACATGATGGCTTTCAGCACCGTATCCGCAAAGGGCGCAGCCTTCTTGTATTCCGGCAGCTCGTAGGTGGATTTGCGCGTGCCCGGCGGCACGGCCACCCAGCCTTCGCTTTCACCAACCGTCTTCACATAGGACTTCGAGGTCGCCCATTTGACGAAGGACTTGGCGGTTTCAAGCTTCTTCGTGCTGTTTGGGATTGCAAGGTTCCAGGACCACGACCAGCTCGAACCGTTCGGCGTTACCTCGACCGGAGCACGCGTAAACGCGGTCTTGTCGGCAACCTGGCTCTGCTTGGGGTCATAAACGCGGCCCGCCGCCGAGGTGGCGTCGATCCACATGGCGCAACGGCCGGACGAAAACAGCGTCTGGTTTTCGTTGAAGCCGTTGGCGGCCGCACCGGGCGGGCCGTAGGAGGTCATCAGCGCCACATAATCCGCAATCGCCTTTTTCCACGACTCGCTCGTCAGCTGCGGTTTCCAGTCCATGTCGAACCAGCGGCCGCCATAGGTATTGATCATGGTGCCGAGGAAGGCCATGTTCTCGCCCCAGCCCGGCTTGCCGCGCAGGCATATGCCATATTGCTGTTTCGACTTGTCGGTCAGCTTGGCAGCGAAATCCTTGATCTGGTCGTAGGTCGGATTGTCGGGCATCTTCAGGCCGGCGGCGTCGAACAGATCCTTGCGATAAAGCGTGAACGAGCTTTCGGTGTAGAACGGCACGGCGTAAAGCTTGCCGTCGACAGTCAGGCCTTTCTTGATCGGATCAAGCAGATCGGCGTAATCGTAATCGTCGCCGAGATCATCGACGGGCGCCAGCCAGCCCTGCTTGCCCCAGATCGGCGCTTCGTAACCGCCAATGGTCATGATGTCGAACTGGCCGCCATTGGTGGCGATATCGGTGGTGACGCGTTCGCGCAGGACATTCTCTTCCAGCACGATCCAGTTGATCTTGTTGCCTGTTTCCTTCTCCCAGGCACTGGAAAGCTTCTGCATGATGATCATGTCGCCATTGTTGACGGTGGCGATGTTGATCTCTTCCGCCTGCGCCAGCCCGGCCAGAAGCCCGGCTCCAACCACAGACGACGACAGAATTCCAATGAATTTGCTCATGATACCCGCTCCTCCTTTACGGATGTCCACGCATAACAATACATGCGTAAATTTTTTATCTCGCAAAATCGCATCCATTGTCAACATCCAAGAATAAATGATCGCGCAACCAAACCGCCCGAAACCTGCATAAATCCTTGTTTATGCCAATATATTCGCTTCATAATTTATTATTTCACACATTTTCATTGCTGCATCGCAGCAGAAATTTCATCCTTCGATATATTGACGCGCGTAAACTTTAACTGATATCCGGAAAAGCAACAGACCAAAAATGCACCTGCCCGGCAGGACGGCACATGCTTATGGAGGAGACGATGAGGCAGGCATCTACACTGGCGCCGCAGACACAGGGCCCGACCATCACGGCCGGCGAAATCCTCGTGGAGATCATGGCGACGACGGTGGGAAATGGCTTTCTCGAGCCGCAAACGCTGATCGGCCCTTTCCCGAGCGGCGCACCGGCCATCTTCATCGATCAGGTGGCGCGGTGCGGCGGAACCGCCGGCATCATTGCCGCAGTCGGTGACGACGATTTCGGCCGCCTCAATGTCGAAAGACTGCGCCGCGACGGCGTCGATGTCTCGGCAATCGCTACTATTCCAGATCGCCCGACCGGCAGCGCCTTCGTGCGCTACCGTGAGAACGGCGCGCGCGACTTCGTTTTCAACATCGCCCATTCGGCGGCCAGCGAAACGCAGATGACCGATGAAGCGCAGGCGCTCATCGAAAAAGCCGGCCATGTGCACGTCATGGGATCGGCCTTCGCGATTGCCGGCATTGGCGACATCATTCTGGAGGCGATCGGACATGTCAGGGCACGTGGCGGTTCGGTGTCTTTCGATCCGAACATCCGCAAGGAACTGGCGCAGGGTGACGAAGGCCGCAGGCTGATCGACGATCTGCTTGCCGTCACCGATCTCCTGCTGCCGTCAGGCGAAGAACTTCAGTCAGCCTCCGGTCTGGACGATGAGGATGCGGCGATAGAAAAGCTGCTCGCCTCCGGTGTCGGCGAAATCGTGCTGAAACGCGGCGCGAAGGGCGCAAGCCATTTCAGCCGTGCGCATGGGCGCATCGACGCCCCCGGCCTGAAGGTGACGGAAATCGACCCGACCGGCGCCGGCGACTGTTTCGGCGCAACCTACCTCACCTGCCGCCGCCTCGGCATGCATCCGCAAAAGGCGCTCACCTATGCGAACGCGGCCGGCGCACACAACGTCATCAGGCGCGGCCCGATGGAGGGTGCCGCAAGCCTTGCCGAACTCGACGCCTTCATGGCCGCCCAACCTTCCGGAGAAAACCGATGACCGGCATATTGGAAAACCTCGCCTCTGCACGCCGGGCCGGCAAATTCCGCGGCATCACCTCGGTCTGCTCGGCCCATCCCGTGGTGCTGCGCGCCGCCATCCGCCGCGCCGCCGCCAGCGAGACACCCGTTTTGATCGAAGCCACCTGCAACCAGGTCAATCATCTCGGCGGCTACACCGGCATGACGCCGCGTGACTTCGTCGCTTTCGTCAATACCATCGCTTCGGAAGAAGGACTGCCGGCCAAGCTTTTGATTTTCGGCGGCGATCATCTCGGCCCCAACCCCTGGCGCAAGGAAAAGGCCGAAGACGCACTGAAAAAAGCCGCCGCCATGGTCGAGGCCTATGTGACATCAGGCTTTCGCAAGATCCACCTTGATGCCTCCATGGGCTGCGCCGGTGAACCCGCGGCGCTGGATGACGTCACCATCGCCAACCGCGCTGCCAAACTTGCGGCCGTTGCGGAAAAGGCCGCCACCGATGCCGGCCTGCCCAAACCGCTTTATATTCTTGGCACCGAAGTGCCGGTGCCTGGTGGCGCCGACCATGTACTCGACACTGTCGCCCCGACGGAACCGCAGGCGGCACGCAGCACCATTGAGCTTCACCGTGAAATTTTCTCGCAGCACGGTCTTTCCGAAGCCTTCAACCGGGTCATCGCCTTTGTTGTGCAGCCCGGCGTGGAATTCGGCAGCGACAATGTTGTCGCTTATGATCCGCAGGCCGCCGAAGCGCTGAGCGGCGTACTGGACGGCGAACCGCAGCTGGTGTTCGAGGCCCACTCGACGGATTATCAGACGGAACCTGCGCTGGCCGCGCTGGTGCGCGACGGGTATCCGATCCTGAAAGTGGGCCCCGGCCTGACCTTCGCATACCGGGAAGCGCTTTACGCGCTCGATATGATCGCTTCCGAGATGGTCGGCGATTATGGCGACCGGCCGCTGGCGCGGACCATGGAGGAGCTTATGCTCGCCGCCCCCGCCGACTGGCGCGGACATTACCATGGCGATGATATCACGCTCCGATTGCAGCGCCACTACAGCTACAGCGACCGCATCCGTTATTACTGGACGCGGCCGGAGGCGCTTGCCGCCGTTTCCACCTTGCATAAGGCGCTGGATGGGAAGACAATTCCCGAAACCCTGCTGCGCCAATATCTCGGCGAATTGCCGCTCGCGGCGGTTGCGGGCAGGACGATGGAGGAGGTTCTGGTTACGGCGGTGGATCAGGTGCTGGCGACCTATCATGCGGCGACCGGCGAAGGTCGCCACTGAGATATCGTCAAATCGGGCGTTAAACTTGCGTGCCCCGGCTGATACGCCGCGGGTATCGGTCTGGGAGGGACTATCATGGCAACCCGAAACACGAGCGGTCTTGCGCGGGTG
>NZ_JAOCCY010000014.1:0-114259 GCF_029840625.1 Agrobacterium sp. GD03872
AGAAATCACATGCAACAGCTCGCTAAGTTCCTCAGAGCTACCGGCCGCCGGCTCCGTATCCTCGCCAAGGTGATCTGTCACTTCTTCCGCAAGGGCAAGCTCGGTATGAAGATCGCGATCAAGATCCCGTTCTTCGTCGAAGTCGAGGTCAATTTCGAGACCGACTGGAACCGACGGCGGTAACCGCCGTGCTGGCCCGGCTCGCCGGGCCAATTTTCCTACCTCAGCACCATGGCTCCCGTCGGCCGCTCCATGTCCTGGCGAGGCCTTCCGACACGAGAACATCGCCCAGACTGCGGCCGTCTCTGATCAGGACACGAAGCTTGCGGCCATACCGGTCGGCATCTCGGCCGGGCCACGCTTTGATCTCGAAGGGACCCTCGTTGATCAGCTCAAGCATCCTGTCCGTGGCGCGGTTACCAAGTGCCAGCTCCGACGAGCACTTCGGTTCGCCCACCTCCGGCGTGTCGATATCGGCGATGCGGATCTTCTGGCGGTTCAGCCAGATCGTGTCTCCGTCGACGACGCAAGCCTCGCGCGAGCCCGTGGCGCATTTCTGGAATTGCATGCCTACCTTGGATCTGTTGTCGCTCGCGTAGGCTGAAATGCTGGTTGACGCGTTGAAGGCTGGAAAAGCTGCGAACAACGCCAACAGTGTCAACCGGATTGATCTCGACGTTCGCCTATCAGCACCAATTCTGATCTCGTCTTCATTCTTGCCCTTCAAATTCACAAGCCCTTAAATCAGTTGCCGGCACGCTTTACGCGCCACGGCTGAGTAGCCACGACGCTTTTTCTGGCGGAGGAGTTCGAGAAACAGAACGACGGCTTCACGTTCGGTTTTGAAATGATGGCTCATCGTCTGGCCGCTCGTTCCGATACGACCCCAACATCGCATCAGGCAAATTTCCCCGAACAGGTTTGGCTCGATGGACATCGCATAGAAGCGGGCCATGTTTTTCGTGAGGTCTGTCCTCTCGACATAAAGATGATAGGTGTAGCGGCTTGCCAACATAAGCGCCTCTGCTCGCAAACATCGGCATTTTCTGCTCGAATTATCTGACAATGGAGCGGGCGTCGTGCTCACGCTCTTTGCCAATGTGCTCGCAAACATCCGGGTCTGCTTGCAAACATCCGCCACGTGCTCAGATTAATTGCCAGCGACGGCATGGTCAAACCGGGACGCCTGCCTGTCGTAGTTGCTCGGTCAGCTGACGGGAATATTCGGGATCAAGGGTGCCCGCCAGGAAGGCGCGGATATACGGACATGCGCTGTGGCTTTCCCTCCTTGGCGCTTCGGGTGCAGGAGGTTCTGCAGCATGATCCGTTGTCAGGGCATCTCTTCGTCTTCAGGGGCCGCAGATCGGATATTTTGAAGATCATCTGGCATGATGGTCTGGGCGCCTGCCTTTTTACCCGGCGGCTGGAGAAGGGCCGGTTTATCTGGCCGAATATGGGATAGCATCCGTCAAGGTGGTGTAGAATTGGGACCGGGCCGTCATGATCAGGCGGCTCTGGGTGAAATTTCTCCATCGCAGCTACGCGAGGAGGTAGAGCTGAGTTTAAGTGCTGTCATTGAAGTTTCACGAGCCTGATAAACGGACGTCATATGTCGCCCATAGTGATGCAAATATTCAATCGATGCACCACTAACGATCAGGATTATTGTGATGCTGGCTCTGAACGGAGTTGCCGTGACCTATGCCAACGGCACCCAAGCTTTGAAGACAACGACATTGACGTTCAACCAGGGTCAGTTCGTCGTGCTCCTCGGTAGATCCGGCGCAGGCAAATCTACCCTCATCCGGACACTCAACGGCTTGGTTGCGCCGACGTCTGGTTCGATCACTTCTAACGATATTGGTGCTCTGGATGCGGAAACTAAGCTTCGCATTCACCGAAGGCGAACTGGGATGATATTCCAGCAGCACCAACTCATAGGGCGCTTGAGCGCGCTCGACAACGTCATGACGGGCCGCCTGGGCTACCACTCTGGCTGGCGTACGTTGTTCCCTATGCCGCGTTCGGATCGAAGGCTGGGGTTGGAATGCCTTGAACGCGTAGGCCTTCTTGATAAGGCTCTCGTCAGGGCGGATCAACTATCCGGCGGTCAGCAGCAACGGGTGGGCATTGCGCGCGCGCTGGTCCAGAAGCCCCAACTGGTCCTTGCAGATGAGCCCGTTGCAAGTCTGGACCCTGAAACGGCTGTCGAGGTCCTGTCGCAGCTTCGCGAAATATGCACAGCCGACGGCATCACTGCTGTGATCAGCCTTCATCAGATCGATCTAGCTCGCCGGTTCGGCGACCGGGTCATTGCTATGCGCGACGGGGAAGTGGTTGCGGACGCCGCTGTCGACGAACTGACCGATCAAATGTGTGCGTCGATCTACCGCAGCGCCCCAAGAAATCCGACCACAACACAAGATTTGTCCAACTACGAGTATGATCAACCTTTAGCTGCCATGGAGGCCGCATTATGAAGAAGCTTCTGTCCCTCGCATTCCTCGCCGTTCTTGGCTGGAGTTCGTTGGCGCATGCTGGCTCAAATCCAGAGACATTGCGCGTCGCGTTGCTACCGGACGAGAACGCCGCCACTGTCATCAAAAACAATCGTCCTCTCGAGGAGTATCTTGAGAAGACACTCGGTCGGGAGATTGAACTGATCGTAACGACCGACTACTCGTCAATGATCGAAGCGATGCGTTTCGGCCGGCTTGAGTTGGCTTATTTCGGGCCGCTCTCTTACACGCTCGCGAAAACCAAGGCTGATATCGAGCCTTTCGCAGCACTTATGAAGGATGGCGAAACTACCTATCGCGCTGTAGTTGTCGCCAATGCAGAGGCTGGCATCGAAAGCCTTGAAGATGCAAAAGGGAAAAAGGTCGCGTTTGGGGACGTGGCTTCCACCTCAAGCCACCTTATCCCGAAATCTATGCTGCTTAAGGCCGGAGTTGAGGCTGGAAAAGACTATAGCGAGAACTTCGTAGGGTCGCATGATGCCGTGGCTATTGCAGTGCAGAATGGCAATGCTCAGATTGGCGGACTTTCGTTGCCCATCTACAATTCAATGGTCGCTCGTGGCACCATTGATCCTAAGAAAGTTATCGCCCTCGCCGAGTCCGATCCGTTCCCGCAGTACCCCTGGACCATGCGGTCGGATCTTGACACTTCGTTGAAAGAGGCGATCACCAAAGCCTTCATCGACCTTAAAGACGAAAAGGTATTGGCATCCTTCAAAGCCGATGGGTTCGCTCCGATCGATGACAAAGCCTACGACGTCGTCCGTGAGCTCGGTAAAGTGCTGAACTTGGACCTGAGTCAGTAAGGCGCGTTCGAGACAGTTTCTCACCTTTCGACGCAGGCGCTGGCCTGCGTCCTTTCTTCCAGGATATGTGATGACACAGCCGTCGGCCGACTACGACTCTATCCTTCAACATCAAAACAAAGCTTGGACCAGAGCTGGCGTGATCGCGTTGGCAATTGCGTGTGTGATCATTGTTAGCAGTTATCACTCCGGTCTTCTTGATCTGGAGCGTCTGGGATCTGGGTTTCCTGCGCTCTGGCAGCTCGGTACGGAAATGTTTCCCCCGGATTTCAACCGAGGCTTGGAGTGGATCAGCCCTCTCATCGACACTCTGGCGATGAGTATAGCTGGGACTGCGATCGCGGTACTGATATCACTTCCAGTTGGCTTTTTCGCCTCAGGGAAAACAGCACCCAACGCTGTCATCTATATGATCTCGCGTGGATTGTTGAATGGTCTACGGTCGATCCCGGAGCTGATTATGGGCATCGTCTTCGTGGCGGCAGTGGGATTTGGAGCGCTCCCAGGCGTGCTGGCTCTTGGTCTTCACTCGGTTGGCATGGTGGGCAAGTTCTTTGCGGAGGCGATCGAGCATTGCGATAATGCGCCTATAGAAGCCGCACGCGCAGCTGGTGCGTCGCCGTTCCAGATCGTGACGCGGGCGATCTTGCCACAAGTTCTACCGCAATTGGCCGATGTGACCATCTATCGGTGGGAGTACAACTTCCGCGCCTCGACAATCCTGGGCACTGTGGGAGCTGGTGGTATCGGTTTCGAGTTGATGACATCCCTCCGGATCATGAATTATCAGGAGGTTCTTGCGATCATGCTCGTTGTCCTTCTGATGGTCACCATCGTTGACCAGGTCGGCGCTCTCCTCCGCCGCCAGCTGCAATAGAAGGATAAATTAAATGCTCCCAAAGGTAGTAATCACCCATCGCGTCCACGAGGAGATTATCTCAAAGCTATCTCCCCACGCTCGTTTAGTTTGCAACGATACTGATGATACATGGCCCCGCGAGAAACTGCTCGCAGAATTGAGCGACGCCAAGGCGATGATGGCGTTCATGCCGGACATGATCGACGCGTCTGTACTCGCGCACGCTCCCGATCTTCAACTTGTGGCATGTGCGCTGAAAGGCTTCGATAACTTCGACATCGAAGCCTGCACGCAGCGTGGAGTCCACGTCACGATAGTGTCCGATCTTCTCACTGACCCGACAGCCGAACTTACAATCGGTCTGATGATTGCTCTTGGGCGGCACATTCTGCCAGGCGACAAGAGCGTCAGGAGGGATTACAAAGGTTGGCGCCCTCGGTTTTACGGCCTTGGGCTGCAGGGCACAGCAATCGGCATTTTAGGGATGGGAGCGATCGGAAAAGCTATAGCACAGCGCCTAAGTACCTTCGGCGCCATTGTGTCGTACTGGGATCGTCAATCCCTGGACAAAGCCGATGAGATCAGACTGAACGTAAAGCCTCTTGAATTTGACCAGTTGATCTCGTCGTCTACCTTTCTTGTGTGTGCACTCCCGCTTTCGGCCGAAACGAAGCATCTCCTCGGCGCTGAACAACTCGCCAAAATGCCCAAAGGAGCACTTCTTATTAATCCTGCACGCGGAAGCGTGGTTGATGAAGAGGCTGTTGTCGCTGCATTGCAGGCGGGGCGCTTGGGAGGCTACGCCGCTGATGTTTATGAGATGGAGGACTGGGCCAGACCCGACCGGCCTGACAAGGTCCACGGGGGTCTCCTCAATCGCGAACATGATTCGATCTTGACACCCCACATAGGCTCAGCAGTGGCGAAGTCGCGTTTGGCTATCGAGCACGAGGCTGCTGACAACATTATAGATTTTGTCCAAGGCCGAAGACCTCGTGCGGCAATTAACGAGGTTCAACTAATTCCTTGATTAGAGAAAGTAATGTTTAGCCTTTCGCATGTCGCAGCATTCATAGAGGTAATCGAAACTGGCAGCTTTCACGAGGCGTCGCGACGGCTTCAGATATCCCAACCGACTGTCTCACATAATGTGAAACGATTGGAGGATATACTAGGGGTGCGGCTGGTCGAGAGGAGGAAGGACAAGTGTGTGCCGACTCGGCAAGGGCTCGTATTCTTGCCATTCGCACGCAGCCTTTTGACCGTCACGAAGAGATCTCTGGACCGCCTGCACAGCGGCCGGATTACGTTGGGTGCCAGTACTAACATCGGTACCTATATTTTGCCAGTCCACTTGAAGCGTTTACAGGATGCTCAAGGCCGGCCACCTGAGGTGGCCGTTGCCTCAAATCCTGAAATCATCGAAAAGCTCTTGAGGAAGGAGATTGATCTAGCCTTTACCGAATGGTGGGACGATCGAAAAGGATATCAAGCCCGCCTTTGGCGGAAGGAAAAGCTGGTAATAATCGTATCCCCACAGCATAATTGGAGGACGCGAAAAACAATTGAAGCGGCAGAGTTATTTCAAGAGTCCCTCATTGGCGGAGAACGTGGAACCGGTACCGGATCCGTGCTCCGCGAGGCCTTCGGCCAAGCGGCAGAGCAATTCCCAATCTCATTCAATGTCGGGAGCACTGAGGCTGTGAAGCATGCAGTTCGAGCTGGTCTCGGCATTTCGATCGTGATGAGGAGCACTGTCCTCGATGAGCTCGCGTCGGGTAGGCTTTATGAGGTTTCTGTTGAGAATGTGGTTCTCGAAAAGTCTGTGTGGGCTGTACATCCCGTACATATGGAGGATGGTTCACCGGAAGCAATCGCGCTTAAGGTTATACTCGATGCGAGCGCCCCTCTGGGTGACCTAGAGCACGTCCACATTACTCGGGGTCATATCCGCAAGATTTGAAGTAGTTGGCGCATTCCTGCGGCTCGAACATGGTAACGGCCTGGCCGACCGCATCCTTTGGTATCGCCGCCTCAATTCCCGGAGTATCCCATACAAGGGGGACAAGATCGGGGACCGCCCGATTTTCGATGCGTAAGGTTCCCTGCTCCATGTCGCGAATATTCGGCCGTCAGACACATAGTTGGTTTCCATGGATCGTTTGTCATAAACGAGGGTTTTTGAGCATGCCATAGCGCATGCCGTCACGCCCCTTGAATGGCGCGATGGAATCTTCTCAAAACTGTTATAGAAACGGTTGTCGCAAAATGCTATGTGTCCAACGACTTTCAAGAACATTTGGATGGCTATGCGGGTCGGGTACGCCAGGGTCAGCACGATCGATCAAAATCCGGAGCTTCAGCTTGAGGCGCTGAGACGCGCCGGTTGCGAGAAGGTGTTTACCGAGCGCGGGTCAGGCGCTCGCGATGACCGCCCGGAATTGGGCCGAATTCTCTCCGACGTGCTTCGCACTGGTGACACGCTCGTTGTCTGGAAACTCGATCGGTTGGCGCGATCGCTAAAGAAGCTCATCGCGACGGCGGAAGAGTTGGAGCGCGCGAAGATCGGGCTCGTGTCCTTGACCGAGAGCATTGATACGACGACGCCGGGCGGCATGCTGACCTTCCATGTCTTCGGTGCGATCGCCCAGTTCGAACGTGCTCTGATCCGCGAACGCACGACGGCTGGACTGGTCGAGGCGCGGCAACGTGGCCGCAAGGGTGGCCGCCCGCCCGCGATGCGCCCGGGCGATATTGCCGCGGCGCGCGCCCTGATGAAGGAAGGCAGCATACCGGTACGCAATATTGCGCAGCGCATGGGGGTTTCTGTTGCAACCCTCTATCGTCATATCGGCAAGAAGGGTGGCTCTCCCAAAACAGTGGAATCCGAGGACGTCCATGGCTGAGCGGAGAAAGCGGCCGCCCGGAGAGGCTCTTGTCGATCTTCGACGCCGATTGTCGCTGCTTTCTCCCCGTGATCCAGGCCGTACCGAGATTGTTGCTCGTGCCGCCGATGCCTACGGCATCTCGATCTGGACCCTGTATCGGGCGCTGCGGGAGTTGAACCGCCCGAAATCCGTACGGCGCGCCGATCACGGAACCTCCCGGATCGCCCCGCAGCCGGAGATGGAAACCTATGCCGAAATCATCGCGGCCCTGAAGATCAGAACGGCGAACCGGAAGGGGCGGCATATCTCCACGGCGCGCGCCATCAAGCTGCTTGAGGAAGACGGCGTGGTGACGCCCGATGGCCTGGTCCGTGCACCGCCCGGCATCTTGAAACGCGCAACGGTCGATCGGCTGCTGCGTGTTTCCGGCCTGGATTATGCGCGCGTCACCCGCCCGGTGGCTGCCGTCCGATTCCAGGCGCGGCGTTCCAACGAACTCTGGCACTTCGACATGAGCCCGTCCGACCTGAAGCAGGTGGAAGCGCCGCTTTGGGTCGAGGAAGGGCGCGGCCGGCCGACGCTGATGCTGTTCTCCGTGGTCGATGATCGCTCCGGCGCGAGCTATCAGGAATACCGCTCCGTCTACGGCGAGGACGCGGAGTCCGCCTTGCGCTTTCTCTACAATGCCTTCGCCGCCAAGCCTGAACCGGAACTGCCGCTTCAGGGGATTCCAACGACCATCCATATGGATAACGGGCCGGTGAGCCGCTCGCGCGTTTTCCAGTCCGTCATGGGTAGCCTTGGTGTCCGGGTTCTCACGCATATGCCCCCGTCGGACAGCGAGCGGCGCACGCCGGCGCGAGCGAAAGGCAAGGTCGAGCGGCCGTTTCGCACGATCAAGGAAGTGCACGAGACCCTCTATCATTTCCACAAGCCGAAGGACGAAGAGGAAGCCAACCTTTGGCTCAGGCGCGCCTTGGTCACCTACAATAACGGCGACCATCGCACAGAGTCTCATGCACGCATCGAGGATTGGCTGCGGCATCTTCCTCCTGACGGGGTGCGGGCGATGTGCTCCTGGGAGCGGTTCTGCGCCTTTGCGCGCGAACCGGAACGACGGACGGTTGCTGGAGACGCGACCGTATCGGTCGAAGGCGCATCCTATGAGGTCGAGCCCGAACTTGCCGGCGAAACGGTGACCTTGCTCTGGGGCCTGTTCGATCAGGAACTGTTCGTCGAGCATGAGGGCAAGCGCTTCGGTCCATTCCAACCTTCGCGCGGGGCGGTTCCCCTCTTTCGCTATCGCAAATACCAGAAGAGCAAGCTCGAAGAGCGGCTCGACAAGGTGGTGCGCCTGGCAGACCAACTTGGGCTCCCCCGCGCCGCGGTCACCGGCGGGGATCGTCCATTGCCTTCGCTGCCCCCGACCACGGCTGGGCTGAGTGTACGGCGGACACCGTTTCCGGAACCCGCAATAGAGACCGCTTATCCAAATGGCCTCGCAGCCCGTGGGGCCATCGCCGACCAGCTCGGCCGGCCGATCGGCGCGATGAATGCCGGTGACCGCGCCTTCATCAATGAACTGCTTGGAGAAACACTCGACAAAAAGATGATCGCGGCCCGTATCCGCGAACGCTTCCAGGCGCGAAGAAAGGAAGAATGATGCTCGCTGACGTTCAATCCAGTTACGGCCTCGACCGGCCTTTCCAAGGGGCCGGCAACTTTGAGACCGAGCATCAGCGCACGATCATCCGCGAGGTGTGTGCGGCCGTCCAGACCGGTCGGCTTGTCGTGGTCTCCGGCCTGGTCGGTTCGGGGAAAACCCACCTTTTGCGCCGCATCGAGGCCGAACTCACCAAAGCCGGCAAGGTCGCACTCGCCAAATCGCTGGCGGTCGACAAGCGGCGCACTTCGCTGCCATCGCTCATTGAAGCCCTGTTCTACGACTTGTCTCCCGGCGATCGTGCGCAGGTCAAGATCCCCAAGCAGGCCGAGCGCCGGGAGCGCGACCTGCGCGACATCATGAAAAAAGGCAAACGGCCGATCGTCCTCGTGGTCGACGAGGCCCATGACCTGCACCACAAGACCTTAACCGGCCTGAAGCGACTGATGGAGGTGGTCGCCGACGCCGGCGTGCTCCTTTCCGTACTTCTTGTCGGGCATCCCCGGTTGCGCAATGATCTGCGCCGGCCGCAAATGGAGGAGATTGGCTACCGCACGACCATTTTTGACTACGAGGGGATCGGCTCCGCGCGCCGCGACTATGTTGCCTGGCTGCTTGGCGCCTGTGCGGCCGAAGGCGTAAAGGTTGGCGAACTCCTCGAGGAAGAAGCCATCGACCTCATCGCCGAACGTTTGCGCACGCCGCTTCAGATCGAGATGCATCTCACCCTCGCATTCGAGCAGGGCTTTCGCCTCGGCGCCAAGCCGGTTACCGCCGAAATCGTCGAGCAGGTCCTGTCCCGCGCCATCGACGATCTCGAACCGACGTTGACCCGAAATGGTTACGATGCGACGGCTCTGGTCACGCACCTCAATGCTCGGCCGTCGGATATCCGCGCCTTCCTGGCGGGCACCCTTGATCCCGAATATTCCCGTCAGCTGACCGAGCAACTACGACAGGCAGGCGTCCCGGTTTGACCATGCCGTCGCTGGCAATTAATCTGAGCACGTGGGGGATGTTTGCAAGCAGACCCGGATGTTTGCGAGCACATTGGCAAAGAGCGTGAGCACGACGCCCGCTCCATTGTCAGATAATTCGAGCAGAAAATGCCGATGTTTGCGAGCAGAGGCGCTTATGTTGGCAAGCCGCTACAGGTAGTTGTTCATCTTCGCCAGGCTCGTTTCCGAATATCATTCTATGCGCGCGATCGCGACGCCAACCTTTCACCCGTCGTTGCACCGTACGGATTAGTCCATCAGGATACTCGCCGGGATAAATGCTTTGAAGTCGCTCTAGTAGCTCGCGGCCGGTTCTCCATGGCTCTGCTTCAAACCAACTGTAAAGATCATTCGTGACGTTAACCAGCGGGTCAGGCCGCCGTCGCTCGCGTTTTAGTTTTGGCTTTGCTTTCGCGGTCGGACGAACTTCGCCCTCCGTCCACGCGATACGCAGGCTTCGTAAAAAGCTCTCGATATCAGGAGCTTCGCTTAAGGGTGTTCCCTGATGCGCAATGTCGGCAAGCCGCTGTTGTCCTGCACGAATGTTTCGGAGAAGCGTTACAGGATCGAGTTGTTCGCTCATGCGCACCAAGCGGTCGCGTACCTCCAGTCCCGTCCTTGCATCCGACAAAATCCGTTGATGTGGCGTCGCGGGAGAAGAGTAGAGCTTCTTGACCATCGCTCCGTTTCGCTGCTTTTCGAGCAACTTAAACGACGGCTGAAAGAAGTTCACGAACAAGCGCACCGAACGATAAAGCTCTGCAAGTGTTGCCGCAGCTTCAACTCCCTCATACCGATGATAGCCAACAATGCGGCGGACGACCGATCCGTTTTTCTGCTCCACATAAGCCTGATCATTTTTACGATATGGCCTACAGCGAGTGAATTCTATATCTGAATCAATACAGTAGTCCCTGATTGTCTCGTTGATGAATACGCTATCATTGTCCGTATCAAAGCCAAGCAACGGGAAGGGCATTACGCGGCGAAGCTCGGTCAAAACTTCCGTCAGAAGCTTCTGTTCGCGAACAAGCAGAGGGGCGCATTCGGTCCAACCGGTCGCAATATCTGTAAGGACAAGAGTTTGAATAAAGCTGCCGCGTGCGTTGGGACCGGAGTGCGACACCAGATCGGCCTCGATGAAGCCAGGTGCGGGATCACCCCAGTCGGAGAATTTTCGAATTGGGATACTCCGCTTCAATGCCGATGAAGCAACGGAACGTCGGCGTCGACGGCCGCCTGCTGTTTCTCGCACGCTTTTCAATGCACGGTCGATGGTAGCCGCACTCATCTGTAGCAGAAGTGTGCGGACCTGATCGTCTAACCTCAAATGGCCATGTTGTTCCATCGATGAGATCAAAATTGGCAGCAAGGGCTTCAATCGCTTGCCACAGATGCGGTCGGAGGCTTCCCACAAAACAATAAGAGCCTGTCGGGTCGCCTCGTCATAAATCTGCGCCCGCGTTCGCGATTGCGGTTGCTTATCCGCCCCCCGCAATAAACGCATCGCGTGTTTGCGATGCATCCCACTAATCGAAACGAACTGATCGAGAATCCGCGATTTTTCCTCCCGCTTTCCGGCGGCATAGCGCTTTGCCAGAGCAGCAACCAATTCCTTCTTCGTCGTCACGCTGATCAGCCTCATCTGATTTGCTCCGCACCCACAAATGCTGGGAGCAAATCAGATGAGGCAACGGCCAACAATCAGGGAACATTTCTAGTGAGGCAATGCGGCGTCTCATCCTGATTGCCGCGCTATACTCAATGGTCTAAAAACCGCGTTTCAGGTTGGTCGTGCTCATTGGGGCTTGCCTCGTGCATGAGGCATTATGGTCATGGGTTCCACGCTGAACCCGACCGCATGTAAGGTTACGCAGCCAAGGCTGCCGCACAGCGCCGCCCCAAACTCGCAATGATGTTCTGAAATTGAAGGAGATAAAATATGGCACGATGACGTTGACACATGAACCCTCATGTAAGGAGGATGGAATGGCCCGCTCTTTTGCGCAATTGAGTTTGGACGAGCGCCGCATCATTTCGCGGATGCATGAGAAGAAGATCAGTCAGGCCGAGATCGCACGCACCCTTCGACGCGACCGGTCGACGATCTGCCGGGAGCTGCGGCGGAATTTCTGGCATGACCGGGAGGTTCCGATCGCCGAAGGATACTGGCACGTCACAGCGCATGGAATGGCATCTGACCGGCGGCGCAAATACCGCAAGCTACTGCGTGATCCCAGCCTATGTGCTGCCGTTATCGATCGTCTCAAGGACGGATGGTCGCCAGAACAGATTTCCGGTCGGTTGCGGCTCGCCAGTGGCGCAGCCGCCCGGTTGAGCCACGAGACAATCTACCAGTACGTCTATTCCCGGGAAGGTCAGGATCAGCAGCTGGGCCGGCATTTATCTGAGCGCCGCCGCAAGCGCCGACCGCGATATGCACGCAAACCCAGAAGCCTCGTCTTTCCAATGGAATGCGCCATTCGCAACAGGCCGGAAGCGATCAATTCGCGAAGCGAGTTCGGTCACTGGGAAGCGGATCTGATGATCTTCAGGAAGGAGCATGGTGCCGCCAACATTGCGACCGTTGTCGAGCGCAAGAGCCGCTATACCCTGCTGTTTCGCAACAATGACAGGCGATCGAAGCCAATCATGAGCCAGTTGATCCGCCATCTGGCGCCCCTGCCCGCGCTGGCCCGGCAGAGCCTGACATTCGATCGAGGGCTGGAGTTCGTCTCATGGCGTGAGTTGGAGCACGGCATGGGAACGGCAGCCTGGTTTTGCGATCCGCAGGCACCTTGGCAGAAAGGGACGGTGGAGAACACCAACAAGCGCGTCCGCCGTTACCTGCCGCCGGAAACGATTGTGCTTGAGGTCAGCAATCAGGAGATCCGATCCCTCTGCGACCGACTGAATGACACGCCGCGCAAGTGCCTGGGGTTTCAGACGCCGAAGGAGATGTTCAGCCAGCATCTATTGGCTCTCGAACGGTGATGCGTGTAGATTTCCGACCAGCGTTGCATTCAAGCTGGAACCAGCAACGTTGTAGTATCCCTATCCACGCCGCGGCACCTCTGTCGTCGGAACACTCGACCGCCGCGCTCGATCTGAGCAACTTTGACCAAGCGGCGCGTCGAATACCTGCATCGTTCTGAAGGAGTTTAGAATGGATTCGGAAACCCAGTCAGCGCCTTTCCAAGCCGCTTTTCACGAGATCAACGCAGCGCCGGACGTCGAGAGCGCTCTCCACATGTTCAATAAGGTGTATCGGATCGATTTTTCCACCTATCATCTTGCTCAAACGATCGCCGATGTCATCGATATACCTTTTGTAAGGACCACATATCCAGTTCCCTGGGTTTCGCGCTATCTTCTGAGGGGTTACGCCAAAATTGATCCCATCCTTCGCGACGGGATCATGCGGCAAATGCCGTTCGACTGGCGCGAGGTCGACATCCCAGGAACAGCCCATGAGTTTCTGGCTGATGCTGCGGAACACGGCGTTGGCGCAAACGGTTACTCCATTCCGATCATCGACAAATCGCGCCGCGCCCTCCTGTCATTGAACTCCCACAGGCTGCCAGAGGAATGGAGCGGAATCGTCGCGCATCATCGAAATGAGTGGCGAGAGCTCGCCTTCCTCATACATCACAAAGCGATATTCGAGCTACACGGTGAACATGATCCGGTTCCTCAGCTCTCAGCACGCGAAATCGAATGCCTGCACTGGACGGCTCTGGGCAAAGACAGCATCGACATTGCGGTTATGCTAAAGCTCTCCGAACACACGACAAGAGCCTACATCAAATCGGCGCGACACAAACTCGGGGGCGGCTCAATTACATATACGATCGCGCGGGCCATGCAGCTGCGATTGATCAATCCGTTTGGCAATACCCCCTACTAGGCGTGCCATTCTGGGGAGTTTATCGTTCCCCACTCGATCGTCATTCTGTTCTCCATCAAACGATGGAGGCATTCATGTATCTTCTTGTTCAGGCTCACGAATATCGCAAGCACTCTTCCCTGCTTGAGCAATCGTTCCGGCTGAGGAAAAGGGTCTTCGCTGACCAGCTCGGCTGGGATGTTTCAGTGTCTGGCGCCCACGAGCGGGATCGATATGATGATCTTCATCCTGCCTATCTCGTCTGGTGCGATGACGACAGGAAGGAGCTCTACGGATCGGTCCGGCTCATGCCGACCACAGGTCCCACACTTCTCTACGACGTCTTTCGCGAAACATTCCCCGATGCCTGCGACCTTATCGCGCCTGGAATATGGGAGGGAACCCGCATGTGTATTGATGAGGAGACCATCGCGCGCGACTTCCCCGACATACGTCCTGATGGTGCCTTCTGCTTGCTGCTTCTGGCGCTATGCGAAGTGGCCATCGACAACGGCATCGATACTCTGATCTCGAACTATGAGCCGCATATGAAGAGGATCTACAAGCGCGCTGGGGCAAAATTCGATGAGCTCGGTCGAGCCGATGGCTATGGCAAATACCCGGTGTGCTGCGGAGCCTTTGAGGTCTCGCAGCGCGTCCGGACCCAAATGCAGCAGAATCTGCGGGTTGCCGATCCGTTGTATGCGGGCCGTTCATTTTTCAAGCGCGAGATCGAATTGCCGGTGCTCATGACCGCTTAAGCCGAAGAGAGCGGCAACCAACACGACCGAGGAGACAACCCGGACTGAGTATCGAGGTTTCGAGAAGGCAAGGCTCGCTTCCAGCCTTGAGCGCCAGCCAATGAACAACGATGACAGCAAATTCCGGAGCATCGGCTCCGCAGGCCTCGTCATTTTCGAGAGAGATGGCACCCTGTTGAGACGGAATAATCCGCCCAGGGATTTCATGCTTGGAGACATCAGCAACGAATTCGTCCAAATGCTGCAGCAGTTGCGAGAGATGAACGTTCGCTTTGGTTTCATCTCGGACGCAAGAGGAATGGACGCTGGCTCCCACGGCAGATCAGAATTCGCAGCCCTGACGCAGCTACTCGACAAGTTGCTGCGGGTCCGAGGTGCAATGCCGGATTTCTGGATGGCATGGAACGGTTTCCCGCAGACAAGCGGATCACCACGACAGGATCCAGGTGATCGCCGCCGGAGAGATGGTGCCGGACCGATCCACCAAGCGATTGAGTGGTACGGCGTGGACAAGAAGGAGGCCATGTTCGTTAGTAGCACTGCGGCGGGTCTGTTTGCTGCAAACGTCGCAGGTGTCACGAGTATCCAGTATCCCTCCCCGTCTGGAATTACGGACACCCAACGGCTTCGGGCCGAGATCCAACGGATTTTGGGGCTGGGCCGCCGTCGATCAGCCTAAAGTCAGGATCGGGTGGGAATGACGATCGGAGGCTCAGCGACTGCGGTCCCGATCTTTTTCCTGAGGCGGGCGAAGCTTGACCGATTTTTGCGCCTCTCGCGTGCGTTGTTGGGTCTTGTCACTGTCGCGATCGGCTTCCGGCCTGTCGTGCTCGGCATTGGACCGGGCAATGCGCGTTTGATCGAACGTACGGTTGTTCGAGCTCTTGTTGATGACATCCCGCTCTGCAACGTGATCTCGACCGGCCGCCGACTTCGTCGCCAAACTGTCCAGGCTGTTTTTGTCTTTGCCGACTTCACCGCGATCGCGGTTTTTGGCCACACGTGAGTCGAGTTGGAGCCCAACGACCTTCCCAATGATCTTCGTCGCCTGCTCGAAGATCAGCCGATCGGATGGGTTGGCAATCTTTGTGGCCAAATTCACGGCGGTGTTCGCCAGCGTCTCCTTCGCTGCCTTTGCTTGGGACGCGCTGATAGGTGTCGATCTCAGCATATGCTCTTCTCCTTTTTCGTTTGTTGGGTCACGACCGGCACGGACTGCCGTCTCAAGCCGGCGGTATTCACGTTGGAGCCCTATCGACAGGTCCTGGCTAAGCTCGCGCGCCGTACTGGGAGCAGACCGGTCCTTCGCTATCCCGTCCAACATCTTCAGAACAAGTCCGACTGAGCGCCGGCTCTGATGGAGCCGCTTTTGAGCATCCCGCAATCTGGGAGCAGTCGGTGTATCTCGAACCTTCGCCAGGACTTTGTCGACGACGTTGCTCGGGGCCATGGCTCCCATCCGCCGGAACATCTCCCATTCCCAGCGCTTCACGGGAGGCGGACCGGCCCGCTCGAGGCGCTTTTGACGATCGATCAGGATACCACGTTCACGCGCCTTGTCGGCGAAACGGAGCCGCCATTCGGTAAAGTCTCGAATATTGGGATTGAGCATCTTGCCAGTCGAATTCCGCAGCGCGACGATCACATGCATGTGTGGATGCTTGTCGAGATCGTTGCGATTGTGGACTGCATAGGCATAGCGGTGCCCTGAAAATTGCTCTCTCAGGAAATCACGGCCGGCATCAATAAGCTTTTCGCGATCGACATTTGCCGGTCCTGACAGCAACAGGTGCATGAAATCCCGCGGCTGACGGGTTTGCATGAGGGCACCGACGATCTTCCCCTCCGCCGTCAGCTGCTTGTGATCCGCAGTAGTGATTTCGCGCCGCTCAGCGCCGTGGAGGTAACGTCCGCTCCGGCCTGGACGCTCCTCGACATGCGTCGTCGTCGAAAGCGTTACCTCCGCGCCCCTGCGCTGCATGGCGTGCAGCGTCGCCGTTAGCCCTTTCGGGCCTGACGAGAACTCGGCCGGGTATCGCGAGATCGGTGTGAGCCCCTCTTTCCGGAAAGCTTGATCCAGGCGTGCATCGATCACATGCGCCACATCGAGCTCTCCTGGAATGCGATTGCCGGTGCTTCGATCCGACCTGTCCTTCTTCTCATGGGCAATAACAAGTGCGAAATGCACTCTTGTCTGGCCGTTCACACCGTCGCTCACACTGAAAGCGTAGGTCCGGCTGGTGTCGCCGGCTTCATGGAAACCTTCGGCGGCGAGCGAAGCAAGCGCGCGGGCTACGCCTTCCCGATCGGTTTTCTCAAGCTCATAGGTCAGACGCAGCACGTCGCTGCTCCCCTTTCGGTTGCGGAAATCCCTTTCCCATGATCGCACCGCTTCGTTCAAATCCGATACTTCGCGACCGTCCTGATCCTGAGCCTTTTCTTCCTTGCTCTGGTAGGCAAGCACGTTACGGGCGGAAACAGCACCGGCACCATAGGACAGGACCTTGACCACCACAGCATTGTTGCCCGCGGCCCGGCTGATCGCCGAGGCCGCGCCGGGATGCTTGATCGACGGTCGCTTGCTCTGGCCAGCCGGCGGTCGTTTTCCGCTGCCGCCACCGCCGCCGCCGCCACGTCGGCGCAGATCGTCTTCGATCAGATCAAGGTAACCCGGCAGTCGCCGACCCTCGGGTCTAGACTTCGAGGGATTTCTGGAGACCTCGTTCATCGTGTTTCCTGATGAGCTCGACAATGTAAGACGACGGCCGAACAAAGGCGGCATCGCGGACGGCGTCGATGGCCCCCATCACCTCGTCCAGCTTCTGTGCAATCAATCTGGTGCCCTCGGCGTGTCCGACCTCTTGCGCTAAAAATGCCTCATTGCGCCAGGCAAGTTCGCGGAGAAACTGATGCATGTTCGCCATTTGCCGATCATGTTCCTCGATCATTGCGGGAACGTGCATGATCTCCCTGGTGACGATCAGCTTGGCGACGATGTTGACGGAGACGTCGAGCCGCCCGGCGAGAGCGTCGACATTCCTCAGGACGTGATCTGGTAGGCGAAACATGATGGGCGGCTGTCGCATGCGATCTACAGCCCCCTCGCCTTCAGCGCCTCCAGGATGAGCCTGTGCGTTGCCGACGACAGTTGCTCATGGCTCTCCAACGAAACCCGGAAAATCTTCGTCAGCACGTCGTCTTCGAGATAGAGCGATATCCGTTTTCGTTTGCTGGGCACGCCATCCGCCTTGACGGACGCCGGCGCCACAGGTCGCTCCTTGCGTTCTTGCCTGGCTGGCGTGGGGGCCTCAGGCACATCGGCCTCAGAAGACGCTGTTTCCGCTCCTTGTCCATCACGATCGGGCATGAGCGTGTCGAGATCGATAGTCGTCGGCATATACGATGTCGCGGCGTCCTCCACGTCCTTGGCCTGCTCTTCACGAGATCGGGCAAGGGCGAGAATGTTTCCGGCAGGCGTTCTTTCCCTCGACATCGTTTAGGCGGCCTCCGCCTGCAGAAGTGCGATGAACTCGTTGTTGATCCTTTTCACCAGATCAATCGCATCGAGCACGCTTTCCGAGGCCCGCCGCTTGGCCGACGGCGTCAACGAAGGATTGTCTGCAATACCAGCAAGCTTGGAGTAGAGCGAACCATAGCCCGCCCCGACATCGCTGAAATGGTTGCTCTTGCGGATGACTGTCTCGACCATCGGAATCCGGCCGCTCGTCAGGATGGCGTGGACCTCGGGAAGGGATCGATTGTGTTTGAGGGCAATCATGTCCACGTAGTTCCAGATCGCGGCATAAGGGATAGGTCCCCTGTCCCGCTTCCGGCCGATTTCCGTCAGGATCGTGGCCACCTTGATGGCTGATGTGGCAGCCGTCGGCTCGGGGATGACTGGAATGAGGATCGCATCGCACTCGTGGTAGACCTCGATCGCGCGCTGATGCACGTAACCACCGACATCGTAGATTCGGATGTCGGCGTCGGGGGCATTGTCGAGGCGCTCACGAAACCTGTCTCCGGGCGCTACGCGTAGATGCAACAATGTCCCGTCAGTCGGCAACAGTCCCCGCTTCATAGAGACATTGTACCAGCGCGTTGACGATTCCTGCTCGTCGCAATCGATCAGAAGGGTCCTGTGCCCCTGTTGCGCGAATTCCGCAGCGAGATTGACATTAAGGGTCGATTTGCCGGCCCCGCCCTTGAAGGTCGAAATTGCGAGCGAAAGAGGTTTGACTGTCATGAGGCTCCTCAATCTCCATCTCTATTTGAAGCTTCTCGCCCCGGCGCAGAACAGGATGGCGCACTCACCGCAGCCCACGGCGTCTGGCTGCGATGAGCTCGTCATTGAAGCGTACCATCTCCCGCTCATGAGCCGCCTCGGCAATCGGATCCCTTGCCGGCCAGAAGCGAAGGATCGGCAGGACGAGCAGCAGGAATGAGGTGATTGTCGCGGCCTTGAACCATGGGGATTGAGCGTAGAGATCGGCTGCCCATTGCCAAAGGTTCTCCGTCGTTTCCAGCGGCAGAAACGCATAGGAAAACGTCAGTACGATCAAGTAGCCGACGAAGGCCGCGACCAGGATGCACGCCGCTGACAGCAGCAAAAAGCACGCAATCTGAAGCAGGAGCAACAGGGCACGGAATGGAACAGTGAAGGCTATCAGCGCCTTCCGATACATCGCCATCATCTTGTCTCCACATGCAAATTGAGGACCGGACCAACCTTATCTCAATCTTCGCAGCGTTTCCATACTTGCACTCCAGTACAATTTCGGGCATGTTCAAAAAAGTCAACAGGCGACGGATGCGAACATGAAAAATGGCGCATGGCGATCTTCTCGCCACCTCATTTATGGCCTTTTGGGTGCTTTGATCTCGTTACCCGAGACGGCGTGGGCGGATACTGATGCCGGGTTCGTCAGCTACTACCAGCAGGCCTATGTTCAGGGGCGAGACCTGGTCCCGGCATCACCGAAACCACTTGATACAGCTTCGATCGCCACACGGCTTGATCTCCAGAGTGTCAGCCCGGAAGCAGCCTTGAGCGGCAGCGCATTTCTCGCAGCGGATGGAACGATCATCAAACTCGCCGGCGTGCAAGGCTGCCTTTCGACCGAGCCACTCGAATTCTCGGGTGTCATGGCGACTTGTGCCATGATCTCGCTGGCCGCGATGACGGCGACCATCGGCGAGATACAGGATGTCGACGGACCTGCAATTCCTTGTCATGAGCTCGGGCGGACCCCAGGCCAGCCGACGGTTCGGTATGCGGAATGCTTTTTCATGGACGGAGACACGGTGCGATCGCTCTCTGAAGTGCTGATCAGCAAAGGAGTGGCGTTTGCTTTCCGTGATCGAACTGGCCAGCCCATCTTCCCGGAATATGCTCGGGCGGAACAAGGCGCGCGAGGAACGAAAGCCGGTATCTGGGCCAGCGCCCATTTCCTCCATCCCTACGGTGAGCGTTACCGCGCCAATCCGACAATGCACTGATGCGGATCGGAACTTTGATGCTTATTTCCACGATCGCAGTCTCCGGCTTCTACGCAGGCTTCGTCATAATGCCGATGCTCACCGGTGGAGAGTTAACGCAAATGCAGCCTTCCAGGCTGCCGGTCGTTCCCGTTCAGGCATCGCAAGCTGACGCTCCTCCCACGGAAGACGCGGCGCTTCCGCCATCTTCCGCATTCACACCATTCCCAACGCATGCGCAGTTCGAGACTGGCGATAGCTGGGTCTCAAACGGGCGACGGCATCGGCTCTATGGTCTACAGGCATGCCTGCGCGGGACCACCGTTGCCGTATCTCCGGGGACCTCGCGCGACTGCGGTGAACTCAACGTAATCATGATGCAGGCGTTGGTCAGGGACACAAAGCCGGTCTGCGCCACCATTCAGATGGTTGACCAGAACAATGTGGTGGTCGCATGCCAGACGACGGCAGGCGAGCACCGGTATGATCTTGCGACCTACGTTATCGCGCAAGGATGGGGATTTGCGGCCGTCGACAGCACCGGCCAGGTGATTGTTCCCGGATATAGGGTCGCTGAGGAAAGCGCCCGCACCGCGCGCGCGGGTCTCTGGGACTATTCCGATATGCCGCACCCCGTCTCTGTGCTGATGCAACAGGCCGGAGTGTCGCGATGAAGCTTGCCACCATCACGTTAATTGTCCTCGCCCTCATCCCGACGGGGACGCTGGCGCAAGCCCGCCCCACAGACGTTCCGCGTCAGATATATGGCAAGGTTCAGGTCATCGATGGCACCACATTCAAGTTCGTCAAAACGCGTCAGCTCATCCGTCTGGCTGGATATGAAGCCCCCAGGCTGGCGCAGAACGCAACGACCGAAAGTGTGACATGGCCTGTCGGTCAGGTCTCGCGTGCCTGGATGATCCTTCAAACGCTCGGTCAGGACGTCAACTGCGCGCCTATCGGTCGTGACACCAACAAGAACCTGATCGCGCATTGTTTTGTTGGTGAGACAAATCTGGCAGCGACGGCAATCGCGGAAGGGATCGGCTACGCCTTCAACTATCGTAATGAACCCCAAGTCCCTGCCTATTTCGATATTGAGAGGAGGGCGAGAGGGCTTGGTTTCGGCATCTGGTCGTCGCCGGACCTGTCTCCTCCCTGGCTCTACAAAGCATCGCCAGAGCCTGGTGAGCAGTCCGATGGTGGCGCGCCAGCCACCGAAGAGGGGCTTCCTCTGCCCCTGCCCGTCACTCCCGACAAAGCACTGTCGTTCACGCAGGTGCACGGAGGTTAAATGAAACGCCCTTTCGAAACTTCGACCATTACTGCCATTCTACTGGCTGTTTCTCCGGTTGCCGCCGGCGCGCAGGACGGGGCCACCCAAACCCAGATCGAGCAACGCGATCCGGACTTTTGCGGTGCGGGCGGTGCTGGTTGTGATCCGGCAGACGTGCAGCAATGGAAGGCGGTTGGCAACAGGCTTACAGACCTGTCTTCGGCCGACCTTAGCCAATACGCCTACGCCTGCGCCAAGCATCGCGAATGGAAATCGGAGTGCGAAACCAATCCGATCGCTATCCTGAAGCGCCTCGGGATCGAAGGATATTGAGGTTGCCGATGAAGAAGCTCGACTACGGATCGCTTGTCGCCGCCGGCATTGCTTTCGTCGTGGGATCTGCCGGCGGGTACACGATCAACGCGTTTGAACGGGCCGACAGGATAGCGGAGCTTGAACAGGAGGTCGCGCGGCTTGAGAGTGAGCTTCAACGGCAGCCGGCGTTTGACTTTCCCGACGACAGTCAAGCGAGTGCCGCGATCGCCAAATCGGGCCGCACAATCCGCATCTCGGAGTGCAAACCCCGTCAGAACGCACCCGGTGTCACCTGTACCGGCATCATCACAACAACAAGCGGTTCCTTCGCGGGGACGACGCAGCCCGGCACCCTGTCCTTTGCGAAAATCGACGGCACCTGGGTGCAGATCCAATAGCCCCCTAAAGGAGACGGACGGTGAAAGCGATCATGTTCTTGGCCGCAGGCTTGATAGGCACGTTTGCGGGGGTGCCAGCAAAGGCACAGGACGCCGAATGGGGATGTCGGGTTCTGCTGTGTGCAGCATCGAAAAACCCATCCTGGCATGGCGTCCCCTATTGCGTTCCGCCCATGCGGAAACTCATCACCGCCATGTCCAAACCCGGCTTCTCCTGGCCGGTTTGCCATGAAGCAAAATCCGGAAAGCCGGGCCACGAAACCTACGAGGATTGCCCCGTGGGAACGACTGTCGGCTACTCATCGTCAGGCGGCGACAATAATTGGCGAGGCGAACCCGACCAGTGCGTCAAAACGGTCAATGTCTGCGGAACCTCCGGCCACTACTTCAACAGCAATCGGGATGGCGAAAGCTGCATCCAGCAGGTCGCAACTCCGCGCCCGCGGCGCGCGGATCCCTACTATTTCGATATTCCAAACGAGGACGGGGGGAAAGAGAGGTTCTGGTTCAACCTGAACCACTAGCGCTACTGGTCTGTCTCGGCAGATTTCTGTTTCTTGCGGCGGGCTTTCCAGACCGCTACCCGAGGGAGGTCGGCTTCGGTGATCTTGAGCAAATCCTCAATGAGGACATTCCACTCACGCTGCATCTTGTCGAGGGTCGACAACTTGACGTCCCGCATGGCCCGCATCACCTGCGATATATATGCCTCATGCACGCCGAGCTGCTCGGCCAGATCCCGGTTCGTCAATTTGCGCTCGGACTTCAACCGTCCGAGGCCGATGGCAAGCCTCTCCTGGAACGTCAGGGAATCGAGTGTCGAAATGTCAACGGCCTCGACCGGGGGCTGGCGTTTTACACGAGGCATCGACCGCCATCCCCAGACCCGATCAGGCCTACGCAGCGACAGACGGACATGCTGGCAAGGCAACAGCCAAGCGCGCGATCTGGGCGAGTTAAAAAAATCCCTGAAACCATTTTGCTCATCCGTCACCCGACATCGACCGCGAGCCCACACGCCCAAGCGTAAACCAATCGTCGCTCATGTTCTAAACCGGGCAGTTCACAAGCTTGTTACGCTTCCTACACCGGCACGATCCACCCATGCAAGGGGAGTTGATCGGGCCATCGGACAGGGGCAAAGCCGAGACCCCAAATGCTCGCATACCGCATGCGTATAGTCGTCCGGAATAGCCCCACTCACAGTCTGGCAGAGCTTACCTGGGAAGACGCCGCCGCGCTACGAGCCTGGTATGGCAATGCTGCTTCCAACGCGGAGAAGGCGATGGCTCTCGCAGTCATCAGGCAAGCCAAGGTGATGAACGGCTGGATCGAGTGCGATTGCCTCGCCGGTCGGCCGCAGCCACTGCTCGCCCCGATCCGGCAGGAGCACACCTATACGCTGCGACGATTGACGTCGAAGGACGAGGATCCCCTCCGGCACGAAGAGCGGCCGAACCATGCGAGCACCTGTCCGTTTCACGTTGACAAGGACACCTCGCCGGCACTTGTCGATCGCAGCTACCACATTCGACCGGTTCGAAAATCCGATCGGAGCTACATCGATGCATTGCCGGCCATTCCCGACCGTTTGGCCGACGCCGCAGACGACGACATCTCCCGTTCGACGGAACGGAACGACCGACCGTCCAGACTCGGTGGCATCCTGTGGAGGCTGCTCGACGACGCCGGGACGAACGTCGTCCAACCGCTACAGGATAATCCCGATCTAACGCTTCGAAACCAGCTTTCGAGACTGCGCGCAGCCGCCAGGGACCTTCGGGTCTTGAGAACATGGTCCCTCAACGCACTGCTATCGACCTGGGCGGCCGATTACTGGGAGACCGACAGTCGCTGGCAACGTCTGCTCGAAACCTCACGTCCGGATTGGCCCGGAACGCTCCGCCGGACGGGCTTCATGCTGCTGTTTGCGAAGTCCGTATCGGCTCAAGAGATCATGCCGGCATCGTCCTCACGATCGATGGACGTGCTCGGAAAGGTAAGACAACCGTTGCGAGGCGATCCAAAACAACGTGGCCCATTCGTCAGCCTGCTGAACGTGGACTTTGGCGACGATGACGAGGGGCCGGTGCGCGCCGTACAAGCCTATGCCCAGCCGGTCTATAATGGCGACACGTTGTTTCCGGTGGAATCCGGTTTCGAAAGGGACGTCTCCCATCTCCTGTTCTGGCTTCAGGAATCCCTGTTCGAAGGCGTTCCTGAACTTCGCATCAAGATCACCAAACCGCTCTTTGCGTCCGAAACACCGCTTGGACCTTGCCGGCCAGATTTCGTCCTGGAGGCGAGCTATAAGGACCACCGACCCACGACGCTGATCATCGAGGCCTTTGGTATGGAAACCGAAGAGTATCGCGAAGCCAAGAACAAGACCGTGCCTCGCATGAAGCATCTTGGGCCGATATTCGGGATCGTCCCCGACGATCTTGCTGAAGCGAATGCACAGCATACGGCCAAGCGCCTCCAGGACTGGGTACTCGACAAGGTGCGGCATGCGTGAAGTCAACGGGGTGGATGGCAACTTCCTGGCTTCAGTATCGCGTCCCACTTCCGGCGGGAGGAAACTGTGCGTCGAGCCCTTCGTCGTCGCAGAGCCTGTCTGAGAGCGTTCGCTGTGCGGTGCCATCGGTCAGGTCGCACCGGTGCTCAATTCCGTTTGTCAATCAGTGAAACCTCACATTCATATCAAGCGTATCGGCCTTGCCAGGGGTCGATCACGACGACACCAGTTCCTTCGAAGTCTCTGAGGTTTCGCGTCACCACTGCCATGTTATGAACCAGACCGGTCGCGGCAATCAGGGCGTCGGCCTCGTTTCGCCGATCCGGTATGTGAAGATGTGCACAACGTGTCGCGATGGCGTCATCAATCGATAGAATGCGACCGGCGAATTCCTTGCGGACATGATCGTCGAGCCACGACCGCAAACGGCCACCCTGTACCGCGTCCCGGCGTTGAACGCCGAGAATGCCGCGCTCAAGTTCAAGGATGGTGATTGCGGAAATATAGAAGCTGGCCGCATCCTCCGCCGTGATCCACGTCACCACATTGGAGTCAGCCTTGCCGTCACCGATCTTGCGCAGTTCGGAAACGACGTTCGTATCCAGGATAAATGTCAAGAAAGATCCACTCCGCGAGCCGCAATCTCGGTGCGGGGCGGATCGAAGTCGATATCCGACAGGCCGGGCATGGCCAGCGCATCGACAAGGCTCCGACGCTTGCCGGTAAGGCGGGCGAACTCATCATAGGTCATCAGGACATGGGACGGTCTGCCACGGTCCGTGATAATGACGGGACCATTTCTGGCGGCCTTCTTGGCGTTGCTGACGTCATGGTTCAGCTCGCGGCTGGTCAGTGTCGTGATGCTCATAGACACCTCCATGTAGGTATTTACCTACATATAGCATTTCGGCCCGACAAGACAAGCAGGATCCGGAATGGGATGAGCACGATCTGTCCCCTAACGCCGCGATTTCAGCCTTTGACTTCCGTTTCGAACCGTGCGGCAACCTCATCCCACGACAATATGTCCTCCTTCCAAGCGGCAAGGTGGAGCATTGTTACGGCTCTGTTCAGCTTGCCAGCCCAGTCCGTTTCGTGCCGCTGTTCGTAACCCACGATGTTCGGACGCGAATTCGTCATCAGGTCGGGAGCGAGGATCGGGAGCTCACAATAGGAATATTGCTGAAGCTTCAGGCTCGATTCTACGAGATAAAGCTCACGCTCCTTCAGTCTATAGGGGGCCAGCCCGAAATCAGCGAACTTGATGTAGGGAATGATCTCGTTGAAGGCGCGTTCGCCGTAGACCCGGACATTCGGTGGAAAATCGACTGGAATCCCTTCGCCGAAAAGATGAAAACTCACATCAGGTGCATGGGTCGCCATGGCCATCACGGCATTCCTGTCGAACAGCATGTTGCCAACGGCAACGCCGTTGCGGGTCCCGACCGGATAGGGCGAGTCCTTACAAGAATCGAAACCCTTTTTGTCGATGCCTTGCGGAATGATCACGACCTTGCCAGCTTCCCGGAAACCCTCGGCCATGTGGGACGAGGGAACGACGATCCGGTCAAACAGCGGCACAATTCGTCGTTCCAGCCGCTGCAGATATTCTGACGCCCCCACTGTGTCGAGCCGGTCGCGGGCGAAGTAGACCATCCGCGCACCTGGATTGGCTCTGCGGATCGCGTCTAAGAACACGATGGCCGTCCCGGATTCGATGGCGATCACATCGGCCTTCACGATGGCCTCCCGCATGAACCGTGGCAGAAGGGTGCCATATAGCTTGAAGAACGGCGCGGTCAGCGTATTGAGTAGCGTATTTCCAGAACTGAAGGGGTGAATGAGCGGCAGGTAGCAGGCTGAACGGTAGCGCGGATCTGTCTGCACGAAACGGTTACGCTGCTGTGCGGCTAGTTGGCTATAGATCGCCCGTTTCTTGAAGTACGACAGATGGCTGAAACCAACACTGATCGTCTCGACTTCGTGGCCGCGGTCCGCAAGCGCCTGGCTGACAAAGTGCACACTTGTCTTGCGTGTCGTCGGTAGAAACGCATGCGTGGAAAGGAAGAGAAAATTCACACTGCTGCCCAACCCTAGCAATGCACTGTCCGAAAGAACGGTATCAGTGCTCCTTCGACAGATCCTGCTTCCATTGCGCGCCGAGCGGTTTGTCCAACGCGTCGGGCACACACCCATTGAACCCGCCGCCTGGATAAAGCGTCAATTCGCCAACGTGAATCTGCCCTTCGGCCAGATAAAGGTCCACCCGCATGAAGTCGCAATTGCTCGCGATTTTTTTTGCCACGCTGCACATTTCCTCCAGTTTTTCCGGCTTCGACAACTCGCCGGGAAAGCTGACATAGTAACTGCTCACGATGTCGAGACGTTTCCAGTCGGGATCGAAATAAGCTTCATACCCGATTCCATTCCGGCGAATCCGCAGCTCGATCAGGACAACCCTGCCATCGAAGACAAAAAGGCGATAATCGTCCGGGACTTCGTGATCATCGATCAGCATCGTCTCAATAATGATTTGTGGCACGAACTCGCCATAGGCCCATTCGCGGTTGAAACGGTGGTGCTCCAGAGCCATCCATTCGGCGCTGGGATCGTCATCCATCAGCGTCCTGATGTCATCGGCGCCGCGAAGAAAGGCGCCGCACCCTGATGCGTGGGTCGGCTTCACGACTACGGGAAGTTCGATCTTAGACCAGTCAACGGTGGAAAGGTTGCGACCTACCCATTGCGTCGGGATGACATATTGCGAACCGGCGCGCTCGCGGATCAATTCCTTGGCAGCGTGCTTGTCAACCATAATTGGGTACAGCGGATTGCGGTCATAAAGCTTGCGGGCCTGAATTTTTTCGGAAAAAAGTTCAGGCGCATTGAGCCGTGGGAATCGTCCCGACATAGACCAGTATTTTAGCATGATATACGCTTTATCTGGCAAGCCAGATATCAAGCGCCAAAATAAGTGTAGCGCCTTTTCTCTGAGCCAGTTTTTCTGATTTGATGGAAGCGTGATATTGGACATGACCATACTAACCGGACTTACATTTCCGACCGGCAAAACGTAGCGGATGGCACTTACCAACATCTTAACCGAGCGCCGAAAAGCAACCCAAAGGCGTAGGATGCATACGCAATCTTAAACTCCTGTCTGTATCGGTATTCATGGAATATGATCCTGCCATTGCGCATGGCCGACCTTAATCGATCTTTCCGGATCAGGATGCCTGTTCCGGGCGTCTCGGGTTGACGGGCGCCGGCTCACGGCAAAACAGTTGGCAGTAGGTCTTGGATTCAGTACCGGTCAGGAACATGCATCATGTTTGGCGCATCAATGATGAACACGGCCGCCGGGTTGGCATCGTTGATCGCCGGGTTCGGCAGTAGCATTATCGTTGCCCGCGTCCTTGGCGTGAATGGCTCAGGGATCGTTGCCTACGCGCTGTGGATCATGACTGCCGCGACCCTGGTTTCCGACCTCGGCCTTCCACAGGCATTACTCCGCTTTGCCGCGAAGGGGAGTGATAGCGAACGCATTGCGCTACTACGAGCGCTCACAAGGCGGTTCGCGCTCTCGACCGGCCTACTGGCAACTGTAATGGCCGGCTTCGCCATGTGGCGATATTCAACCGGAAGTCCGGCAACAGCCTGGGTCTGGATGGCGACGGCCGGGCTGTTCCTGTGCTACGCCTACTCAACACTTTCCCTCGGTGTCGCCCAAGGGCTGGGTCACTTCCGCCAGACCAGCGTGAACACCGTCGCAGGTTGCCTCATTCAGCCCGTTTCCGTCGCAGTAGGCGCGGTTTTCCTCGGCCCCGCGGGCGCGATCCTCGGCCAAATGGTCCGCCACCTGCCACAGGCGCTGGGGTTGCGACGCTACTTCGCATTCGAAGCCGCTCCGGCGGATTACAGCGTTCCCTCAGCCGTCAATACCTATGCGCGCAACAACTGGATGTCCGGCGGACTGGCGGCACTCTTGAGTTCCCGTGTTGAACTGGCGGTCATCGGCGCATATCTCGGCGTCACCGAGATTGGACAATATGCCGCCGGCGCGACGATGGCCAGCATGATCGTGCAACTGACCTTCTCACTTGCTGCCGTTCTCGTTCCGCTTTTTTCATCCTATCAGGACAGAGAGGATTCTGCCGGCCTCATCTGCGCCTATCAGCGCAGCCTTTTGGGGCTCTCCCTTCTCCTCGCGCCGATATGCTTTGGGGGGGCCGCGATAGCGCCCGTTCTGGTGCCAGCCATGTTCGGCGAGGCGTTCCGCCCGGCTGGCGAAATAGGCGCCGTTCTTGTCGCCTTCGCCTTTGCCCAGGTGCTGACAACGGTTCCCTATCGGTTGATGCTTGCCAGAGAGCGCACCGGCGTCGTTCTGCACCTGTCCGTCTGGGAAGGCGTTGCGAGCATGGCCGCCCTTCTGGTCGTGACTCCGCTCTGGGGAGCGATGGGCGCGGCCTTCGTCAAGGGTGTGACCTCAACCGTAACCGCTATAATATATTTGGCCTATTGCCGCGTTGCGCTCGACACCCCGGTTCGGATATGGCCCCTGCTCAAGATCGTTCTCTCCGCCGCGCTCTGCGCGAGCGCAGCTTGGGCCTTGCTCATGTGGAAAAACGATCTTATCGGCCTTACACTGTCCATACCGGTGGGTGCGACGACCTATATTGTTGCGCTCATCTGCCTCTCCGCGATACCGGAGGAAGATCGGAGGCTGGCAAAGGGCTGGGCCGCAGAACGTCTTACCTTTCGGAAGGGTCAATAACGGCTCTACATTTACTTGAAATTTTCATGAGCAAGTTCGTAGTTAGGCCAGGTACAACATTGAAAACATCACAACCATCCATTCGTCCCTTTTGCTATGGTGATCTGGATGAGGCCGCCCTGACCGTGCCGAGTTTACCGGAGACCATTCGGTTTAAGTTATGCGACCACGGCTGGCGCATCCAGTATGATGTAGTAGGGGTCAGGACAAGAGCAGTTCAAAATCGATGGGTTGGGAGGCTCTCACCGATACAAAGTCGTTATGCGTCGATCTGGGCAGGCCCTTGAAATCTAAACCGCAAATCATTCGTGCTCTTCACAAGGATGACCTGGACGACGTTGCCCGTCTCTTCCAGAAGACGTTCCGCAGCAGCGCCGCGGCCTCGCCGGCGGTCAAGGCTGCGCTTTCGGATACGTTTCTGAACCATCCTCACGCTGACGACGAACTGACTTCTCAAGTGCTGGCGGATGAAACCGGCAAGGTTGGCGGCTTTATCGGCATCATTCCAGTAAAGATGGTCATTGAGGGCCGCCCCGTTCGGGCGGCTTGCGCCGGTTCAATGATGGTGGAGCATCCGAGTGAGAATCCGCTGGCAGGTGTGCGGCTGCTGCGCTCCTTCCTTTCCGGCCCGCAAGATGTATCGATCAGCGAGACGGCGAACGCCACCGCGCTGCGAATGTGGCGTGGCCTCGGCCACGGCCCCCTGACTGCCTACAGCCTGAATTGGCTGCGGCTTCTGCGGCCCGGCGCGGCGGTCGGTGCAATCACGGCGAACGTGCATCCAGCCGGTAGGCTGTTAAAGCCCTTCGGAAAGCTGGCGGACGGGGTCGCGCGTCTTGCCCGGATCGAACCTTTCCGCTTGCAGACCGCGAATCCGAGAGCGCCCGTCTTCCGCGACGCGGACGCACCGGAACTGGCTGAGGCGCTGTTGACCCTTGCGACCGCCCACACGTTGCAGCCGGACTGGAATGAAGGAACGCTCCGCTGGCTGCTCCGACAGGCGTCGGAAAAGCCGCTCTATGGGAAAATCGTCCGGCGCGTCGCCTATGAAAAGGATGGCTCCCCTCTCGGCGCCTATGTCTATTACGGACGGCCCGGCGGAATCGCCTGGACACTCCAGCTGCTCGCCCGGCCGGAGCGCGTGGATGCCACCCTCGACGATATGCTTCATCATGCCCATGATGCCGGTTGCGCGGCCATCCGCGGCAGCGGCCAGCCCTGGCTGACAGCGCCGTTACTCAGCCGCAAAGCGCTGTTTCTCGGGCGCAGCTTCACCGTCGCCCACACCCAGGATGCGGAGATACGCCGGGCGCTCGACGGTGGCGCGGCGCTGATTTCCGGCCTTGCGGGAGAAACCTGGTCGCCGCTGATCGGAAACCGTTTTAACTGACCGGAAGCAGGGTCAGCGGCGGCGCGCCGAGTGAAACAGCTACCCGGCGCTTGGCCGCAATCGCCTGCCACGCCGCCTCCACCTCGTCAGTCTGCATGCCTGTGGCGGCGGCGGTTTCTGCCGCGCTCCTGCCGTGGTTCAGGGCATAGAGACAAATATCCATCAGGCCATGCGGCAACGAGAAATAATATTCGTCCTGCGTCTGCGGCAGCGACCACGTATCGGTCGTCGGCGGGCGGCGACGGATCGCCTCCGGAACCCCGAGCGCCTCGGCCAATTGATAGACCTGCGTCTTGTAAAGATGGGCGATCGGCTTCAGGTCAGCGGCGCCGTCGCCGTTCTTGACATAGAAGCCCTGATCATATTCCAGCCGGTTCGGCGTGCCCGCCACGGCGTAGTTCAACCGGTCGGCGTGGTAGTATTCGAGCTGCTTGCGGGTGCGCTGCTTCATGTTGGCGGCGGCGATCATGCCGAGATAGACGGAAGCAGGCATGCGCTTCTTGACCTCGCGCCCGGCGGGGTCGGCGGCCACCAGCCACGAAAGCGCCAGCCCGCGCCCGGAAAAGGGCGATTCGAGAACCACCTTGCAGCGCCAGCCCTCGCCATAGTCGGGCAGGATTTCGCGGATGAATGCGTCCCGGCGCTCGTAGCAACCCGCGGCAGCAAGGATGGGGCCGATCGTCTCGACGACAGTGGCGACACCGAGCGTTTGCGCCAGCTCCCGCCCCAGCGCCAGGCTCTGCGGATCGGATTCGTCTTCCGGCATGAACAGGCCGAACACCCGGTCCGCCCCGAGCGCCCTGACCGCCAGCGCCGCCGTCACCGAACTGTCGATGCCGCCCGAAAGTCCGACCACGACGCCGCGCCGGCGCAACGGCGTACGCAAGGTTTCCATCATCCAGTCGCCGATGCGGGCAATTTCCACCTCGGCATCCAGCCGCAGATCCTCCGCGCTAAAGCTCATCGTCTATTTCTCCCTGCATTTTGGGCGACGGCATCCGCTCTACCCGCACTTTTCCGCTCGCCGTCTTTGGCAGGACGTCACAGAATTCGACGATCCTGGGCAGCATGTAGTCTTCAAGCGTTTCCGAAAGCCGCAGCAGGATGTCGCGCCGACCCAGTTCCGAGCCCGGAGCGAGCACAACGAAAGCCTTCACCGCCTCACCCAGAAAGTCATCCGACACGCCGGCCACGGCGGCGTCTCGTACGCCCTCGATCGCATAGAGCGCCCGCTCCACCTCCTGCGGGCTGACCTTCTCGCCGCGCGACTTGATGATATCGTCGGAACGCGAGACGAAGGTCAGGAACCCGTCGGCGCTGGCGGTGAAGAGATCGCCGGTCAGCAACGTGCGCACGCCGTCACCCCCCACATCTCTGAGCTTAGCGTTGCTCGCCGCGGGGTCGTTCCAGTAGCCGGCCATGACATGCGGGCCGCGCACCGTCAGTTCTCCCACCGCGCCCGGCGGAGCGACCTCGCCGCTCTCGTCCAGCACGAAGGCCTGCGTGCCGGGAATGGCGAAGCCCACGGAGACCGGATGCGTGGCGGTAGCCTCCGGCGGCAAGGTCACGGCGCGGATGCATTCCGTCTGGCCGTACATCAGATGCAGGCGCGCAGCGGGAAAGAGCCGTTGCAGCTTGTCCGTGACCGTGGGCGGCATGGCGGCAGCGGCGCTGGTGATGGTGCGCACGTCCGGCAGGAAGCCGGGAACAGGACCATCCATCGCGACAATCGTCGAGGCGATAGAAGGAACCAGCGGAAAAACGCTCGCCCGGCTTTCCGCGAGCCGTTGCAGCGCAAAAGCCGGAAAGGCAAAGGATTTCTCCAGATGCAGCGTGGTGCCCGTCATCATCACCATCAGCACCTGCGTCAGACCGTAGCCGAAGGAAAGCGGCAGCACATTGAAGACGCCATCGTCCTCTGTCAGACCGAGATAGGCACAGATCGCGACGCAGGCCGCACCGAGGCTCGCATGGGTGTGCATCACGCCCTTCGGCGCGCCGGTGGAGCCGGACGTGTGGAGGATCAGCGCCAGCCCCGCCGGAACCTCCGCCGGTGCTGACGGCGGCCCGCACGCGGCCACCGCCTCAAGGCGGAAGAGCGGCTCGCCAGGGGAATCTCCCTGCTGGTCCGCGGCGAAAAGAGAGACGGACAGGCCGCACGCGGCGATAGAGGCATGCGCCACCGGCAAAAGCCTCGCCTGCGTCAGCAACGCCACGGCACCGAGGTTTTCCAGGATCGCACCGAGTTTCGCTACCCGTGTAGATGGATGCAGCGGACAAGCGACAGCCCCGGCCTTCCAGATGGCGAACAGCCCAGCGACATATTCTGCGCCGTTGTCGAGGAAAAGAACGACGCGATCACCAGGCCGAACGCCCGCATCGCGCAATGCGCCGGCAAGCCGGTGACTGGCCGCATCGAGAGCGGCGGCGGAAAGCTTTGTGCCGTTCGCCGTCAGCGCCGTCTTTTGCGGCAGCCGCCGGGCATAGACGCGCAGATGATCCTCAAGCCGCATCTTCCGGCCTCACTCTCAGGCCGCCTGCTTGCGCTCGACATAGGCGGCGATACGGCGGATGGTGTCGAGATTGTCCGGCACGATGTCGCTGTCGGCCACCGTTACCCCGTGCGTTTGCTCAAGGAAGGCGATGATCTCCAGCACGCCGGTGGAATCGACGATGCCGCTGTCAAGCAGGGATTCGTCATCGCCGGGCGCCTCGTCAGCGCTGCGAAAGAGGAAGTTGTCGGCAATAAAGCCGCGAATGGACGACAAGAGTACGGGATTCATCATTGACCTGCCATTTCCCTGAGCGGCGCTTCCTTCTCCCCGGAAGGATGCGGAAATTGTTCACGCCAAAGCTGTGTCGACAAGATGCCGGTCAGCGCCATAGCGTCGCGGGTGCCGGGCGACGATTGGGACTGGAGCTTGCGCACAAGCCTAGCCGTGGCAGCCGGATCGAAAAGTCCCTCACGCCGGATCGCCGCCTCCGAAAGCGCCTGCGGAACCGGGCCGGACGGCCGCAGCAGAGCCGCGTCCGGCGCGCGATAGGGCTGCTTCGGGCGATTTCGGATTTCGGGGGGCAGAAGATCGGCGGCGATATCGCGCAGGTTGTGCTTTTCGGTCAGCCCCTTCAGCTTGAGACGCGGCGGAATGCGGGCGGCGAAATCGACAAGACGCGGATCGAGGAACGGATAGCGCCCCTCGACGCCGTGCGCCATGCTCATCCGGTCGCCCTGGGAGGAAAGGATATAGCCCGGCAGCAGGCCGGTCATTTCCAGATATTGTGCCTGGTGCAGCGCGTGCCAGCGATGGAACGCTTCCGGCAGGCGGCTGCGCAGGTCGTCCAGCACATCGTAGCCCTTCAACGCATCGCCAAGCGCGCGGGAGAAGAACACCTTCGTTCCCGCCGCAAGGCGGAAACGCGGTTGGTGCGAATAGAGCGGATCGGCCATGTCGGACGTCGCCGAGAAAAAGGCCGAGAGATAGGCGGGCGACTGGCGGCTGAGGCGCGGCAGATAGGGATAGAGCCGCTGGAAGAGAAGCGGTCGTCGGCGCGATCCGGGCTGACGGTGCGCGAAGCGCCGGAGCTTGGCTTCCTTGAAGATGTCGTAGCCCGCAAAGACCTCGTCGGCCCCCTCACCGGTCAGCACGGCCTTCACACCGCTTTTTCGGACATGGGCGGCCAGCATGTAAAGCGGCACAGGCCCAGTGCGCGGCAGCGGCTGCTCAGCATGGCGGATCACCTCCGGCAGCAGGGCGGCGATCGCATCGAACGGGCAGCACAGCGCGCTGTGTTGCGTTCCGAGCGCCACCGCCATTGTTTGTTGGGCTGCACTCTCGTCAAAATCCGCCGCCTCGAAGGTGACGGAGAAGGTGCTCAACGGCTCCGGTGATTGCCTGGCCGCGAGCGCCGCTATCAGCGAGGAATCGAGGCCGCCGCTGAGATAGGCGCCGCAGGGCCGGTCGGCGCGCAGGCGGATGCGCACGGCGTCGGTCAGGAGCGCGGCGAGTTCGTCCTTTACCGCGGCTTCGTCGCAGGGCGCACGCGCCTCGTCGGCGTCCGGAAAGGAGGGCTGCCAATAGCGCGAGACGTGCGCCTCACGGCCCGCCTGCGCCAGCAGCACATGGCCGGGCGGTAGTTCGAGAATGTCCTTGAAGGACGTTCGGGGGGCGAGCGGAAACCAGAGGGTGAAAATCTGGTCGAGCGCCAACGGGTCCGGCTCCGGCACGATGCCCGGCACCGCGACCAGCGCCTTGATTTCCGAGCCGAAGAACAGGCCATTGCTACGTCTTGCATAATAGAGCGGACGCACGCCGATCCGGTCACGGGCTAGCATCAGCCGTTTTAGCCGCCGATCCCACAGCGCGAAAGCGAAGTCGCCGTTGAGATGCTGGACGCAATCAGCTCCATAAAGCTCGTAGAGATGCAGTATAACTTCCGTATCGGAATGGGTGCGAACACATCGTCCCCGCTGCATGAGGTCTTCGCGCAATTCGATGTGGTTGAATATTTCGCCGTTGAAAGAAATGACGGGACCGCCGTCGGGTAGGCTCATGGGCTGGGCGCCACCCGCTATATCGACGATGGAAAGCCGCGCATGGGCGAGGCCGAGGCCGGGTGCGGTGAACATCCCCGTCGCATCGGGGCCGCGATGCGCAAGCGTTGCGGCCATGCGGGAAAGCAGCGCAGACTCCGCCGGCGTCTCCAGCGAGTTCAGGTAGCCAGCAATTCCACACATTTCGATCTTCCTTCCAACGCTTCATGCACTGCCGGACTTTCAAAGTGCCGACTACAGATCGATTTCGTAACCATTACACCCAGGCCGTGAATCAGGAATTAAGACGCTTCTCAATGATCGTTGCCGGATGCGCCTTTCAGAGCGGGTCTCACAGCCAGAGGAGCAAGCGCATCAAGAAATCCAGAACGCCTAATTCGCATATTAGAAACTGTATTTATGCGACCGGGTGAAAGCGCGAAGGTTTAGCCGTTTTGGAGGTGGGATGATGCAGCATGACGCTCCGCCTGACGGTTGGCCTTGGACTATGCGCGGCTCGGCTCAGTGTCGGGCTTTGCGTTATCTTCGCCCAACGGATCCCGCGCCGCGCCAGCGAACTCGCGTAGCCAGACTCTCGAACTGTCCTCCGCCAATCTACCCGAAAGCGTGTCTATCAGGAGTTCGACGTCCGCATTCAACTCTTCCGGCTCAATGACGCTTTTCCCGGCTTGCCGGAAGACGGCATCATTCAAAGCTTGAAGATCGCCCCCGAATGCTTCTCTCACTTCCTGGCGTTTGAGAATGGGCGAACCGGTTGTTTGGTCGGGGAAAGCACCTGCGGAAACGGATGAGCCATCCTGAGGATTGCGCCGTCTCTTCGGAGATCCCGTATAGATGTTCTGGCCAAGCTTTTCTTCATCGATATCGAGATCGATGTCGCTAGAAAGCTTGGCGTGCGCGTCTTTCACCTCGCCCCGCTTTGCTTTCCGGCCGACCGCGTCCTGCGCGGGCTTCCGTCCCGACGGCTGCTGCCCGTCGCCAAGGTCTTCTTCGGCGACACCTGCCGCCCGCGTCTCATCCAGGTCCAGCCGGCGACGCAATTCATCGAGGGAGGAGATATAAACGTGACGAACGCCTTCCTTGACGATGAAGCGCAGGTCCTGGGGCTTGCGGACACGCTCGATCGCAACAAGGTCGATATCAGCTCCTGGTTCGGCACCTGACCGATCGCCCGGCGAGGCCGCATCTGAAGAGGGCGGCGCGGTGGACTCGAAACGGTCACTGTCAGCGATCGTCCACTCAACGGGCTTGATACAGGGCTTCGGCACCATTTTGAACTTGCGCACCTTCGCAAACATCCGTTCGCCGCCCGCGTCCAGTTTCATGATCCGCATCACCGGCATGCCGGTGACCTGCAGGATCGCCTCTTCCGGCTTCATCATCATCAGCGTGTTGACCGGAAGAAGATCGACGGAGACCGGCACTTTCGAGATCGAGCGCTGACGGCGACCGTGGCGATGGGAGTAAGACGATTGCTCGACCCATTCCGTCGTCTTCCCGGCCGCCAACGAGACCGCCATCGCGTCGTCCTGGTTCTGGAAGTTCATGAAGACCTTGATCGTCGACGCCCCCATCAGGATCTTCTGGCCCGATCGCTGGTACAATCGCTCCAACTGGGCGCCGTCCTGAAGAATGAAGACGAAACGCACACCGTTCTTTCGTATCAGTGGCGCGAGCGTCAGCACCGTGTCGATGCGGCCGCCATTGCCGAACTCGTCAAGCATCATCATGACTTCGTGCTCGCCATTGGGCAGCGGACCCATCTGGACCAGCTTGTCGGCCATTTGCTGGATGAACATCGAGATCAGGCGCTCGTAGATCTGAATGGCGTTCCAGTCGGCCTGGATGTAGATCACCATCTTGCGCCGACGAATACGGTCGATCGGGATGGTGGTGATCGACGTCAGTGCCTCGACCAGGGGATTTTGGAGGAAGTTCAGCTTCGCGACGATCTCCGCTGCGATCCCCTCGCCCAGCTTCTCATGGCGTCCGGCAAACTTGGTAAGCTGCATGCGGGTCTGGTCGGACAGGACTTTCTCGTAGTTCTCCAGCAGCTGGACAATCGCTGTGCGCTCGTCGGACATCGAGTTGAGGATACGATACAGTTCGCTGAGCGATTTGCGGGTGTCCGGGCATTCGAGAACAAAGCCAAGCATGGCGGTGAGCAGGATCCGGGCGCTTTCCTCCCAGAAGTCGGAGGAATCCGAGCGCAATCGTTCCGGCAGCAGCATCTGTGTCAGCTTCTGGAGATCGGTGATCCGCTGGTGCGGATCGGTGCTGATCAGGTCGAGCGGATTGTAACCGTCGGTGAATTTCGATCCCGGCGCCAGCAGGAAGGTCTCAAAGCCCTTGTCCCTCAGAAAACCGGAGGTTTGCTCGAACAGCTCACCGCTCATGTCGAGCACAACCTGCGATCCCTCAAAACTCATCATCGAGGGAATGACAAAGCCGCGTGATTTCCCCTGCCCCGGCGAGCCGATCAGCATCACATGCTGGTCGCCGTCATTGCGCAGAAGAAGCCCTTGCTTGAGCCCGAGCACGATCCCGTGCTTGTCGCGCAGGCGAAAGTCAGCCGCATCCTTGAGGGTGGCAAGGCGGGCCTTGCCCATGATCATCTGCTGACGCTTCTGGATTGCCGCACCGATCGGAAACCCCACCAGCGCGCAGGCGGCGGCAAGCCCCACGAGTGTAGCCTGGACCGTCTGCCGGGATGGCCGCTGGTAGCCACCGGCTGCATCGGTCGTCCCGAACGGCGCCTGATACATGGCGGCGAGATGGCTACCATAATAGCTGGCGATATCGGCATGTTCGCCAGCCTTCGAGGCGACGAGATAAAAGGCGAAGCCGTAGATGAAAGCACCAGCCCAGGCCGCGGCAAATATCAGCGCGGTCATCGCAATCAGGCTGAACATCGAACGGACATGCAGGAGATAAAGGATCTTGCGCGACAGCGCCCTTCCGCCCTTGAGCATCCAGATGCACATCAGAAAGAACAGGAAGGGTGATGCAAGCGCGAATGCCAGAAGCGACAAACCAACCGTGTTGCGCGTATGGATGATCGACCAGGTGTAGCGGGCGGCATCAGCGAACCGCGCGTGGCCCACATAGTCGAAATACGACAGTGAACCGAAAGAAACGACATAGGCGTCGTAGATCAAGGTGAAGAAGGCAAGCCATATGCAGACCACGCCAACCAGCGCGACAGGCAGGGTGAGAAAAGACAGTTTCTGGAGGCCCGTCCATTTCGGGCGATCAATCTCTCCGTCTGTGAATACGCTGGCCATGTTCATCAACCTCGTCGGCAAAATAGATCTCGCTGACACCGCGCCCGCCGGCGGCATCGCTCTTCTTCAACTGGACTACGATCGGGATGATCGAGCGGATGTAGCGGATGATATCGTCGCGCTCCATGCGGACATTGCTGTTGAGCACCAGCGTCGAGAGGCGGTTGAAGGCATGGCGCGGCGAGTTGGCGTGGATGGTTGACATCGAGCCAGGGTGACCGGTGTTGATGGCGTTCAGAAAATCGAAGGCCTCGTCGCCGCGCAGCTCGCCCATGAAGATGCGGTCGGGCCGGAGGCGAAGCGCCGTGGCAAGGAGGTCGCCCATCGTCACCCTCGCCTCCCCTTGTCCGCCCTTCGACACGAGCAACGAAACAACATTCTCCTGCAACGGCTCGAGCTCGGCCGTGTCCTGCATCAGGATGAAGCGCTCGTGGTTCGGGATGGCGGTGAGCATCGTGTTGAGAAAGGTCGTCTTCCCGGTGGATGTTCCGCCCGAGATCAGGATGCTCCGATGGTTGGCGGCGGCCAGTTCCAGGAATGCCCGCGCCTTCCCGATCCGCAACAATCGCGAGAGCTCGATATCGACATCATCGAGATAATCGTCACCGGTGACCTTGGTGAAGCGAAAGGCGCCCGCCTCCTCATAGTCGTTGAGGTCGAACCGTCGGATAAACTGCTTGCGGATCGAGAAGGCGTGACCGGTTGCCGAGGTCGGGCTCAAGACAAACTGGACGCGCTCGCCGCCCGTCAGTGTCGCCGACAGAAGCGGATTCTCCGCATTGATCGTCTGCTTTGTGAATGAGGCGGCACGAGCCGCCATGTGGCGGATGACATCCTGGTCCAGTCCCTCGATCTCATGGCGCACCATCCGGAGCTGCCCGATCTTCTCCAGCCAGACCTCGTTGCTGCGCTGGCAAGAGATTTCGACGACAGCGGGATCGTCGAGGAATGACCGGATCGGTTCCAGCGCCTCGGTCAGAAAGTGCTGTTCAGCTGAAATCTGGGGGCGTGCGTTCATTTGCCGTATCTCACCTTGCGCAGTCGCTCGAACTCTTGGCGGACCGGGTCGGGATAGAGGCCGGCAAAATCGAGATCACGCGTCACGAAGACGTTGATATCGGACCCTTGCGGAATATGGATGGTCGGACGGATGTTGCGGGAATCCTCAAATGCCGTTGCTGCCATTTGCTGGATGCCCGATGCGATGGTCTCGGCGGCAATCGCGCGGGCGCGATCTTGAGGCGTCTCGCCATTGTCCTGCGGAATGCGGGTGACGCTGCCGTTGTCGTTGACGATGGTGATGTAGCGATCTTGCCTCTGTCCAAGCTGCGCGATGTATTGTGTCGCGCCGCCGATCAGCGTCATCAGCGCCGGCGGTCCGAACCTCTCCCAGTTCTTGCGGTCGACGATGCCTGTCATGCCCGAGCGGCCGAGGCGATCGGTGCCATAGGAGCCAAGCTGCACGGAAACGCCGTCGCCGCGGATCATCCGCGTCCAGACAATCAGGATGCGCTCCTGCCCCCTTTGGACGCCGGACTTGTACTCGCCGATCAGCGAGGATCCGGCCGGAATGAGAATACGCCGACCGTCGAAGGAATAGACATCCTCGCGCACAATCCCTTTCACCATGCCGGCGAGATCGGAGTTGATGGCTGTTTCGAGCGTTCCGCGGATCATCGTGCCCTGCGGTATCCAGGCATCGATGCGACGGTTCTCGGTTGCGACCGACACCTCCACACCCTGTCCGCCCATCGCCTTCAAGAAGGCACGATCACCATCGACAGCAGCGCCGGCTTCTCCATTCACGGCCGTGGATGCACCCGGCGTGCCGTTTGCCCCGAACAGACCCGATCCCGATGTATCGGACGACGTCGCCGACGCGCCCCTGGTCTGGTCGGATTGATCGAAGACCATCGCGGATGAGCGGACGCGTTCAAGCAATTTGGCCTTCCGCTCCAGCTCGATACATTTCGGGTCGTCGGGATTTTTGCCCCGGGAGCAATCGATCTCGGCGGGCGGTGCGACAGGGGCCGCGGCCGGCACACGCGGCGCCGGTGGCGGCGGAGGTGGGGGTGGTGCTTCCGGAATTTCGACCGTGGGCAGCGGCGGCGGTGACGGCGCCCGGAACCCCTCGTTTCGCGGTGTCTGGACCGGCCGGAATTCCTCGCGAGGCGTCGTATCGATCGGCGGCTCCGCCTCCCCGCCAGCCAGAAGGAAATAAAGGACAGCGCCAACGCCCGCAATGCCCGCGACGACGGCAAACGGGCGCATGAGACCTATGCCACCGCGCCTCACCTCTCCACCGATGGAGGTATCGGTGTCGATCGAATGGTAATTGGGATCGGACATGGCGTGCCTCCTATCTTGACTGCGATTGCTGGTTGGATGTTCCGCTGCCAATTCGCTTCGGCGCGACCGCACCCTCGATCGGTGCGGGCACATCGGCAGGGGCGGTCCGGAGATTGAAGAGGCAGGTCTCGCTCTCGGTGCCAAACCGAAGCGTCCACTGCCGCGACACCTTGTCGATCACGATGTAATCGGCCTCGCGGCGGTAGTTCACGAGGCTTTCACGACGTTTGGCGTCAACAATGAAGATTGCCGGGATGTCGCCGGTGAATTTCATGAAGGTCTTCAATCCATCGTCGAAGACCCAGAGCGGTTTGGCTCCGTCGCTGCCCTTGAACCCGTAGTCGTAATTGACCTTGTCGCGGCGAATGTTCTTGATGTTGGGATTGCGCTGCGCATCCTGCGCCTGTTTCCAGAGTTCTGCCGTGCCTTTGAGACCCGCGTCTTCCGGATAGGTGAAGCGCAACTTGAAGGTCTGGTTCTGCATCGCCTTGGTGTCGTTGACACGCAGGTCGAAGGAGTAGGTTCGCTTCGTTGTGACCACCGACAGATTGGTGGCCGCGTCCTTCTCCATCGGTTTCAGGGTGAGTGAGCGCCGGTCGGCCGAGGTGAGGATCTGCCAGGAGACGGTATCGCCGGCGACAACCTGGGTTATGTCCTCGTCGGCTCCGAAGAGGATCGTTGTCACCAGCCCGTAGGTGCCCGTTACGAGGAAGACCTGCTCGGCCGAATAGGGAAGTGAGCGGATTCTGGGGTCGAGGCGACCCGGCCTGGCAACCAGTTCAGCATGTGCAGCCAGCGGCCCGAGCACTACCAGAAGGGAAATTGCTGCCATCCGCCTCATCATGGCGTGATCCCCGACGGCATGGTTTCGGGAACCCTCGCATATTCGGTCACGACAAAACCGAGAGGATTATAGAGACGGACCCGGTTGCTGGCGGGCAGGTTGATCTGCCGGTAGCGTATGGTCGCCGACCAGCGCGTGACGACCTCGCCGCCACGGCGACGTTCGCGTGTCTCGAAGCGAACGGCCATGGTCGAGGGATTGAGAGGATTGACCGAGAGGATTTCCGGACGAATTTCGCCGGTTGCACCGAGCGTCTTGACCGGCCCCCTCGGATTGGAGGGGTTCATCCAGGCCTCGTAGTCCTTGAAAGCCTGCGAGCCGGGTTCTGACCACAGCGCAATCATGTCGAAATTATCCGACAGATAGCGGGGATCGTAGGTTTCGCGGCGGATGACGTAGTTGCCGGCGAAGGCGGCGCGCACGGCCTGGTTTTCCGAAACCGTCGCACGGTCTTTATTGAGCGTGGTCACCGTCTCCATGTAACCTGTGTTCCGGTCGACGATCAGCGGAACGACCTCGGTGCGAACGAGCGGAAAGAGCTGCGCCACCGAAAACGACAACACGCCTGCAACAGCCCAGCCGGCCAGGGCAAACCCCAGCAGGATGATGCCGATCAGGGTGCGAAGCGAACGGTTCTTCTCACCCCAGGAAAGGTGCTGGTCGTAGATGTCCTGCGGCCCGGCAACCTGGTCGGTTGGTGCGGCTCGCAATTGCCTTCTGAACAATGCCACGTTCTATCCCCAAAATCATGATCGTCATGGATGTTTGCCAATTGTGTTGTCGGCAAATCCGGTTTCCGTACGCAAAACCCAGGCTTGACCAGCGCATATTTCGCCTCATTCGCCGTTCCGCCGGCGCATGGTCAGCATTCGGCCGAGCGCACCAGCGCCAGCCATTCCGCCGCGGCCGGCAAGCGCTGCGGCCGTCAATGCGCCTTTTGGCCCCGCCAGCATGCCAAGGGCCACTGCGGCAGCCTGCCCGCCTCTGGACGTGCTCGAACCGAGTCGCGCGCGCGCAGCGCCATATAACGTACTGGCGCCGCCTCCGCCGGGCGTACCCGACGTCATCGTGCCGTAGGCAAATGTTCGTGCAAAATCAGGAACCTGGAAAATGAAATAGGAGATCAGCGCCAGATAGAGCACCATCGCCAGCACGATCGCCAGTGCGTTTTCCTTGGTCGCCATGTCACCACTGATCGTGTCCATCATGCCGATCAGGAAGCCGAACGACAGTCCTGCCATGACATAGGTGAAGAGCAGCATGAACATCCCGTAGGCGATGCCCCTCACCCACGCATCGAAAACGAAGCGCGTCATGCCGAAGAAATAGGAAAGGATGGCGATCGGGCCGATGGCCAGCATGACGGCGGTGATCATCTTGGCGAACAGTGTCACGCCGGTCAGGATCAGCAACATCGGCAGGAGGCCGAAAACGAGAACGATGAACACCACCACCGCACCGGTGACGTTCGGCAGCCATCCGGACTCGTAGGAATTGAAGAGCTGCATGGCAAAGTCGTAGACCTTGCGGGACATGCTGGCGACCTGGCTCGCAAGATCGGAGCCGGCGGTTTCCCCGCCCATCGCCGAGGAAATGGCAGCACCTAGATCCTGGGGGGAGGTCAGAATGAACTGGCCGATGTTGTCGTAGAAAGTCGCCCAGGACATGATCAGGGCATAGGCAAACGCAAGCTTCGAGGCTGTGATCGCCATGTCCTGAAGAGATACGCTCGAAAGACCGAGTGCCCCCCAAAGGAAATAGAGAATGAGGAACAGTGCCAGGATCGATGAGACCAGATTGCTGTTCTCGGCGAACAGCCCCCATGCTTTCTCCAGCGACGCCTCGTTGATCTTGTCGAAGTATGCGAGTGCATCGCCATAAAAATTGACGGCGTAGCTGACCGGATCCATCATCCCCCCTGGAAGGAATTGACGGGTCGCATCGGACCGCAATCACTGCTGACGATTTCCGCGAGCGCCTGTTGCGGCGCCGTCGGTTTCTGCTGTGCCTCGTAGCCAAGCGCCGGCACTGGGTTCTCGTTGGCGGCGCATTTGGCCAGCTGTTCGTACTTGCCTGCGCATCCGGACAAGATAATAAGAGCGAGGATCGGCACAGGGAGAAATCTCACTGGTTCTGTTCCTCGAATGCCCGCAACTGGTCGCGAACCGAAGCTGCGTCTGCGCCGCCTCCGCCGTCGCGCATCACGCTGTCGGGAAGCGTTGCGAAGGTCTTGAGGTTCTGCGATGAGGTCGCGAGTGCCGCCTTATACTGCTGGTTCAGCAGCATCACCTGGTTATTCAGCGAGCCGACGGCCTCGTTGGCGGTCTGGTTACCCTGGAGCACCATCTGCGTGTTCTGTTCCAACGCGCCCTTCAGATCCTGCGCCGTGCCGATCTGCTCCGTCGCCTGCATGAAGGCGTTCTGCCGGTCCTTGGTGGCGCTGTTCATTGCATCGGTAAGGGCAGTCAGCGTCGTCAGCGCGTTGATCCCTTGCGAATAGGCCTTATTGGCGCCCGACAGCTCGCCGCCCTTGACGGTATCGACGACCATTTTCACCAGATTGAGCCCATTGATGAGCTTGGCGGCCGTGTTCTGGAATTCACCGCTGATGCCGCCGAACAACGCTTCATTGCCCGACAGGATGCTGTTGAAATCAGGCGCCTGGCCCATACTGAACCCATTGCCGGTCGCAAGCTTGGCAAATTGGCTCGCATCCTGTGACCGGTCGCCGGTGATCGCCTGAAGCGTCTTGATTGTGTTGTCCTTGACGATGGACGTGTCGCCCTGGATCTGCTTCGAAAGCTCTTTGATGCTCTCGCTTATCGCGATATTGGCCGCGTCCTTGACCGGGACCTGCGCAAAGGCGTGCGACAAAGTGGTGATGCTGAGCGCCGCGGCGATAATGATTTTTCTCATCTGCCTGTCCTCTCTCTCTTTCTGTTCAATTTGCCGTTGGCGTGGCGTCAACGACCGTCACGAGCCCAAGTGCGGGATCCTCCAACACCGAGAAGGTCGCGACATCGCCACTGGCGCGTGCCTGCTCCTGAAGGTCCTCGAGCCAACGCTGAATCTGATCTGTGGTGGCGGTCGTTGGCACCGCAAAGCATCGGGTGCTGCCGGTATCGATGATTGTCGAGGGGCACTGGACTTCAGCCATGACGGGGGAACCATCGTGGTCCCTGGCGTTGCCGCCTCCCGAGCCGCGCAAGGCCGCAGACGAAGACTGAAGCCCAGCCTGCAGACGCTGCAAATATTGCTGGTTTGCCGCTAGCGATTTTCCGAGCAGCTCGTTCCAGACTGAACCGCGTTCGACCTGCGCCTCAGTATTGCGGTCGACCGCCTTTTTCAGCTGCTCCCCGCATCCGCGCGCATCACTGACGGTTTCCGTTTCGACATCGTCGCCCGACGGGGTCCGGTCACCGTTCTCGGCCTTGTTCCGGCTGTAATAGGCTGAGACCTTTTTGACGTAATCCTGGGTTTCGGGAATATTGGGGATGCGGCCGTTCTGCAGCGACTGGCGATAAGGCCCTGCATTGTACCCGGCGGCGATTAGGTCGTAGCGATTGCCGAACATGCCCTGCAGTTGCTTGATGTATTTGACGCCACCGCGGATGTTGTCCCGCAGATCATAAGGGTTGACGCCGAGACCCGCCGCAGTCCCCGGCATGAGTTGCATGACGCCGGTCGCGCCAACCGGCGAGCGCGCCGATTGGCGGAAGCGTGATTCCTGCTCGGCGATCGCCAGCGCAAAATTGGGATCGACCCCTTGGCGGATCGCCTCGTCGACGACCATACGGGCGACTTCCTGCTGGCTATGCGTGCGCTTCGACGGGCTGGCAGGCATGGTCTCACCGGCCATGCCCTCGGCCGAGCAATCCGCCGGCGCACCGGATCCCTGCCCGGGCGCAACGCTGTCGGTCGTTCCGCCCGACGCGCCCTTCAAGGCTCGGGTATCCGCCTGATAGGTCTTGTACCAGTTCTCCGTCGCCTGCTGGATATTGCGACGAGCATTGTCGATTACCGGGACCTGCGCGAAGCTAGCTACCGGTGTAAACATGCTGGCCAGTACCACGGCACCGACGGTCGCCAGTTCAGGAAATCTTGCGTTGGTCATCGGACGCATCCCCCTCCCAGTCGCAGAATTTCGACAGCCAGTTCTTCGGATCGTTGCCATATTCGTCGAGCAGCATCTCGACCTCGCGCACGGTCTCCTCGCGGCCGGACAGCACCTTGATGAACTCCGGCATATGGGACATATCGACACGCGCGATCACGCTGCTCTTCGCCTGTTTGATCAGCATGAAGCGGGAGGCCGGGTCGCCATTCTTGACCCAATCGAATTCAGCCCTGGAAAGGCCGAAATGCTCCATGTAGGAATTCTCGTCAGCCTTCGGATTGGCGAAGAAGATATTGGTCGACGTCTGCTCGATGATCGTCCGGCTGACGCTCGACTGCACCACGTCGTCGGCCGACTGGGTGCCGAAGATAACGAGACCGTTCCGTTTCCGGATGGTCTTGAAGTAATCCTTCATGGTGCGCTTGAATTCGTCGTCGTCGAGCAGCTTCCAGGCTTCGTCCATGAGGTTGATGATCGGCGCCTTGCCGTCATAGACCTCATCAAGCCGATGGAACATGTAGAGGAGTGCTGCCGTACGCACGGGGGGATCGTCGAGGATCGACGTCATGTCGAAGCCGATCATCGGCCGGGAGATATCGAGATTGTCGTCGGCATTGTCAAAGAGCCAGGCATAGGGGCCGTGATCGACCCACTTGTCGAGCCGCGCGATCAGGCTTCCCTCGGTCCGCTCACTGCCCGCCAGAAGGGCGCGGAGTGATGACAGGCGGCGATAGGAGCGGTCCTTCGTCTTGAGGACCGACTTGATCGCGCTGCGGATGATGGTCTCTTCCTGTGGAGTCAGGCTTTCGCCTTCCTTCGCCGGCTTCAGCATGAAGCTTAAGAGACGATAGAGGAAAACGCGGTTCTCCTCGGTATCGTCGAGGAGCAGTGGGTTCCAACCGGAAGGCTCGCCGGGTTCGAGCGTCATATAGGTTCCGCCGGCCGCCCGCACCATGATGTCGAGACCGCGGTCCTTGTCGAAGACGATCGTTTTCAGCCGTGGGCTGACACGGTAGGCCTGAAGGATCAGGAAGGCCATGATGACGGTCTTGCCTGAGCCGGTCGGTCCGAACACCGTCGTGTGCCCGACATCGCCCTGGTGAAAGTTGAAGAAGAACGGCGTCCCTGACGTCGTCTCGAATATGGTGATCGCCGGACCCCAATGATTGCCGTCCGGCTTGCCATAGGGATAGGCGTGGAAGCTGCTCAGGCCCGCGCAATTGAGCGTCGAGATCACGGCGCGACGGGCAATATAGGCCTGATTGCCAGGAAGTTGCGCCCAATAGGCCGGCTCAGCGTTCAGATCCTCGCGGACATAGGAGGCACCCAACGCACCAAGTTCGTTGCCAATCAGGGCGACGCCATCGTCGAGTTGGGCCGCCGATCTCGCCACCGGCATGACGGTGAGATGATGCTCGGCGAAGGCAACGCGTTTCCTCGCCAGTTCATCGCGCGCAATATCGAGACTGGCTTGAACGCTGGAACCACCCTCGTCTGCCTTCGACAGCTGCCTGTCGAGGCGTTCGATCCTGCTTCTCGCGGCCATGTCGTCAATGAAAGACATGGATTGGGTGAGCACCATCTCAAATGGGAGTTTAAGGATATAGTCGAGCATCCCGGCGCCGGTCTCGGGCGGATATTCCTTCAAGGAAACCATCGCGGCATAGCGGTCATCGCCAGGCGTATCTCCCTGAAGATGAATGGTCCGGTTGCCGATCGATGTGCGACGCGCAGGCAGCATCGCGTCTATGGGAAGGTTGCCGAGGCGGATCGGTCGGACACGCCCGCCATTCAGCAGCGTGTAGAAGAACTCGCATTGTTCCGAAAACCAGATTTTTTGGGCCCCCTCCTCGACCTCCATGCTTTCGGAAAAGTCGCGATGGATCGTCTTGCCGTTGCCCAGGTCCACCTGGACACGCTGCATGTCGCGCAGAACTTTGGGACCATAGGCGGCGAGCGATTTTTCGAGCGCTTTCGTCGCCTCGACCAGTTTGTCTCGCATCGAGCGAAACTGCTCCTTGCGAACGATATCGCCGCCAATGCCCATGATGCGGGAAAGCGCGGATCCTTGTTTGAACAGTGGTCGCACGACGAGCGAGATGTAGGTGTCGTTCACGAACATCTCATTCCTCGAGATGCTTGCCTGATAGACATCATCGAGACGCTGGATGAAGGGGTCGGTGAATGTTGCCGGCAAGGACGGTGCTACCTTGCGCCTGACAACATGGGTATAGAGCGCAAAATTGCCGATCGAGGAAATGGCGCGGAAAGCCGAATTTCGCTGCCGCTGCAGCATGTTGATCGTCTCGATGTCGGCCGTTTCAAACGAGAATCCTGTGAGGCGCAGGGTCGACACCAGGCAATCGCTCTTCAGCCGGATAATGCCGTTTTCGATCGGAACGTAGAAGGGAACGTGGGTCGAGATACCGCGATCGGCGAAGATCTCCCAGCCCTTCGATAAACTTCCCTTCAGCGATCTAGCCATCGTGATCATCGGTCAGGCTCCGTAGGTCCGGATACCCCCGCCGAGTTTGCGGCCGAGGGGATTGACGCCGCACATGCTGAGGCGGCCGAGGATGTCGAAGAACCAGAGATCGAGTTTGACCGTCAGCACATAAAGAATGCCGTGCAGGATGACGAAGGAAACGGGAAACCACAGGATGGAGCCGAGCACCATGAATACCATCAGCGAGACGAAGCATTCCGCCAGGAAGTAGGTGTATGGGATCCCCATCACGGTCGGCGGTCGCGTGAGGGCAAGGATGACGGGATAGGATTCGATATAGTCGTCCCCGCCTGAATTCTTGTTGCCGGAGTTCGACATGATTACGATCCCGCCCCAGCTAAGAAATCTACAAGCTCAGCGGCAGCGAACATGCCGGCGAGGCTTCCACCAACCCGCAGAAGCGCGCCCCAGGACCAGAAGCCAAATGCCGCTGCAAGGAACATTCCGATGAACGCGATCGCCCCGACGGAGCGGCCGAATGCGCCAGTGAAGAACTGTACCAGTCTGTCGGCAGCATTCTCCAGGGCATCGAGGCTCTGCGCTGCCGCCGGCTCGTATTGACTGACGAACAGCACCGAGGCGGCAAGCAGCACCATCGCGGCATGGCCGGCCCACTTGCGCTTGACCAGGGAGCGGCAGGTGACGCTGCCAACAAGAATTGCCATGACCACTATGTTCATTGAAGTACCTCTTCCTTGACTATTTTGACCGGACCGCCGAGTTGCGCCGCGTTCAACGGCTGTGGGAGGCGGCTGTCGGACGCGAGCGGGCTTGCAGCTGAGAAAACAAGCATCGGGGACCTTGCCCGGTCGGCCGGGCCTGATCGGCGGTGCTTATTGGATTGAGAGTCAGGTGTCGGAGCACGTGTAGGGGGCTGGGAGCTTGCCGGCTTGCCGGTGTAGTAGCCGACAACACGCGTCACATAGTCCGCGGTTTCGCGGATCAGCGGCAGGGATTGATGCGCATCAACGCGGGGTTCTCCGGCATTGTATGCGGAGGCGATCAGCACAGGGTTGCTATACTTGTCGATGAGCACCCGCAGGAAACGCGTGCCTGCACGAATGTTCGGTCCGGGATCGGTGAGGTCATGGACGCCAAAGGCCTCGCCGATGTCAGGCATGACCTGCATCAGACCGATGGCGCCGGCCGGACTGACAAATGCGGGATTGAACTGCGCGTTTTCCGCGCGCATGATCGAGAGTACCCAGTTCGGATCGACCTCCTCCTCAACCGCAATTTCCACCGCAAGGGCCGCGTAATCTTCAGGTACGCCGGAAAGCAGGTCGGGACGGGCTTGCGTCCTTGTGCGATCGGAAGGCGTTTGGGGTTCGATGGCCGGATTGGCAGACGGATGAACGGCGTTTGCGTCAGACGAGAAGACACTGATGGGAGAGAGCACGGCGCGGTCGCGCCGTGCTCTCATGCTGCCGGCCGCTTCTCCCGGTAGCTTTGGCGTACTGTCGTCAAGTTCAGTCGCTGGATCTGCAACAAATGACAGATTTGCGGGAACTGCGTTGGTATTGGCCTCTCCCCAAAAACGCTCATTGAAACTGGTGAGGTCGATGCTTGGCGGTGGTTGTGGGTCAGCGTCAACGGCGAGTGCTGACAGCGCACCGGGCTCACTTGAGATTCCGCCCGCGAACCGGAAGGACCAATCGGCATGGTCATGGTTCTCGCCGATCTTGAACGGGTCGCTCTCGGCGGACGTTGCGGCAAGACATGTCGCCAGGAGCACAGACGTTACCGCAGGCCAGACTGCTATTTGTAACACTCTGGGTCGCGGTCTCATCACAGAAGAAAGCGGGCTGTCATCCATTCCGAACCAGTCCATAACTTGTACTTCAATACAAGTTATGGACTGCAATCCGCGCCGGAAATCAACTGAAAAATATAACTGGAGTACAAGTTTTATCCCGAAGGTCGATATCGTCTTGAAAAATATTCCACAAAATCAATCGTGTAAGCGCGACCAACGATCCGGCTTCCATCGATACTCGATCTGGTCTCGATCGCCCAGGATGCGCGCCAAACGAACAGCGGTTCCACCCTTGACCAGCACCGAACCGGCATCGGCACCTGACTGCCCGTGAGAGATTCGGCATGTGAAATTGGGTAGTTCCCGTTGAACTCTCGAAACCGGCCAGCAGGCAGTGATCTGATAGCGAGAACCATCGAGGTTCGTCGCGAGGTCACGTGAGACCTGCTGTACCGGGCCGAGACGATGGCGCCCGAACTGTGTACCGTAGTCAAGTTGGCACTCGACGATATTGCTGGGATAGTGCCGGCAAGCGGTCAAACTAAGATAGGCATACGGTGCTGGCGGCAGCGGGCGTGAAGACTGGGCGTGCTGCCCGCATGCGGCCAATGGAATTGTTATGGCCAACGGCCAAAACAGCGTTTTGATGATTCGCACGGCGTAGCTCCTAAATCTGCTGCTGATATCCGGCATGTTCGAGGGCTTCGAGAAAGAGGTCCCGGGCAAGACCACAATAGGGCGACGAAGGCTGCGCCAGGTGCAGTTGGGTTAACACCAACCCGAGCGTTCCAATGGTGGCTGTCACCTCCATGAGATCATCATTGAGGCCATCGCGAAGCAATTCGTGGCCCTCTTGGCCTTTGACCACAAACGCATAGTCGTTTCGCGCAACACTGTGCCAAAGTTCAAGCGTGCCGGTTTCGCCGCTCTGGGTTTCGGTGTCGCAGATGAGCATCATCGCGTAGTCTGGAAGACGAAGGTCGCATTCCTCGATCGAGGTTCCACCACTAAACTCCGTGAGCGACACCGCAGATGAGAACAGTAGCAAACGTTCGTTGACCAGAAGCCGCCGTTGTCCGAGGCGCACAAAGCCGTTCATGACGCCCGAACGAATAACTTTTGGCGCGAGACTTTCCTCGCAGTGCTCGCAGACCTGCACCAACTGATCGTTCCTGAAAGAAAACGTGTTGTGGAAACGACCGAGAAGGAAGCGCTCGATATTGTCGGTGCGACCGCCGAGCGACTCGACGAATGCGAACGCACCAAACCGCGTCCAGGCTTGCTTGACATCACTCTCAGCCGATAGCCCTGCGATGCTTACCAGGCTGGATGGACCGGCCACGATTCCCGCGGTCCGCGTCTCCACACCGCAATGCGGGCAATCAATGCTGACTGGCACCCTGTACCATTCCTTCGTCAGAAGCGATCGGTGGCTTGTCAGTGGGAAACCCGCCTTGCTATTTTACTGGAAGAACTCGCAGAGATCAGTGCATAGCCGACGCTCGTCGCCTTGCTGCAAGAAAGAAATGTCATCGAACATGCTGAGAATACAGCGACAAAACTTGCACTTCAATACAAGTTTGTAGCAGTCATAATCGAAACGCTCAAGATGGGGAAGTCAGGTTTGGTGGTGGAACCGGCCCAAAGCAATCCGGTCGTGTTCCACTGAGATTCGCGGGTGTTGCGCCGACCGCCTTGGGGCTGGAGAATTACCGTTCGGACACATCCTCGACAGTTGCGCTTTCCGGCTAACGAGGCTCGCCCGACGGAGTTCGCCGGACGTCAATGTCTCGACCTTAAGCCCAAGCTGTACAGCAAATTCAAACGGCAGCAGAAACATTCCTTCCAGAACACTGGGTCGTTTCAGGTCGAACAGAACTAACGCATCGGAAACCAAAACGGACACCGTTCAAGCCGCCACCTGGTCCAGCCTCCGGTCGAGTTCGCGAACGGAAATACCAAGCAGTTCAGCAGCCCGCGTTTCGCCGATAACGCCCTCAGCTAGGGCGCGGAAGCACAGGCGCTCGAAGCGCCTGGGCTCTTCTACTTCAGGAGCCAAGCTTTCCGGCTCCTCATAGGGCGCATCGCGCCATCCTCTTTCTGAAAAGATCTTGAAGAGTCGTGTGCAAGCAGCCTGACTGATGATGCCGAGATCCTGACAACGGTATGCAAGCGCCTGGACGCTCACACCGAAACGTTTCTTCAAAGCAACCAGCTCTCCAATGCTGATCGACGATCGATGCGCGCCAACCTCTGCACGCAAAACATCGGCCGGCATCAGGAAAGCGCCAGCGAAGCGATGTGCGGCTTTTTCCTCGTCAACCCCGTCGCACGGCGCAATGACCATGTGCCCCAATTCATGTGCAAGGTTAAATCTTTTGCGCTCGGACCAGGTGCTGCGCTTGACGACAATCACTCGCGCAGCTTCGCGCTCCTTACGTCGAACCTTGGCGGCGAGCCCATCCACACTGTCGAGATCGAGTGATAAAACCTTTATTCCTCGTTCTTCAAGCAACTCTGCAAGCTGTGGAATCGGATCGTTGCCGAGACCCCAATCGTCGCGGACGGATCGGGCCGCATCCTCGGCATCGCGAACATCGGTGACTGGATGCGGCGCGCTCCGTGGCTGCTCCCACTCTACGCTCCGCAAATGAAGCAGGTCTTCAACGGCAAGATAGCGCTCTAGCATGTGGATGGCACGCGCCTCCAGCGTTGCTACTTCCTTGGAGGACGTTCCTACTTTTTTTCGGAAATCTACACCCTCCAGCGAAAGCTCATCGTCACTGAGAAGGTATTCTTCCGAGACGGCGAGGGCCTTGGCCAACGCCATCAGAATTCCAGAACTTGGCATGTCCTCGTTTCGTTCATATTTTCCAATGGCTTGCGCCGAAACGATCCGCTCCATGGCATCCGCAAGAGCGCGCAACGAGAATCCCGATGCCGATCGGGCAACCTTAAGCTTGTTTCCGATCATGATGGCCTCCTTGTAACTGTCAGTTTCCATAACGCTGGGCATAACTCACATCTGTAAACCAAGTTCCCTTGCAGGTTGAAGAATGCACTCCCATATCCGGAGCGCTGCGGCGTTTGGCCCACCTTTGTAAACCGGACAATAGGGCGCCGCGACTGCTGCCGCTATGGCGAGTTGCAGGCGGACAAGACGACAAATGGAGCTGGATATGGCGGGTACGGACGATCAGGTTGAGAGATTTCTTCAGGCGATGGCGGAGGAACTGGCCATTCCGGAATCCCGGTATGAGCAGGCGGAAAGAAGCTATAGGTCTCTCGGCGACTGGTTTCATCGGCCTGAAAGCACGGTTCGCAATTTTGATCCGACCGTTTACGTGCAGGGATCGTTTCGACTCGGAACCGCAATCCGGCCGATAAACGATTCCGAGGAGTATGACGTCGACTCGGTTTGCGAGCTCAAGAAGCTTGCGAAAGGTGACCTTACCCAGTTCGACCTGAAACAGCTTCTTGGTTTCGAAATCAAAGCCTATCATGATGCCAAAGGCATGACGAAGCCTGTGGAAGAGGGTAGACGCTGCTGGGTGCTTTCCTATGCCGACGGTGCGCAATTCCACATGGATATCGTGCCTGCCCTTCCTAACGGGATGGAACAGCGACTTCTCCTGGAGCGTGCCCATTTCGACGTACGTTGGGCAGATACTGCCATCGCCATCACCGACCGGGAAGTCCCGACCTACAGGCAGAAGACGTATGATTGGCCGCGCTCCAATCCTAAGGGGTACGGGGAATGGTTCAAGTCACGAATGGCCGTGGTCCTCGCGCGGCGGAAGCGGGAGCTGGTGGAATCGTTGCGCCAGCGAGGCGTGACGGCGAGCGTCGAGCAACTACCGGACTTCCGCGTACGCACACCGCTGCAAGCCGCGGTGATGATTTTGAAGCGGCATCGCGACAATATGTTCGCTCACGAGGCCGACTTGAAACCTATTTCCGTCATCATCACGACCCTGTCTGGCCACGCGTACGGTCAGGAGGACACCATTGCCGGCGCTCTCTTCTCCATCCTCAACGCAATGGATCGATATATCCAGCATGACGGGTCCAAATTCATCATTCCAAACCCGACCGACCCTTTCGAAAATTTTGCTGACAAGTGGGAAAAGAACCCGCGCAAGGCCGAGGCCTTCTTTCGATGGCTCAACCAAGCACGGGAAGACTTCGGTCGGGCTGCCCGTGCCGCGACGTTGCAGGGTATGAACGAGGCGGTGTCGGCCCGTATGGGCGCAGCATTGTCGGATCGTGCCACGCGCCGCATCGGCGGCGGCAGCGGGCTCCTGAGGGCGGCGTCGGTGGCTCCCATCGCGCCGGTCGCAGCGATTCCGTCTTTTGGAAATGCCGCTCGGGTTCCCACTACGCCGAAGGGATTTGCATGAGCTGGTGGCTTACCGACGTTGCCCGTGCGAAAGCCGAGCGAACTGCGATCGCGCAATTGTCTGAGCGCGATGGCTGGTTGTCGGGTATCTCCTGGCGGCTGGGAGATGATCTTCATCTGATCGTGGATTTCGACGTGCAACATGGCGCAGAGACGTTTGGTCTCTCCATGACATATCCGTCCACCTTTCCCGACACACCACCAATGGTGCAGCCCCGCGATGAACGGCGCCTTTCTTGGCATCAGTACGGCCCCGGCGGTGAGCTCTGCCTCGAGTTCAGGCCGGACAACTGGGCTCCTTCGATCACCGGCGCAATGATGGTTGAAAGCGCCCATCGTCTTCTGTCAGGAGAGCGGCCAGGCGAAAACGAGCCCGGTATCGTCCGCTCAGCGCATCAGGCATCAATCGGCAGGGAGACCCGTGGGGAGTTTACGCGCTTCATTCTTAACGACAGCGCCGCGACGGTTCTTGCAGCTTTGCCCGTTGATGTTCCGACAGCCATCACCGTCTGGGATCGGCTCGCCAAGCCAACCTGGGTCGCATCGCTCATGAGCGTAGGTGAAGGAGGGATTTTGTGGGCCCAGAATGCGCCGCAACCCTCGCACTCCTCGGTCGCAAATGGGTTCGTTATCCGGACAACGCGAAATGTTGACCGCTTCCGCCTAAGCCCCAAAGATTTCGCCGAAGTGATGCCGGTAGAGTTTCCAGACCTGCTGGCAAAACTTCCCAAGAACCCATTCGATGGTTTTGTGTTGCTTGGAAACGAGAACCATTGGGTCGCGCTAAATCTTTACCCCTATGAGGGCAAACAGAGTGTCTTTGGCTATAAGATAATTGTCGCCCCAAGCGTCTCCGGAAGGCTGCCTGCGGGTTACGCCAGCTTGGCCCAAAAGCGGATCGCAATCGTTGGCTGCGGTTCTGTGGGTTCAAAAATCGCAAGCACGCTCGCGCGATCTGGCGTAAGCAATTTCACGCTGGTCGATGACGATGTCTTCTTCCAGGCAAACCTTGTCAGGAATGATCTTGATGCGCAGGCAATCGGTCAACACAAGGTCGATGCGCTTGCAGCCCGCCTGCAGAATCTGGTGGCAAACGCAGACATTTCCGTTCGGCGGATTGCACTCGGTCAGCAGGAAAGTGCGGGGTCGACAGAGTCCGTTATGGAGGAGCTGGTCCAAGCCGACCTATTGGTCGACGCGACGGCAGACCCCCGTGCGTTCAACCTCGTTGCAGCCATTGCCCGTCGTCATAGCAAACCCATGGTCTGGTGTCAGGTCTTTGCGGGCGGAATCGGCGGCATCATTGCTAGGGTCCGCCCGGGGTTTGATCCGATCCCTACCGAAGCGCGCAGCCAAATCCGCGCATGGTGCGATAATCATAACGTGCCCTGGATCGCCGCAACCGAAACGGACTATGGGATCGAGCGAGATAACGCCCCACCGTTGATCGCCGATGACGCTGATGTCAGCGTGATTGCCAACCATGCGTCCAGGTTCATTCTGGATATTCTCACGCGCGAGCAAAGTGTCTTTCCTTGCTCTGCCTACGCGATCGGACTGGTGGCCGAATGGATTTTCCGTGCGCCCTTTGATACCTGGCCAATCGATCTTCGGCAGGAAGGTGACTGGGGTGGTACCCAGGAACTGGCTTCATCCGAAGAGCTCAAAGAGCTCCTTGCATCGCTGTTTCCGAAGGTGAATGCGTGATCAGGATCACACTCTCCAGGCAGATCCGTGATCGCATGAAGTTACCGTTGAGACGAGCCGGATTGCGTGAAATCGGCGGCATTCTCATGGGACAGGAGATTGCAAGCGGCCATTTCTCCGTTCTAGACTTCTCGGTGGACGAAGCGTCAGGAGCCAATGCCCACTTTGTGCGTGATGCTGATCATCACCGCCATGCGCTGGATGCGTTTTTCGACCGAACAGGTCACAATTATCAAGCATTCAACTACTTGGGCGAATGGCATTCCCATCCAAGTTTCTCGGTTCGGCCAAGCCTCACTGACGTGCGCTCCATGCAGGAACTGGTTGATGGTGAAAGAGATATCGGTTTTGCCGTGCTCCTGATTGTGAAGCTTGGGTTCTGGGGCCGTTTCAATGCATCAGCGAGCCTGCACCGGCGTGCACTCCCGCCTGAAATGATCGACCTGCGCGCAAATTGAGGGGCATCGCGATGAACTGGAATACACTAGATTTTGTTGTTCGATCTTTGGTCTCGTGGTTCGTGCGAGCCCGTCATGCTGAAAGCTGGATTTTCCGCGGAGCCGTTGCGGTCTTGGTTGCAATCCACGGGGTAAACTGGGTCTTCAAATATTCCGGTACCATCGGAGGTGAGCCCGGATCGATAGAGTTCGGGACGGCAGGTGCTGTGCCCGATAGTATTCTCTGGATCATCACGGTCGTCTGCATCACCCTTATGCTGGGATCGGCCGTGTGGGCCTGGATACGTTATGCGAAGGAGCAACAGCGTCTTGCGCGAAAAAAAGTCTTTGTCATCGAGGGGAGAGGTTTGCGCGATGATGATGGATCATCGCTCAAATCCGCCGTACCCGAAAGCATCACGGGCACGCGTATCGACTACATGCTCGATCTGCGGCAGCGCAAGGATGGTATGATCGTCGAGCCGGAAGATCTCCTTCCACCTGTTGCCGCAATGAAAACCTGGGTCCATCAGGCGCAGAAGGGCAACGAACGTAGCGACCTGACAACAGTCTATGGCGGCCTGACGGCCGTCCCATTGACCTTTTTGACCGGTCTGCTTCTGGACGACGAAGGCGATATTGTCGTCATGGATTGGGATCGGGTTGCAAGCCGTTGGCGCCTGCTTGACGGTCAAGACGATGCATCGCGTTTTGAAATTACCGGTTTGGAACAGGTCGGGGCACAGCGGGAAGTCGTTCTCGCGATCTCGGCTTCGTATATGGTGAAAACCGAGGATCTCGCAACGACGTTTAACTGCCCGATTGTCAGGATGACATTGCCTGACCTGCAATCATCTCATTGGTCTCAGGCGAGGCAGTCAGCGCTGGCCGATCAGTTCCTCGGCGTCTTGAAACAGCTCGATGCAAAAGGCGTGGAGCAAGTCCATCTGGTTCTGGCAGCCCAGAACAGTGTCGTGTTCAATCTCGCTCGTCGATATGACAAGCGAAATCTACCGAGGGTCGCTGTCTATCAGTTTGAACGTTCCCAGGAACGGCGATACCCGTGGGGAATCGAGATGCCTGTTGCCGGGGTAAATGTTGCCCATGTGATTCAGACGGATGAAGGCGCTGCGAGATTTCCGGAACGAACGTAAGGGTGAGCCTCGAGGACAGCTGGGATATGGCGAACGCCTGAGCGTATGGTGCATTTGAGAAGTGTTAGCTCATTTTCGGACCGGGCACTGATCTCAAGGCCAACCTCCATCAGGAGCCGGTCGAGTTTCGCGCGGGGATCAACAGTCTCGTGGTCCCGATGCAAGACGTGATGGAAATGGACCGCTTGCCCATCATTCGAGCGTTCAGCAATCGCCAGCGTGACCGCTTGAAACTTTTGTTCTTTGAACGGTGTTGTATCGCAACCGATGCTATGGTGGTTCAGCCTGCAACAGCCGTGGATGCGCATCGAAAATCGCAGACGTCCCGTTGCTCGCCGACAAGCTTGTCCGAAGCCAGTACCCTGGCTTTTGCCTGTTTGTTTTCTTCGGCACATCTTTTCCAGAAGCGAGTATCACGTAATGGGACAAGGTTGCCATGTGTCGGGTTTTTGCATATATTCAGTGTCGGGTTTTTGTAACGGGAAGCCGATCATGGATCAGACATTGAAGCAACGGATCAGGACAAGAGTTAGCCGGACGAAGAAGACCGACGTCTTCATTCCGCGCGATTTTGCTGACCTGAGCGGCGACGATCAGGTTCTTCGGGCCCTGAGAGCATTGGTAAAGGATGGCGCACTCATACGCCTGGGCTATGGTGTCTATGCCCGGGCCGTACGGTCACGGCTGTCGGGGCGGGTTATGGTCTCCAGTTCAAACGGGTTTCACGGTGCTGCCCTCCAGGCCCTGAACAAACTCGGGGTCCCTTGGGAGCAAGGTGACAGCACCCAGGCCTATAATAGGGGGCAGTCCACCCAGGTCCCGGTTAATCTTACCGTCAAGGTCGGGAAACGTTTCAGCCGCCGGCTATCCGACGGCCGTACGGAGCTTCGCGTTGAGCGATAAGCCGGACCTGCAGACGCTGCTCGAGGTGCAGGACTACTTCGCCCTGCCCTCGACGGCCCTCGTCGAAAAGGACTGGTTCGTCGTGCGTGCCCTCGCGGCGATCCACGACGTAGAGGTCGACGGACTGACGTTGGCTTTCGGTGGCGGGACGGCGCTCGGCCGGGCATATCGTCTGCTCGAACGCATGTCAGAAGACATAGACTTGCGCATCGTAGGGGAAAATGCAGGTGAGCGCGGGTCCCTCAAGCGTATGAGACGTGCGGTAAGCAAACGTCTGCAAGACGCCGGCTTCACGGTCGAGGGCCACGTGCGGGTACTCCAGAACGGCTCTTATGTGCGATACGACCTGCCCTACGAGCCGATCGCCAAGGGCGAGGGTGTCCTACGCCCGGAGATCAAGATCGAAATCGCGGCATTTCCGATCTGCACGGCCCCGGAGTTGTGTTCGGTCACCTCATTCGTCGGAGAAGCCACCGGTCGGCCGGCCGAGGCCAACGATGTTAAATGCGTTCGTCTGGTGGAAACGGCTGCCGACAAGTTCGTCGCGCTCGGGCGCCGGGCAGGTTTTGCTTTTGCCGGGCACGAGCCGCTAGACCATACGCTGGTCCGTCATGTCTATGACATTTCACGCATGGATGGTACGTACGACCTTGATACAGCAGTTGCGATTGCATTGGATACCATGGTGACCGAGTCAAAAAGTGACCGGGCGGACAAATATCCGGACTACAAGTCAGATCCTCGCGCTGAGACGCTCAAGACGTTCGAGATAATGGCGACGCATGCTGAATTCGCTGCGCACTACGAAAAGCTCATGGGCGACATGGTATACGGCGCGCGGCCAAGTTTCGCGGAGGCCTTCACCGTTGTAGAACGCTTTGCGCAGAAAGTCCGCGAAGCCTAAGGGCGGTTTCGCCGATGAAGACTGGAACATTGACCGGAAACGCAGACCCCATCGACAGCCGCCCTGCTAGGCCGGTGTTGCTAACGGGTCACCCGACCTAAAATGGCAGCAATAGGGTCGCAAGCTACCTGACAAGCCTGTCCCCGTTGATGCTTGATTGCGATTCTTGAGGCTTGCGCAGTTTCACGAGGCTGATACCGACAAAGCTGCATCGAGCGACCTGCGCCCACTGCGCGCAAGCCAGGACCTGAAAGTCAGCAGGTCGGGGTTGATTTCGCGCATGAGTTCCAGATCGACCTGCTCGGCGAGCGGCCCGTCTTCCAGACTCTCCGCCATATGGGCGAGATCAGCGTTTGCAGCCAGAACATCTTCCGGAAACCGTTCGTAGGCTATCGGACGACCAATTGCTTCGCTGAGTATGACCGCAAGCTCGCGCCCGGTCAGGCGGTCGCTGGCGATCTTAAGTGTTGCGCCGCCAAAGCGGGACTTGTCGGCAAGCACGGCAGCGACAAACCTGCCGATGTCTTCCACGGCGGTAAGCTGAATGGAATGGTCGGATCGGATCAGGGACACCAGCCGGCCCTCATCCAGACCGAAGCCAGGTCGCACCAGCATTTCCATGAAAATCATCGGCCGGATGATGGTCGTAGTCATGTCGAGCTGTCGAATATGGGCTTCGATACGAGGCTTGGCGTCGAAACGCGGAACGCCTGTCAGTTCATTCCCCACGCTGGCGCCTGAGGAATAAACAAAATGGTTGACGCCGGTTTCAGCAGCGATATCCGCAATCGATATACCATGACGGACTTCGTCTTCGGCAGCCAGGCTGGCTGGCAGTACGCTAAAGACACCGTAAGCGTCTTTCATCGCTGTGCGGACTACTTTGGTCTCTTCAAATGAACCCTGCACAAGCTCGACACCTGAATTCCGCAATTGCAGCGATGCAGCTTTGGTGGAGTCCGGAACGAGTGCGCGAACAGGCCATCCCGCCTTCAACAAGGCTTTGGCGACAGATCCGCCTTGCCTTCCGGTAGCGCCGAAAACCAGAATGGGGTGCTTGCTATTGGTCACTTGAAACCCTCGCGTTAAAACAAGGGCCATCTATATATACGAATGTAATTCTGCCGGAAGACGGCACATTTTTCAGCATCAGGCACAAGGACGATACCCTTGGATATACAGATCGATGCCGGTCCATCGCGCGGATCAGAAAACGACAGACACTTCAGACCCATACCGTCAAACGGGGTCTGCAGCCTGCTGAGTGACAAATGGACTCTGCCAGTTCTTTGGCGTCTTTCTGTCGCGGAAGATCATCGGCTCCGCTTTTCGACATTGAGAAAAGAGGTCGGTGAGATCACCCAGCGCATGCTGACGCTCACGCTGCGAAATCTCGAGCGCGACGGATTTGTTGTACGTCACTATTTTCCCGAAGTGCCGCCGCGTGTCGAATACGAACTGACAGAGATCGCCCATGGAGCTTTGCGCGCCCTCGACGGATTTAACTTCTGGGTCCACGACAATCTGGACACCATCAAGGCGCGCCGGAGCACTTACGACCGGGCAGAGTCTTAGATCAGATCCCCGAGAAGAGCTGAGGTGGAGAGGCCGCTCCAGGTAACCGTTTCGCCAGGCCCGCTTTCCGCGTTATTGGTTCCGCGCTCAACGGCTACGTTCAAGGTCGCAAGCCCCATTTTGTGATCTGTTGTTGTCGATCGTGCCCACGGGGATGTTTGGGCCTGTCGTATCAAAACGACGGTTCGCTCATTGACCTATTTGCCGATTGGAGCATTCGCCGGTTTGCACAATGACAGAACAACCAGTTGGCGGACTCACCTCTTCGCCCAACCGGTGTTTCACCGCTTCACCGCTTCACCGTTTCACCGCTTCGCGTCTTCGCTGATTCACCGATTCTCCGGTTGGCCTGAACACCGATTCGCTCATTCACCGACTTGCCCAATCACGGATTCGCCTGGTCGCGCATCCGCCGGTTCACCGCGTTACCTATTCGGTGAATATGCATTGTGTCATTTCGCCGATACGCTTCTTTGCCGATCTGCCGATGTACCTATTCAGCCAAGCACCGAGCCACTCATTCGCTTATTTGCCGATGCACTCACTCGGCGAAGCACTCATTAACACCATCGCTCAGCCGCGGATTCGCTGAACCACCCGCCCACTTATTCGCTTATTCACTTAACCGCACAATCGCCGATCACCGGAATTACGGGATATCTTCAGCCGGATGAAGGCTCCGGGAACCCCTCAAAACAGGCGGAACCGCCCTCCTCACTTCCGGCCGTACATCGATCGCTCGCGCCCGTCGTTTTTGCCCAACTCTGGCAAAAATTGCAGATCACGGAGATGCCCGGTCGCCCAGGCGACCATCGCCCCTCGGGCGAAACGGCTATTGGTATACCAATAGCCTATCCTGCCATCTCTCACCACCATGTCCAGCCCACGTGCCCGACCCGCCAATGCTGTTGCGAGTCGTCAGACGATGCAACAGCGATCACAGGTGTATCGCCTGTGATCCGCGGAGGAGGAATAGCGCGTGGGCCGGACATGGTGGTGAGAGATGCTGAAGTGAGCCGCCGTCGGGAGCAGTCGGGATGCCCGTGACCGCAGGGAGCGGACATCGATGACATGCGAACGACTGGGCGGCGAACGCACCGCAGGAGAGGAGGATCGTCTGGAGCGGATGCCCGAAGCATGAGGGCGCAGCGCAGGACGATCCTCCTCTCCGTATTGTTTGGGGAAGTCGCGGCAGCGTCCGTTTACCGGCCCGGGAGGCCGGGCGGGGCCTGCCCCGCACCGCAGGGAGAGGGGAGTTTGAGGGGAGAGGCGGCAAGTCTCGCCCCTCAAGACCGCGCGCAGGCTCGATGCCGGCAAGCGGTCAGGACCACGCGGAAAAGACGAGAGGCGACCGTGCCGCCTCTCGTCTTCATATCAGTCGGTCCCCAGTTCGCGGATCACGGCGGCGACAGGCCAGTCGCCGAAATGGGTCCGGCGCTGGGCAACGAGGATGTCGACGGCCGTCTCATTGGCTTCGATGGCTCGGATTGCCTCATCCATATCGTCATAGGGGCCGAGATTTTCGACCGGCTCATAGTCGCCATAGTCTTCGTCCCAGCTGCCGGCAATGTATTGCGGCGCGTTTTTGACACGGATCAGTGCCCGTTCTGCCTCGCGGATGAGACGGAACCCCTCGGTGCGCTGCCGCCAGTATTCCGGGCTTCCACCATCGATGTATTTGATCTTGCGCTGTGTCATAGGAAGTCTCCTTTCGTTTTCTGACGGAAGGAGTCCGCACGATAGCCGCGAGGGGTCAGGGATCGCGGAACGCGGCCGCCGGAGGCGGCAAGCGGGGGAGCCGATTTTCTGACGACGCCCAAAGGCGGCGCCTGAAAATTGGGGGAACCGCGCAGTCCTTGACGCCGGAGTGGCGGGTGCAAAATGGGAAGTCAGGTGCGACCTGGAAAGTCGCATAAGTTTCTGTTTTACAGGAGGAATTCGAGAGATGAACTAACTGATAAAACCGGTTGTTCCATCAACCGTTCCCTACCCGGACATGCGGAGTTGGCAACGACTCGGTGTGAAGCTTCGGGAACAATGTAGCCACCGGGCATCCGGTACACTGAGCCGTGAGGCAACGTGGAATCTGCCAGCACGAGGGCGGTGAGGCGCTAGGGACGAGCGGCAACGATCAACATATGTGAACCTCTGATAAACGTCGTAACCATTGACAAGCCAAACGTGCTGACAGGCTTGACCAAAAGGTATGCAGCAAGGTGTGGTCTCTTCTGACGTGAGCCACCATGGACGATGTGCTGCCGGCGAATAGGAGGGATCCGACCCGCTCAGAGACTTATGTGGAACAGGGTAAGCCCGTAGCGCTGCCGGAAACGGCAGGCGAACCGTAAGGAACGCTGTTGGCGCTGCGGGTAAAGGAAAGCGGAGAAAGCGAAAGCCCGGCTGTAATTGTCGGGATACGGGCTGCAACATCGCCCGACACGAAAGTGGGCAGACTTCCGCTCGGTCATTCATGGCGAGAGAGCATGACAAATCGCTGGACGAGGAAAAGCAGATGACGGCTACCGATGCGAAAACATCGATGGCTGGTGCGTCCTCGCACGAGGCTCAGATGTGGGATCAGGCGAACTGGCTCCACATTGAGGCAACCGTGGAGCGACTTCAAGTACGTATCGCCAAGGCCACTCGCGAAGGCAGATGGGGCAAGGTGAAAGCCCTGCAACGTCTGCTGACCCGCTCGCACAGCGGCAAGATGCTTGCTGTGAAGCGGGTGACGGAAAATCGTGGTAAGAATACGCCGGGGGTGGATGGAGCAATCTGGTCAACCCCGGCGGCCAGATGGAAGGGAATGACGACGCTACAGCACCGTGGTTATCGAACGATGCCACTACGCCGCGTCTATATCCCGAAAAGCAACGGCAAGAAGCGCCCGCTCGGGATTCCCTGCATGCGGTGCAGGGCGATGCAGTCCTTATGGAAGCTCGCTCTGGAACCCGTGGCAGAGAGTCGGGCGGACCCGAACTCCTATGGATTTCGGCCCAGACGCTCGACAGCCGACGCCATCGGCAAGTGCTTCATCTCGTTGGCGAGACACGTTTCGCCAGCGTGGATTCTGGAGGGTGATATCCGTGGCTGTTTTGACGAAATTAGCCACGATTACATCCTCAAGCATATACCGATGGACAAGGGTGTCCTGCGAAAGTGGCTTCAAGCCGGATATATCGAAGAGGAAACCCTGTTCGAGACGACGGCGGGAACTCCCCAAGGCGGGGTAATCTCGCCGACGATCGCGAACATGGTGCTGGATGGGCTCGAAGCAGCGGCACACGCAAGTGCGGGTTCTACGAAACGCGCGCGCGAGAAAGCCTGCCTAAACGTCATCCGCTATGCGGATGATTTTGTCATCACCGGCATTTCCAAAGAAATACTGGAGGACAAGGTCATGCCTGCGGTCAGGAAGTTTCTGGCCGCTCGGGGTCTGGAACTCTCGGAAGAGAAGACCAAAATAACGCATATAGCGGAGGGTTTCGATTTTCTGGGCCAGAACGTACGCAAGTACAACGGCAAGCTCCTGATAAAGCCGTCCAAGAAGAGCGTTAAATCGCTTCTCGACAAGGTCCGGAAGGTCATAAAAGGCAACGCCACCGCTACGCAGGCGTCATTGATACACAAGCTCAACCCCATCATTCGAGGATGGGCCATGTATCATCGTCATGTCGTGGCAAAGGCAACCTTCTCTTTGGTGGATGACCGCATCTGGCGAATGCTTCGGAAATGGGCGTGCCGAAGGCACCCCAATAAGGGAGCACGATGGGTGCAGAGCAAGTACTACCGGATTTATGGAAACCGGAACGGGGAATTTGGCACGGAAGACACCAAATATCGGTTATTCCGCGCAGCGACGGTCTCAATTAGGAGACACATCAAAATCCGCGCTCCGGCCAGCCCATTCGATCCAGTGTGGCACGAGTACTTCGCCCATCGTCGAGCCACGAAATCAGCCGTCGAGTGACCGGGTGCCACGGCATGGTGCTGAAGAATGGCTTGAGCCGGGTACGGGGCGATCCGTACGCCCGGTTCTGAGGGGGCAGCGGGGCAGCAATGCCCCGCTGCTACCCGACAGAAGAAGAGCCCACGGCGCCAGGGGCGCCGTGTCCGTGTTGAGGGAGAGTGTGAGAGGGCTAGGCCCTCTTGCCGCCGGGCGGGCCGGTCGATCCGGACCACCCGGCGAAGGTGCGATGACAGACCCATCCGTCGGGTCCTTAGCGCGTCGTATCGGGTGAGCGGGGACGGGATTGCCGCCCCCTTCTGTCGCCCTCACACCGTGGCGATGACGGCCGGATTGGCGGCCTTCAGCGTGGCGGTAAAACCGCTGACGCGGCTGCCGAATACATGCGGTCCGCTGATTGCCTCGAAAGTCGGTGACAGGACCGGGAACCGGATCGTCAGGATGGCGGCAAAATCCTCGATGGGCCGCTGCGGTGAAACGGTTTCGCCAAACTGGTCGGTACCGACGATCAGGAGATTGCCGGCCAGCGGACTTGCATAATCCGCCACCTCGGTGAAGCATGGGATCTCGTCCATCAGCCCGTTGTCGTCAACGATGATGCAATGGTTCCGGTCGATCCTCACCATGTCGATGAGGTTGCATCCGATATGACGGCGAATGTCGGCAAGGCTGTTTGCCGGATCGATCGTCACCATACGGATGCTGCGGGTTTCGACTTCGACAAGATAGGCGTTGAGGGTCATTTTGAAGCTCCTTCGGTTCGCGAAGCGAAGGGCCTTTCGTCAGGAAGCAGGCCCCGCTCCTGCTTCCCGAGCGCGCGCGGAGCGGCGGGTGAGAGGGGGGCAAGGCGCAGGCGCCGGAGGGGGATCACCCGTCCTGCACAAGCCGGCGCGGAAGGACGGGGAGACCGGCGACTGGACCTTGCTGGGGAGAGAGGGCGGCGCCCTCTTTTCCCGATCAGACCGGAATGGATCGCCAAAGGCGATTTCCGTCGGCGCAGCCGAGGGAGAGGATCGTCACCGGCATCGGCGGAGACCGCTTGCGGGCTCCGTTCGCGCAGCGAATAGAGCCGTCCGCGTAGCGGCTCGCCCTCAATCCCCTTTCACTCCGCAAATATTCGGATAAGGCGGGAAACGAAACAGATTGCGAGGAACGGCAGGCATTGAAGAAGATCGTCAAGCTCGATGACGAGCGAAGCAAACGAACCGACAAGCGGAAACCAGCCGCCACGGCTGAACGAAGACCGCCGAAACGGCCGAGGTGGAAACGCAGCCGTATCCGACCCAGCAGCATCGTATTGGCGACCATCATCGCTTTGGTGGTGTTTGGCGGTTATCTTGTCGCAACGCAGGACATCATCGTTGATCTCGGGCCGCCGATGTCTGCACGGGCAAACGCTCCGGTTTCGGTTCGCTTCGATATCTGTCCGAATGGACCGCATCGCGACTGCGTGGTCGACGGCGACACGTTCTGGCTTGGTGATCAGAAGATCAGGATTGCGGATATCGACACGCCGGAACTCAGCCCGCCGCGGTGTGAGGCGGAGAGGATCAAGGGCGAGGCGGCGAAGACACGTTTGCTCGACCTCCTCAATGACGGGGCATTCTCGCTTGTGGCGGGTGATCGGGACGAGGACAGGTATGGCCGGAAGTTGCGCAGGGTTGTCCGCGACGGGCAGTCCATCGGCGACATTCTGGTTGCTGAAGGTCTGGCGCGGCGCTGGGACGGCGCACGGCATCCCTGGTGCGATTGATCCATCACCGAGATGAATCGGTCGGGCCTGACCGATTCAAATCTCTGGTTGGACGCAGAATCGGCAATCGACGATTCTGTCGTCATGATTGCCCAGCCCTATCAGCTTTATATCGAACGCAGGGACGTCTCGATGAACATGGCTCGTTATTATGCCATGGATATCTCGGAGACCCTGTTTGGAGAGACCCGGCTGACGCGCCGCTGGGGACGCATCGGCGCGCGCGGCCAGTCGAAGGCGCATATCTTCCAGCGTGAAGAGGAGGCGGTGCTGCTGTTTCTCGATCTCGTTCGCCAGAAGCGGACACGCGGCTATCGCCCGGCGGGACGTCAGGTGGAACGAGGCCCGCGCGAGCAGGCCTCGACTGGTGCCTTATCGGCGCCGGTCCCAGTCCGTCTCGAAGGCGATCTCGATCTCGACGAAGAACGGGATCTTGATTGCGAGCTTGAGGCCGAGTTTGCCTTTGCGGAAGAAATGGCCGGCGACTTTGCCGAGTGCGCGCAGCCGGCGACCGGTGGCGGTGAGGAATTGGGCGAGTTGGCGCATGATGTTTACTCCTTTCGATAACGTGTCATTGCGGGGATAGGCCGCGGCCCGGAAAGGCGTGCTGCACCCGAAAGGGCCGCAGCGTATGCGGAGGACCTGCCGGCGACGGAATTTTGAAGCGCGAGGAGCCGAAGGCGGGGAAAACTCCGTTGCCGGCAGGTTGCAGTGCAACGACCGGGCTGCAACATCCCCGATGCCGATGACAGGGGATCTAAAGGAACGACGCGGCAACCTTCCCGATCTCTTCCGGTGGGATGCAGGCTGCGGTATTGGTGTGGTCGGTGGCGAAGCGAAGCGTCGGGCCCTGGCCGCCGGTCGATCCGGCGGGCTGGGCCGGCAACTGCGGCAGAAGCCTCCGTCAGAACGGAGGCTCCGAGGAATGGCTGCCGTCCTGTTCGGCAAGCGCGGCGGCCAGCTCAGCCTGGGCGAGTTCGAGCTCGGCCTTGATCTGGCGGCGCTCTGCGGCATCGACTACGGCCCGCATCTCGGCGCGCAACTCTTCAACCTGGATTTCGAGGGCATAGGTCATCGTCGTCTCCTTGACGTTTGTGAAAGACGGGGACCAGCGGCGTGAGGGGATGGCGGGGTCAAGGATCGCGGCACGCGACCGGCGAAGCCGGCGTATGGGGGAGCCGATTTGCGGAACCTGCCCGGCAGGGCGGGCGGAGCAAATTGATGATGTGGACGGCCCTCCGAACCCGTCGCGCGAGATGCTAAGATCATTCTGCGCAACTCAGAGAAGGAACCGTGTCATGACTTTCGAGAAGATCACTGTCGTCGGCCTGGATCTGGCCAAGAACGTGTTTCAAGTTCATGCTATCGATGACGTCGGCAATGTTATTGTCCGGCGGCAGCTTCGCCGAAATCAGCTCCTGCATTTCTTCGAGCAGTTGCCACCCTGCCTCGTCGGCATGGAAGCTTGTTCGACTTCACATTACTGGGCGAGGGAACTCGGTGCCTTGGGCTTCGATGTGAAGCTTATGCCTCCGGTATATGTAAAGCCGTATGTGAAGCGCGGGAAAAACGATGCAGCAGATGCCGAAGCGATTTGCGAGGCAGTCACCCGTCCAACCATGCGCTTCGTACCGGTGAAAAATTGCGAGCGTCAGGCTCTTCTTATGCAGCACAAGACCCGAGATCTTTTTGTGCGGCAGAGAACGGCTCTGATCAACGCACTCCGAGGCCATTTGGCCGAATTCGGTATCATCACGCCTCAAGGAAAGTTCGGGCTGAAAGCTGCTCTCGAAGCCTTACACGTCGCGAAAGACCATCTTCCTGAACCGTCGTGGCAACCCTTCAAGCACATTCAGATGCAGCTAGAAGAGCTGAGCAATAAGATCGCCGAGCTTGATCGCACCATAATGCAGTGGTGCCGGGACCAAGCTGCCGCTCGGAGGCTGATGACCATCCCAGGCGTCGGCTTTCTCACGGCGGCCGCAATCGCGGCTTCGGTTGGGAATGCCGAGGAATTCAAATCAGCGCGACAGTTCGCGGCTTGGCTTGGCTTAACGCCGCGACAAAATAGTAGTGGCGGAAAGGAGAGGCTAGGGCGGATCAGCAAGCAGGGCGATCGGACAATCCGACGATTGCTGGTAGTCGGCGCCACTGCCGTCATACGACGAGCGCGCATTGATGCTCCATCATTCCCGTGGATCGCGAAGCTCTTGCAGCGCAAACCGGCACGCATGGTGTCGGTAGCGATCGCCAACAAGACCGCCCGCGTCGCGTGGGCTCTTCTGAGAAGAGAGGAGACTTACCGGCACGCAGCCGTTTGAAGGAATCCGGCTCGGCAATCGTCGACCGGAGGAATGAAGGACTGAGTAATGATGGCGAACCGGTTGGACCGGGGATGGAGCAAAGCCTAGGTTCCCCCAGAGCCTTGAGCTCGACAAATTGATTGGCTCTCCATCCGCGGACTTCATCAGGGCCAGTGGCTACAATGCCACGATAAAAGGCCGGACACATGACTGAACCTGACCGATCCCATCGATACAGAGTCTTGCATTCCACGGGCCGTCCACACATGGGGGAACCATGCGTCCTTGAGGCCGTCATTTCCGAACGGCACAATGGGACGATCTGAGCAGACCCCACCTCTCCGTATGGCACCGGAAAGAAGCAGGCGGGTTCGATACCCGCCTGCTTCTTCATCGTATCGGGAGAGACCTGACCTGTTCGTCGGCCTTGTCCATTGGACGGGGGTAGATGGCCCGCCGGGCCTCAGGGACACCCGAAGACGCATAATTCCTGTGGTTTTCGCGCCTTTTCGGTCGAATGCGGATGTTTCGCACTTATCGTTGCGGCATCTTCAAGATCATACCGGAAGGTGTGAAACACGAGGAGCTGTTATATCATGACCACGACCAATGAAATTGCTGACAAGATCGCGTCCGAGCAGAACCTTAGCAAGGTGCAGGCCAAGGCGATTGTGGAGAGCGTCTTCCGGCAGATTACCGAGGCGGCGCTGGCCGGTGCGGAGACGTCCATTCCGAGCTTTGGCAAATTCAAGCTGAAGGAAACACCGGAGCGCGAGGGGCGCAACCCGGCAACCGGGGCGACGATCAAGATCGCGGCCGCGAAGAAGCTGGCGTTTACGCCGGGCAAGGCCGTAAAGGACGCACTCAACGCCTGAGGCATCCCATGACAATGACAAAGCCGGATCCTGGCTCGCTGCCCGGCTCCGGCTTTGTTGCTTTTTGCGAACGACCCCGCCTCGCGGCGGGGCCATTCGTGGATCCCGGTCATGCGGCCTCGCGGTTCGGGCGGGACCAGACGAGGACGTAGTCGCCTTCTTTTTCGGCCGGCCACAGGGCGGCGTTGATCGGGGCGTTGAAGCTCGGATCGTCGAGCTTGAGGGAGATGTAGGGCTCGCCGTTCGCCGAGACCGAGTTCCAGCCGGCTCCCACTTCGGCGGCGCCAGAGGTGACGCGGAAGTCCGGGGCGTCGCGGGAGACGCGCTCGATGGGATTGAGGCGGGCCTTCATTGCGACGGTTAGAGTGCGAACGTTGCCGACGATGGTGTTGCCGTTGGTGGTGAATTCGCCGATGACTGCCATGACTTGGTTCCTTTCGTGTGATCGGGCTGCGCCCATCGCTGCCTCGATGACGGTGTAAGGACCGGGAGCGATCGGTACTGCACCCCTTCAGGGGCCGGAACGCAGTGGAGGGCGGCTGGAGCGGGCTATTTTGTTTCGCGATGCAAAGCCCGGCCTGCCGGGCGGCGGAAAATAGTCCGGGCCGGTCGTTGCGGTCGGCCGATCGAGCCGCAGGCGTCTTGCGGTCACACCAGTTCCATCGAGGTCTGCGTGGGTGCACCGGTGTCCAGGGCGGAGGAACCTGGCAGGGCGCGGGGTCTCGGCGGTCCCCTGCTTCAAACGAACCCTTTCGGTGGCACGGACGTTCGTGATCGGCCGCATGCTGGCGCTTTCGTCCGGCGACGACTTTTTCCGGGACGGTGGGTTTTCCGCCTGCCCCTCCCGTTGCGTTTGAGGCAGCGCACGAATGGACTTCACCGACGCACGGCACAGCTCATCTCATCCCTGTGATGCGTCAGCGGCGGCACCTGATATCTGCCGTCGGCAACCCTGCCGAAAGGGATGAAGACCGCCTTGTCCGGTTCACCGCCGATCAGAACGCCGGGTGTCATGTCCAGGGGCGCCATTGCCGACTTCCGCCTCTGAGGCACGGGTTGCGCTCGCCCGATCGCGCCGGGCTCCTGTCAGACGCGCGATCCGATAGAGATGCCCGGCATAGACGGCAACGGCTTTCCAGTAGACCGCCATCGGCGCCTTGTTCTGTCGCCAGCTCCGTTCGGCGCGTTCCCGCGCGTCAAACGACAGTTCCCGCAGAAGCTCTGCCAGAACCGCACGCGCTTCCGGTGGCAGAGATCGCATTTTTTGCGCCGCGGGCAGTTGCAGAAGAGGGTTGCGCACTTCGGCGCTGGAGGATCGATCAGACACCGCACATCCCCTCGCATTCATTCGGCCACAGATCGAGCTGACCGTGGTCGGCGGCCGTCGACAGGTCCGCCCGATCGAGCGGCACGCCCGAGCGATGGAGAAAGACCTGCCCGCGAATGCCGCGCAATCCGCTGCGAATGGCGCGGTCGACCTCGACCGCATCGATCCAGGCATCGGTGTCGTGATCGCGCATGAAGCGCCAGCGTGCATCGTCATGGAAGGGGCACCCGATGCAGGCGGATTTCGGGGGCTCGGGATAGTCATGGCGGCGCAGCCACGCAAGGCAATCGCGTCGGCTCATGCGCTGTTCGATGAGCGGCCATCGGTTGATTTGCCATGCCTCCCGACTTGGTTTCATTCTGACGACTTCATCAAGGCTGATGCCGATCCATTGTTCCACAACCGGTGCGTCGGGAGACCGCCGGCGGGTGAGCCCGGCAAGCTCGCGGACCTTCCTGCGGATCGGAACGATCTTGTAGTCGGAGGTGCATTGGCGTCGGATCATGCCAATCGAGATTGTCTCGGTTCTGGTCTGGCGTGTGCCGACGGTGACAATTTCGCCGTCCTCATCTTCATCGAGGATCGGCACACGGGAACCGACTGGCGTTACCGTGCGGGTGAAGGCGGGAATGGAGGCCCAGCGGTTGCCAGCGCCTGCCTCCATGAGCTGGTTGCGGATGTTTCCGTTCGAGACGATATGGACCGGGAATGGCAGGACATTGGATGACATCAGCCATGCGAGATGATCATAGACGGCCTTCGGTTCCCATCCGGTGTCTGCGAAGATGGCGCAATCGGGCATCGGACCGATCTCTCCATGGGCCGCCATCAGGGCCATAGTGGTCGATTGCACGCCAGCACCGAGGCTGAGCGCCCGCAGCCGGATTTCAGAGGATCCGGTGACCTGGTTCGGGACAAGCGGAGAATACGCCATCAGCCCGCCTCCCCGTTCTGGTCGACGAGCCACCGGCGCAGGGCGCGTCGCATGAAACCGATGGATTCATTGATCTCCGTGATCCGGGCGTCACCGGCGACATAGCCGCCTTTACAAAACAGATCGACAAGGTGCCGCATGACGTCGAGATAGAGATGCCCGCCGGCGAGCGCGACGTCGCAAAAGGCAAATTTCCGATGCTCGGTGAGCGAAGCGATGTGCATTCCCGGATGTTCGCCAGACGGCATGACGCGGGCATGAGACGTCGGTCGCGGCCAGCGTGTTCCGAGATCGCCCCTCTTCATCGCAGCGACCATAGTTTCCGTCATACGGGCATCGTAGATTTCGATCGGCATGTCTGCAGCGCGGAAGCCGAGATGGGCGGAGAGAAAGGCGACTTGCGCCTTCTCCCTTCGCGGATCGACCGTGCGCAGCGTCCGCCAGAGCGGGCCATCGTAGCGGTCGATGGCCGGCATGTATCGGGGATCGTTGCGTTTGGTCGCCGAGCACGCCAGGATGAGCAATCTCGTGCACGGGAGGGCCATCACGCAGCCTCCCTGTGTTCAGCACCGTTCGGCTGCAAGCCATGCAGATAGGCGGTGGCGCGTTGCGCATGGGCCGCTGCCTGGAAGATTGCGCGCTTATCTTCACCCAATACCTTCAACCATGAGTGGAGGTAGCTTGCATGGTCGGGCCGTGGTTCGAGCTCGGGCGAAATTCCCACGTCCGCGGCTAAAAAAACGCTGCCCAGCTCGGCAATTAGCTCTTCGCGGCTACGCTCCGATCTGTCCTTGGCATAGCGGCTGAGGTCGCGTCCGACCCGCTCCGGACTTGCCGTCCAATGGGTTGCCTCGTGACTCAAGGTTGCATAGTAGCTGGCCGCATCCTTGAACGTCTCGAAGGGGGGCATCTGGATGTAGTCCATGACCGGCGAATAATAGGCCTGGCTACCGCCATGCCGGATAAGGGCCCCGGTGCGGCGAAAGAACCGGTCAACCTGTTCGAGGCGCTCGACGGGATCGATCTGCACGACCGGATGATGGTAATAATGGTCGGGCAGACCGTCGATCTGTTCGACATTGAATACGCTGTAGGCCTTCAGGAACGGGATCTCCCGATCGACCTCGCCGCCCTTTCCATCGTCCTCGGACTTTGTGAAGCGGCTGGCGAAGACGACGGTGGAACCGGTCTCGCCCTTGCGCACGGCAGCATCCAGCTGCAAGGCCTGTTTGAACGTCATCCAGGTCTGTGAGGCAAAGCCTCGCGCGATACCCTCCGACCACAACAGGAGGACGTTCATGCCGGAATAGGGCTGTCCGTTGTGGCGCAGCGGCCGGGTAACCCGACCAGCGGCGTTGGCGGAACTCCAGGGTTTCATCCACGGCCGGACGCCTTTTTCCAGATCGGCGATGATCCGGTCGGTGATCCGTGAATAGATATCGCTTCGATCGCTGTGCTCTTTCCTGCTCATTTTCCTTTGCCCTCCAATCAGGAGGCCGCGCCATTGCGGCCTCGTCGCGGAGGGACTAGGGCAGGAGCTGTCAGGCGGTGAGCTGCACCGGAACGGCCGGAACGCAGTGGAGGACGGCGCAGCCGTTGCGGCTTGCCGCCGGCTCCTGCAGGACCGACAGCAAGGACGGGGCCGCATTGCAGCGACCGTTCAAAGCCTCTTGGCCATCGATGCGCTCACGGCAGGGGCAGACCCACACTGGTCCTCACCCGAAGACGACAAAGGGGTGGCGCGCTGGACGGAGATGGATAGGGTCAATCCTGTTGGGTACCGCCGATATCGATACCGGGTGTGCCGCCGGCCATATCGGCCTGCAATTTTCTTTGGCGGCGAATTTCGGTCACGCGCAGTTGCGCTGCCATTCTGTCGTCGGCACTGACCGGCGATGTCGGACGTCCGGCAATATCATGGCGCATGGCATCCGGCTGGGCGCAGGCCAGCAGGTAGTTTTTTGCAGCCGCATAGGCGGCGACAGCACGCCGAAGACGGATCCTGGCAATTCCAGGCTGAAGTCTGCCGCTGAATTGCTCGAAGATGCCGATCTCGAATGGTAAGATCGGATCGGTTTCCTGCTGCGGAAGGATTGCCGCGGGTTCGGTCAGCAACTCGTTGATGGCAGCGGCTTTTTTGAGATCATTGGCACTGGCAGGAACCGGGCCTTGCGAGGTGACCCAGGGCTTCATCTTGGACGTTTGTTCGTTGTTCATGTGATCCCCTTCGATAACGCCGTCCATGGGGATATAGTGACAAACTGCGACGGTTAAACGGCTGCCGGCGAAGCTGGCCGAAAGCGGGCACCGCTATAGGCACAAAAAAAGCGGGGCCGAAGCCCCGCCATCTTGCGGATCAGTCGAATGCCGCCATCTGTGCCGCGGCAGCCTTGCGGTCGAGATTTTGGCCGGGATTTTCGACCGGGCGGTCGAACGGCTTCCAGCTTTCACCAACCACCTGTTCATAGGCCGCGACGGCCCCTTCGGCTGCCATCCGCAGGGCGTGGGACTGTATCGCCATGTCCGCGGCAAACTCGCGTTTGCGCTGGGCGGCGCTATCGTAGCCGACCGGTCCATCGAGGTCCTCGTCGCGGGCGTCGTTGGCCGCCTTGGCCGTTGCATCGCGAGCCTCGGTGACGGCGCGGCTGTAAAACTGTCCCGCACCATGAGCGGACCCGACATAGGCGCCAACGACACGCTGGAGATGGATCTGCATCGCCCGCTCGCCCAGGCCCTCGGAAAGGCTGTCTGCGGTTTCGATAATCAGCCGCTCATGCAGATCGCGGATGCCGCCGCTATCGACCACGGCGGTCCCGAAACTCTCCGCGATCAGCAGTGCCTGTGCGGTATCGGGGCAAGTGAGCCGAACCATTTCGAGGGTGGCTCCCTTGCGGAGCTGGACGACGCGTGCCGACGGACGGGGCGACTGACGGGAGGGGGTAGCGGGCTTTGCCATGAGGGTTTCCTCTTCGGGTTTTCCTCCGGGGACCCGAAGCGGCCCCTTGCCGCTCCGTCCCTCGGGTGCGGTCTGGAAAAGCCGGCGGAATGACGGTTGCTTCAGGGTCCGGGGCGGCCATGACGAGCGTCATCGGCCTGCGGCCAAGCGGGGTGCAGCCCTGCGCGGGACGCGGGATGGTGATGTGAGACAGGCTGTTCCGGCCGCCGCGCGGCGCGATAGCGGCCTTGAAGCAGACGGCCGCCGGTTTAGACCGCAACACAACCGAGGGGCGGAGCGGCAAGGGGTTTAAGGCATCATTGGAAACGCGTGGTGGGATACCCGCCCGACAATGACGCGCCCTCACCACAATTGGCGATCACCGTGTCAGCACCCCGGGTCCCCTTCGCAAGACCGTCCCTGCGAGGTGCTCACGCAACCCTGCGGCCGGCCTCTTCGCCGAGTTTTCGACGCAGCGTGTCGATCGCCTGCTCCTGACGAGCCAGTTTGCCGGCGAGCCCATCGAGTTCAAGACGCCGCTCGAATTGAAGCCGATCGAGATGTGCCTGAAGCAGCATCTGGTCGTTTCGGCACCACCGCGTACCCGACCGCTTGCGGGATGAGTGTCTCGCCTTTGCCTTCTGTGTGATCGTAATGCGTTCGGCGCGGCATGCGATCTGCCGATGAACGAGATCGAGGTGCCGGCGGGTGTCCCGATGGGCTGCCTCCATTCGCTTCAACAGCACGCGAGGATTGACGGGTTTCATCCGGCCGTCCTCCGCGCCTTCCAGCCCACGAAGCTCGACGAACCGTCGTAGAGTTGATGACGGCCCGGATCGATGACGAAACCGAGCGGGTTCCGGGTGCCATATTCGGGACTTGGCACAAGATAGCGCCGCTCCCCGGCAGAAAGGTCGCGTTTCCCGCCGAGCGTGGCGATCACTTCGGTCATGCCTTGATGCTGGTCGGAAAGGATGGCGGAAATGACCACCCAATCGTCTGCATGCGCGGTGTCGAAAAGCCTGCGGGCCTTTTCCCAGGATTCGGCAGGATCCAGCACGCAGCCGTTGATTGTTTCCCACGCATCCGGCCAGCTATTGCGGATCGTATTTCCGGCGATCCGGCGCTCGTAGCTGGTGAATAGCTCCGGGAAAGTCACGGCGACGATCGCCCATTCGGCATCTTCTTCGTACCACGGGGTCTCCTTGCGAAGCGAAGGATGGATTCGCAGATTGCGTTCCATCGACAGGTGAAATCCGCCGTGACCGGCCGTCATGTGTGACGTCACACCCTCGGCATAGACCGTCGCCATTTGCGAGGCGCCCCATGGGGTGCTGCAGGCGATCCGCCTCTCGACACGGTCAAGACCTGCAAGCTCGCGACGGTGTTCGGCCGTCTCGAACACGCGATCGCGGAATGCCGCCTCGTCGTCCAGCCGGCGTTCGTGACCGTAAAAATCGGCTCGTGTCATCTCCGCGAGTGGCCGGTACACACGCCAGGCACTGGCAAGGAAAACGCCGCCATCAACCAACGGCAGCATCGCGAGCGTGATATCGCCGATCCGGGCGACCGGGAAATCATCAGCACTGCGCGCGAACTCGACCCCTGAATTTTGGGGGGTCATTGCATCATGGGCGTTGGCTTGCCTGTTCATGCCACCCTCCCCTCGATCCGGTCAGCGGCAACCTCATCCGCGGTGACCTCGCGCAACATCGTATTGCTGAAGCCACAGCTCCGTACCCAGATCTCGGCATGGGCTTGATCGGCCGCAAGATGCAGGAGTTCAGCATCCTCGGCATCACCGTCAAGAATACGGATGGAGCCGACCTGAGGCCGTTCAAGCACGGCGAAAGTGAGCACGCTGCCGACGGAAAACATCCTGAAGTCGGCGCCGATGATGGCACCGAGATCGTCGATACCGTCCGTGGCAACCTTGAAACTTGCGGGAATGCGAGACTGTGCCATGACAGTACGGCTGCGTTTACGCACCAGCCGTCCAACCGCATTGTCGCGTTTCCATCCGGCAAGCGTGTGAATTCTGTCCTCGGACGGGCGAGGATTGCCGTCCGACCAGGAAATGACGGCGCCGATCGGCGCAAGGTCGAAGATCATGAGTGCGGACATCTATGTCCTCCTTCTCGATAAGGGAATTGAACACGAAAGCGCCGCCGGACAGGCCGGCGGCGGTAGATGATTTCGATGTACAAAGGGAATGGCGGCTTATGCGGCGGCCTTGTCCTCGGACGGGCTTTCCTGGCTGCGCGTTACCTCTTCCAGCACGGCGTGCGGATGCCGGTGGCGGGCGAGCCATTCTTCCGCCGCGGGATGATCGGCAGCGACATGAACGAGCTCCGCGCCCTCGCCGGCGCGATCGAAGATGCGGACCGAACCGATCGCCGGACGCTCCACCACGGTGAAACTCAGGGAGCAGGCGCCAACATCGAAGGTGCGATAGACACGCAGCACGATGGTGCCCTTGCTGCCATGGTCGCCTTCATGGATGGTGAAGCAGTCAGGCGCGGTGTAGCTGCCACGGGTCTGGCTGGGCTGCTTGCGGATCAGGCGGCCGGAGCTGTTTCTGGTCCTCCAGGCAGCGAGTTTTTTCTTATGGCGCTCCGGCGGCTTGGGCGTTCCATCAGACCAGGACACGATGGATCCGATCGGAACGAGCGTGAAAACGAGAGAGGCGGACATGAGATTTCTCCTGTGGATTTGAGGGGCTGGAAACAAAACCGCCGCCGGTGATGAGCCGGCGGCGGGTGACGATCTGGATGAGAGCTGCACCGCTATTCGGCGGCGATACCGTAGGCGCTGTCGTCTTCGTCGGTTGCCGGCGTGTCGGATCCACCGTCTGTATCGGCAGGATCCTCACCCGATTCACCATCACCGGCTTCGGACGGGTCGCTGTGAGCCGCCTCGGTTCCAGCCTCGACATCCTCGGAGGCGGCAATCTCCTCCTCGTCACTACCCGGGCCGTCGTCATCGGCGTCGATGACCTCGCCACGCTTTATCAGATCTGCCACGTCGCCAGCCTCCGGTGCGAAGAGAGCCGAGGGGTGCACGAAATGGCCGTCCTGATAATGGTCGACCAGCGCAGCGCGGGTTTCGCGCACCTTCTGGCGCGGCAGAACGGAAGCGTCCTTGCAGGACGCCTCCAGCGCCTGGCGCGACAAGCAAAGCAGGAAGTCTTCGCTGCCCATATTCGGCAGATAGCCATCCGCCCCGATGGCATCGCCGGCAATCCTGGAGATAACGCCACTGTTCGACATACCACGGCGGCATGACAGCACCTCGACCAGCGTCGAGCGGGCAACGACCCGCAATGTGTCGAGATCGAAGGACAGCTTGCCATTCTCATCGATCAGTCGGACGACATGCCGGGCAAAACGCTTCTGCCCGTAAACCGTGTCCCCGGCTCCGGAATCGACGCGTACGTTGGTACCTGCAAAGGCGAGTACCAGCAGAGCCAGCAATGTATCGTCCTCGATCGGCGCGCGGCCGAGCGCCTCATGCAAGGCATCGGTCCGAAAATCCCCGACCATGTCGAGGCCCTTCTGAGTGACATCGGGGCGTGGTTTTGCGCCAATGATCGTGTCGTCCTCGGCCTCTCCGACACCGCCCGTCGTCGCACCACCGGCGCCCTTCGGCTTCTTCACCTCGGGAAGACGATAATAGACCGTCTGCACTTTACCATCACGATCGAGATAGATGCCGGCATGGTCCGATTTCTGCGGCTTGCTGTAGACGCGCTCGGCTTTCCTGGGCAGTTCCGGCTGTCCCCAGGAATTGACCTCGACGATGGCACCACGTTTCGGGAGATTGGCCGTCATCCACTCGTGCTGAGCACCGAGGAAGCCCTCGACGTTGGTTGTGTAGCGCGTATCCTCGTCGGCCGGAGCGAAGAGATCCTCGACCCATTCGACACCATAGGCTGCCGCGAGATCGTCGCCGAAGCTCGCGTCCTTGGCGTACATACGCTTCTTGGCAAGTGCACTGGAAATCTGGTGCCAGGATGCCCGCTCGCCCTTCTTCGGCTTGTTGGCTTTCCAGACCTGCTTCTGTTCTTCGACACTGGCGGAGGCGATGGTGCGAAGCTGCTGCTCGGACGGCATGTCGCCGAGCGCCATCTGGTCGAGCATCGCAGGCAATACGTTAGCGAGAAGCCTGAGCTTGCGGACCTGCCGTACCTGAAGTGTCAGCGCCAGCGCGATCGCTTCCTCGGTCCAGCCGAGAGCCACGAGCCGTTCGATGCCACGCCATTGGTCGACCGGGTTGAGGGGTTCGCGTGCCGTGTTTTCCACCATGGAGCGCATCGCACCATTGTCGTTCGCCGCCTCATCGACGAGAACCTGAATTTCCTCAAGGCCAGCGGCGATGGCCTGGCGCACGCGGCGATGGCCGGCATCGATGATGTAGCCGTTACCGCCATCCTTTTCGGGTTCGACCACTGGCGGCTGGATAATACCGACGGCCTTGATGGTGGCCAGAAGTAGCGCATCACCCTGTGGCGATGACTTTGACTGGCGTGTCTTGTCGGGGTTGTCTTTCAGCGCGCGTGGATCGAGCGTGACAAGATACATGGGTTTCTCCTTCACCGGATACGGAGCGGCCCGTTGCCACTCCTGTTCGTGTCTTCTTTTTTCCGAAGACATCTTCCGGACCGCGGGACGGCCGGACCGGCGCAACTGCGGCCGAGCGTCCCTGCGGCGAAGGACAAGCGGGGCTATGGGCCCTGCGAAGGACGAGTTGCCGGGATGCGGCAGGCGGCGGTTGAGCGTGAGCGTCGGCGGGAGGACCGATCTGCGACCGGTTTCTTCTTCCCCCTTTTCTTCCTTCCCATTCTTTTTCCGCCCACCACGCACGAGGGACAGGCCGATGCCACCTCTTGCGAGGCGCGCGACATCAGAGTTGAGCGAAAGATAAAAAAATGGGCCGTCGGAAACCGCGGCCCATGAAGTGTGGAGATCTTGAACCTCCAGAGGGGAACAGCTGATGCGACGGAACTGGGAGGTGACCGTCAAAATGCATCAGCTATGTGCTGTATGACTAATTTCTGCCCAGATGGAAACTATTTATTGTGCAATGCAGCCATGCAGATGCTGCACTGCGTTTGTGAATGGCCCCAATTGCCGAGCACAGTTCCGCTGACCACATGCCCGCAAACGGGGTTGGAATATTTCTGGGTCCGGATGCGGGTTTGCGCAAAGATTGAGCGCTATCGCGGTTTCGTCGCTATGTTTTGGCGCGAACGAAGTTTATCACACCGCTGCTACATGGCAGGATCCCAAGGATTGACGAGTTTCACGCCCATCCCCGCAAAATCCTTGATGTTGCGCGTGACGAGTGTCATGCGACGGGTGAGCGCCGTTGCCGCGATATAGGCGTCGTTGATCGGCTTGGGGTCAGGCACATGCCATTTGGCTGCCTGTAAGGCCGCCGCGTCGTCAAGGGGAAGGATTCGACCCGAGAACGCCGTAATAACCGTGTTGTCCAGCCAGTTGCGCAATACTCTCCCGGCAGCGCTGTCATTGTGTTCCACCAACCGCACACCGATCTCAAGCTCATGCAGAACAACAGAAGAGATGAACGTTTCGGCCGGATCAACGGTTTCGTTCCAGACCACGACATTGGGATGCGCCTTGCCGCTCACAATCTTGCGCAGTTCGGAGACAACATTCGTATCGAGTAACAGCATCAGGACAGGTCAACTGCCTGCGCACGTTCCGTCCGCGGCGAAAGCGGCAAATCTATTTCTCCCGCACCCGGTGCAGCCAGCATGTCGCCGAGCGTCCGCATTTTTCCGGTCAGCCGTTTATACTCGTCGAACGACAAGAGGACATGCGCTGGCCGTCCTCTGTCGGTGATGATGACTGGCCCCTCGTTGGCCGCGCGTTTTGCGCGGCCAAGATCCTGATTGAGTTCCCGGCCTGAAAGCGTGGTGACCGTCATGACAAGCCTCCAAATATCGTGGTTACGTAACTACATTTAGCGCGCATCACCTTAAATTGCAAGATAAGCCGCCTCAGCTGGCACATAGGGTGCGGGAACGGAATCGTCGCGCACTGGTTTTATCCTATTTTGATGACCAGTTTGCCGAAATGGCCTGCATCCCGCAGCGCGTTATAGCCGGCTTCTGCTTCCTCGAAAGGGAACACCTGGTCAACCTGGGGGGTGATTCCGGTCTTCACGAGGGACGCGAGCGTTGCCACGGGGCCGACATAGATCCCCTGCAGGGTGATCCGCTTTTCGAGAATCGCTCCCGTATCAATGTGACCGTCAAACCCGGTTAGCACTCCCATCAGGGAGATACGACCATCAAAACGGGTAGCGGCAAGTGTCTGGCTGAGCGTGGCCGGGCCAGCGACGTCAACCGCCAGGTCAGCGCCGATGCCATCTGTGAGTTTCAGAACCTCATCCTGCCAGGCCGGAGTACGGCGATAGTTGATGACTTCATCCGCGCCCAGCTTACGGGCACGCTAGAGCTTTTCGTCCGAGCTGGAGGTGATGATGACACGGGCGCCTGCCTTTTTAGCGAGCTGAAGAGCGAAGATCGATACGCCGCCCGTGCCGAGCAACAAAACGGATTCACCTGGCTGCACCGGCCGACGCTCAAACAGGGCGGCGAACGCCGTCACGCCAGCGCAAGGCAGCGTCGCGGCTTCCTCGAACGTCATCGCGTCCGGAAGGCGCACGATGCTGTCGGCGGGCACGACAATGCGCTCTGTCAGAACGCCGTCCATGGTCTGACCCCCGAGGCTTGTTGCCTTCTTGGCGGCAGTGATCGGGCCATCTACCCATCCCGGCATAAATCCGATTACCACGCGATCGCCAACCTCCCAGCCGTCTACCTGTTCGCCCACGACCGACACGATGCCTGCGCCATCGGAGAGCGGCACCACGTCTTTGAAGTTTCTGGCGATGATCACGTCGCGGAAGTTAAGGGAGGCAGCGCGCAGATCTACGGCAACTTCGCCTTTCTCCGGCTGGCGCACATCGGCCGAGGCGAGCTTGAGGCGCGGGTTTTCGTTTCCGGTCAATATGTATCGTTGCATCGAGGCATCTCCTTTTCAGAGCCTCCAGATAAGCCTACAAGTCAATTTGATGAAGTACGTACAAATTGAGCATGTAGTATCATGAACGATAGTACCCGCATGAAACGGGGGCGGCGCCGCGCCGATCGCACCGGATGCGCAGTCGAAGCTACGCTGTCGGTTATCGGCGGCATATGGAAGCCAGTCATTCTGTTTCACCTGCTGGACGGCAAGCTGCGTTTCAACGCACTGTGTCGCCTCGTCCCGGCAGCCACACCCCGCATGATGACACTGCAATTGCGAGAGCTGGAGGTGGATGGGATCATTCGGCGCATCGTTTATCCCGAGGTGCCGCCCAAGGTAGAATATGAACTCACCTCGCTCGGTGTCTCACTCGCCCCCATACTGATAACGATGCGCGACTGGGGCGAGCAATTCCAGAAAATGCACTGAGACGGCGGGACCGACTGGCCGCATTCGTTGCGCTCCCTGTTTTCTTGGGGATGCGGAGCGCTCATCAATTTATAGACCAGCTATCGCGAGCGTAGGGAAACAAGGTTGTTGCCACACGCCACCCGCTCGTTGATGCTGGATTACAGTCAATTGTGATAGGCAGGATCCTTTGGCATGGCAGAACCCCGTTCCCCGCGCCTCGCGGTGCTTATCGACGCTGACAATGCGTCCGCGAAAATCGTTGATGGCCTTTTTGAAGAAATTGCCAAGATCGGCGAAGCGAGTGTTCGACGCATCTATGGCGACTTCGCCAATCCTCGTTCAAAGGCGTGGATCGACGTTCTCGCAAGGCACGCAATCATTCCCCAGCAGCAGTTCGCCTACACGGCCGGCAAGAATGCTTCCGATATCACGCTTGTCATCGACGCGATGGACCTGCTGCATAGTGGTCGCTTCGACGGTTTTTGCCTGGTATCTTCCGACAGCGATTTCACCCGCCTCGCCTCTCGCATCCGTGAACAAGGCATCGACGTCTTCGGTTTTGGAGAGCAGAAGACGCCTGAAAGTTTCAGGCAGGCCTGCCGGCGTTTCATCTATACCGAAAATCTGTTGCCCGTGGCTGCCGCGAACGGGACAGATACGGCACAGGCGACAGCCTCTCTCCAGCCTCCGACAGCCGCCACGCCCATCATCAGGAAGGTCATCGCCCAGATGGAAAGCGAGGATGGATGGGTGCCGCTTGGCGCCGTCGGCAATCAACTTGCAAATCTCGCTTCGGATTTTGACCCGCGAACTTATGGGTTTCGCAAGCTGAGCGATCTCGTGAGGAAAACAAACGCCTTCGATCTTGAGCATGCAGAGGGCCGCCCGCTGCGTATCCGGGTCAAGCAAAAATCTGGAAAAAAGAACGGATAGACCCTGTGTGCCGCGTATGAGATTTAGTCGATACGGCTGATTTTTGCGCTCAAGGTTGCGAGATACGGCTTGAAGGCTGCGGCAATCTTGGAAAGAAAGCCTTTGCTGAACGATCCCAGCACTTCCATGTTCGGGTCATAGTGGAAGGAGGTCTCTGCCACGTCGTGATTGAATTCCGACACAGTAATCCAGGCATCTTTCCAATCTCGGATACCGGCACGGCGGCATTCGAGCTGCGGGATCTCGAGCGCTGTCTGATCTGAACGTGGTGGTGTTCCCGAGATTGCCAGCAGAATGAGATTTGTCTGGCTACCTTTGGCGATTGCAAGAACCATGCAGACGGGCCGTTCTTTTCGACCCTCCGTCTCCCCTTTGTCGCGTTGCCATGCCCAAAGATAGGGGTAGGAAATGACAGAGCCATTCGACGGTACGTCAACCATTGGGGTCACGCCCTTCCTCGATCAGCCTGTCCAGTTCAGGCAGGACCATCGCCGCGAGGTCAGCTGGTGCTTCATTGGGGCCGTAGACCCGGCGGGGATCGCTCCTGCCTTTCAACGCCTCAAACTCGTCATAGGTCATCAGCACATATCTTGGCTTGCGATGCTGCGTGATCGCAACAGGCTGACGATCAGCTGCCATCGTCACGGTCTTGATGTCACGCAGCAGTTCGACAGTCGAAAACTTTTTCATGGTCACGCTCCATTCAATTTAATCGGAATATACAAATTATTTGACTATTTTGCAATTCCGGCGGTTCTGCGTATGTGAACAGCCGAAGGCAGCGTAGAAATACAACTTGTCCCCCCCGATCAGCGGGGACAAGCGATGGAAGCGATCAGGCTGCCTGCTCAACACCGTGGCTCTCCTCACGCATCGAGGCGGCCAATGCCTCATCGACATCGCTCAACTGGCGACGCTTTAAAGCAAGTTCCTCAGCGAAGGCGAAGCTGCCGCCCTCACGGGTGCGATATGAGGCGAGCCGTCGGCGGGCGTCTTCGAGACGATGGCGATAACGATCACGCTCCTCCCCGAACCCGTCGAGCGCATGTTCGAGGCGGGAGATCGCCCCGAGCGGCGTTACCGTGACGGCTAGGTCGATCTCGTAGTCCGCACCGGTGCGCTGCAGCAGCGTCGCATAACGATAACCGTCCGCCTTGCCAAACCGTTCGCCCTCATAGATGAGATCGAACCCGCCGATCGATGCGAGATGAACCTCCCCATGCTGGCGAAGCTGTACGAGCGTCAGGATTTCCCGCATCAGTGCCCGGCCAGCCTCCTTGCGTTCATCGTGGACCTCACCCAGAACGGTCATGGTGAAGGAATCCGCCGCGGTCGGAATCAGCCGTATCAAGTCCTCACCGATCTCAGCGATCCGGCGGGTCGCCGTTTCGATGTCACGCTTGGCGTCACGGATCTGGCGTCGAACGGCATATTGATCGTCGTCGTGGGCAGCACGCAACCGTTCGAGCCGGGCGATATCGGCCTCCAGACCTGCCTTTTGCATCAGCCTCTCGTCACCACTGGCGATCGCTTTCGCCATTGCGAACTGGTTGGCCTGGCCCTCGCCGAGATCTTCAAGCCTGCGGATCGAGGTATCGCCGCTCAACGCCGCAGCGATGAACCTCGCCTTGCGCTCATTGTTCTGCCACATGGATGCATCGAGACTGCCCTCCGTCGCGTAGGCGAAAATATCGACCTCGTCATGCTGATTGCCCTGACGGACGATGCGTCCTTCGCGTTGTTCGATCTGGGAAGGCAGCCACGGCACGTCGAGGTGATGCAAGGCTTTGAGGCGCAACTGCGCATTAACACCTGTTCCCATTGTCTCGGAGGATCCGAGGAGGAACCGCACCCTGCCGGCACGCACATCGCCGAACAACCGTTGCTTGGCCTCGGTCTTCTTGTAGTCCTGCATATAGGCAATTTCGGAAGCGGGCACGCCGAGCCGGATCAGTTCATCGCGTATCCAACGATAGGCGGAGAAGCCACGTGTCTTCTCGACATTCATGGTTCCGAGATCGGAAAAAATCATCTGGGCAGCACCCGGCACATCGTAATCCTTGCCATCCGGGCGGCGGAAAATGCTTTCACCTGTCTCCTGCCAGATCCGGAAAGCGTTGCGCACAAGCATGTTCAGCTTGTTTTCGTCCTCGTTATCATTCGCCGGCATGACCAGACGAAGATCGATCGCCGCGTGGCGGCCGTCGGTGATCACCGACAGGAGAATGTCGTCACCGGGCTGCGCCGGTCCCTCACGCATCTCGATTGCCTTGATGCGCGCTTCGAGGATCTGCTGATACATCTTGAAGGCAGGCGTCGGCTTGGCGGTGACGATCTGGCGGCGGCCGGTCGAAATCGCCGGCACCCTGACATATTCGCGAAGATCGTCGGGCATCACCACGTCGGCGAAGGCCCGGAACATGGCGATCAGCTCCGGGACATTCACGAAGCTCGCAAAGCGGCTGACGGGTCGGTACTTGCCGGACGGCTGGATCTCCAGCTCGGTTGACGTATCGCCGAAGCAGCTTGCCCAGGCGTCGAACTCGTGCAGGCCACGTTCGGCAAGCGCGTCATGTCCGAGCAGCCGCTGGATCGAGAACATCTCGCCGAGCGTGTTCGTGATCGGGGTCCCCGAGGCGAGCACCAGCGCGCGGCCGGGATTGCGAGTTTCGATGTAGCGGGATTTCACATAGAGATCCCAGGCGCGCTGCGAACCGTTCGGATCGATGCCCTTGAGCGTCGACATATTTGTCGCGAACGACAATTTGCGAAATTCCTGGGCCTCATCAACGACGATCTGGTCGACACCGATCTCGGAGATGGTCAGAAGATCGTCCTTGCGCGTCGAAAGCGCTTCAAGCCGTTCCTGCAATCCCTCCTTCAATCGTTCCAGCCGCTTGCGTGAGACACGATCCTCGCTGTCGACCCGGGTCAGCAATTCCTCATAAAGCTCCAGTTCGTCGTGGATCATCTGTTGTTCAAAGGCGGAGGGAACACCGATGAACTTGAAAGCCGAATGGGTGATGATGATCGCATCCCAGGTCGCGGTCGCGGCGCGGGAGAGGAACCTCGCCCGCTTGTCCTTGGTGAAGTTGGTCTCGTCCGCAACAAGGATGTTGGCGGATGGATAGAGCGCCAGGAACTCTCGGGCGGCCTGTGCAAGGCAATGTCCTGGCACGACCTGCATGGCTTTGGCGATCAGGCCCAGACGCTTCTGCTCCATGATCGCGGCGGCCATCGTCATGGTTTTTCCCGCCCCGACAGCATGCGCGAGGTAGGTGGAACCAGCGGAGATGATGCGCCAGATGCCACGCTTCTGGTGAGAATAGAGGCGGAAGGCGGCGCTGGCGCCCGGCAGTTTCAGATGCGAACCGTCAAAAGCCCGAGGCGCGATGTTGTTGAACCGGTCGTTGTAGATTCTGGCCAATCGATCGGTGCGATCCGGATCGGTCCAGACCCACTTCTGGAACGCCTCCTTGATCTTCTGAAGCTTGTCGCGCGCTGCTTCGGTGTCGATCACATTGAAGATGCGCCGCTCGCCGCCGACGTCCTTGATCGTATCGAAGATCTGCGGCACGCGGGAGTTCAGTGCATCGGCGAGCAGTTCGCCGGCATCGCGCCGGCTGGTGCCCCATTCGGACGTACCTGCTGCACTGTATCCAAGCTGGCGCGCCTCGACCGTCCAGCTGCCGAGTTCCGGCATGTGGTGGATACGGATCTCGGCGCCCATCAACTCCTTGACGAAATCCACGACGTCGGATGCGGGGATCCAGGGAGCACCGAGGCGGGCGGTAATATCGGAAGGCCGAAGATCGGCCGGCTGGACCGCCTGCAGGGCACGGACATTGCGCTCAAAAGCTGGATCGAGTTTGGCCGCTGCTTCCGCTTCTGTCATCCTGGTCCGAACCGGACCCGAGAGATAGGCATCGGAGGTCTGCCAGGAGCCGTCGGTGGGATTCTGGAAGATTGCTTCGCCGAGTTCTTCGATCACCTCCTCGGCGGACATGTGCAGCAGTTCGGCGATGTGTTCGAGATCGACACGGCCACGTTCGTTGAGCACGACCGCAAGCGCATCCCCGGCGCTGGTGATGACAGGCGCAACCGGTGGCGCGATTACCCGTTCGGAGAAGATCGGACCGGGCTTTGCCGTGTCGGTATCGAGGTCGTAGTCCTCGATGGACGCGACCAACCAGCAATCGGGATCGTCCCTGAACGGCGCCAGGTTCGGTTGGCGGTGGGTCTCACGGACCTCACCGGTCTGTTCGTCCTCGCTGATCGAGACGGTAGTATGATTGATCGGGCCGAATTCCCGAACAAAGGCCCCCCAGGCGATGCGCAGCCGGACCTGAAGATCCCGCCAGGGACGATCCTGTTCCTGGGCTTTCAGCACCTCGCGAACGGCATCGCGGATCGGGAGCAATTTGCGGATAATGCGGGCATGCTTTTCCGGAATGCCGTCGCCGCCGCGACCCTTGCGTATGCCGATAGGCACGGGGGAGCCGTCGATCAGTTGCATGAGGGAATTTTGGCTGTCGAGGAAAAAGCTGCCTTCGCGGACTTTGGCATTATCGGGCTTCAGGTCGACGATCTCGGCGAGTTCTTCTTCCAGATCGAGATCAATGATACTCGGCTCGCCATCATAGAGATGTTCGGGAAGCAGCGAGATGGCGTCCTTCAGCAGACCCTCAAGGTTCTCGCCGGGACGCGGCTGGCAGGTATAGGTCTCGCCAAAGGGCCCGGAGGTCAGGGCATGGTCGCCGAGCACGAAGACGGGATGTCTGGCAAACCAGCGATTGACGCGGATCGCGCCCTCATCGGCGGTGGCGGGCCGGATCTCGTCGACGTCAAGCCAGGTGACATCGCCTTCGGGCTCTCCGGCCTTGCGTTTGCGGAAGAACAGGATGTCGACCACGACATCGGTCCCGGCATCTGCGCGAAACGCGCCTTCCGGCAGGCGAATGGCGGCGACAAGGTTGGCCGATTTCGCGATATGCTCACGGGCCGTCGTATCGGCCTTGTCCATCGTACCGTGGGAGGTGACGAAAGCGGCGAGAGCGCCTGGCTTCAGCAGATCGATCGACCTTGCAATGAAGTAATCATGCAGTCTGAGACCCAGGCTGCGATAGTTGCGGTCGGAGCGCACCGTTCGATCAGAAAACGGCGGGTTGCCGATGGCAAGATCGTAGATCACCCCAAGATCGGTGCGGGCGAAATCGCCATTGACGATCCGCGCCTTCGGCTGAAGGAGGCGGACGATCCGGGCGGTGACCGGATCGAGTTCGATGCCGGTGACATAGCTGGAGGCGCGGAATGCCTCCGGCATCAGGGCCGGGAATAGACCTGTACCGATTCCCGGTTCAAGAACGCGGCCGCCGCGCCATCCCAGACGTTGAAGACCTGCCCATATGGCGCGAATGATGAACTCGGGCGTGAAATGAGCATATTGCGTGCAACGTGCCAGCGAGGCGTAATCCGTCTCTGAAACCACACTTTCCAGCGAACCGCCAAGATCGTCCCAACCGTCCCTGAATTCGACCTCGCCGGGGCGACGGAACATGCCGTTCGCCAGTTCGGAGGCTCCGAAACCGGTGAAGCGGATCAGCCGCTTCTGGTGTTCGCGCGTCACCGGAATATCGAGCTTCTCGATCTCGTTGGCGGAGAGGATGGCGGCGACATTGATCCTGGCGCGCTCCTTCCAGCTTTTCGGAAGGTCGCGATCATCGTCATCGAGATAGAAATTGGCACGATCGCCCATCTTGCGAGGCGACGGTAGTTTCGCCGCGACAACCGGTAACGGGACGATAGGCGCTTCAGGCGCGGCGCTTGTGTTTTCAGGCGTGGCCGGTTCGGGGGCAAATTCTTCGTTCATGCCAAGGCCAAAACCAAGCCCGGAGGAGAGCGCGGTATTGCCGAACATATCGAGGGAAAAGGAATCGTTGGACATCTGGTGAATGCTCCTGAAAAAAGACGAGCGTCATCGACCGGGTGAACCGGCATGACGCTCGCGTGGAAGGGGGAAAGGTTGTGGTTGTAGCGGACGCCGATGCGTCAGCCGCGTTGAATGACCGAGATCTGCATCGCGTCGTCATCGAAGGCGAAAGAGAGATGCGTACCGCCGGGGCTGGCGGCGATCATTGCTTCGAGGCTCTCGGCATCGATGAAATCGACACCGTCGTCGCCGCCGAAGGTCTGGCGTTTGACCTCGAACCAGTCGTCATTTCGCTCGGGGTGGCATTGTTCGGCATAGATGACCAGCGGCTTGCCGTTGTCAGGCAATTTTCCGTTGGACATGACGTAAACCCCATGGTCCCCGACGAGCCAAAGGCCGGGCTTCTCGCCCTTGCCGGGTTCGAGCCCATAATAGGGGTCACGGAAGCCGCCATTGACTTCTGCATCGGCTCGACCACGTGCGATGACGTCGAGGATGGATTGGACCGGGAAAGTCAACATGTTCGATCCTCCCTCAAACCGCGATGGGAAGTGGCGGGATCTCATTCGCCACCGATGCTGGCCTTGCGGCGGCCGCAGGTGACGGCGGCGTCGGATCCGGATCGTCGTCATTGGCAGCCGCCGGGATGAACCGGCTTTCCGATCCACCAGGCCGACCGGCAAACGATGGAATTGAAGTTGACGTGAAGGACTTGCTGGGCATGCTCTTCTCCATTCTGTTGAGCGACCGATCGCGCGGCCGGAATAAAATCCGCCGGGGCATGTCGTGGCTTTGTGATCGCTGTTTTTCGGGGATGGAGCGGAAGCTCCCCGACGCTTTTCGCGTCTTTTCGGACCTTCCAATCCAGCTTTTCACCGCCGCATTGGCGATGGCCGGTCAAGGGCCGCTTTAGCGGCAAAGCCCGCCCTTGACGGGCCGGAGCCACATGCGGCAGAGGTCTTCTTTTCTTCTCCTTCCCTCCCCTTCCCTTCCCTTCACAGGGTCCGGAACCAGAAACGACGGTCGGCCTCCAGCCGTACATGCTCGGAGCGGGCGTTCCATTCGGGCATCAGCCGCGCCTTGCAACGCAGGATCAGGCGTGTCTCGCGGCGGGACCGTTCATCGTCATCGCCAAACAGATCAGGGTGAGCTCGGAGGCACCGCAGAAGACGCTCATTATTCATCGGCGCCATCCCAGACGTCCGCAACGTCATCGTCCAGCCGTACTTCAAAGGGGCCGGGCCAGTCCCGGATCCATTGCGGAGCATCACCTTCGTAACGCAGGTCATCCCTGATCTCAGCCTTGGCATACCAGTCCGCCTCTGTCGGAAACCGTTCGAGAAGCAGCGACCGCGACACGGTCCGGTCTGTCGGCTCGGAGACATCGTCCTCAATCGCCTGATCGTCGCGCCAGATCTGGGGTACGAACGTCAGCGTCACGCGCAGGTCCTCCGATAAAGTGACAGGCAGACGCCGGCGTCCCTCATCCAATGTTTGCAGTTGGTGGTCCGCACCATAGTTCCGGGTTCTCTCATAGACCGGGTCGTCCACCTCATCGACGAGATAACCGACCACTTCCCCGGCATAATCGGCCTCGATCACGCCGTTGCCACGGGGATTGAGGCTGACGGCAAATCCGTTGCCGAACAGACGTTCGTCAGCCGCGGCCATGGTCGCCCGGTGGTTTTCGGCATCGACTTCAACCTTCACCCGGACCACGGCGTAGACATGGACGAAATGCTTTCTGCGCGCAGGATCGCCAGGATCCTTTCCAGCTGCCGACATTGCGGGAGATGGGGCTTGCTCGCTCATCGGTTTGCTCCCTGCTGCACGTCGAGCTTCTTCAGCACGCGGACGGCGGCGTCCTCGAGCGTTGTTGCGAAGTCCGGGCCATTTTCCGTCCATTCGAGCACTTCGAGGACTGCCGGGATAAATCCGTAGTCGAACGGGGCATGACGATCGATCAGCTCCCGTCCAAGATGGTCATGGATCTGAAGCGCATAGATGGCAGCCGGCCGCGCCCAGCGCCGCAGTTCGATCGAACCGAGCTGGGTCCAGTGCAACATCAGAGCATGAATGTTCCGCACCAGCGGCTTGTCGTGTTCGAACAGGATGCGGTAGTCCTGCATGGCCTCCCAGCAGCACAGGGCCGCGTCCAACTGCCGGCTATCAATGTCGGCGATCACTGGCGCCGACGTGGCGAAGGACTCGATGAACCGGCGGATGGTGGTCAGCGAGTTGCGACCGCCCCGATCGAGCATGAACTGGTCGTGCGGGAAACGCCCTGTGATCTGGCGGTCGATCGTGCGGCGCATACGCGCAAGAACCGGATCGGCATTTGAGAGATCAGGCGCACCGGGCGGGTATCGCAGGCCCTCGGCGGGCCTTTGTGTCTCGGTCGCAGCGCGCAGATCCTCAAAGAGATTGTCGCTGGAACGGCCGGCGCATTCCGTTGCGGTGATCAGCATGATGCTGGCGCTGAAACTGTCAGGTCTCTGCGATGAATGCCGGGACCATTCGAGCACGCGCACTTCCGAAAGCGTTTCGGAGCGCGCGACAATGTCCTGCAGAATGAACTCCCAGGAGCTCGGTCGCAGATCGATTTCTATTCTGTCCCGACCATCGATCTGGTCACGCCAGCATTCGGCAACGATCCGATTCAGTTCGCTCTTGGGCGCACGGCGAGACGTTTCATAGGCTGCCGAGAGATCGCCCGCCGCCAGGCTGAACGTCAGGGCGGCGCCGCGGTCGGTATAGAGCAATAGCGCGTTGTCGACCTCGCCTGCGTCGAACACGCTGGAGAGAACCAGCCGTTCGAGTTCGGTGATGTCGACGAGTGGGATCGCCGGGTTGATCACGATGGTGGTTTCGAGGTCGTCCATGGGGTTGTCCTTTTTGAAAATGGAAAGGCCCGAAACGATGCTCCGGGCCAGTTGGTCGGAATGAATGTTGATTGACTGCGGCGTTGCGGATGGCGGTCAGGGTACCGACAAAAGCTGCTGCACCTCGTCGGGAGACAGGTGGACGAGAAGTTTGAGAACGGGCCTGAAGCCCGGCTTGCGGACGATAATGGTCCTGAACCCCTTATTGCCCGGCGGCCAGACGTCGTCGGCATAGCCGCCATCGCTACCCGCGCCGTTCCAGATGCGTTCGAGCTCTTCCTCGCGGATGTACGGGACAGGTTCGCCGGTCTCCCGCGCGACAATCGCCGCCCGCATGGCCTCAGGCGTCACGGCGGGATCGGTGACGCTGACGAAACCGTGGAACCAGCGTTCGCCATAACTGGTCACAAGGCTAAAGAGACGGACCGGATCTGCTCGGGGCGCCGCCCTGGGAGCACGATAAGACCACCGGGCCGTAGACGGCCGAGAAACAGACCAGCCATCGCGCGCGCCGCGGGCTCGTCGAGCTCGAACCACTCACCTGCATGCAGGATACCGGTGAAGCGTCGCAGGGACATGGGTGCTGTATCGTGCCTCGAGAGGAGCGCTCGAACTTCAGCAGCAGACGCCGTCCCCGTGTTGATGCGACGGAACGGCGAGAAGAGAGATGTGGTGGGCATCCGGATCGCTCCTTCGATGACGGGGTTCTGTGGTCGGACTGACGTCAGTCCGTCTCGTCGGATGCGAGGCCGTCGAGATAGCCGGCCAGCGCTTCGGTGTGCCGGTTCTGGTCAAGCCAGCGGGAGATTTGCAGCGACAACGTGAAACTGTCCCAACCCGCGGCGGCGGCGATGCCCTCCAGACGGCTCCGGGTGTCATGGCCACCGGTTTCATTCGAGCCGGTGTCTGGCGCCGGCTGCGTTGGGTGCTCGTTCCACATGCGCTCCAGCATGTCGGTCGTCGAGGAATACTGGATCGCCGTCTTCGTGATGCGCATGACACTGCCGCCGAAGCCGTCTGCGCGCATTTTCGTGCAGGTGAAGGCCGCGGTGACGACGATCTCGTCCAATATGGATGAACGACGGGCGATATCCTGAAGGATCTCGTCCCAGCCCGGCCCAGCCGTCAGATCGATATCAAGATCATCCGGAAGATCTTCCTCGGGGGTGGCTTCGTGCTCCTCCAGCAGCTTGGTCACGTAGACGGTGATCCTAGATTCGGTGCTTTGGGACGCATGAAGAGCCTCGCGAAGCTCGCCGATACCTACGGTAATGACGTGGGAAGGCCCACACCAGGAATGAAAATAGAACCCGTCCTCTTCGGCACTTTCATCGAACACGAGCGGCAAGAGGAGAGCTTCGAGAGGGGTGACGTCGTGAAACGGGACGTTCGGGGTTACCACGGTGGGAGAATGATAGTCGGCCATGTCACGCCCCCTCACGCTGCGATGGAAACGGGAAGGTGGCGCAGATGCACGGGCAGTTTCGCAGCGATCTCGTCGTCGGTCAGGTCTTCGAGCAGCTTGAGCGTGGTGCCGGCCGCGCCACCATAGAGGATGATCGTTTTCTTGCCGCGTGAGGCGTGTGGCCAGCGATCAGTGGCATAGCCCCGATAATCATCGGCCGTGCTGCTCCAGATGTGGTCCAGACGCTCATCCCGGGTCATGGCACGCACCGGCCGGGTTTCGCGCTCGGTGATGGCGAGCCGCATGTTTTCGACAGAAGACGTGTCTGAAAGATCGCAATAGCCGTGGAAGTGGCGGATGGTTCCGTCGATGCGCAGCGCGAAGAAGACGCTGGTGATCGATCCGGTCAGAAACTCGCGCATGGCGAACAACGACCCCCGGATCCATAGGGGTGGCAGGATCTCGAACATGTAATCGTGTTCGCTCTCGCGGATCTCAAACCATTCCCCGCTGTAGAGCGCTGTCGCATCATCGTTCCAACGATCAGGTCGCTGGGCGTGGCGGTCGAACATGCGGAACATCTGGTGGCGATCGGCGACCCCCTGATAGACCTTGCGGATTGCGGGTGAGGTATTCATCTTCGGCTCCCTGGGAGTTGTTCCGGACCGATGCGCGGCGCTGCCCTCTCGACCTCACCATCCACTTCAGTCCTTCATTACCCCTTCTCAGCCGCCGGCATCGTGACCGGCCGGGTCAAGGGCCGGCTTCAGGCCGGGCGAAGCTTCCCTTGATGCGGCTGGCGCGAATGCGGCACGCCTTCCCTTTCCCCCCTTCTTTTTCTTCTTTCCGCCTCCCTCTCCTGCAGAGCCTCGTTCCAGTCATCTGCAGGAGGCCGCAATCGCTGCCAGCCACAGCCCGCCTCTTCCGCAAGGGTTCGAAGCCGATCGGCGAACGTGTCGCCCTGCGCGTTATTGTCCGTTGCCGCGACCAATTGGACACCGGAAGGGGCGGCAAGCATGCGCAGCGCCGCATCTGTTGCCGGAGACCAGCCCCCGCCGGTACTGAGATAGAGGGTGCCATCACGCAGACCCTCGAAGGCAGCAAGGCTCATGGCATCGATCGCCGCTTCAGTGACACAGAGCCGGGACGCCACAGACCGGCCGAGGCGAAACAGAACCTTTGTTCCCCCGGTCGAAAAGCCCCTCCATTCCGGGCCTCGCTCCTCCCAGCCCGTAATGGCGCCAAGATCGTTCGTATGGGCGGCCCACATGCTGCCGTAAGGTCCTTCGCGAACAGCGTTCTGGGAAATGGCAGCATGGAGTGTATGCGATGGCAACAACCTTATTTCGGAGAGATAGTGCCAGGTCTGAGAACCAGGCCATGGCCGGCGTTGGCGGTTCCATCGTTCGGCAATTGCAAGGTTTGGCCCTCGGACACGATTAACCGTGCGTCTGGCGGTTCCTTGCGGGACATAGCCGATCAACTCGGCGACGCGATCGCGTGCTGCCCTAAAGCCTCCGCCATCCAGATGGGCGACGAGCGAGAATACATCACCCTTGGCTTCGGAAAGCGGGTCAAACCAGCCGTGACCGTCATGAATCATGATGATGATTTCGCTGTCACGGCGATATTTTACCGCCCGCAGGGTGCTCTCTTTCAGATCGATGACGAAGCCCGCTTTTTCCAGCACCGCAGAGCATGGCACACGAATGCGCAGTTCCTGGATTTCTTTCTTTTCCATTCTCTTTTCGGCATTTCTTGCCGCCCTCTTTTCCACTTGGGTTGCCTTCCCACACATTTTGCGGGACCCCATCTGACAGCCGCGAAGAGCATGCGGAGGCAAGGGCGCGGCGGGAGTTGCCGGCAGGTCCGGAACCACAAGCGCCACCTGCCCGCCGCGGCGAAGCTTCCCTTGCCGCCGCCGGCTCGCAAGCGGCACCCGAGAGGGCAAGCCGGCGGCGTCTTGAGCCGGCTTCATCAGGCTCGGCTCGATCAAGCCGCTGCTAGCGAACGAAATGTCACTAAAGAGCGGCAACCTCCATCCGGACCGTTGGAAAGTTGGCTGGCGAAACACTCCAGGCTTTCACCTAGCGCCCATTTTGACTGCCACAGGCCCCTTCCACGCCATTCTGCGGATATGCCGATATTCGCAATGTCGAGGGAGCCGTGATCGAAGATAATCGAAGAAATTTCAGGACAAATTCAACAAGATCACATATCGTCCGCAGCGAAGCGGTACGCGCCGCTTCGGGGCGTCGAAACCCCTCATACCCGGTTGGTGCCACCCGTAAGGCACCAGACTCCTTGACCTTTGCGGTCGGGGGACCTGTGGCGTATGCAATAGGTTCTCCGGAACTAAAGGCCATGGGGCCGTGGTATGCGGTTTCGAATCCCCCGATCACCAGGGGTCAATGAGCATTGAACGGCGGGGGCGCACCGCCGAAATTGCTTTAGGAGAAACCATTGGCACAGGACATTGCCTTCACCTTTTACACATATTCAAATGCCGGTGTAACCGCCGAGGAGCGTTGGAAGCCAACCGGCATTCCAGATGTTTTCTTTGACAGTCATGAAGAAGCTCAGCGCGCCTTGAAAGAAATGCGCGCAGATATAGTAGCCGACCCCGAGATGGAGTGGCCGGTTATGAACATAGAAAAAGTAGTAACAGTCCCCGTCAACTCAGAGAGTATACTTGCGTTATTGAATAAGGGCTTAGGTTCATTTGTTCAGCGTTACGAAGTTGTTGAGAGTATTGGGCCGTCGCAATGAACTCCATGTTCGCCGATGTGCGCCGGGGTCCGGGTCAATCAGCACGGTCATTGCGCGAGGCGATCGCCTGTTGGCCGAGCGGGAAAGATTGTCGCTCCACGCATCATTTGTCTGCACGCCTGAAAGTATCTGTCCTGGGCGTATTTTTGCAGTGAGCACTGCTCCTGCAGCAGTTGCATGTAGTTATGCCGAGCTTCTGGAATTTCGATTTCACCGGCTATCCATTGCTCGATCCAAGCCAGCTGGTATCGGTTTCTTTGGAAAAACTTGCTTGGCGCAAACGGTCAAAAGGCCTTGCAACGGCACGTCCTCGTCGCTCAATTTTCATTTGCAGCAACTCATATAGTCTCGCTCGACGACGCTTTGCATTAAATCGCTGGGGAATGTGCGTAGCGGTTAACGGAATCTCGATTGAGTATCCTCTGCGGATCAATGGGTGCATATTGATCGGCAAGATTCCGCGTCTTGGGCAATGCTGTCCGACTCTTGATGGTTCAGTGTGATGGGCTCATCCCCTCACCCGTTGGACAGAGAAAATCCATGATGCCGCGATCCGACGCTGCCCGCTTCTGCCGACATGTCCGCCGATCGGTGGGCAATCACCTCCCCTCCCCTCTGGGTTCTGCAATAGATTCAGATCAAGCCAGGGCAAAGATTCAAGAGGCGGGATCTTTTCTTCATCCACATTCTTGCCATAACAGGCGTCGAACACATTCACCACTTCCCGCGGCACGGCAATCGGTGTGTTCGATATTCAAGCGCGCAAAGCTCGGGCCACGGACGGGAAGTTCGACGGGCGCACGGAAAGGCGCACCGCCAACAAGGGGTCGGGTGACGAAGCTAACTCACCCCTTCGTTCTCTTTATGTTCTTTCTTGGCGCTACGACAATGAGCCGACGATTATTAAAGGGCCCCGGTGTTGGGGAGTAACAGATACATGCGATCCAATGACAGATGCGGGTCGACAGGGCCTGTCAAAATCTTTGCCAGTCAATCTGGAACACCAGCTAATGATGTGCATTTCCAGCCTATGTCAGACGAGGGTATTGTCGTCGCATAGGGCTCGCACCAACGATCCAACACGAACCCAATGTTCGGTATAGCTACCGTCAAGAGCGGCAGACCCACTCACCAGATCCGTCTCAAGACCCCGAGAAATCGGGACTAGTTCGACCAAACTTCCATGAGAATCCATGTGAAAGTGAAGACCATGAAGAGGCCAAAGAGCAGACTGCTTATTGCAGCTCGCATAACCTCACTGTAATCGCAGAACCGGCCGGGACGTTGTTTGTGCGCTCTATTCGGGAGCTTGACCAAACTGCGCCGCAGCTGAGGCGAACTGGATGTACGTAGTCCGCCATATTAAGACCCCTGGAAAAACCACGGATGTAGACGGTGATCCGCTCGAAAAGCCTTCGAGCGCATGTGCTATGCGCGCCCTGTTCTTAGAGGTGGGACACCAATGGGAGAGCTTGCAGCAAAAGCTCGTTGAACCTTCAGACGAAGAGCATCAAAAGGCAACCACCAGATTCCACGTGACGCGCGATCCGGACGGCCTCACCTCGGCAAGCGATTGAGCCTGGACATCATCCACTCGTTTTCTTCACGAAGCTTGTTCATCATCAGTCGTTTTAGGTAGCGATTGTCAGCCTCAAGCAACGCGAGTACGCTTGGCGCTGTGTCGTCGTCCTCCGTTCTGAAGAGTTTAGGGGCTATCGGAGGTGCTCGTTTGGCTCCCCTCCCCTTCCGCACCTGAGCTCGGCCTGGCACCGGTTTTGCTGAATCGTCATCCTGCGCCGGAACCATTAATGCGGCTTCGGTAGTCTGATCGTCTAGCGCGCCGACATCCGGGCTTTGCTCCGGCATTCGTTCGCCGCCCGAAGAAAGCGTATGTTGATGTGGTTCTGGCTGCGATTCCAGAATCGATACCGGCGATGCACTATCAGGCGTTAGCGAGCGAGGTGCAGTGCCCGCGTTTGCCAAATCACCCGGTACCATCCCATCGACTTCGATTTGTCGAGCGACGGCCTGCAAATCGAGACTGCCCCAAATTGAGGTTCCTCTTGGCTTCACTTGGCGCCTGTTCGTCTTGTACTCGACGACAAAATTGGGTCGTGGTGTTCTCATGGGTCGTATGTCTGAATTAAATAGAGTCCCAAGACCAATCGACTTGGGCCCGTTATAAAGCGCATGCTCATCAGCTTCATGCGTTCCTATGGCTCGATAAACCTTAATATGATGGCTATTTCAAACCCAGCCTTCGACGCAAATCGGCGTTTTCCGCCCGAAGTTTTTCTGCCAGGAGTTTGCGCAGCCGACGGTTCTCTTCTTCGAGGTGAACAAACTCGGCAAACTCATCATCTTCTGGAATTCCTGACTGGGGAGCGGGTCCCAGCGCTTTTTTCCATTGATAATAGGTTTGGTCAGATATCCCGGCCTTTTCAACCGCGGCCTTGAGGGTATCGCCAGCCGCAACGTGCTCATCAATGTGGCGAACGCGGTCGAGCTTCTCCAGTTCGGTTAGACCGCGGCTTTTCCGCCTTACTTGCTTTTTCGTGTCCCCACGGGCCTTGCCACCTGCAACGCTTCTTGACTTGGAAGGCGACTTCGGACCTCGTTGTTCAATCTCAGTCTGCGGGTCCCCTTCAGCAGGGGTACGGATTTCTTCGTCAGCCATTGATTATCCTCTATTGCTACATGATCTTCTCTGCCACCTCTGATCGCGAGTCAACTCATCCGACAAGCTCGGCAATGGCCCAAGCGCTCATGGTACATAACTCCCCCGTCGCCGCCGTCCTGCGCACCAAAATCAACAGACACAAAAAATCACGGCAGTTAATTATCGCGGGAGCAAACAACGTCGAGTCTGTTGGCTTTGAACGCGCGGCTCAAATCGACAGCAAAGGATACAACATCTGATACTCCTTCGGCATCGCCGCGGTTGGCGGAACGAATTGCGGGCAGGGGAAATCACAACATGGCTTATCGAAAACCGTCTACAGGTATGCAAATTGACCAACAGTCGCGACAGGGAAAAAGACGGTTTTCAAAAATCTTTTTATTTTCAGCGCATTAGTTGCTGTGGGAGCTCCCACAAGATGTTGCCGACCAACTGGTGTTGTTTTTGTCAGAAAGTCGGACCTTCATATTAACACAGCTAGCCCTTGATCTGCAGTCCTCTTCTATATCGGACAGCCTATCGAGCAAACGTGTGACGTCAACCTTCCGTCTATCTGTTTTGCCTCAACGATGAGCCACCCTCTTCAAGCAGGATTGTGCCGCTGAAGCCTGCGACCTCATCCTCGTTCACCGCGATGGACTTGGAGGGGTTTGCCTTGGAGTTTCGTCCAACAGATTGAGGTCTTCACCCCGATCCTGCTGGTGTTATCGCGGGCAGTTCAAGGAAGCCAGATCCGAGAAACAGCGCCTGAACGGTGAAAGCGGCCATCTAACTGTGATAGTTGCTCTGACAGTAGCCTCTGTCAGCGCAGATGTCGGACACGGCTTTCTGGACATGTGATCGATGACCGGAACGCTTTCAACGAAGACATTGCCGAGATACTTGCCTTCGTCATTTTCCAAGAAGGAGATTTCCGGTCTTTTTTTCACTGCCGTGAAAGGGAGGACATCGCCTGCGCTTTTTAGATCCCATACGAGGCGTCCAGGCAACGATACCCGACCAGATCCTCCTCCTGGCTCCTTCTCATTGCAGACTGCCGCGTCGATTGTTGATGAACGGCGTCCCAAAACTCCTTTCGACGAAACCAATACGCAACACTCCTAGATCGACCGACCTGCTGATTGTGGAGATCGGCCAGGTCGATATCATTACCTTGGAATGAATGTACGGCCGCCTGCCAAACCCGATGGATATCGATTAAATTTTTGTCGCAGTTTTGAAGTCTTTAGCAGGCGCTTCTCTCCCATATCCACGTCGGCAAGCGGTAATTTGAGATGCACTTTATCCATTTGGGTCGCCCACGCTCTACCGTGCTTCCGGAAACCGCGGAAGATGGGTTGCGGCTGTAACGGCCGAAACCGAAAGGTAAATCAATCCCGCGACTAGCGGGCTGCGCAAGTGGTCGAACAATCTTTTGTGGCGCGATAGTCTCGCGCTGCCGAGCGCGTTGCATAGATATCGTTCGCCAGTTTCAGCTCGACAACCTTCGCGCAAACGCTGTCTCAAACGTGGCGCAGGTACAACCTTCAATTCATGGCCGAGCTCGCAGGAGGTCTCGTTAATGTATCTCCTGTCTTAGATGCTCATACGCACATTGCCGCGTTCGCAAGAGGTAGCGCCGATCAAGATATGGATGACGCGGCCATGGGGTTTTGTAGCGATCCCGTTTCCAAGCCTTCTGACATCGCTCTTTCGCCCAGCAGAAGAAATGTGTGATGCGTTCCGGCCCTCTCAACTGTTCCCGCCAGGATTTTGCAACGGCACCATCGGCGATGAAAACCGTTGGCCGCCTATGCCTCGTGGTTCGGCAGTGCAATAGACTGCCAGCGCCGCACCAAGACCAAACGAGACCCAAGGGTTCCCGCCAGACCTATCCTGCGCTTCGAGCCTCTCGCCGACTAACGTTGAGGAGCGCCATCACCATAGGCCCGATCGAGAACTCCCCGCGCTCGGCTCGCCGCGTCAGGTCTCTGAGGTATCCTCCCGGAGAATTGATCATATTCGCCTTCTCGAGGATGCAGGCCGCCGCCACCGCAGCGTTTTCAGGCCCCAGAACCTCACAGGCCTCCTGATACGCGGAAGCACTGATACCCAGCATTGAGCGCACGACGACAGCAGCGGACATAAAATCTCGCCAGTGCACAATTTCTCCGTTCTTGCCGTAATCCGCAATCTGCGGGCATGCCTTCATCACCAATCCCAATGGGAACACCTTCGGCGGCTCACTCCGTCTTCCACTAACGGCACTCGGCTTTGCTCCCAGCTCTTTTCTGGAGCGTGGTTCAAGTTCATTTAGGGGTTCGGGTTTTGAATTCTGTATGTGCTGCTCAATATGGGCAGCATTGGTGCTATTATTTATGACTTTATCGTGCATTGCCAGTCGGTTGAGTACTTCTTCCTTCAGTACTCCCATCTCATCGAGCATGGCCGTCGCCTGGCTGAGATCCGGGGAGCGTGGGATACGGGCAATGAGCCCCACATACGTGTCCTCAACAGCTTGCCAATCTCCGTCAGCCCCCTCTTCCATAGCCGCTGTGATTAGCTTCCTGACGTCCCGCCGGCAAACGGTCAGCGCCTCCCTGACTTTCTTGAGGGCCGCGCGGTCGGCCAATATCTGTTGGGCCATCATTGCGAATTCTTCAGCACGAGCGAGCAGGGGAGACAGGTCGAAACCGAACGCGTGATCGACTGTGCCGGATGTATTTTTCCGCGCATAACGCTTGCCGTTAGCGCTGTCCCTTCGGACGATCAGTCCCGCATCGACCAGAACCGCGATATGCCGCCGAAGCGTCGAACCAGGCATGCTGTGCGCTCGCAGTGACAGTTGGATGTTTGATGGGAAAACAATGAGTTGCGCATCCGGACGAAGCTCGTTTTCGGGATAGAAGCTCAGAAGCGCGTCTAGGACCGCGAGGCTGTTTGACTGGATCCCTAACAACTCGATAGCCACCGAGGCGTCGCGGAACACTTTCCACTTGTCTACGCTCTTGCCCGCCCTGATTTCCCCGGCAGTTAGTTGCCGCCGTACGAGGGCAAGAGATATCGGACGCCGTCCGAACGGCGTTGAAACATTTCCTGTCTGCATCGTTTTCTACCTGTCAACAGGCAAAAGAAATTTGTTCGCCAAAATGGCGCCGAAAACTCTTGACGATGATTCTCGAAAATGCGAATCTGAACTTGCTAACGAACAGAATAGGGCTTCCGAGACGGCGACGTTTTGGGGGCTCTTTTCTTTTGCGGGTTAAGCTTCCTTCTCTTTGTCCTTGCTGGCCTGATGCTCCTCATAGAGCGCGGCCAGTCGTTCGAGTACGAAGGTCGCGAAGTCTGGCGTGGCCTTCTTGTCGATAGTTATTTCAAGTTTGGTCCTGCCGTTCTTGAGTTGGGCCAAGCGCCCCCCAGTTGATGTCGACAGCACTACCGGAACTCCCCGCTCAAGTCGGGCGGGTTTGAGATAAGCGATAATCTTTTTAAACCGCTCCTCCGATGGGAGAGTGTTCAGTGATCGAGCCAGATCGTGAACTTTTGCAGGTTCGGGAAACTTTTCAAGAAGCTCCGCCAATTGCTGCCAATTGCCCCGTCCGATTCCGGGCGCCGGGCCAATTGCGTCGACCAGTTCGGGCGGGAGAGCATCCACAAGGGCCATCATACGGGAGATGTCTGCTCTATCGATTGACATCGACGCGACGATAATCTCCCGTGTGAATCGGTCCTTTAGATTGGCCGCGAACCGCGCTTTCTCAATATAGGTGAGATCCGCACGCTCATTGTTTTCTTGACCCTGCGCGATCACCAGTTGTTCGTCGGTCAGTTCACGGACAATGGCTTTCGCCTTGATCCCAAGCTCTTTGAGCGCACGGAGGCGTCGATGTCCGAACGCAACTTGATACTTGTCTGGAAATTCGGGATGCAGACGAACGAGAATAGGGACCTGCTGTCCTTGTTCAGCGATCGATGCCTTCAAACCTTCTATGTCGCCGTCCATGCGGTCCTGAACAAACGACGGTTCTACAATGCCGGCGTCAATCTCGATTACCGCCTGGCCTTCCATCAGGCTCTTTTCTATCTCATCGGCTCGGCGGCTGCGGTCGTTCAGATCTCCGACCGACCGCTTGATAGCTGACATCGGTTTCGTAGACCCCTGAAGAGGCCTGGCATGTGGAGGCGGTGCCGGCGTTACGACAGGTGTTGGCAGGTCGGAGAACAGATTCTTTCGGCTCATGTTCTACCCCACGTCTTTTTGATGAGTCCTTCAATCTCATGATTGACACTGTTCATCGCTTCGAGCGCGCGATCATAGGTGACGCGGTTAAACTGACTTCTGTCGACCTCAAAAAGGGTCTGGTTGGTCAGGCCCGCGTCTGAGACCGCGGTACTCTTCACCATGGAATTAACCATTACGTTTGCTCCGAACAAGGATCGCAGGAACGCCACCATCTGGTGCTGAGGCCCGTCGGTGGGTTCAAAACGCGTGACGAGATAACGCATCCAGTTTTGTTTATCGTCGGCTCCCGCTTCTCCAATTGTGTCCATCAAGTCACTGGTCATCGCCAAAAACTGGTTCATGGACATGACGTCTAGCATTTGTGGGTGGACTGTAATCAGAACTGACGTCGCTGCGGTCAGTGCAGAAAGCGTCAAATAACCAAGCTGGGGAGGGCAGTCGATGACTACGACGTCATAAGCATCGGCGATCTCATCTAGCGCGTCCGACACGCGGGCAAAGAAAAGCTTGTCGCCGGGCACTCGGTTTGCCAGAGCCATAGGGGTTGCATGTTCGAATTCCATAAGTTCAAGATTACCGGGGATCAAATGAAGGTCTGGAATATAGGTTGCTCTGACAATATCCTGGATCGGCCGTCGCTCATCATCATATCGGATAGCGCCGTAGATCGTGTCGTTCGGACCGACATCCGTTTCTGGCTGGCTTCCAAACAACGCCGATAAGCTCGCTTGAGGATCAAGATCGACAGCAAGGACGCGATATCCTCGAAGCGCCAGATATTGGGCAAGATGGGCTGATGTCGTTGTCTTTCCCGAGCCGCCCTTAAAGTTCATGACAGCAATGATCTGAAGTTCCTCACCCTCACGGCGATGGGGCAAGTATCTCCCGGCCGGCCGACTGCCCGCATCCATGTACTGGCGTATTTTCGCAATGTCCTCGACAGAATATACGCGACGGTTGCCTGGACCAGAAGCCACTTTGAAGTTCAGGCTATCATCTTTCTCCATCTCGCTAACAATGGTGCGAAGATACCCTTCCGCGCAATCGAAAAGCTTCTCAGCCTCTGCCGGCGAGAAGTTTCGAATCGTCTTGCGTGCGTGGGGCGGAAACATCTTAGTTTGGTAAGCTTGAAGTTGCGCCGACAGCGCAGCCGAATGGGTTCGGACAAGATCCCGAAAACCCGAAAACTCCTCGATAGGTGCCAAATCCAAATTCACCATTGCCGCACTTTCTTACCCAAGATACGGAGTTTTGCCAGCGCACGGCTAAACTCCGCAAACAGATAAGACGCGATTTCCGGTTTCCGCAAGCGCTTTATAGTTAATGAGATATTAACGCTGGGCCATTCATGTCGCGAATGAAGCCGGAATTTCGCCTCAAACTCCCAGAAACCGGCAGATGTTGGCCTTTTTCATTCAATAATAACGGTTCCCAAAAAAAGAGTCGATAAACACGGTTCGATCATCATTTTCGTCCGAGTTGCTGCACGTATTAATGAATCACTGCCCATTTGGCTGAAGTGAGTCGGCGCAAATAGCGGCCGATACCGGTTGTTGTGCCGGTTCTTCAACTGCAAGCAGGCGGAGATTCCGCAGTCCGACGCAAGTCGTCTCTTACAAAGATACTGATGGTGTCACTATCCAACTCACGCAGCTATCAGCGGGAGTTTCGGCGGGGCAAGCGAATTCGCCTTGTGCCGCTGGTGGCATACGGCTTGCGCTTCAGTCTGATCCCTTTGAGTGAAATTACGAACAAAGATACCGCACAGATCAGCAACAAGTACCCGCCTACATGCTGATAAGCGAATACGCCTAATATGCCTCCAACAAGGAAAGCTCCTATCGTCCAAATGTGTAACGTGAGCCGTGTACGGTTTTCAACAGCGTACGTGTCTGGCTCTCGTCCCCGAAGAATGTCCAGCGCAATACCAAGTTCAATGCCTACGTCGGTCGCCATCCCGGAGACATGGGTGGTCCGCACGCGAGCATCGGAAATTCGGGTGACGGTGGCGTTCTGCAATCCCATTAAAAAGGCCAGCCCAAGTGTTAAAAGGGGAGGGCGCCACATTGCAAGGAACCAGATGTCCGCTATCCCGAGCACAGCGAGCAGGATGGCTTCCAAGAGGATGCTATAGGCATAGATGGCCGCGATGCCGCGGCGCCGTCCTGAGTTGATAAGGAGGGACGAAATCGCGGCACCGAGGATGAAGATTATGATCACGGTGAAGAAAAAAACTGCCTGTCCCCAATGCGCGGTCGCAAGATGGTCGGACAGAGATGAAACGTTGCCGGTCATGTTGGCGGAAAAGAACCCAACGGCATAGAAGGCTGCGGCATTCAACGCGCCGGCTATCATCGCCAATGAGCAGGCGAGGTTGAGGTTGATGCGCTCGTTACGGGCGGCGCCCTGGCTGATCAGCATTCCTACGATCCGAAGTGTTCACAAGGTCGGGTAGGCCGAACCCTATGCGTTGCGTACGTCATAGTCCGGCGGCCTTAGTTAGATTGACCCTGAACCTGTCTCGACGTCGCTGATACCGCCTGGTCATCTCGGCCGAGGCGTGCCCCAGTTGCTTTTGGACATAACGCTCATCGACTTCGGCAGAAGAGGCGAGGCCGGCCCGCAATGAGTGCCCTGAGAACTTCAACCAACGCTCGATCTCGGCCAGGTCGCCTCGAATACCCGCGGCCATCGCTGTGCGCTTGACTAGGCGGGCGATTTCTTTGTCGTTCAAGCGATCCGATCCAACGGCCTTTCCTTGTCCGGTAACCCGCCGGAAGAGGGGGCCATGGGCGAGCTTGGCGTATTTGATCCAAGTTTGGAGCGCGAGGACGGGGCAGGTGTTGTCGGACGAGCCTCTACCGATCTCCACTTCACGCCAACCCGTCTTGCCCCGAAGCGTCACCAGCATGCCTTTGTCGAGGATCTCGATCCAACCGCGACCGTCTTCGGTCTGATCTGCCTTGAGATCGAGGCAAACGATCTCGGACCGTCGAAGTCCGCCGGCATAGCCGATCAGCAGCATCGCCCGGTCGCGCATGCCACGCAACGTGCCGCGATCGATCGTTTCCAGCATGGCGATGATGTCGGTTGCCATGACCGCTTCCTTCTGGACCGGCGGGCGGGCATGGCTGTTGCGAATGCCGGCCATGACAGTTGCAATATGCCGGTCCTTACGATCGAGGCTCAGGCCGCGTTGCGCGTAATTCCAGGATATCGATGAGAGGCGTCGTTCAATCGTAGAAACGGAATTTGGCTTGGCTCCACGCTCCACGGATCCCGAGGCGCAGGCGGTGATGTAGAGACCAACGGTTTGAGGATGCGGGGGGAGGGGGGAAAGATTGGAGCGTCGGCACCAGGCAGAGAAATGTTTCCAGTCTGATGCGTAAGCTTTGCGGGTGTTGACGGAACTGGCCGCCTCGACGTAGCCGCGCGCCCGATCGGTGAGATCCTGAAGGTGGCCCGGCAAGCCGAACCCCGGCTGCGGGGCAGGGGACGGGGCTACCTCCGCCAGATCCTCATCAGCAATGATCTTTCCCTCACTATTCATGCCGCTTCGATATCCGTCTGCTTAAAATCTTCCCCGATGAAGAGAAGGGCGTCGTCGGCCCGCTTTGCCAGCGCGTAGGAAAAGCAGTCCGCAAAATTCAGTCCGGCGCGATGTCTGCCCATGCCATAGGTGAGCCACGCTTGGGTGGCGAGATCGACCAACTCGGCATCGACCGGAATGATTTCCGCCGCGATCTTGGAAAGCCACAAGTCGATTTCGGCCAATGCATGCTCGCCACGACGGCTGACCATCACCATGCGAGCTTCGAACACGCATGTCGCCGGTACCAATCGGATCGGGTCGGCGACGATGGCTCTCTCAAGTCGTTCCGCCTGTGGCTCGTTGCGCAGGATCGTGACGATCGCCGATGTATCGATGACCATCAGTTCGGGATTCCGTGCTCATCGAACCCGACGATGTCCTCGTCGCTGCGCTTTTCCAACTCTGGAAGCTGTGCTCCTCTTTCTGATAGCGCGAAGTTCATCAAGCATGCGGTCCTTCGGGACGTCGGCATGCCCGAGTCGGTGAAGGCGCTCGGTCAGGGCCTGGTGGATTGCCGCCGTTTTGCTGATACCCTGGCGCCGAGCGAGCTCGTCGACGAGCGCTACAGTGGCTGGATTTTTGATGTTCAGCGACACCACAACCTCCAAAAATCTACCTTTTCGTCATTATCTACCAAAACTTAAGACGCGCGTCAACAATGTCCGATAATGCAAGATTATCGGACGTTTTAAATAACATACAAGCCGTGCGGTTTAGTCGGATATAACTGGCGTAAACTGCGCACATGAACTATGCTTCCGGGCATGGATTCGATCGCGACCCCGCACTCACCCTCACCGACCTGGTCATCCCGCCTGCCGGGCTGGGCGCTGTCACGCGGCCGCGACCCGAGCGATATCGACGCCGCCTTTGTCGCCGGTATCGCCCTGAAATCACTCGATGATCTGATCCGCGCCGAACCGCCATGGCTCGGCTGCTGGCGCGATCGCCTTGCCCTGAAATCCGCCGCCATTGCCGCCCGAATGCTTGGTCGCAGCGAGGAAGAAACTGCAATCCGCGACGCGGTGTTGCTGACGTCTTCTGGCGATGATCCCGGCCCGGCTGGAAAGCTGTTTTTGGCCACACGAATCCTGGCGCGCCGGACTGGGACGCTCGCCACACCGTTTGTTAAGGAGCTTGTCGCGCTGCTAGGGATGACGTGGGACAACAACCTTGCCTCGATCCCGGACATCGTCGATTCTGCAAATCAGTCCGGGCGAGCAACACCCTTCGCGGTGGCGGACCTTATAACGGCGATCTCTGCCGTTCGCCCGGACGCCGAGGCGCTGGCCTTTGGCCTCGCCGAGCTCGTGCTGGCGCAAAAGCTGAACTGGCCGAAACCCGTGCCGCTGCTGCTGCCCGAGCGTTTTGGCCCGGCGTTCCGCACCATCGGTGGTCGTGGTCGCGTCCGGCCCGGCGAACCGGCCTATTCGAAGGCCGTCTGTCTGGCATTGGTTAGCGGCGTCGAGACCGCACTACGCTCCGCCGTCGAGATTGATCGCCGCGCCGCTCGGTTGCTGGCCGTGGCGCCGAAAGTGCGAACCAAGGGCGCCGAAGCGGTGATCCGCAAGTTGCTGAACGAGGATGCGATCGCCGCTTCGGCTCCCGGCAGCAGTCTTTCGCGATGGGCGGCCAACCGTCTGTTCGACCGGCTCGAAAGTTTCGAGGCGGTGCGCGAGCTCTCCGGCCGCTCCTCCTTCCGGATTTTCGGGTTGTGACGATGGCGGGAGCGAGCACAGCCAAAGCCAACCGGCGTCAAGCGAAGGATCGACAGCAAGAGGTCCTGTACGATCGGGAGCTCGAAGAGCTGCCGCCGGAGCTGCGCTGGCGGGAATGGATGATGCGGGTCGAGGCGGTGATCTTTGCCTCAGCCGAGCCGGTCAACCGTGAGACGCTGGCGCGGGTGGTGGGAAAAAACTGCAGCATCGATCTGCTGATAGACGATCTCATCGAGGAACTGCGAGACCGGCCCTATGAACTGGTGTCGGTTGCCGGCGGCTGGCAGCACCGGACCCGGCCCCGTTTCGCCGAGACGATCCGGTCTTCTTCGGCGCCAACCCGGGGAGGGGCAGCAGCCCTCTCCGAGTTCGAGGCGATGGTGCTGATGGCGGTGGGATATTTCCAGCCGGTGACCCGCGGCGAACTGTCGAAGATTTTTGGCAAGGAGGTCAGCCGCGACGTCATCGGTAATTTGCGGAGTGGCGGTTACGTCGGCTCCGGGCCACGGAGCCCGACGCCAGGCGCGCCATATACCTATGTGACGACGCCACACTTTCTTTCGGCGTTCGGCATGGATACGCTGCGCGACATGCCGAATATCGAGGCACTGGAAGATGCGGGCCTTCTTAGCAGTAGAATCGGATCAGAAGCTTTCATCAACGATCCAGGTGACGAGAACGATGAAGCTGACGCTGACCCTAGTTAGCCGTCTTTGGTTCGATCGCTAGGGTTAGGATCTGTAATTTGCAGAGCTTGGCGGTGTTGTCCCTTGAGGGTTTCAAGGATCTGTCCGCACTGATGGCTGCAGGCAGCGATCGTGCTTTATCGGGTTTCACAAGGTCGAACGTTGCATTGACTCGATGCGGGCTTCTGGCCCATCCGGTAACCTTCGCAGATCGTTCGTCCCTGCGTTCCCTCTCGGGACACCGCCCTCGGATCAGCTATCCGGCTTCACCGCTGGCAAATAATCTTATCTCACCTCATGCTTCGAACAAAGTGCCATCGCGCAGCATGGCATGCATGATGACGGCAAGACGACGCGCCAGCGCCACCCGTGCCTTCCGCAGTCCACGCCGCTTGGCGATCTTCATTGCCCAGCCCTTGAGCGGGAAGCTCCCACGACTGCGTGTGAGGATCGAGTTGGCCGCTTCGTAGAGGAGTTTCCGCACCGTGCTGTCACCTTGTTTGGTGATCCGCCCCGTCAAATCGATTTCTCCTGATTGATGACGTTTGGGGACGAGGCCAAAGTAGGCACCGGCAGTGCGTGATTGTCGGAAGCGGCGGACTTCATCAACGGCAGCGACAAAAGCAGCAGACGTTTGCACACCGACACCGGGGATGCTCATGAGTTGCCGGCAGGATTGCGATCCATGAGCGAGCTCACGTAAAACCCGATCCATCTCCTTGATCTGCGCCGTCAGGCCTGTTCTCACTGCAAGCAGTGCGGTGATGCTTTGGCCCAAACCGGGTGTTTTAGCTGCCTCCATCACCCGATCAATAAACGCCTTGCCTTGGCCAGGCCCGGGCTTGAAGCCGAAGGTCGCACAAAGACCGCGGATCATGTTGTCGAGGCGAACTCGAGATTCGACCAGGTGGTTGCGTGTCGTAATGATGCTTCGCACGCCGTGCGCCGCAGGAGATTTGACGTGCACTTCCTTGTAGAACCCGGTTCTGGCCAGTTGGGCCAGGCCGGCTGCGTCATGCGGATCGGTTTTATTGGCCTTCAATGCCTTTAGGCTTTGATGTGCCTGCCGGGCATCGATGCAGACAATGGGAATATCCAGAGCACGCAAGCCATGGCAGATCGCCGGCGACATACGTCCGGTTTCTATTACAGCTCGTTCGACGTCGCCGACTTCGCGCAATGCATATGCGATCATATCAGGACGGCTCTCGACCTTCATCGAGGCGACCTTCTTACCAGTCTCGTCAACAATGCAGATCTGCGTGGTTTCCATCGACAGGTCCAGTCCGGCATAATACGTCATGGCTGCTTCCTTCCTTCAGCTTTGGATAGCCAGAAGTGTGACCCATCTTTCAGGTCCGAGGGAGGCAGCCACAAATTACCCGATGACTCATTGCTCATAGCCAGAAGATAACGGTCGCAGCGAGAGCGATGGCGGAGAGGAAGACCATTGGGCATCTGTCGTAGCGCGTAGCGACACGCCGCCAGTCTTTGAGACGCCCGAACATGATCTCGATCCGGTTGCGCCGTTTGTAGCGGCGTTTGTCGTATTTGATGGTTTTGTTGCGGGACTTCCGCCCCGGAATGCAGGGGGTGATCCCCTTCGCCTGTAAAGCGTCACGATACCAGTCGGCATCATAGCCACGGTCGGCCAGTAGCCATTTGGCCTTGGGAAGTTCATCAAGCAAGGCGGCAGCACCGGTGTAATCGCTGATCTGACCGGCCGTAATGAAGAAGCTGACCGGGCGACCATTCGCATCCGTGACGGCATGAAGCTTGGTGTTCATGCCGCCTTTCGTGCGTCCAATCAGGCGGCCCGCACCCCCTTTTTTACCCGCAGGCTGGAAGCTGTGCGGTGGGCCTTGAGATAGGTCGCATCGATCATGATGGTCTTGTGCTCTGCAGCTTCAGGCACAGCCAGGCCCTCCATCATCTGGATAAAGATGCCCTTGTCGCTCCAGCGTTTCCAGCGGTTATACAAGGTCTTCGCCGGACCATATTCCCTCGGCGCATCACACCACCGGAGGCCGTTGCGATTGACGAAAATGATGCCGCTCAGGACACGCCGATCATCGACACGCTGGCGGCCATGGCTCTTGGGGAAATAGGGCTGAAGACGGGCCATTTGCTCGTCCGTCAGCCAAAACAAATTACTCATCAGTCGGGCTCCTATCCGCCCGTCTGAATCATAGCCGTCAATTCAAATCAATGGGTCCTGACCCTAGGCTAGTCGCATGGCTGGCTGAGAATGGTCCACGCTCCCGCCGCGTATGCTCCGTGTGCGTCGGGGCGTTCCTCCTTGCAGAAGCGGGCTTGCTTGCTGGTCGCTCTGCCACGACGCACTGGGGTTTCATAGAAACACTAAAGCGCAAGTGTGACGGCGCGACCATTCTTGATGGCCCAATCTTCGTACACGACGGCAACATCTGGAGTTCGGCCGGTGTGAGCGCAGGCATCGATCTTGCGCTGCATCTTGTCGAAGATGACCACGGCCGGAAGCTTGCAATGGATGTCGCGAAGATGTTGGTGGTATACTTTCGCCGCCCGGGAAATCAGCATCAATTCAGCACCAGCCTGTCGCTTCAGGCTTCGACGGACACCGATTTCTCCGATCTCCTCACCTGGGCCGCGGGCCATCTAAAGGAGAATCTCTCCGTTGAGGTACTGGCGAGCCGCTCTGGCATGAGTGTGCGTTCCTTTACCCGCAAGTTCCGTGTGGCCGTCGGGTTAACCCCGGCTGCCGCAATCGAGAAGATGCGCTTCGAGCGGGCCAAACAACTCCTGTCCGAGGGCGATCTACCCCTGAAGCGAGTAGCCACTGTCTGCGGCTTTCAAGATGAGCAAACGCTGCGGCGAGCGTTTTACCGAATTGCGGACGTGTCACCCAGCGAGTACCGCCAGCGGTTCAGCAGCTCGTAGGTCTGGCCGACATTATTTGGCTGAGCGATTCGGCTAGCAGCGACTATCCTCATAAGGCGAGCACGACCGGGCGAATATGGGTTTACGTGCGTGACGATCAGCCATTCGCCGGGCCTGCACCACCGGCTGCGGTCTTCTATGCTTCCAGCGATCGGCGCGGCGAGCACCCGCAACGGCATCTGGCCGACTTCAGCGGCATCCTTCAGGCTGATTGCTACAACGGCTTCAATCCGTTGTTCGACCGGACGAGAAAGCAAATGCCGGCAACGCCCGCCTTCTGCTTCGCCCATGCGCGCCGGAAGTTCTTCGAACTGGCCGATGTCGCGCGAAACGCCCGGCGCGGCAAAGGGGCCAAGCCGATCTCGCCGGCGGCCCTCGAAGCCGTCAAGCGCATCGATGCCCTGTTCGCCATCGAGCGCGATATCAACGGCCAGAGCGCGGCAGAGCGGCTTGCCGTCCGGCAGGAGAAGAGCAAGCCCTTGCTGAACGATATGGAGGAATGGTTGCGCGCCGAGCGGGGCGGCCTCTCGCGTTCATCGCCGGTGGCTGGGCCGATCGACTACATGCTGTCGCGCTGGGCCGACTTTGCCTGCTATGCCGACGACGGCAGGATCTGCATGACCAACAATTGCGCGGAAAGAGCGTTGCGCGGTGTGGCTTGCGGAAGAAAGGCCTGGCTCTTCGCCGGTTCCGACCGTGGCGCCGATCGCGCGGCCATCATGCTCACGCTCATCATGACCGCACGGCTGAATGACGTGGATCCCAAGGCTTGGCTCGCCGATATCCTTGCTCGTATCGCTGACCTGCCGATCTCTGCCGGAATTGCTTCCGTGGGAGTGGAAGCGGCTACGCCAGGGTGAAAGTCCAGCCCTCATGCTGGCGGCCTGACGATGGCAGCTTCCCTGGTCCGTTTGAAGGTTACTCTTGATCATGTCGAACCAACGGTGATGCGGCGCATTGTCGTGCCCTGGCGCATCCGGCTCAGCCGATTGCATGAGGTCTTGCAAGCCGCGATGGGCTGGACGAATACCCACCTCTACGAGTTCCAGATCCGCGATGTCGGTTTTGGTTTGCCCGACCAGGAATGGGGGGATGGCCCAATCGATGCGCGCAAGGTCTCGCTCCTGTCGGCAATCCAGGACACCGGCGCGAAATCCTTCAAATACCACTACGACTTCGGTGACGGCTGGACGCACAGCATCAAGATCGAGCGCACGTTCCCCATCGTTGCGCTGGCAGACCGCATGCTGATCGAGGCGACGGGGCGCTGCCCGCCGGAAGACGTCGGCGGCCCTTGGGGATACCAGGAGTTCCGCGAGGCGCTTGCCGATCCCGCTCATGAGCGGCACGCCGAGCTTGCCGAATGGTGGGGCGCCAAAGACTTCGACCCGAACCATGCTGCGTTCGCCGACCTCAACAGAGCCGTTGAACACCTGGTCGCAAAATGGGCGCGTCGATCACGCCGGAAAACCTGACGGTCCGCTACGCCACGCCCCCCAACTCCGAACCGAACCTCACCACCATAAACCGGTTGGTTCTCATCCGCGCGCGCAGATACCGCGTGGCTGTTCGGATGCTTACCCAAGGTAGCGAATTCCACCGCCTCGAAGCTGCGCCATGGTCCACGCCGATGAATGACCTCGGCCTTGTAGAGACCGTTGATCGTTTCGGCGAGGGCATTGTCATAACTGTCGCCGACACTTCCGACAGACGGCTCGATGCCAGCTTCTGCCAATCGCTCGGAATACCGAATGGACACGTATTGAACGCCGCGATCGGAGTGATGCACGAGGCCGCCGCCATGAGCGGGACGCCGATCATGAAGTGCCTGCTCCAGCGCATCGAGGACGAAGCTCGCATGTGCTGTCCGGCTTGCCCGCCAGCCGACGATGCGACGAGCGAAGACGTCGATGACAAAGGCCACGTAGACGAAACCCTGCCAGGTGGC
>NZ_JAOCCY010000015.1:0-96495 GCF_029840625.1 Agrobacterium sp. GD03872
CCTGACCTCCGATACTCTCGCCACCTTCTCCACCGACGAGATCAAGGCCATCAGCGCCAAGGCGCTCGCCGGCCTCGATGTCACCAAGCTGAGCACCGGTAATGTCGCCGCGCTGAGCAAGGCACAGGCCACCGCACTCTCTTCGGCACAGTTCGCAGCCCTGTCGACCGACCAGATCAAGGCCCTCGGTTCCGATCAGGTCGCCGGCCTCAGCTCCGCCCAGATCGCCACGCTGAGCAGCGACGAACTGGCGCTCTTCTCAACCGACGAGATCAAGGCCATCAGCGCTAACGCCATGGCCGGCCTTTCCGCTGCCACCCTGACTGCTCTCAGCACCGAGAATGTTGCGGCACTGACGAAGACGCAGATCGCAACGCTGTCTTCGACGCAGCTGGGCGCCCTGACCTCCGATGCTCTCTCCACCTTCTCCACCGACGAGATCAAGGCCATCAGCGCCAAGGCGCTTGCCGGCATCGACGTCACCAAGCTGAGCACCGGCAATGTCGCCGCGCTGAGCAAGGCACAGGCCACGGCGCTCTCCGCGGCGCAGTTCGCAGCCCTGTCGACCGACCAGCTCAAGGCCCTCGGCTCCGATCAGGTCGCAGGCCTCAGCTCCGCCCAGATCGGGACACTGAGCAGCGACGAACTGGCGCTCTTCTCCACCGATGAGATCAAGGCCATCGCCGCTAACGCGGTCGCCGGTCTTTCCACGGCCGCCCTGGCTGGTCTCAGCAGCGCCCAGGCCGGTGCACTTTCGGCCCAGCAGCTGAAGGTGATGAACGATGCGCAGGTCGAAGCGATCATCAAAGCCTATAAGGCTGTGTAAAAATTAAAGAACCGAGCAAATTGCGACGCGGCCCCCGGGCCGCGTCGTATCGTAGATACATTCAAATTGCAGAATGCTCCAAAAGGACATTCAGTATCTCTCATGGCAAAAATATCCATCATCATTCCGGCCTTCAACATGGCCAATCTTATCGGCGAGACACTCGACAGTGTTCTGCGCAATGAAACCGAGATGGATATCGTCGTCGTCGACGACGCCTCCACCGACCATACCTGCGACATCGTTGAGCAATACATGGCGCGGCACGCCAACATAAAGCTGATGCGCAGCGAGACGAACACCGGGCCGGGCGTTGCCCGCAACAGGGCGCTGGCGACCATCGACAGCGAATATTGCCTGTTTCACGATGCCGACGACCTTCTGCATGAAGGAGCCGTCGATACCGTTCTGCCCCTGATGGATGACACGGATATCGATGTCGCGTCCTTCAGATATAGCGTGCTGAGAACGGCAGGAGGCGATGCCGGCGAGATGCCGCCCATCGACAAGAATATCTGGGATACCGTCCTCGGCAACCGCGATACGGCGCTGATCGATCTCGATTCGACCGCGCAGTTCCTGGTGACGATCAATTACCCCTGGAACAAGATATTACGGACATCTTTCATTCACCGGACGAACTGGCGTTTCTCCACGGCGCGGATCAACGAGGACATCCTGCCGCATTGGGCGGCCTATATGAATGCCGGGCGTTTTCTCGCCATTAACAGCAGCCTGACAACGCACCGTCTCGTCCCCGGACGCGAGCAGCACACCAGCACTTTTGACGAACGCCGGCTTGAAATGTTCGCAGCGCTGAAAGACACCGAGAAGCTTTTCCTGGAAAACCCGATCTTCAGGGCGAAATATTACCCGATCTTCGTCGTCTTCAAGGCAGGTCTGCTGGAGTGGGCCGGCAAGCAGATGCGGCAGGACCTGCACGGCCTTTTCCGCGAATATGTCGCGCATTCCTATCAATACTTCACGGATGAAGATTTCGACAGTGTCTATCGCATCAATCCGTCAATTGCTTTGGCGAGCTACAGGATGAAACATTCCCGCCGCTAGAACAGGTAAGCAGTCCCTGCTTCCGGCGTGACAGCATCAATACCTCAGGAACCGGCGTCTGACTGGGAAGAAACTTCGCCCCACCCGGCCGCCGGCTGATCTGCACAGGCAATCCCGCCTCAAACACATCCAGCCACAGGCAAGTTACCTGCGATAGCAAAGGACGGCCCATCAACAGGCTGTTTCCATCTTCGACCCTTTGTCGCCTTGCCGCAGGATGTCATGACCGCCAACCACGTCTCTCCTTCAAACGACGCCGCCGCTCCCAGTGCACTCGATCTCGCGCGGAGCCAACGGTTGAGTCTCATGGACCTGCTGAGTGTGACGGAGGCGCTGAATGTTGCCGGTCAGCGAGCCGCGGCCGCCGAGCTCTACAAGACCTGGGTCGCATTCAACGACAACAATCCCACAATTCATCTCGCCTACTTCAACTATGCCGTCGTGCTCAATCAGCTTGGCGATCGCGCGGGCGCCGTGCAGGCGTTCCGCGCCTGCCTGAAGGCCAATCCGGAATTCGCTCCCGGCCACATCAATCTCGGCCGTGCGCTTGAAGACGCCGGGTTGATCGGCCAGGCGGTGGAGCAATGGTCGCATTATGCCGAGGCGACGAAACAGCTCGACGCCGAGGCGGTCGGCCATCGGCATATGACCCTGCAGAACATCGGCCGGGTGCTTGAGGGCGCCGGAAGGCTTGATGACGCCGAAAACGCCTTGCTGCAGGCGTTCGAGCTGCGGCCGGAACTGCCGGAATCCGGCCAGCACTGGGTGTCGCTGCGACAGCGCCAGTGCAAGTGGCCAGTGCTTGCGCCGTCAAGCCATATCCCCGTCCGCAAGATGCTCGACGCCATGTCCTCGCTGACGCTGAGCTGTTATGCCGACGATCCGATGTTCCAGCTGGCCAAGGCATATCGCCTCAGCAAGACGCTGATCGGCGCGCGTCCGGACCTCAGCCGTTTCCCGCGCAGATCGCCGAAGCAGAAATCCGGAACCGGCGAGCGCCTGCGCGTCGGCTATCTCTCCTCGGATCTTCGCGACCACGCCGTGGGCTTTGCTCTCTGCGAGGTTCTGGAACTGCATGACAGGAACAGTCTTGAGGTTTTCGCCTATTACTGCGGCAATGTCCGCAGCACTGACAGTACGCAGGAGCGCATCAAGGCAGCGGTTCATTGCTGGCGGGATATTCACGGTCTGGACGATGCCGCCGCCGCCTCGCAGATCATCTCCGACGAAATCGACATACTGATCGATGTGAACGGCTACACCAAGGATGCGCGCACAAAGATTTTCGCTTATCGCCCCGCGCCGGTCATCGTCAGTTTCTGCGGTTACCCCGGATCGATGGGGAGCCCGTTTCATCAGTACCTGATCTCGGACGGGTACATGATCCCGCCGGAGAACGAAATCTACTATTCCGAAAAGGTCCTGCGCATCGCCTGCGACCAGCCGCTCGACCGGAAGCGGCCCATTGCCGCCCGGCCAAGCCGGGCCGAGGTCGGACTGCCGGAAGATGCGTTCGTATATGCCAGCTTTAACGGCATGCAGAAAATTACCGAAAGCTGCTTCGCACGGTGGATGACGATCCTGCTGCAGACGCCCGGCAGCCTTTTATGGCTGCTGACGGGCGATGACGACGTCAATCAACGCCTGAGAGAGCTCGCGGAAAAAAGCGGCGTCGCAGCCGAACGGCTGGTGTTTGCACCGAAGGCTCCGAATCCGCAGCACATTGCCCGCATCGGCGTTGCCGATCTGTTTCTCGACACCTTCCCCTATGGCGCACATTCCACGGCAGCGGATGCGATAACATCCGGCCTGCCTGTCCTGACCATGTCCGGCAAGACCTTTGCCGCACGTTTCTGCGGCAGCATCGTCACCGCAGCGGGCGTTCCGGAAATGCTTTGCGCTTCGCCGGAAGATTATGTCGCCCGCGCCATCGGTTTCGAACGCGACCGCAAGAGCCTTCTGGCGGTCAGGGAATCGATCGCCCGGCAACGCGAGACGAGCGTATTGCGGGATATTCCCGCTCTGGCGCGCCGCCTGGAAGAGCTGTTCTGGCAAATGCAGGGCGAATGCGAACGCGGCGAGACCCCGGTGCCGGATCTCAGCAATCTCGACATTTATTATGAAGTGGGTGTCGAAGCCCTGCTGGAAAACATCGAGTTCGAAGACGAACAGAGCTACCGGAACCGCTATCTGAAGAAACTCAATCAGTGGCACGACTATGCGCCGATCCCCTATGACCGTCGTCTCTGGCAAAAGCCGGAGAACTGAACACGAGATATTCGCGTTCGGGCCGGGCATGCGTTCAGCGGCAACTCTTCGATGCAAATCTTGACCGCCCGCAGGGCGGCATATGAACAGGACTGATTATCAATGTTCGCCGACGAAAGAATTGTCATTGTTGGCGCCGGGCTTTCCGGCGCGGTCATCGGGCGCGAACTCGCGCTGGCCGGCCATATGGTCGACATCGTCGATGCCCGCGATCACATTGCCGGCAATTGCCACACCGAACGCGACGGCGAAACTGGCGTCATGGTGCATGTTTACGGTCCGCATATTTTCCATACCGACGACAAGGAAGTCTGGGACTATGTGAACGGTTTCCAGACCTTCATGCCTTACAAGAACCGCGTCAAGACGACGAGCAGCGAGCGCGTCTACTCCCTTCCGGTCAACCTGCACACGATCAACCAGTTCTTCGGCAGGAACTTCCGGCCCGATGAAGCCCGAACCTTCATCGAGGAAAAGGCCGACAGGTCGATTACCGATCCGCAGACCTTCGAGGAGCAGGCGCTGCGCTTCGTCGGACGCGATCTCTACGAAGCCTTCTTCAAGGGATATACCGAGAAACAATGGGGCTGCTCACCGACGGAGCTGCCAGCCTCCATCCTGAAACGCCTGCCCGTGCGCTTCAACTACGACGACAATTATTTCTTCCACAAATATCAGGGCATGCCGGAAACCGGCTATACCGACATGATCGAACGCATCCTCGATCACCCCAACATAACGGTGACGCTCGGCACGCATTTCCGCCGCGCCGAAGCGCCGGCATCCAGACACGTCTTCTATTCGGGTCCGCTCGATGGTTATTTCGACTTCGAATTCGGCCGCCTGGCATACCGGACGCTCGATTTCGAACGCTTCACCTATGACGGTGACTATCAAGGCTGCGCGGTGATGAATTACGGCGACGTTTCCGTACCCTTTACCCGCATCACCGAACACAAGCACTTTTCCCCGTGGGAAGAACATAAAGGCTCGGTCTGCTACAGGGAGTTCTCCCGTGAATGCGGCCCGCAGGACATTCCCTATTATCCCATCCGGCTGGTCGAGGACAAAGAACAGCTTGCCGAATATGTGGCGCGTGCCGAACGGGAAGCGTCGGTCACCTTTGTCGGGCGGCTCGGGACGTATCGTTATCTCGATATGGATGCGACCATCCGCGAAGCGCTCGACACCGCCCGCCTCTATCTCGCGAAGCTGTCAGGCGGCGGCACGATGCCGGCCTTCCTGCATTCGCCCGTCTGAGCCCGATCCCGCATTTTATACACTTGCGATGAACGCATGCGGCACGCGCAGCCAGCGGCGGCTTGGCGCCTCCGATGTTTTGCGGCGTTAATGGCAGTATCGTTAAGGGAGATCGACGGCGACATAGCAACTTCAGGTTCAGGCAAGCCCGATTGCGTACTCAATATCTGAAAAATGGTGGAGTTGAGTGACCGACGCCCTTCGGGGCCCTGGGCAGAAAATCCATCTGTCGCGCTTAGGCTTTAGGATTTTTCGGACATGACGTCGATCATCTCTTCCCTGAATGTCAATCAGATCAGATATCTCTCGACAGAGGCGGTCGCAGCCTGGACGACCGAAGACGTGGCGTCGCTTTCCACAGCCCAGATCAAGGCGCTCTCCTCGGCTCAGATCGCCGCATTGGATACTGAGGACGTCAAAGTCCTCAACTCTCAACAGTTGAGCGCCATTTCACAGGGCGCCATCGTTGGTCTGACGCTGGATCAACTCAATATTCTCGATCAATACGCCATCAAAAGCCTGAGCTCGATACAGGTTTCCGCACTGACGACCACCCAGCTTCATGGCCTGACGACGGATCAGGCGGAGGCCTTGACCTCCTCCCAGGTGCGTGTCCTGAGCGCGGTGCAGCTTGCGGCCCTGAGCGTGGAGGATGTCGCAACATTTTCAACCGCCGACATGGCGGCGATTACGGCCAGAGCCATGCCGGGCCTCAGCACGGAGGTGATCGCAGGGCTGACCCCGGACCAGATCGCCGCCCTCAGCCCAAGCACTGTTGCCGGCCTGACGACCGATCAGATCGCGGTGTTGAGCCCGGATCAGGCCGAAGCCCTGTCGCCGGCGCAGATCAGGGTATTGAGCTCGTTGCAAATCGCTGCCCTCGGCACGGATGATATCGCCACCTTCTCGACGGCCGACCTTGCCGCGATTTCCATCAAGGCCATGCCTGGCCTGAGCATCGCAGCAATCGCCGATCTTGCTCCGGAGCGTATCGCCGCCCTCAACGCAAGCGCGATTGCGGGCCTGACGACCGAGCAGATCGAGACCTTGAGCACCGATCAGATCGCCGCATTGACCACGGCCCAGATTGCCGCACTCAAGACGACACATATCGCCGCCCTTAGCACGAACCAGGTCGAAGCCCTGTCTCCGGAACAGGTGAGATCGCTGAATGCGGCGCAACTTGCGGTCCTGAGTGCTGACGATATCGCAACTTTCTCGACCGCCGATATCGCGGCGATCACGAGCGGGGCGATGCCGCGTCTTGGCACGGAGGCGATCAGCCTGCTCACGAAAGATCAGATCGCGGCGTTGACGACGGGCCAGATGCGCGCGCTCGGCGCCGCGCAATTCCAGGCCTTGAGCGCTGGTCAGATCGAGGCCCTGTCAGCCGCCCAGATTGTCGCCCTGAACACCGGCGTGATCGCGAGCCTGATCGCCGATCAGATCGAGGCCCTGAGCACCCAACAGGTCGAAGCCCTGTCTGCAGCGCAGGTGAAGGTGCTGAGCACGATGCAACTCGCAGCCCTGAGCGCCGAAGACATAGCGACATTTTCGACCGCCGATATCGCGGCAATCACCGGCAAGGCAATGTCCGGTCTCAGCCCGGATGCAATCGCGGCGCTGACCACGGCGCAGATCGCCGCCCTGACCACCAGCGCCATCGCCGGGCTGACGGCCGATCAGATCGAAGCCCTGAACACCCAACAGGTCGAAACCCTGTCGGCGACACAGGTGAGGTCCCTGAGCTCAGCGCAGCTTGCGGCGCTGAGCGTCGAAGACCTGGCGACATTTTCGACCGCCGACATCGCGGCGATCACAAATAAGGCCGTGTCGGGCTTGAACACGGATGTCATCGCAGCGCTTACCGCGGCTCAAATCGCCGCTCTGAGCACCAGTGCGGTTACCGGTCTGACGCCCGACCAGGTCGAAGCCCTGAGCGGTAATCAGGTCAGCCTTTTATCCTCCGCGCAGATCAAGGCGCTGAGTTCGGCGCAAGTGGCCGCCCTGGGTGAGGATGTTGCAGTCCTGTCCACCAGCCAGACCGCCGTGTTGAGCGCATTAGGCGTCAAGGGTCTGACCCTTGACCAGATTGCAGCCCTGCGCATCGACCAGTTCGCGGCCTTGACCACCGTTCAGATCGCGTCCCTCAGCGCGGGACAGATCGCGGCCATGGGTACGGGGAACATAACATCGCTTTCAGTAACCCAGATTGCAGCCATAAGCACCTCCGGTATCGCCGGACTTTCAACCGGCCAGATCGCCGCCCTCGGCACCGGCCAGATTTCCATGCTGTCGACCAGGCAGATGGCGACGTTGACCGCAGCACAAGTCGCTTCGCTTGGAACAGACGACATAGCCGCTCTTTCAACGGCCCAGATTGCCGCGCTGGGCACCGCAGGCATTGCCGGACTTAGCGCACAACAGCTTGCGACCCTCAGCACCGCGCAAGTTGAAGCCCTGACGAGCACGCAGATCCTCAATCTCGACTCCACACAGATTTCAGCATTGGGGACGGAGGACCTGGCACGCTTCACGACCAAGGACATCGCCGCGATCAGTTCGAGTGCGATCCCGGGATTGTCGGCGGAGATCATCGCGTCACTGACGACAGCCCAGATTGCCGCCCTGAATACGCAAAGCGTCGGCGCGCTGAGCACCGCCCAGATCGCCGCATTGACGGCAGCTCAGGTCGAGGCCTTGACCACCACCCAGGTTGGCGCTCTCACCTCGAAACAGATAGCGGTCCTGAGCGCGGACGACATTGCGACATTCTCGACCAAGGACATTGCCGCAATCAGCTCGAATGCGATACCCGGCTTGTCAACGGAGACCATGGCGTCGCTGACAGTGGCGCAAATCTCAGCCCTGAGCACAAGAAGCATCGGAGTGCTCAGTACCGCGCAGATCGCCGCCCTGAGCACCGCTCAGGCCGAGGCCCTGACCACCGCACAGGTCGGTGCGTTGAGTTCGGCGCAGATAGCGGCTCTGGGCGCGGATGATATAGCGACCTTCTCGACCAGGGACATTGCGGCGATCGGTTCGAATGCGATACCGGGTCTTTCAACGGAAACCATAGCATCACTGACGACAGCGCAGATCGCGGCGCTGAGTCCGGCCGGTGTGAGTGGACTGGGCACCGGGCAGATCGCGGCGCTCACGAGCGACCAGGTGAACGCCCTCACCAATACCCAGATCGGCACCCTCACCTCCCGGCAGGTTGCGGCGTTGCAGGTGACCGACATCGCCTCGCTTTCCACAACCCAGATCGGCGCCTTTAGCGCTGCGGGCATCACGGGCCTGACCACCGATCAGATCGCGGCCCTCAGCACCGATCAGGTCGAGGCGCTGAACAGTAATCAGGTCGGCGCGCTCAGCTCGAAACAGATCGCGGCCCTGGGTACGGACGACATTGCGACCTTCTCGACCAGGGACATTGCCGCACTCGGCTCGAGTGCTATCGCGGGCCTGTCTGCGGAAACCATAGCGTCAATGAGCACGGCCCAGATTGCCGCGCTGAGCGTGGCCGGCATTGGCGGGCTGAGCACGGCGCAGGTTGCCGTCTTGACCGGCGATCAAGTGGACGCCCTGACCAGTGCGCAGGTCGGCGCTCTCACCTCGAAGCAGCTTGCGGCGCTGAGCGTGGCGAGCATCGCCTCGCTTTCAGCAGCCCAGATAGCTGCGCTCAGCGCGGCGGGCATGGCCGGCCTGACCACCGACCAGATCGCCGCCTTGAACACCAGCCAGGTCGAGGCCCTGACCAGTGCCCAGATCGGCGTTCTCAGCTCGAAACAGATCGCGGCGCTCAAGGCCGAAGGTCTTGACACCTTCACCGCCGCAGAGCTGGCCGCAATCAGCGCCAGTGCGGTCGCGGGCCTGTCGACGGCGATGATCGCTTCACTGACAACAGCCCAGATCGCGGCTCTCGGCACGGCGGCGATATCGGGCCTGACCACCGACCAGATCGTCGCCCTCGGCACCGGTCAGGTGGATGCCCTCACCACCGCACAGGTCGCTGCACTCACCTCCAGGCAGGTTGCCGCCCTCAGTCCAGCCGACATCGCCTCCCTGGCAGCGACCCAGATAGCCGCACTCAGCACGGCAGGCGTGGCGGGTCTGACCACCGATCAGCTCGCGGCCCTCAACACCGAGCAGGTCGAGGCCCTGACGAGCGCGCAGATCGGTGCGCTCAGCTCGAAGCAGCTTGCCGCACTCAATGCCGATGATCTTGATACGTTTACCGCAGCAGAGCTGGCTGCAATCAGTTCCAGCGCGGTCTCCGGCTTGTCGCTGGCAGCGATCGCTTCTCTGACGACGGCCCAGATCGCGGCCCTCGGCGCGGCGGCGATACCAGGTCTGACCACCGACCAGATAGCGATCCTCAGCACCGGCCAGATGGACGCGCTGACCAATGCCCAGATCGGTGCGCTCACCTCGAGACAGGTCGCAGCCCTGAGCGAGGCCGGCATCGCCTCCCTCTCCACCGCGCAGATCGCCGCCCTGGACGCCAAGGCTGTTGCCGGTCTCGGCAGCGCCCAGACCGGCGCCTTGAGCGCTGAACAGGTCGAGGCATTGTCCACCCGTCAGATAGGCGCATTGAATTCGGACGCGCTTAAGGGTCTGTCCACGGAAATGCTGGGAACCTTCTCGGCGGAGGAGCTTGCCGCAATCGGCTCAAGCGCGATAAAGGGCCTGTCTACGGACTTCGTTGCCGCTCTTTCGACCGCAAAGGTCGCAGCGCTGAGCACGGCTGGCGTCGCCGGACTGACCAGCGATCAGATCAGCGCCCTTGGCAAGGACCAGATCGAAGCTTTCTCTACCAGCCAGATCGCCGCAATGAGTTCGGCTGGACTTGCCGGACTGACGACGGAAGATATCGCGACGTTCTCGACCGGGGAAATCGCTGTCATCAGTTCGGCGGCGATCAGGGGACTGTCCACCAGCGTCGTGGCGTCGCTATCCCCGGAGAAGATCGCCGCTTTGACGACGGGTCAGGTGGCCTCGCTGAGCTATGGCCAGGTGGCGGCAATGGGCGCCACACAAATCGGAGCATTGTCCCTGTCGCAGGTCGGTGCCCTCAGCTCGATGCAGGCGGCCGCGCTTGGCGGCGACGATCTCGCAGCATTTTCCGCCGAGCAGATCATCAGCCTGAACTCGAGCGCGATCCTGGGATTGAGCACCGGTACGCTTGCGGCCTTGACGTCATCCCAGGCGGCCGCCTTCACGCCCGGACAGGTCGCCGCCATGACTTCGGCGCAGGTTGCGGCATTGAATAGCAGCAAGTCCGCAAACAGCTCGGTCCAGGATATCGCCTCCCTTCTCTCAGCCGCCGGACCGGAGGCTGCGGCGCAGGACAATACGAGCGAGAGCGACGGGCAGGTGGACGCTTCGGCTGGGACGCAGGCGTCGCCTGACGTAACCGCCACCATTCTGTCCTATCTCGACGTGTGACGGTCGCCGACATCGTTCAATTGCGCAATATTGCGATAGTCGCCGAAATCTGCGAACGGCGTGCCTGAGCCAGGTTCGATAGTAATTTCTGAGCAGCAAGGTGCTGCAAAGGAGTACTCATCATGAAAACCTGGTTCATAACGGGCGCATCGCGGGGGTTCGGCCTTCGCATCGCGAAACTGGCATTGGAGCGCGGCGACAATGTCGTCGCAACCGCACGGCGCGCCGACGCCGTGATCGAAGCTCTCGGCGAACATCCCCGGCTGCTTGCCGTCCCGCTCGACGTCACGGATGAAGCGCAGGCGCAGGAGGCGGCAAAGGCAGCAATCTCACGCTTCGGCCGCATCGACCTGCTCCTGAACAATGCCGGTTTCGGCCTTCTTGGTGCTGTGGAGGAGGCAACGGCAGAAGAGGTGGAGAGGCTGTATCGCACGAATGTCTTCGGTTTATTGGCTGTTACCCGCGCCGTTCTTCCGCAAATGCGCGCCCAGCGTTCGGGACGCATTCTCAATATCTCGTCGATCGGCGGTTATCGCGGCGCGGCAGGCTTCGGCGTCTACAGTTCGACCAAGTTCGCGGTCGAAGGGTTGTCCGAGGCGCTACACGCCGAACTGGCCCCGCTTGGGATTCATGTGACGGTGGTCGAACCCGGCTATTTCCGCACGGACTTTCTGGACTCCACGTCATTGTCCATCAGCGGAAATGGCATTCCCGACTACAACGGCACGGCTGGACACGTCCGCCAGATCGCGAGCGATCTCAATCACGGCCAGCCCGGTGATCCGGACAGACTTGCGAAAGTTCTCGTGGAGTTCGCGGATGCACCGAATCCCCCGGTCCGTCTCCCGCTCGGCAGCGATACAGTGCAGGCCATCGAGGCCAAACACGCAGCCGATGCGGCAATTCTGGCGGAATGGCGCGAGACATCGATTTCGACTGACTTCGCGCCATTAAGGGCCATGTAGACCGACGAATGTCCAATCGGGGACTCCGATCAGGAAGGTTCCCAGCGAATGCCCGCCTCGGCGCCCCGCACGGGCGCCGTTGCCCTTCGTCTTTCTACATAATCTGCCGACGATATTCGCTTGGTGTCATTCCCACCAGTTTTCGGAATGCTGCGGCGAAGGACGACGGGGTCTGATACCCCACCATCAGTGCAATATCGGTAACAGCCAGCATTCGTTCATTCAGGTGGCGTCGAGCCTCCTCAATCCGCAATGCGACAAGCCAATTATGCGGCGTATGGCCGGTTGCCTTCCGAAAGGCGGTACAAAAATGAAACCGGCTGAGGCTCACCAGCGCAGCAAGCTCGTCCAGGCCAATCTCCTCACCAAGATGTTCCTGCATATAGCGTGTGACCCGCCGCACCTGCCAGTCGGCAAGTCCGCCGCGCGGCGCTTCTCGTTCCAGCGCGTTGACGCTGCTGTGGGCGCGCACGAGCTGGATGCAAAGCAGGTCTATCGCCTGATCGACAAAAAGTCGCGATGCTGGATCGTTGCGAGACGCTTCGCGGCCGAGCAGCTCCAGAATGCGTGCGGCACAGGGGTCTTCAAATCCCACTCTGCCAACAAGTTCAACGCGGCCACCGCCGGTGAATTGAGCGGCGCCAGCCTGAAGCCGGTGATCGGGAAGATAACATGATTGACCTCGATGGAGCCGCCGATGTCCCAACGCCCGTCATGCCCTTCAGGAATGAGCGTGATCGTGCCGCTACGCGTTCGAGACGCCAGCCGCTTCCCCTCGGTGCGCCAGACAATATCCCGGTCAACGCCATAATAGGTCATGATGACATGTTCAGGCAGGGCCGGCAGGGAATCATGAAGGGCACCGTGTCCCCATCGGTTCGTAACGCGAACTGCATCCCTGAACGGCTCGCCAGCGATTTCCGGCGGACGATCGAGAATACGCCCTATCCCGGCAACCGCATCGTCCACTGAAATATGGGCCGTGACAGCCAATCCGCCCTCCATCCACAATATAGGTCTACGAACTCGTCCGGTTGCAGTGTATGCGAAGCGAAACCGACAGGCACTTGAAAAAAGCCGTTCTTCGTCACCGGGAAAGAATACGCTCCGTCGATGACGGCCATGCCGGGAATCTTCTCCCGCAGATCAAGTTAAACGCCGGTGAGGACAACCGTTCATGAAACCATCAGGAAATGGCCGTTGACTGCGCCCGGTGGTCACGTTTGGCGAGCGCGATCTTGATTGCAACCAGCACCGGCGCAGCGACGAGAAAAAGAAGCGCGACCGCGGCGAAAGCGGTGTCGAAGGCAATCACGATCGACTGGCCGGTCACGCTGCGCCCCAGAAGGCCGGTCGCTGCCCGGCCGGCGGCAGCGGCATCCAGGCCCTTCGCGCTGAACAGCGCCGTCATCGCGGTCAACCGATCCAGGACCGCGGGCGTTCCCGCGGTGACGCTGGCGCCGAGCACCGTAGTGTTCGCCACCGTTGCGTGGTCGATCAGCGTCTGAAGCCCGGCTACCCCCATAAGCCCGCCAAGCTGACGGCCGGTATTGAAGAGGCCGATGCCGCCCGCAAGGTTCCGGGCGTCGAGCTTGCCGAAGGCGATCAGGTTGATCGACAGGAACAGGAAGCCGAGCCCGAGGCCGCGCAGCAGGATCGCCGCCATCATGTCGCCCGCACCGCTCTCGCCGCTCGAGCCCGACAGCATCCACATCGCCGCCATGATCATGAGGATGCCGAACGGCACGGTGGCGAAGGGCGCCACGCCCCGGGCCTGTATGAGAAAGGCTGCGAGAAGCAGCGCGGCAACGAACAGCGCACCGCTCGGCAGGAGGAGTGCGCCGGCATCCGTGGGCGTGAAGGCAAGCACGGAGACGGCAAAAGACGGTATCAGGAACGCGCTGCCGAAGAGCGCGGCGCCGGCCACAAAACTCACGATGAAGGCAAAGGTAAAATCCGACGATCCGAACAGGGTGACATCGATGAGACCCCGACCTCCGGCAAGCACTTGCCGGCCAAGGAACGCCAGCAGGGCGGAAGCGGCTATGACCGCCAGCCACAGGATATGCCGCGCCTCGAACCAGTCCCATCGGCTGCCCTGGCTGAAGAGATAGGTCAGGCAGAACAGCGCCACGGCGAGGAGCGTAAAACCTGTCCAGTCGAACGGGCGCGACGCGGGCCCGGCCGGGATCGGATCATCCGCGTAGACCAGAATCCCGGCCGCCGCCAGGGCGACGGGAACCACAAAGAAGAATATCCATGACCATGACTGGCTGTCGAGCAGCCAGCCCTCCAGGGCCGGCGCGACCGTCGCGGGGGCGACAACGGAGCCGATGGCGAACAGGCATTGCAGGAAAGGCTGGCGAGACGCCGGATAGGCGAGAAAGATCGCGGCCTGACCCGCCACGAGCAGGACACCGCCGGAAAAACCCTGCATGAGCCGGAGCGCGATCAGCAGATCCAGGCGCGCCGTGACGGCGGCGAGACCACATGCGCCGCCCATGACAAGGGTCGCGCCGAGAACCAGGTTGCGCGGACTGGAACGCGCCATCAATCCGGCCGCTGCCATGAACCCGATCAATTTGAACGCGGTATAGCCGATATCCAGCCAGGCGAATTCATCGGGTGTAGCATGGGTATCGCCGGCCATGTCGGCGCGCCCGAGTGCAAGGACGGTGCTGGCGACCGCCTCGGTGAGGGCGGCCAGCACGATGCCGGTGATGAACAGCGGCCCGGCCGCCGACCGCTCGCGCGGCGCTTCTGCAACGATGACGGTCATTGCCCGCTCCTGAGATCGACTTCGACGCGGGCGGACAGGCCAGGCACAAGCCGGCCGGGCAGCGGATTGCCGGCAAAGCGGATTTTTACCGGAACACGCTGGACCACGCGAACGAAGTTGCCGGTGGCATTATCAGCGGGAAGCAGGCTGAAGGCCGAACCGCTGCCGGGAGCAAAACTATCGACCACGCCTTCCAGTGTCTCATGAGGATAGCCGTCGACGGTGATGTGTACACGCTGGCCCGAGCGGATCTGTTCAAGCTGCGTTTCCTTGAAATTCGCCACCAGCCAGACGTCATTGACGGGAACTATATCGAGCAGTGAAACCCCGGGCGCAACGAGCCGGCCAACACGGACCTGCCGATTGCCGACGACGCCGCCAACCGGCGCGCGGACGACGGTGCTGTCGAGGTCGATTTCGGCGAGATCGCGCGCGGCCTTCGCCTGCGCCACGGCGGCAACCGCCGCTTCGCGCTGGGCGGCAAGCACGGCGGTACGCTGCTGCTGGGCTTCGACCGTCGAGGTCGCCGCGGCAAGACTTGCCTCCGCCCGCGCCAGCGCCGAATCGCTCTCATCGACGCGGGCCTGGCTGACAGCACTGCTGCGGATGAGGCTGCGTTGCCGGCCGAATGCCTTGGTCGCCAGATCAAGCTCCGCGATCGCCGCGCGACGCTGAGCCTCGGCCTGCCGGATGAGGACATCCTGAAGCCGAACCTCCGCATCGACATTGGCCAGCCGGGCGTCTGCGGCGTCGACATTCGCCGCCGCCTGCGCCAGCCGGGCAAGATAGTCCCGGTCATCGATGCGAAACAGCACGTCGCCTGCGCGAACCGTCTGGTTGTCACGAACATCGACCCCGGTTACATAGCCCGAAATCTTCGGCGCAAGAGAAGTGACGTCGCCGCGCACATAAGCGTTGTCGGTGGATGCCGCATCGCCCGCGCGGCTCCAGGCCCATCCGCCCGCCCCAACCGCGACGGCGGCAAGGCAGAGGAGCAGGCCGGCGATCTTCCTGCCTCTGCTCGGCTTCACCTTCTGCGTGGCGGTCGCTTCCTGATGTGGGTCCATGGTCTCAGTTCCCCCGCGCCTGCTGGTCAAGCCAGTCGGCAAGGTCGATCGTGCCGAGACGCGGGTTCTCGCCCGGCGTCAGCGAGCGGTCATCGAGAATAGCGCCGAAATAGCGGGCCCGGATATCGGCCACAATCCTGCGCGTGTCTCCCGTCGCCTGCGCGAAGCTTCGGACCGCCTCGTCGAGCGGAATGGCGCGTGGGCCGGCGACTTCGACGATCCCGTTCAGGGGCGGCGCCAGCGCAAGATCGGCCAGCGCGGCGACGACATCGTCGGATGCAATCGGCCGGAACAGCGCCGGAGACACGCGAATTTCGTCACTGCCGGGAGTAGGTTGGGCGATGCCGCCGACGAATTCAAAAAACTGCGTGGCGCGCAAAATGGTGTAGGCGATGCCGGCAGCCTTGATAAGATCCTCCTGAGCGACCTTCGCCCGGAAATAACCGCTGCCCGGCAGCCGCTCGCTGCCGACAACCGACAGGGCGAGGTGATGGCGAACCCCGGCGGCTGCCTCCGCTGCGAGGAGGTTGCGCCCTGACGTCTCAAAAAAGTCGAGCACGGCCGCATCCTCCCAGACCGGCGCATTGGCCACGTCGACAACGACGTCGGCGCCGTCAAGCGATTCTGCGAGGCCTTTGCGGGTAATGGTATCGACCCCTGTTCTGGGCGAAGCGGCAAGCGCCTCGTGGCCGCGTTCGCGAAGGGTTTTCACGAGTTTCGATCCGATGAGGCCCGAGCCTCCGATCACGACGATCTTCATGGTTTTTCTCCATCCTGTGCCGACCGCTGGATTGCTGTCGAGATGACGGGAGAATGCCGGCCGGCCGCCGTGAAGTCCTTGGCGCCGGCTTGAATTGAACTTGAAGCAATCTTGATTCTTCGTCCAAGGCGACGTTTGTTTTTGCACCCGCCTGCCCGGCAACCCGCGCCCGGAGCCGGCCGGCACGATGCGGCCATGACCGCCTGACACAGCCGGAACAGCTGGCAACGCCACCCTCTGCCTCTTCGCTTCATGTCAACGCGGCGGCCTTACGCAGCCGCTGGCGGTTCATTCGGGCAGGCCCGCCTTGCGCAGACCATCGGCGAATTGCGCAAGATCTTCGGAGCGATGGATAGGAAGCCACTCCTTGAGGTTGGAGAGGCGCGCGGCGGGCAAGACCCCGTTCAATCGCTGCATCACCTCATGCGCTTCCGCCAGCCGGCCCGCAAGCGCATGGCTTGCCGCCAGAAGGGTGAGGGCGATCAGGAGATCGGGCAGGTTTCCCAGGGCTTTTTCCGCGGCGATGGCGGCGGCGTCGAAACGTCCGGCGCAGAAATGCGCCAGTGCGATGCCAGCCTGCATGCGAAACATTTCCGGATCGAGTGGACTCAGACGGACCGCATGGGCAAGATCTTCCAGGGCATTCTCGGTCTCGCCGCGGAAAATGCGCAGAAAGCCGCCGAGGAACCAGGCCGGGGCGAAATTGGGGTTGAGCAGGCGCGCCCGATCGATGAGCGCGATGCCACCATCGAGATCGCCAGCGAGATGGCCGAGCGCATGCCCGGCTCTGGTCAGGGCCACGGCGTCATCCCGCCCGAACTGCACCGCCAGCCGCGCCAGCCGCACAGCCTCGGCGGTTTCCTCGACGGGATTATCCATCCAGCCGTTCAGCTTGCGCCAGAAATGGCACCAGGCCGCGCCGCTATAGGCCGACGCAAATTCTGGGTCGAGTTCCATTGCCCGATGGAACAGGGGCAATGCCGCTCCAATGGCGTCGCGGGTGCCGTTGTGCAGCCTGGCCATGCCCCGCAGATAATAGTCATAGGCATCGAGGCTGTCCGTCGGTTTGCGCTTGGCACGCTCGATCTCGGCCCGTTCGAGTTGCGGCGAGATCGCGCCAACGACACTTTCGGCGATCTGGTCCTGGAGTTCGAAGAGGTTTCCGAGCGTCCCCTCGAAACGTTCGGCCCAGAGATGCGCACCGGTCGAGGAATCGATCAGCTGCCCGGTGATGCGCACCTTGTCTCCCGCCTTGCGCAGGCTTCCCTCCAGCACATAGCGCACGCCGAGCTTGCGGCCGACCTCCTTCACATCGACCGCCTGCCCCTTGTAGGTGAAACTGGAGTTGCGGGCGATGACGAACAGCCAGCGCAAACGCGACAGCGCAGTAATGATGTCCTCGACCACGCCGTCAGCGAAATAATCCTGTTCCGGATCGCCACTCAGATTTTGAAATGGCAGAACGGTGATGGAGGGCTTGTCCGGCATTGCAAGCACCGGATCCGGTTCGCCGAACCCGGTGCGGATATGGTCACCGGCCTCGGGCTCATTTGTCGCGATGTCGCCGACGAAGCGGAACCCCTTGCGCGCGACCGTGCGAATGAGGCGTTGTTCCTCACCATTGTCGCCGACCGCCTTGCGCACGGCGTTGATGTGACTGGTAATGGTGGATTCCGAGACAATTCGCCCACCCCACACTGCCTCCAGCAAATCATCCTTGCTGACGACGCGATCGCGGTTCGCAACAAGGTACAGCAGCAAGTCGAAAACCTGCGGTCCGACAGCCACGACCTCGCCGCGCCGGGTCAACTCCCTCCGCTGTTGGTCGAGCAGGTAGTCTCCAAATATAAAATCCATGATCGGCCCCCTTGCACGATGGCCGTCCGCGCCCTGCCATGTGCAGGCAATCCTCCGGCATTGTTAGCATATTATCGCGTAGCGTGCCCGTCCGCCCACGGCAAGGGTTTCGGTCGTGCCAAACGGGCGGCTCCATAATTCACCCATTTAATTCCACAACGGCTGTTGCGGGCAAGATCAGGCACAGGAGGCAAGCCCTGGACCAACCGGCCGTTCGCGGTCACGTGAAGGATGGGACGGGTGTCGTCAACAGCGTGTATCGGCGCTTTGGCGCCGATGAAGGTGGTCTCAGTCGGCCAGAGGCGCGGCGAGCGCATCGCGAAGCTTCTGGATGCGGGTGTTGAGAGCGATGATCTCTTCCACCGTCATGCCGGAACGCTGCAGCAGCGTATCGGTGAGGCAGCCGGTCTTCGCCTGCAGGTCTCTTCCCTTGTCCGTCAGGTGAACGCCGACGAGCCGTTCGTCCAGCTTCGAGCGCTGGCGGGTAACGAAGCCTCCCGCTTCAAGCCGCTTGACCAACGGCGTGATGGTGCTCGGCTCCAGAGCCAGGCGATCAGCAATCGCCGAGATCGTCTGGCCATCCCCCTCCCATAAGGTGCTCAGCACGAGATATTGCGGATAGGTAACGCCGAGTGCGTCAAGCATCGGCTTGTAGGTGCGATTGATGGCGATGCTCGTGCCGTAAAGCGAAAAGCAGAGCTGGCTATCGAGAGGGATCGGCTGCGAGTCGGTCATGGCGGTCTCTGATTTATTGTCCTGAGAACACCATATCACAAAATTCATTATCGCAATAAAAAATATCTGGACAAAAGTTTTCATCGCTGCTACGTTTAATTATCGCGATAATGGTTATCGCAATAAAACAAGGAGAGATACAATGTCCATGCTCAACACCCTGCTCGCTTCCGCAGCCTCCCTCGTCCTGGCCGCCGCCGTCGTACCGGCAGCCCAGGCGCAGTCCGCCCCCACCAAGTCCATCGTCCTCGTCCACGGCGGTTTCGTCGACGGTTCCGGATGGCAGGGCGTCTATAATATCCTGAAGAAAGACGGCTACGACGTCACCATCGTCCAGAACCCCACCCTCTCGCTGGCCGATGATGTCGCCGTCACCAAACGCGCCATCGCCGCCGCCAAAGGCGATGTCATCCTCGTCGGTCATTCCTATGGTGGCGTCGTCGTTTCCGAAGCCGGTACCGATCCCAAGGTAAAGGGTCTCGTCTATATCGCCGCCTTTGCACCCGACGCCGGCGAATCCATCGCAAAGCTCATCGCCAACCCGCCGGAAGGTGCGGCCGTTCCCCCGATCCTGCCGCCGCAGGATGGTTTCCTGTTCCTCGACAAGCAGAAATTCGCGGCTGCCTTTGCCGCGGACGTCGAGCCGGAACTCGCCGCCTTCATGGCGGACTCGCAGGTTCCGTGGGGTGTCGAAGCCCTTCAGGGTGAAGTGACCGCTCCGGCCTGGAAGAAAAAGCCCAGCTGGTATCTCGTCGCCACCGAAGATCACATGATCCCTCCGGAAGCCCAGCGCGGCATGGCGAAACGCGCCGGCGCAACCGTCGTCGATCAGGCCGGATCCCACGCGGTCTACGTTTCCCAGCCGAAAGCAGTCGCCAAACTCATCGAGGATGCGGCTGGCGGCCTGAAATAAACCGCCGAATGCCGAGTGAATGACAAAACCCCGGCTGCGGAGGCAGCCGGGGTTTTCTGTTACGCACCACCTCAAAGGAGGCGCAGGAGCCCCATGACCGACACACCGATGACGAGCCCGAGGCCAAGTGCGAACCACACCCGATATCCGGCAAGCCACATGGCGGCGAGCTTGCCCATGCTAAAACCCCGACCGCCGATCTGGGCCATCAGCGTCAGCGTATCCGAGCAGATCCATTCCTCGACAATTTTCCCGTCGGCGATGCGGTAAATCTCGCTGCTCTCATACTCCACATGCTTGCCCTTAGGCTGAGCGCCGAGGAATTTGCTGCTTTCACAGGCACTAACAAGGGACGCCAAGGATGGCTCCGGAGTGATGCTGGAAGCGAAACTATCGGCTCAATTGTGGGTTTTGATCTGGCCCATACCCAGTTCTCGGTACGCCTGGGGAAATTCGCCCGCGCTCGCCCTTGAGCTGCAGGCCGCCGTGGTTATCCTGTCCTGATTATGGCGGCCACACGTATTGAGGAGTACGCGGCCGCTTCCGGGGAGGATATCATGAAGTTTCTGCTGGCCGTTTCGCGCGCCATCGACGCCGCCAATTCAGCCATTGGCAAAGGTATTTCCTGGCTGCTTCTCGCGGCCATTTTTATCAGCGCCATCAACGCCGTCATGCGCAAGGCGTTTTCGATGAGCTCGAACGCCTGGCTTGAATCGCAGTGGTATCTGTTTTCCGCCGTGTTTCTGATCGCCGCCGCCTACACGCTTCTTAACAACGAGCACGTCAAGGTCGATCTGGTCTATGGAAATCTCCCGCGCAAAGGCCAGCTGTGGGTCGATATTCTTGGGACCATCTTCTTTCTCATGCCCTTCTGCCTCATCACGGTCTATCTCTCCTGGCCGGTGTTCCTGCAGAAACTTGCTTCCGGTGAGGTTTCAAACAACACGGGCGGCCTCATTCAATGGCCCGTCTGGGCGCTGATACCGATTGGCTTCAGCCTTCTCGCCATTCAGGGCGTTTCGGAACTCATCAAGCGTATCGCGATCCTGCGCGGCGATATCCCCGATCCGGTTGCAGCGGCCGATGCCGCAGCGGCACTGCTCTGATCGAAGGAAAAAACAACAATGGCATTCATTGCGGAAAATCTCGCGCCCATCATGTTCGCGGCGCTCATCATCGTGCTTTTGCTCGGTTATCCCGTGGCTTTCGCCCTGGCCTTTGTCGGCTTCTTCTTCGGTTTCATCGGGATTGAACTCGGGCTGCTGCCGGCGACGTTGTTCCAGGCCATCCCCGACCGCATATTCGGCCAGATGTCGAACGAAACGCTACTGGCCATACCGTTCTTCACCTTCATGGGGCTCATTCTTGAAAAGAGCGGCATGGCGGAGGATCTGCTGGACACGATCGGCCAGCTGTTCGGACCGGTCCGCGGCGGCATCGCGTTTGCCGTCATCTTCGTCGGGGCAATTCTGGCCGCTACCACCGGCGTCGTCGCCGCCTCGGTTATATCGATGGGCCTCATCTCGCTTCCGATCATGTTGCGCTACGGTTATGACCGCAAGGTCGCCGCCGGCACGATTGCGGCTTCCGGCACGCTGGCGCAGATCATCCCGCCCAGTCTCGTTCTGATCGTGCTGGCTGACCAGCTCGGCCGTTCGGTGGGGGATATGTACAAGGGTGCGCTCGTTCCAGGCCTGATGCTTGTGGCGGCCTATGCGCTCTATATCATCGTGACCTCGATCATCAGCCCGACAAAAGTCCCGGCCCTGCCGCTGGAGGCGCGGACCCTGCGCGGCACCAAGCTGCTGCTCAAGGTCATCACCTCGCTCGTGCCGCCGCTGGTCCTGATATTCCTCGTGCTCGGCACGATCTTCCTCGGGATCGCCACCCCGACGGAAGGCGGCGCCATGGGTGCTGTCGGCGCGCTCGCGCTTGCGCTTGCCAACCGCAAGCTCAATTTCGGCCTGATCCAGCAGTCGCTTTACGCCACCGCAAAGCTGTCGTCCTTCGTTCTGCTCATCCTGCTCGGCGCCCGCGTCTTTTCCCTGACCTTCTACGGCGTGAACGGCCACGTCTGGGTCGAGCATCTGATGACATCTATTCCGGGCGGCGAGATCGGCTTCCTGATCGTCGCCAACCTGCTGGTCTTTTTCCTGGCCTTCTTCCTCGACTATTTCGAGCTGGCCTTCATCATCATCCCGCTGCTGGCGCCGGTCGCCGATGCGCTTGGCATCGACCTGATCTGGTTTGGCGTGATGCTGGCGGTCAACATGCAGACGTCGTTCATGCACCCGCCCTTCGGTTTTTCGCTGTTCTTCCTGCGATCCGTCGCACCGACGCGTGCCTATAAGGACCGGATCACGGGACAGACCATCCAGCCGGTCACCTCGTCCCAGATCTATCTGGGCGCCATTCCCTATCTGTTCATCCAGCTGACCATGGTCGTCATCATCATCGCCTTCCCCGGCATCGTGATGCACTACAAGTCAGGCGCAAAACAGGTCGATCCTTCCGCCGTCCATATCAATGTACCGATGCCCAGCATCGGCACGGACGCCGATCCGTTCGCCAATCCTTTCTCGACACCCGGCAACAGCGCACCGAGCTTCGGAAAGCCGGCCACCCCATGACAATCGGCCGGGCGCAAAAGCGCCCGCCGCAACAAAGATCGCTGACGTTCAATAGGAGGAGGTAAACTATGAAGGTCAACCCAGGTCGCAGACAACTCTTGTCGGGCGGCGTACTTGCAGGGGCGGCCGCGGCTGCTTCGGCACTTGCGACACCCGCCATAGCCCAGTCTTTGCCAACTATTCGCTGGCGTCTTACGTCCGGCTTCCCGAACAATCTGGACACGATCTATGGCGGCGCCGTCGTCATGGCCAACGCATTGAAGGCGATTACAGGCGGCAAGTTCGAGATCCAGGTCTTCCAGGCCGGTGAAATCGTTCCCGGCGCCCAGGCCATCGACGCCGTAAAAGCCAATACCGTCGAGATTTCCCATACCTGCGGCTACTATTTCACGGGGAAGGATCCGACATTCGCCATCGGCTCGACCATCCCCTTCGGCCTGAACGCCCGCCAGCAGAACGCATGGCTCTACCATGGCGGCGGCAACGAAGCTTACAATGAATTCCTTTCCGACTACGGCGTCATCGGCATTCCCGGCGGAGCGACGGGCGCCCAGATGGGCGGCTGGTATCGCAAGGAGATCAAGAGCGTCGAGGATATCAAGGGCCTCAAGATGCGTATTGCCGGCGTTGCCGGGCAGGTGCTCGCCAAGCTTGGCGCCGTGCCGCAGCAGTTGCCGGGCGGCGACATCTATCCGGCGCTGGAACGCGGCACCATTGATGCCGCGGAATGGGTCGGTCCCTATGACGACGAAAAGCTCGGCTTCTACCAGATCGCGCCATACTACTATTATCCGGCGTTCTGGGAGGGCGGACTGACGATCCACTTCTTCGTCAACAAGGATCAATATGCCGCACTGCCTGATGAATACAAGGCAGCGCTCGACACCGCCTGCAAGGCCGCCAACATCAACATGCAGGCGCTTTACGACGTCAAGAACAAGGATGCGATCCGCTCGCTGGTTTCCAAGGGCACGCAGCTTCGCCCGCTGCCCCGCGATGTGCTCGACGCCGCCTATAAAGCGACCTTCGAGCTTTATGACGAGTACACGCAGAAGCACCCCGCATGGGCCAAGATCTATCCGGGCTGGAAGAAGTTCCGCGACGAGAGCTTCGAATGGTTCCGCGTCGCCGAATATACCTATGACAGCTATGGCTATGCCATGCAGACGGCCGGCAAATAAGCCGACATAGACTTTACCGAGGCCCCTGGATGGCGACATTCCGGGGCCTCGGGCCTTTGGCCGCTGCTATTCTTTGATAAGCCCGTTATCGATCGCATAACGGATGAGACCGGCAGTCGTCGCTATATCCAGTTTCCTCTTGATGTTCTTGCGATGGGTTTCCATCGTTCGCTCGGCGATATCAAGCGCCAGGGCAGCGTCCCGATTGCTTTTTCCGCGCGCGATCAGCAGCAGAACTTCCTGCTCGCGTGTCGTCAGCGCCTTCAGGCTGCCGGATGAACCCTCCATCAGAACGTCACGAACACCCGAGGAAAAATAGGTGCCGCCGGCAGCCACGGTTTCGATTGCGGCGACTATTTCTTCGGTCGCCACATCCTTCAGAATGTAACCGGCCGCACCATACATCACCGAGGTCGATATATATTCCCGGCTGTCATGCATCGACAGCATCAGCACCCGGGCGGAAAGCTGCTTTTCCTTGAACAGCTCCAGGGCATCGATGCCATTGATCTGCGGCATGTTGATATCCATCAGCACCACATCGGGCCGCGTGGCGACAGCCGCGTCGATACCGGCCATGGCGGATACCGCCGTTCCGACGACGGCGAGATGCTCGTAAGTCTCGAGGACGGCCCTCAACCCATCCAGAACCAGAGGATGGTTGTCGATCAACAACACACGGATCGGATGAACGGTCACTCGGCGGCCTCCTGCAAGCCGCGATTGCGATCCTTCATGGCGGTGATGGGCAGCACGGCCCGTAGAACGGTTCCCCTGGCGGAACTTTCGACATCCAGCCTGCCTCCGAAATGCGTCATACGCTCCTGCATGTTTCTCAAACCGAGCCCCTTGCTAGCCGGCATCCCGTTCTCCGTGCGAACGGCCGGAAAGCCGCGGCCGTTGTCGCTGACATCCATCTGCACCCGTTCATCGCGGCTGGAAAACCGGATGGCGACCTGCGTCGCACCGGCATGGCGCTCGATATTGGTCAACGCTTCCTGTGCGACACGGTAAAGGGCAACGCGCGCCTCCGGGACAAGCATATGCTTGAAGGCCACGGATTCAAGCGTCGCCGCGATTCCCGTGCGTTCGGAAAAACTCGAGATCAGGGATTCCAGAGCCGCCGTCAGCCCCAGATCGTCGAGGACATGCGGGCGAAGATCGTGCGAGATGCGGCGGACTTCCTTGATCGCTTCGTTGAGCGCAATGGCGCCTTTGCCGATCGCCTCAACGGCGCCGATATTATCCGGCGTAACCTTGCGCCGCGCGAGATCGATTGCAAAACGCACGCCGACGAGATTTTGGGAAATGCCGTCATGCAGCTCCCGGGCAATGCGCAGGCGCTCCTCCTCCTGGGTATCGATGATCCTTTGCATCAACTCCTTCAGCCGGCCATCCGCCAGCCGCTGCTGGCGCAGATTGAGCAGCATGCAGGTGGCAAACACCAGCAGCACGGCGGGAACCGCAAACAGGGCGACGATCAGGAAGTTCCAGGTGATTGAATGCCGCAACTCCTCCTTCGCCGCCGCTGTGGTAGCAAAAACATCATCGAGATAAACGCCGGTACCGATCATCCAGCGCCATTTGTCGAGGCCGGCGGCAAAGGAAAGCTTGTCGGCCATTTTTTTGGTGGAAGGCTTTTCCCACTTGTACTGAACGAGCCCTCCCCCCTTTTTCGCCTCGACGATCAGATCGTAGATCACCCGGTTGCCATCGGGATCGTAAAGATCCAGCCAGTTATTTCCCGGACGGAAATTCTGTCGCGGATGGACCACGTTCAGCCCGTCATAGTCATAAACGAAGAAATAGCCGTCAGTGCCATAATCGAGACCGGTCAGGATGCGCTTGACCTCCTCCTTCGCGGCCTCGTCATCGGGCCCTGCCCGATCATAGACGGAGCGGATCGCCGAAAGGGCAAGATTGGTGAGGTTGAGGAGTTCAGCCTCTTTTGCAGCGAGCATGTTTCGTTCGAACGCATCGATGCTCGTGCGCGCCAGCGTCATCGACTGCCAGGTGATCAGCGCGGTGATGACGATAATCGCAAGAACGAGAGGCCCGATGGCCAATGCGAGAATCTGGCTCCTGAGTTTCATGCCCCCTCCGACACATTCATCGTTTATCGTTCCGGCAAAGTCCCCCTACGCCGGAAAAAAATGGGGCGATGGCGGAAGCGCCGAGCACCCATGTGATGTGTTGTATTTACCTATGTCAGGTTTTTCGCCGCAAACCAGAAAGAAATTCTGCAAAATCTACAGCGATACGACGAATGTATTGGTAGGAATTCGACTCCGGATCCGGCTCCTCACTCCAGGCCCAATAGTAGATATGGCCGCTGTCTCTTCCGCTCAACGAGATGACAATGCGGTCGTGGTTGGCAACCAGCGCGATTGGCAGGAGGTTGCGCGGCAACAATTGGCTCAACGATATCTGTTCATATTCAGACGCATAGCTGGTATCGCCATCGGATTGCACAGGGAAGAACTCGGTTATCCAGCCTGCAACTTTGTGATCCTGTGTTTCGAACATCACATTCTCATCCGGAATGACACCGCCGAGCAATGCTTCTCGCAACCGGGCGGGCAATTCCAGTGTGAACCGGCGCTCGAATTCCTGGATTGCTTTCTCCATTCCGTCCTGCTCTCTCGGATTCGATAGCCTCGCAGATGCCCGGCTCGAATGCGATGCCGGCCATGATGAAATATTCAGGCCTTGAAGCAGTTTTGTCTATGCCATTGGAGAAAATGAGGATGCGGGCGCTCAAATGATCGAGACGGCACAATTGCTCTTCCCGTCTTGTTGATCAAACCGCGGATGCTTTCACGGTCATTGGCTTGCCGTGAGATCAGTATCTCAAGTTCGTCGGAGAGACCGATCAGCCCACGATCAAACATCCAGTGTGCCGTACCCGAGAGAGCGATACCATTGCAAAGTATATCAGGACCATTTGCCTCCACGGGACGGATATGCGCAGCATCGACTTCCGCGCGTCCACCACCATTGATAAGCTTCAGGCCAGTGATTGCGCATCTTTTGTCGTAGGCCTGCAGAACGAGTTGGCGAAACAAGCGATTTCGTACAATCCGGGACGAAAGCTGTGCGACGCGCTCACGCTCTTTCTCGAACGCAAAGGGTTCCTGATCCCGGTCGTCAAATCTGTCTGGAACTCGCGTTTCTCCAGGCTCATCCAAGCGAGGCAACTCAGGCTCAAGCTCATCCAGGCCAATCGACACGATACGGTCGAAATCTGCCGCGGATATCGGGCGCACTGCCGCCTGTGCTCTGCCGGAAATTCGGCCCTTTTCGTTCAGCAACCCGCGCTCAACGATGCCGTCCGGCCCACCGAACGGTACAGGATTGATAAAATCAAGATAGCTTCCCGGCTCGATCAACGCCAGATACATGCCGGCCACCTTCGGGTCCGGAATCACCTGCGCGACCTTGGCGATAGCAAAATAGCCGCGGGTAAACGCCACCTTGCGTGGCTCATAATAGAGGATCCAATCGCCAAGACAGGCTTGCACACGACCGAGATATTGGCCAGGAAACTGATACTGCTCCGCCGGACTGTCGTCGTAAATTGAATCTGAACGATGAATGAAAACCCCGAATCCCATGTCTGAATATTAGCATGATCAGGGTACTGCAGCGCAAGACACCTTCGCCGATCCTGATGCCCGGTTCGCCTGTGACGGTTTACCGCCGTTTGACCATGCGACGGAGCAGCGAGCGGGATCGGGCCTTGCGGGGAACGAGGTCGATGTCGCTGACCAGCTTTGCCCCACCTTCCCGGCGTTCCAGGGTGATCTTCCGGCTGTGAAAGGCTTCAAGTTCGGCACGATGCGCCACGCTGACGATTGTTGCACCGGGCAATTCATCGACCACCGTCTGCATCATCCTGTCCTGACTCCTGTCGTCCAGAGCCGCGGTCGCTTCGTCCATGACGATGATGTCGGGATCGTTCAGCAACAGGCGGGCAAAGGTCAGCCGCTGTTTTTCGCCGCCCGACAGCGTCTGGTCCCACGGCGCCTCCTCTTCCACCTTGTCTTTGAGATGGCCAAGTCCAACCTTGTCGAGAGCCGCCCCTATCTCGTCGAGAGTCCAGCTCTCGGCCGGTTGCGGATAGCAGACCGCCCGGCGCAGCGTGCCGGACGGAATATATGGCCGCTGCGGCAGCATGAAAAGCCGGCTGCCGGCGCGAAAACCGACACTGCCCCCGCCCCATGGCCACAGGCCGGCAATCGCCCGAACAAGCGTGCTTTTGCCGGACCCGGATTCCCCCGCCACCAGCACCCTTTCTCCGGGCCCGATTTCGACATCCGTCTCTTTGACGACAGCCGTTCCATCGCCCAGCGAAACGGAAACATCCCTGAGGCTCAGCATCGTGTCGCCTTCGGTTTCTCCGCGCACGATCCGGCCAAGCGTATCGCTCTGCTCGGCCCGCTCGAGACCATCAAGCGACATCATCAGGGATGCGACGCGCCGAGCGCAGGCATTCCAGTCCGCCAGCCGCGGATAGTTGTCGACCAGCCAGCCGAAGGCGGACTGAACGATGGTGAAGGCGGAAGCGGCCTGCATGACCTCACCGAGGGACATGCTTCCATCGAGAAATTTCGGCGCACAGAGCAAAACGGGCACAACCGGCGCAATCAGCATCGATCCATGCGATACAACGGTGGTGCGCATATATTGCTGCGCCATCAGCCGCCACTGCCGCCGGACATTGCCGAACCGCTTGTCGAGGTCGCTTCGCTCCTCCTCTTCGCCACCGAGCAGGGCGATACTCTCGCCATTTTCCCTGACACGCGTCAGCGTGTAGCGGAACTCCGCCTCGAGCTGGTTCTTGACCTCGGATACCCTGACGAAGTTCCGGCCAATCAACGCTATGGAGCTCGATGTGATAAGCGCATAGATCACCGCCGCAACCACGAGAAAGCCGGGTATGGTGATCCATACCCCTCCAATCGGCAGCGTCAGCGCCCCGCCGATCGTCCAAAGGACGACGATAAAGGTCGAAGCCGACACGAAGGCGGCGATGACGCCTGCGATGAAATCCACGGGTGCCTCGGTGGCGATCCGCATATCTTCCGAAAGCCTCGCCTCGGGATTTTGATGGTCGCCGTCGATCAGGTTGAGCTGATAATAGCGGCCATTTGCAATCCATCGCGAGACCAGCACCTTCGTCAACCATGACCGCCAGCGCCGCTGGATCCGCATTCTGACATAGACCTGCGACGTCACGATCAGGACGCTTCCCAGAACGAGCGGCGGGAATATGGAGCCGAGAAAATAAACCGTGGAAGCGTCCCGCTTTTCAATGGCGTCGAAAATCCCGCGGTTCCAGACATTGATGCCATATTGGAAACCGACATTGATGCCGATCATCGCCAGCAGCCCGATTGAAAACGGCCATGCCAGCCCATCGCCACGGCGGCTCCAGAAACCTCGCGCACTGATCCAGAAACGCTTCAGCAGATATCGCTTGCGAGCCTGTTCAGCCTCTTCAGGCGTCAAACCCGCGGAGGGCTCTATTTCCTCCGGCGGCAGGGGTTCATCAGCCTCATGGGCATCGGTCGCCTGTGCATTTTTTGCACCGTTCTGGCCGGTGCCATCGACTGGTTTCGGATTTGCGTCAGCATCGGTCATGGATGCTTAAACGAATGAGGATTTGAAAGGTTGCCGGGGACGCCGCCCTAGCGGCCTCCGGTTTTCCGCCACTTCAGCAGATAGCCAAATCCCGGCCCGATCAGAACGCCGGCAATGACCCACTCCATCAGGCTGAGTGGACGCTCATCCGGATCGTGGCCGGTGAGATAGAGAAAGAGGAAAAAAGCCATCACGCCACCGATGATGAGGGTGGCGGCGATCATCAGGCCTCGGGAGGAATTCGACATGGCATTCGTCTCCAAATGGCTGCATCTACCGTTCATCTAGCACATTCAGGCCGCGTTGATTCACGCCCCTGGTTCCGGTGTGAATATTTTCGTTTCACTCGTCGGGCCGCATGCGGGCCCGCGGTCACGCCCGTGGCAAGATAAGCGTCACGACAAATCCGGAATCGGCCTGGCGAAAGGCGAGCTCCCCGCCAAGCTTGCGCATGGCCATGTCGACGATCGCAAGGCCGAGACCGCTACCCTCGCCGCGGGCCGAATGTCCCCGCTTGAACCGCTCCCTGACTGTCACCTGATCATCCGGATCTATGCCCTGTCCCTGATCCTTCACCTCGATTTCGATCCTCGGCCCGTTCCCCAGGACAGAGATCTCAACGCCCGAGCCGTCGGGCGAATACTGAATGGCATTCTCGATCACGTTTCGCAGGGCCAGACGCAGGAGATTGACGTCTCTCAAGGTCACCATTTCATCCGGTCGCAGGCAAAACGTCACGGGAATGGCGCGCCTGCTGCTCAGGGCCTCAAGGTCGGAACGGATATCTTCCATGATCCCCGCAAGCCGCACCGTCTCGCGACCGCTATCGCGGTCGGTCGAATCGACCAGCGCCAGATCGATAAGCTGACGGACAAGACGCCCGGTCCGGTCGACGCTCGTCGAAATATGCGCCAGCGCCTTGTCCCGCACATTGTCCTCTTTGCTCCGCAGCGCCACCTGTGCCTGGGTCTTCAATCCGGCAAGCGGGGTCTTCAACTCATGGGCGGCATAGGCAATGAAGGTCTTTTCACGCTCGCGCGCCGCCTCCACCCGCAGGAAGAGGGAGTTCAAGGAGCTGAGCAATGGCTTGATTTCGCTGGGCGTATCCCGGTTCTCTATGGCATGCAGTTCGTCTGCAGACCTTAACCCCAGCGACATGGCGATCCTCTTGAGCGGCCCTAGCCCCTGTCCTACGCTCAGCCAGATCAGCACCGCCAGGATCGGCAGGATAGCCAGGGCCGGAACGAGCTGTCCCTTGACCACATCGGCAACCAGCCTGTCGCGTATCTCCAGGCTGTCGCCTATGAGAACGCGGAGATTGAGCTCCGGATTAACAACCGCGAAAACACGCCAGCGAACGCCATCGACGCTGGTTTCGCTGAAGCCGTCGCGGCTGTCGGTAAGCGATTCATGCGGGGCACTTTCCGACCGGCTGACAAGCTGCCCCTGGAGCGACCAGATCTGGCAAGAGAGCTGCCGCCTGTAATCGCCCTGGAGATCGAATGGCAGGCCGGCGTCATCGGCTTTCGTATTGTCCACGGCGCCGGCGACCGCGATATGGTGGTTGGTGAGGAGCGAGCTGACCATGCGGGCGGCTTCCATCAACCGCGCATCCAGCACCCGTTCAACCTGATGCTGCACGCTGAAATAGGTCCACATGACGGCAAACAGCCAGACGGCGCCCGTCGTCGCCAGCAGGATCGCAAAAAGGCGCAGGCGGATCGAACGCATCAGGGCATCCCCAGCCTATAGCCGACCCCGCGCACGGTTTCGATGGAAGCGCTGCCAAGCTTGGCGCGCAGCTTGTGCACATGCACTTCTATCGTGTTGCTCTCCACATCCTCCTGCCAGCCGTAAAGGCGCTCTTCCAGCGCCTGTTTGGAGTGAATTGCCTGGGGGTTCGCCATGAGCGCATGAAGGATCGAGAACTCGCGGCGCGACAGGATTATGGCCGAACCTTCCCGAAGAACCTGCATGGAAGCAGGATCGAGCGTCAGTCCGCGCAGGCTGATCTGCGCACTCGCCCGCCCGGCGGCGCGGCGCGTGATCGCGCGCAGGCGGGCGGCAACCTCATCCAGATCGAAGGGTTTGCCAAGGTAATCGTCGGCACCCGCATCCAGACCGTCGATACGATCTCCGACTTCATCCTTGGCGGTCAGCAGCAGCACAGGCACCCGGTTCCCGGCACGGCGTATGCCGTTAAGGACATCCAGCCCCGAGCCATCCGGAAGCATTCGATCAAGAACCACCGCATCGAAATTACCCGTCGCGAGCGCCTCTGATGCATCGGCGGCCGTCGTCACGCCGTCAGCGACAAAACCGCCCAGCTTCAAACCTTCCCGCAATCCGTCGAGCAGGATCGGATCATCTTCGACAATGAGAATTCGCAATCGCGCCTCCGTAAAAGGTCTATCCAGTTTCGTCATGCGATCCCCAGCTTAAGCCTGCCTTAAGCTCCCGACGAGATCAGTCCGGCACAGAAGAATACACGAAAGGCTATGCCGGATGCGCATATTGACGTTCACACTTGTGATTCTGGCGTTTTTCAGGGCGCTCTCCCCGGTATCGGCGGCCGAAACCCCGCTTGCCATGGATCAGGCGTTCAGGGCGACCGTCGAACGGGGACATGACGGCCGCGCAATCATTCGCTGGGTAATCAATGACGGCTATTACCTCTACCGGGATTATCTGAGCGCGGAAAACGACGGCGGCCGCAAGCTGGAAATCCAGTCCCTCCCCGGCGAGATGAAAGAGGACCCCAATTTCGGCGTCACCGAGATCTACTACAAGACCGCGACGGCATCGATCGCCGAAGCTCCGGCAAAATTTCGCCTCACCTATCAGGGCTGTCAGGACAAAGGGCTCTGCTATCCGCCGACCACCAAAGCGGTCGATATGGCAAATCTCACCATAAGCGCCGGAGGCTTGTTTTCCCAGAACAGCCTCGCCGGCACCATAGAGGCTCCGTCCGGCTTCTCCAGCGTCGCCACGCAGGAAGAATTCTCACTGGCGGATGACCACGCCCAGACGACGGTCGATCAACTGCTGGCGGATGGCGGACTGATCCTGCTCCTTGCCGGATTTCTCGGTTTCGGATTGTTGCTCGCCTTCACGCCATGCGTTTTCCCGATGTATCCGATCGTTGCCGCCATGCTCGCCCGGGACGGTGAAAAACTGACGGCCCGACGCGGCTTCCTGCTGTCCCTGTCCTATGTGCTGGCGCTCGCATCCGCCTTCGGGCTGATGGGCATGGCAGCCGCATGGTCGGGGCAAAACCTGCAGATCGCCCTGCAGTCAACCTATGCCGTCGCGGCCATATCCATCCTGTTCGCGGCTCTTGCCCTTGCAAATTTCGGGCTTTTCCACATTCAGCTTCCGGCCTCGATCTCAGCCCGGTTTGCGAAATCGCCGCAAGGCGCGAGCACGATACCGGGCGCAATGCTGCTCGGCTTCTCCTCGGCATTGCTTATCGGACCTTGCGTCACGGCTCCCCTGGCGGGCGCGCTTCTCTATATTGCCCGCACGGGCGATGTCGTTGTCGGCGCCGCCGCACTATTTGCCCTTGGGTTGGGTAAAGGGATCCCGCTCGTCATCGTGGCGACGGCAAGCGGCAAGACCTTGCCGAAAGCAGGGCTGTGGATGGAAAAGATACGCCAGATTTTCGGCTTCCTGTTCCTGGCCACCGCCCTTTGGCTGGCAACACCGCTCATTCCGGAACGGTTGATGGTGCTTGGCTGGGCAGTGCTTGCGCTTTCCTTTGGTGTTTTTGCCTTCAGCGCAGCCGCCGGCAATTCAAAGTCGGGCGTAAGCGTGCTTTCCCGAACGACGGGTCTCGCATCCATCATCTGGGCAATTCTGATCTTTGTCGGTCTCGGCATCGGCGCGACGGACCCGCTCACTCCCCTGAAGCCGCTGAACGCCGGCAATGGGGCAGGATCGCTCGTCTCGATAAAGAAAAGCGACTTCCAGAAGCTCTCTTCTATCGCAGATCTTCGCCTCCGGCTCGACAACTCGGCGCCCAGGGAACCGACACTCCTCTATGTGACAGCGGACTGGTGTGTGACCTGCCGTACAATCGAGCGCTCGCTTCTGACCTCGCCGGACGTGGTTGAAGCGCTGAAGGGAATGAACCTCGTCAGCCTGGACCTGACGACACTCGATGAAGACAAGCAGGCGCTGCTCTCGACATTGAAGGTGGTCGGGCCGCCGACGATGGTTTTTCTCGACAGCAACCGAAAGGAGCCGGAAGCAACGCGGCTGATCGGCGAATTCTCGGCGATAGATCTCGCGGCATCGGCCCGCAGCGCGCGGGCATCACCTCCATGAACGATATCCTGATCGTTGCTGCCGCATTCGGGCATGCGGCTGCCGGCAATCGCCGGCATTCCCCGCAGGCCCCCATTCCAACAACCCAACAGGGAGAATTTTGATGTTTTCACGGCGCGATTTCATGATCGGCGGCCTGGCGGCTTTCAGCGGAACGCTGGTCTCTGCGGGCGAAAGCTTCGCACAGCAAATCAGCACGGAAGAGGTGTTCTTCGACAAGGATGCACCCGTGCTTGGAAATCCCAAGGGCAAGGTCACCATCGTCGAATATTTCGATTATCAATGCCCCTACTGCAAGACATCCCATGCCATGGTGAAAAAGGTTGTCGCAAATGATGGCGACGTCAGGCTTGTCCTCAAGGACTGGCCAATTTTGGGGCCTGCATCTGTCTTTGCGGCACAGGCGGTTCTGGGCGCCGCCCAGATCGGCAAATATCAGGTCGCCATGGAAGCGCTGATGAAAACCAAAGCGCGCCTTTCCGAAGACGAGATCAAAGACGCCTTCACCGGCGCAGGGTTGGCGATGAAGGACATCGCCGCAGCGGTGAACCGGAACAACGGGAAGATCTCCGCCCTGCTCGATCGCAACTATCGCCAGGCGCTCGCCTTCAATTTCGTCGGCACGCCCTCATTCGTCATCGGCAAGACGATCTACCCCGGCGTTCTGGATGAAAAGGGCCTTGTGGCCGCCATCAAGCAGGCCCGGGCATAGGCCGCCTATCGCTCCGAAACAACACATCCCCTCACCTTGATTGTGAGGGGAGCATCAGCCGAAACCTTTACCGGGACCCTGTCGACGGGAGGCTGCTTGCAACGATACTGGCATCGAGCGCTTCATAACCCGCGAGGTCGATCAGACCGTAGAGTTCGGCACGGGTCTGCATCCTGTGGATGGCGTCCGTCACCGCGCCTTGCCGGGCAAGCTCGGCATAAAGTTCCTGCTGCGCCCTGTTGGCGACCCGGAGCGACGACACCGGCCAGATGACCATGCGGTAACCGAGCGCCTGCAGCGCATCGGCCGCCAGGGGAGGGGAACGGCCGAATTCCGTCATATTGGCCAGAAGAGGCACACCGTTCATGGCGGCGGCAAATTCGGCGAACATGGCCTCGGTCGTCAGGGCCTCGGGGAAGATGGCGTCCGCCCCGGCCTGCACATAGAGGCGGGCACGGTCGATCGCCCGTGCCATTCCTTCATCGGCTACCGCGTCCGTCCGCGCGACGATCACAAGAAATCGCCGGGCCCGGGCCGCCGCCGCAATCTTGGCGGCCATGTCTTCCGGAGCGGCAAGCTTCTTGTCGTTGAGATGGCCGCATTTCTTCGGCAGCACCTGATCTTCGATCTGGATGGCCGCGGCACCGGCCTCCTCGAGACAGTGCACCGTGTTCATGACATTGAGAACCTCACCAAAGCCGGTATCTCCGTCCACCAGCAGCGGAAGGCCCGAGGCCCTGACGATCTGTCGGGTGAAGAACAATACGTCTTCCAGCGTCAGGATACCGAGGTCGGGAAGCCCCATGGATGCGCTCATCGCCGCTCCGGACAGATACAGCGCCTTAAAACCTGCTGCTTTTGCCTGGAGGGCCGCAAGGCCGTTATGCGCGCCCGGCATTCTGACAATGTCAGGCACGCGCAGGAGGGTTCGTAACCTTTCGCCCGCCGGCGTTCGACCCTGATCTGTGGGAATGAGATAATTCATTGCGGTCAATCCATCTGGAGCGATGTTTTCTGCCGCCACTTCGCGAGCCTCGGCAGAAGCAGCGGAACGAGAAGAACTGCGGCGGCCATGCCCCAAAGGGTGATGGAAATCGGACTTGACCAGAGAATGGCAACATCTCCGGCAGAAAGGGACAGGGCCCGCCGCAGGCTTTGCTCCAGTATCTTGCCGAGCACGAGACCGAGGATGAGCGGCGCCATCGGCACACCCAGACGACGCAGAACATAGCCTCCAACGCCGAGGGCCACCATCAGCACAAGGTCAAAAGTCGTGGACTTGCCCGAATAGACACCGATCGCGCTGACGACGACGATGAACGGCACGAGCACCCAGGCCGGAACGGAAAGCATTCTGGCAAAAACGCCAACGAGCGGAATGTTGATCGCCAGAAGGATGAAGTTGCCAATGAAGAGCGAAGCGATAAGGCCCCAGACCAGATCAGGTTGCGAGCGGAAAAGTGCCGGACCTGGTGTCAGATTGTAAAGTGTCAGAACGCCAAGCATGATTGCCGTCGTACCGGAACTGGGGATGCCCAGCGTGAGCATGGGAATGAAATTGGAATTGGAAGCGCTGTTATTGGCTGCCTCAACGGATGCAAGACCGCGCATGTCACCCTGGCCGAAGCGGCTTCCTTCAGGATCGTTCTTTTCAACCACGCGCTTTTCTGTCGTATACGCCAGCGCGGAGGCGACCGTGCCCCCGGCGCCCGGCAGGATGCCCACGAAAAACCCGATCAGCGATCCGCGAAACGTGGCCATATTGGTGAAGCGCATCTCGGCCCGATTGAATAGCGAGCGACCCAATTGCTCGATACGGACAGTCAGGCCCCCATGCATGGTGTCGAGCATGATCAGCAATTCGCTGATCGCGAACAGACCAATGACCACGGTCGCGAACTGGACGCCATCGACCAGGTTCGGCGAACCGAACGTATAACGATAGACCCCGGAATTGGCATCGATGCCGATCGTGGAGATCGCCAGACCCAGCCCGATCGCAAGCATCGCCTTCACCGGCTGGTCGGTAAGCAGGCCCGTCAGGCAGGCGAAAGCGAATACCATGAGGGCCACATATTCGACCGGTCCGAATGCCAGCGCCCATGTCGCAAGGATCGGAGCGGCGACCACGATACCCAGGGTCGCGATGGCCGAGCCGACAAAGGAGGTCCAGGCCGAGAGGGAAAGGGCGATCCCGGCTTTCCCCTGGCGCGCAAGCGGATAACCCTCCAGAGCGGTCATCACGGCCGAAGCTTCGCCGGGCACGTTGAGCAGTATGGCGCTGATCCGGCCTCCATATTCGGATCCGATATAGATCGCCGCCATCAGGATCAGCGAGCCTTCCGGAGGCAGTCCAAGGGCAAATACCACCGGCACAAGCATGGCGACAGCGTTGATTGGTCCGAGACCCGGCAGAACGCCAACCATCGTCCCGACAACGGCGCCAAGGGTGGCAAGAAGGAGATTGGTGGGCGAAAGGGCAACCCCAAACCCGTGCATGAGATAATTGAGAGTATCCATCAGACGATACCTCCGAAGGGACCGGCAGGAAGAACAACCTCCAGAACCTGGTCGAAGAGCAAATACGACGAAACGGCCAGCACCACGCCGGTCAGCGCGCCCTGCCACCATTTGGCTCCGAAGATCATCGCAATCGGGATCGTGAAGATCGTGGTCGCGACCACGAAGCCAAGCGGCTGGAAAAGAAGGGCATATCCGGCAAGGCAGCCGGACAGGGCGGCGATGGTCGCGATGGGACCCGCCGGTTCGGCGGCAGATTCGCCCGGCTTCAGAAGCAGGATGACACCGCAGAGCCCGATCATCACTGCCGCGATGATCGGAAACACGCGTGGTCCAACCGGTTCATAAGCAAAAGGCGCCTGCAACTCATATCCGAACAGGAGCATGATCGCTGCGACCGCGATTGCGGCCGCTCCCAGGAGACGGTCGGTCGTCATTGTTCAGGCCCTTATTTGGTCGTCGCGAGGCCGAAATCGGTGGCAAGCTTCTTGTAGGCGGCCACCTGCTCTTCGACGAAAGTCTTCGTTTCTTCGCCCGTCATCGGAAAAGGAAAAAGGTTCCGCTTCTGAAGCTCGGCAGCGTAGTCGGGAGACTGCATGGCCTTGGCGAAGGCGTCGGCCCACCACTGATAGTCCGCCTCGGTGACCTCGGGGCCGACATAAAAGCCGCGCACGATCGGCCACTTGATGTCGAAGCCCTGCTCGATGGCGGTCGGCACCGGAGAAAGCTTGCCGGGAAGGCGCTCCTCCGAGAAGATTGCGAGCAGCTTCAGCGGGGCGCCGCCATCGATTGCCGCCTGGCTGTCGCCGACGTCGTTCATGCAGATATGGACATGTCCGCCCTGAAGAGCGGTCGCACAGTCTCCGCCGCCTTCAAAAGCAACAAAACGCATGGCTTTGTAATCGATGCCCGCAGCGCGCGCGGCCATCGCGGCTTTCATCCAGTCCTGGCTGCCGATGGTGCCGCCGGCCCCGATGATGACGGACTTCGGATCCTTCTTGATCGCTGCCATCAGGTCCGTCAGGGAGTTGTATTCGCTGCTTTCCTGAACGACGACAGCGCCGTAATCTGTACCGACACTTGCAACCCAGCGGACGTCCTTTTCAGAATATGCGCCAAATTTGCCCTGGGCGAGGTTGAGAAGCGATCCGGCGGAAAAGGCCACGACGACATTCGGTTCCGCACGGCGCTGGCCGACAATGGCGTTATAGGCAACCGCGCCGATACCGCCGGGCATATAGGAGACGCGCATGGGCGATTTTACCGCGCCCGATTGCTGAAGCGTCGCCTGCGCAAGCTTGCAGGTGATGTCAAAGCCGCCGCCGGGCTGGGCGGGAGCGATGCATTCCGGATTTTTGGGCTCGGCATGAGCGATGGTCGAGGAGACGGAAAATACCGTAACCGAAAGGGCGGCGCCGAGAGCGGCGCGAAATGCGAATGTCATTGATGTTCCTCCAGAAAGTGACGCAGACCTCCTATCTGCGAAGCACCTCATATATCGCTCTCAAGCTTTCAACTGGCTTTCAGCCGCCAATGGCAGGCGAATGGAGACCACGAGGCCAGTCCGATCCTCCCTATTCCGGACCGTCAGCGAACCACCGCTGGCGCGGGCGACGGTCAGCGCAATGGCCAGCCCCAGGCCGCTGCCGCTTGCCGCCCGATGTCCGCTGCGGAAGCGTGTTCCCGCATGCGCCAGCTCGTCTTCCTCCATGCCCGGACCTTCGTCCATGATATCCACAACAACCCATCCGTCGTCGCGCAACAGCCTCACCGTCACCAGACCGCCCTCGGGAGAATATTTCACCGCATTATCGAGAACGTTCATCATCGCTTCCTGGAGAAACCCCTCATTGGCGCGGATGACCAGTCCATCGTCGTGAGCGTCGATCGCGCAGTCCATGCGACGGCCGCGAATGCGCGGCCACAGCATCCTGACGCTCTCGGCCACCGTCTCGGCGACATTCAGGAAAACCTGCGGATATATTTCCGTACCCTGGGAGGTGCGGGCCTTGGCGAGCGCCAGAAGCTGGTTCGTGGTCCGGATCGAACGATCCAGAACGTCCTTGGACGACTCCAGGGTCATGCGGACTTCGTCGGGGTTTGCCTGGTGCAGCGCGTAGTCGATCTGGGTTCGCAGGATCGTCATCGGGGTCCGGAGCTGGTGCGAGGCATCGTCCAGGAACCGTCGCTGCTGTTCCGCCTGCTCGACAGCTCTTTCCATCAGGCGATTCATCGCCTCCACGGCCGGGCGAACCTCCCTTGGAAGATCGGCAATCTCGAGCGGCTGCAAATCCTCGGGTTCACGGGCATCGATCGCCTCCCGCAGCCTGCTGAGCGGTTTCAGGGCCATGAAGACGCCGATGCCGATGAGCATTCCCAAAACCACCACGACGAGAACGTCCCGAAGGATGGCGCGGATGATCAACTCGTTCTGGAACATGGTGCGCGACAATTTCGTCTCGGCAACCTGAATGGTGATCTGCGTCCCATCCGGCTTGGCGGGATCGAGTGGCCGGCTGAATGCTCCGACACGGATGACCTCGCCGAAGTAGTCGCCGTCATGGAAACGGAGCTGTCCCGGCAGGAGATTCGGCGTCTCCGGCAGGAGGACATCGCCGATCTGGACGAGGCCGTCGCTCGTGGACACATTGAAATAGACCTTCCCCTGCGCCGTCAGCTGGAAGAACTCGAAGAGATTGTAGGGGAGCTCGACCCCGATACCGCCGCTTTCCGTGGAAATATTCGCATCGATCGCCCGGACTGCCCCGGCAAGCGATCGATCATAGGCGCTGTCGGCCATTTCCTGAACGGTCGTCGCACTGAGCAACAGCGTGGACGCCATTGCCAGGATGATGGCCGGCACAATCCAGAGGCCGAGGGTGAGGGCGAGCGGATGTCCCGGCTTGCCGAACCTTCCCGCGCCGCTCATGCCGCGCCCGCTTCGAGCACGTATCCCAGCCCACGCAATGTTCTTATCTGGACCGAGTGCGAAAGCTTCTTCCTCAGCCGATGCGCGATGACCTCGATTGCCTCCAGCTGGATATCGGCGTCATAGGAAAACATCCGGTCGACAATCTTCTGTTTCGACATGGGTTCTCCCGCATGCTGCACGAGGATACGAAGGAGCGAATGCTCACGAGGCGTCAGGTCGAGCGGATCGCCGCACAGGGTGAAGCGCTGCTCGGCCGAATAATAGGTAAGGTCACCACAAGAAAAGGTGCCCACATTGCGCCCATGGGCGCGGCGCACCAGCGCGACCAGCCGCGCCTCCAGTTCCTCGATCGCAAACGGCTTGGCGAGAAAATCATCCGCGCCTTCGTGAAGCGTGCCTATCCGTTCGCTGAGCGTATCGCGCGCGGTCAGGATGAGAGCCGGCGTGTTGTCGCCGCGCACCCTCATTGCGGAGAGAACGGCGCGTCCGCCCATCTTCGGCAATCCCAGGTCCAGAATGACCGCGTCGAACTCCTCCTGCCGAAGCCGCTGGTCTGCAACGGTTCCGTCATCCGCCCAATCGATCATGAATTCGTAGCGCTGCTTCAGCGCCTTTATCAGCCACTGCGCCAGTTCTGCATCGTCTTCGACCAGCAGTAGTTTCAACTCTAGACCTCCGCTTGCATGGCCGCACGGCCAGCCATGGCAAGATGAACCAAATCATCGTCTGCCTGAAGCCGGGGCCGGCACACCGTTCCTCACCGGTGTACAGGTAACGATCTACGATGATCTCGTTTTCCCCAGGCCGTTTCTGATAAATTATCGCGGCGCGCGGGATCAAGGGATAATACCTCAACGAGGTGGCGGCACGAACCGCCCTGGCGCTGCGAGCCGGCATCCTTGCTGTGGATAGTTTGACGCCGGATGGGCTCACGCCAGAGTTTTTTACAAGAAATTGCCGCGTCAGGCGCGGGACACCGGATACGTCAACCCAAGTGAAACTCTTGGTTTGCGCATGAACTCACAATTTATTGTGGTTGCGTTATTGTGGTTGCGCTCCGGAGCGATTTGGCCTTGTTTGTGGAATCAAAATACTCACGGGGAGAGAAAACAATGTCGATAACAACAATAGCGCGCGCCACTCTGCTGGCAGGATCGTTTCTGATTGGCGTCAGTTCCGCATTTGCGGAAACAGTTCTGCATCGTGGCAATGCTGGCGAACCGCAGACGCTCGATCAGGCGCAGACCTCGATCAACATCGAAGCCTTTATCCTGAAAGACCTTTATGAAGGTCTCACCATTTACGATGCTGCCGGCAAGATCGTTCCCGGTACGGCGGAAAGCTGGACACTGTCTGAGGACGGCACCGTCTACACCTTCAAACTGCGTGCGGATGCGAAGTGGTCGGATGGCACTCCGGTGACGGCCGGCGATTTTGTGTTCTCCTACCAGCGCGTCGAAGACCCGAAGACCGCCGCAAAATACGCGAATATCCTCTACCCGATCAAGAACGCCGAAAAGATCAACAAGGGCGAAACGCCGGTTGATCAGCTCGGCGTGAAGGCAGTGGATGACAAGACCCTTGAGATCACCCTCGAGCGCCCGACACCTTTCTTCCTTGAACTCCTTTCTCACCAGGCGGCTCTGCCGATCTCCAAGGCAAGCTATGAGAAGAACGGCACCAACTTCGTAAAGCCGGGCGTCATGGTCTCGAACGGCGCTTACAAGCTCGAAGCACATGTTCCCAATGACAGCCTGACCGTCGTCAAGAACACCAATTTCTGGGACGCGTCGAACACCAAGATCGACAAGGTCATCTTCTACCCGATCGACGACCAGGCCGCATCCGTCCGTCGTTTCGAAGCGAAGGAAATGGACCTCGCCTACAACTTCTCCGCGGACCAGATCGACCGTCTGCGCAAGGCCTATGGCGAACAGGTTCACGTCTCGCCGACGCTTGCCACCTATTATTATACGTTCGACACGCGCGAAGCGCCGTATGACGATGTCCGCGTCCGCCAAGCCCTGTCGATGGCCGTAGACCGCGATTTCCTCGCCAAGGAAATCTACAGCGGCTCGCAGATTCCGGCTTACTCCATGGTTCCCCCGGGCATGGAAGCCTATGGCGAGCCTGCAAGAGCCGATTTTGGGACGCTGTCCCAGCTCGATCGTGAAGACGAGGCCCTCAAGCTGATGAAGGAAGCCGGTTACGGCGAGGGCGGCAAGCCGCTTTCCGTCGAAATCCGCTACAACACCAACCCGAACCATGAGCGTGTCGCCACCGCCATTGCGGACATGTGGAAGAACACCTTCGGCGCGAAGGTGTCGCTGGTGAACCTCGACGTCGCCTCGCACTACGGCTACCTCCAGGAAGGCGGCAAGTTCAATGTGGCGCGCGCCGGCTGGGTTGCCGACTATGCGGATGCGGAAAACTTCCTCGCCCTTTCGGTATCCTCCAACAAGACCTTCAACTACTCGAAGTTCAACAACGCGGAATATGACGCGCTGATGCAGAAGTCCTATGAAGAAAAGGATCCTGCAGCGCGCTCCAAGCTGCTGCATGAGGCGGAAACCATCCTCATGAAGGAACAGCCGGTCGCTCCGCTTCTGACGCAGGCCGATCTCTGGCTGGTTTCCAACCGCGTCAAGGGTTGGGTCGACAATGCTGCCAACGCACACCTCAGCCGCTTCCTGAGCGTTTCCGAATAAGCAGCACTGGCACGGCGGCAAAAACCGCCGTGCCATGCCGGAGCCAGAAGAATCATGATCTCGTTTATTCTGCGCCGTTTGGCGAGCGCCGTGCCGACCCTGTTCATCGTCGTCACGATTTCGTTTTTCCTGATGCGTTTTGCACCGGGCGGTCCGTTCAATCTCGAGCGGCCCCTGCCGCCGCAGACGATGGAAAACCTGATGAGAACCTATCATCTGGATGAACCGTTGTGGCGCCAGTATCTCATCTATCTCGGCAACGCCGTCACCGGCGATTTCGGTCCGAGCTATATCTACAAGGACAACACCGTCGCCCAGCTGATCGGCAAGGGCCTGCCTTATTCGCTGGAACTTGGCAGCTACGCCCTTCTGCTCGCGCTGGTGGGCGGCGTTCTTGCCGGCACCCTGGCGGCGCTCCGGCAGAACAGCGTCTTCGATTTTTCGATCATGTCCGTTTCGACGGTCGGCGTCACCGTGCCGAACTTCGTTGTCGCACCTGTGCTCACGCTGATCTTCGCCGTCCTGCTCGGGCTTCTGCCGGCAGGCAGCTGGGGCGACGGATCGCTGCGATATCTGATCCTTCCGATGATCGCGCTCGCTTTGCCGCAGCTTGCGGTGATCGCGCGTCTGACGCGCGGTGCGATGATCGAGGCACTGCGGATGGACCATATCCGCACCGCCAGGGCTTATGGTCTTCCGGCCCGCAGCGTGGTGGTGTTCCACGCCATGCGCGCCGCCATGCTGCCGGTCGTTTCTTATCTCGCTCCCTGCGCTGCAGCCCTGCTGACGGGTTCGGCGGTCATCGAGACGATCTTCACGATCCCCGGTGTCGGCCGCTACTTCGTTCTTGGCGCCATCAATCGTGACTATACGCTGGTGATGGGAACCGTCGTTCTCATCGCCATTTTCGTCATCGTGTTCAATCTCGTGGTCGATATCCTCTACGGCCTGCTTGATCCGAGGGTCAGACATGACTGATATCCCTGGCAATATTGCCCCTCAACCCCTGGTGAAAAGCCGAAGCCTGTTCCAGCTGGCGGCCCTGCGTTTCAAACGAAACAAGGCTGCCATGGCCGGTTCGGTCATGCTCCTGCTGATTACGCTTTTCTCATTTATCGGCCCGCATTTCCTCACGCACACCTATGATCAGGTGTTCTCGTCCTACGTCTCGGTGGCCCCAAGTCTCGAGCCACGCCCGGATGTGAACAACCTCCAGGGCGTGATGGAGGGCGTCGCCGGCCGGGCGCGCGTGGAACTGAAGGAGTTTTCCGTCGAAGGACAGACCTTCACGGCGACCATCACCTCCAGCAGCCCGATCGACCCGCGCACGACGCGTTATTTCGACCGCGCCAACGAATTTGAAAACACAAAGGTCGTGGCCACCGAAGACAAGGGCCGAACGCTGAAGCTGGAAGGCGAGGTCAACCGGGAATACTTCTTCTTCGGTACGGATTCGAACGGCCGCGACATGCTGGCCCGCGTGATGCTGGGCGGGCAGATCTCGATTGCCGTCGGTGTTTTGGCCAGCCTCGTTTCGCTGGGGATAGGCGTTCTCTACGGCGCCACGGCCGGATATATCGGAGGGCGTGTCGACAATGTGATGATGCGTTTCGTCGAGATCCTCTATTCGCTGCCTTTCGTTTTTCTGGTGGTCGTTCTGGTGGTCTTTTTCGGCCGCAGCTTCATCCTGATCTTCCTGGTCATCGGTGCAGTGGAGTGGCTTGATATGGCGCGTATCGTGCGCGGCCAGACGCTCGCCTTGAAACGGCGGGAATTTGTGAGCGCCGCACAGGCTTTGGGTTTGAGCGACTGGCAGATCATCCGCCGCCATATCATCCCGAACACGATCGGGCCCGTCGTCGTATTCGTCACGGTCGTCGTGCCAAAGGTCATTCTTCTGGAAAGCTTCCTCTCCTTCCTCGGTCTTGGCGTGCAGGCGCCGTTGACGAGCTGGGGCGCGCTGATTTCCGAAGGCGCCAACAATATCCAGTCGGCCCCATGGCTGCTGATATTTCCGGCGATCTTCTTCGTGCTGACCCTGTTTTCGCTCAATTTTGTGGGCGATGGGTTGCGTGATGCACTCGATCCCAAGGATCGTTGACATATGAATACGACATCTGAAACCATCCTCACCGTCCGCAATCTCAAGGTCGATTTCACCACGCCGGACGGCACGGTGAATGCCGTCAAGGGCATCGATCTTGAGGTCAGACAGGGTGAAACGCTTGCCGTTGTCGGAGAATCCGGTTCCGGCAAAAGCCAGACCATGATGGGCATCATGGGCCTGCTGGCATCCAACGGCATGATTGAAGGCTCGGCAAAATATCGCGGACGCGAGCTGATCGGCCTGCCCGTCGGCGAGCTGAACACTATCCGCGGTTCGAAAATCACCATGATTTTCCAGGAGCCGATGACCTCGCTCGATCCTCTCTACCGGATCGGCGCGCAAATCGCCGAACCGATCATCCACCACAGGGGCGGCAGCAAAAAGGAAGCGCGTGCACGCGTTCTGGAACTCCTGAAGCTTGTGGGAATCCCCGATCCGGAGCGGCGTATAGACAGCTATCCGCATGAGCTTTCCGGCGGCCAGCGCCAGCGTGTCATGATCGCCATGGCCCTCGCAAACGAACCGGACATTCTGATTGCCGATGAGCCGACCACGGCGCTTGACGTGACGATCCAGGCGCAGATCCTCGACCTCCTGAAGTCGTTACAGCAACGCTTCGGCATGGCCATCGTCCTCATCACACACGATCTCGGCGTGGTCCGCCATTTCGCCGATCGTGTCGCCGTCATGCGCCGCGGGGAGATTGTCGAGTCCGGTTCGACGGAAGATATCTTCGATCGCCCGCAGGCGGATTACACCAGGATGCTTCTCGATGCCGAACCCCGTGGGCACAAGCCGGCAGTCGACGCAGAGGCGCCGGTCGTCCTCTCCGGCCAGAACGTGACGATCGATTATACAATTCCGGGTGGCTTCCTGTCGAAATCCAGCAGGTTCCGCGCCGTTGACGGCGTCAATGTCAACCTTCACCAGGGACAGACCATCGGCATCGTCGGTGAATCCGGGTCAGGCAAGTCGACCCTTGGTCGTGCGCTTCTGCGTCTAATCGCGGCGGATGGCCGTATTTTCTTCGGCGAGCGGGAAATCACCGGACTGGACCGGAAGGCAATGCAGCCATTGCGGCGGCATCTGCAGCTCGTGTTCCAGGACCCCTATGGCTCGCTTTCACCGAGGCAGACGGTCGGCGAGATCATCACGGAAGGCCTGTTCGTGCATGAGCAGGCGCTCAGCCGGGCGGAGCGGGACAAGCGGGCAATCGAAGCGCTGCAGGAAGTCGACCTCGATCCCGCCGCCCGCAACCGTTACCCTCACGAGTTTTCAGGCGGCCAACGTCAGCGTATCGCAATCGCCCGCGCGATCATCCTCAAGCCCGATGTCGTCATTCTCGACGAACCTACATCCGCCCTGGACCGATCCGTTCAAGGACAAGTCATCGACCTGCTGCGTGACCTGCAGAAGACGCATGGCCTCTCCTACATCTTCATTAGCCACGACCTTTCCGTCATCAAGGCCATTTCGGACTACGTCATCGTCATGAGAAACGGGAAGATTGTGGAGGAGGGAGAAACGGACGCCATCTTCAGCAGACCGGCGGCTGAATATACCGAAACGCTCATCAAATCCGCATTCTCGGCGGGCGTGGCGCCATAAATTATCGCCCGGGCGCCCCGGGCGATACGTTCCCTCATGGTTGCTCATGCGGAAAATTTGCTGTCCGTTGTGCCGCAATGAGTTCGACGTCTGCGCTGTTGCCCCTATGCCGCCAGAATTCTGACCGGGATCGATTTTGCCGCCGGCGTGCCGCTGATCCGGTCGTAATATTCAAGCGGAAGGAGCGGGTTGAGTTCCGGATAATATCCGGCGACCGAACCGCGCGGCATCGGGTAATCAAGGACCGTCAGCCCGTCGATCCGGCGCTCTACACCGTCGTCCGCGATCGTTTCGATGGAGATGCGCGCGCCGGCTTCCAGCTTGCGTTCCCTGCGGTCGTCCTCGTTCATGAACAGCACCATGCGGTCATTGTAAACGCCGCGATAGCGGTCGTTGTAGCTGTAGATCGTCGTGTTGAACTGGTCGTGAGACCGCACCGTCGCAAGCCTCAGCATGGCGGGATCGCTGACCGGTGCATTGACCTCAAGACCGGGCAGCAGCAGGAAATTCGCCTTGCCGTTCGGCGTCGGCCAGACAAGCCGCCGCGGCGGAATGTCCAGGTGAAATCCTTTGGGATTTTTGATCTTCTCATTGAAATCGGTGTAAATCTCGGGATAAACGGCCGCGATCTTGTCGCGGATCGGGTTATAGTCGTGAATATAGGTCTCCCACGGAACCCTGCTGTCGGGAAGCGTCGCCATCGCCATGCGACAGACGATCTCCACCTCCGGCTTCAGATGTTCGCTGGCCGGCGTCAATACGCCGCGCGAGGCGGTGACGTTCGACATGGAATCCTCAATCGTAACGAATTGTTCGCCGGCCGATGTGCGTATCCACTCTGACCGCGCGATCACCGGAAGGATCAGCGCATCCTTGCCATGAACGAGATGGCCGCGGTTCAGCTTGGTCGTAATCCCCACGGTGAGCTCAAGCTTGCTCATGGCCGCATAGGAGCGCTCGGTATCGGGAATGGCGCGAACGAAGTTGCCGCCCATGCCGATGAAGACCTTGGCCGTGCCGTTTTCCATCGCCGCGACGGATTCGACCGTATGATGGCCGTGTTCCCGCGGCGGTTCGAACCCGAACACGTCACGAACGCGGTCGAGATATGTCTGCGTCGGTTTTTCATCGATGCCGACGGTGCGATCGCCCTGCACGTTCGAATGACCCCGGATCGGGGAAATGCCGGCGCCCGGCTTTCCGAAGTTTCCCTTCAGCAACAGAAGGTTGGCGACCTGCTGCAGCAGGCGTGAGCCGTCCTGATGTTGGGTAAGCCCCATGCCGTAACAGATCATTGTCGCTTTCGAGCGAATGTAGATCTCGGCGCAGCGGCGGATCTGGTCTTCCTCCAGCCCCGACGCCTTGACGAGTTCTGGCCAGTCATGGGTCATGACCTCGTCGCGAATACCATCGAGACCGACGGTATGTTTGGCGATGAAATCATGGTCGAGGATCGTTTCACCCTTCGCCTCGCGCTCGAACATCACCCTCATGATGCCCTTCAGGAAAGCGAGATCACCACCGATCTTCATATGGACGAATTCGCTGGCGATCGGCGTGGAACCGAATGTCGCCATCTGGACCATGTCCTGCGGTTCAGTGAAGCGTATCAGCGCACGTTCGGGCATGGGGTTGACGGCGACAATCGGAACGCCGCGCTTTCGTGCTTCAACCAGGTTCGTCATCATGCGCGGTGAGTTCGTGCCGGTATTCTGCCCGATCACGAAGATCGCTTCGGCATGCTCGAAGTCTTCGAGCACCACCGTCCCTTTCCCGACACCGATTGCAGGCGGCAGACCGCGGCTCGTCGGCTCATGGCACATGTTGGAACAGTCCGGGAAATTATTGGTGCCGAATTCCCGGATAAAGATGGCATAGAGGAAGGCGGCCTCGTTCGGCGTCCGGCCGGACGTGTAAAATTCCGCCTCATGGGGGCTTTCCAGCGCCCTCAAATGTTTGCCGATCAGCGCAAAGGCGCTGTCCCAGTCGCAGGGAACGTATTTATCCGTGGTCGCATCGTAGCGCATCGGCTCGGTCAGGCGCCCCTGCATCTCCAACCAATAATCGGACTGTTCCATAAGTTCGGCAACGGTGTGATTGGCGAAGAATTCCCGTGTGACCCGAAATTTGGTCGCCTCATGCGCCAGCGCCTTCGCGCCGTTTTCGCAGAATTCCAGCGTCTTCTTGCAGTCGGCGTCCGGAAAGGCGCAGCTTGGACATTTGAAGCCACCCGGCTGGTTCATCGCGAGCAGCGCGCGTGACCCCTTCGTCACGACACTTTGCTCCAGCAGGACCTTGGCGGTCGCAGCAGCGGCTCCCCACCCTCCGGCCGGATGATTGTATGTCTTGTATTCTGCTCTTTTGTCAGCCATGGCCCACACTCCACAAGTGCTATCCCTGCCATAGTAAATCACGTTATACCCTTGTTTTCCATGGACAATATGTCCATGACAACCGGACAGCCTGTCCGTTTTCCGTGCCCCAACTCCTGCTAACTCATTGACAATCATCGATATCCGGAATGGTACGGCGCTTGCAGTCAATATCTGCATCAGGGGGATGGCCACGCCCGCAAAGACAGATGACGACGTGCGGCAGACGGTTGGGCATGGTCGCCAAGCCCCTCGATCCTTGGTACCCGTAGTGCTTGGATCTAGGAAGGCAGCAACACAACCGCCGCTTCCGCTGTCAGCACTCGGAAGGTGAAGCTTTCCTGCAGATAAAGCTCGACCGTCGTCGCCGTATGACTGAGATAGCCGATCGAGATGTCCTGGCCGATATCCATGTCGAAGTCGCCGCCCCGGGTGCTCAGAACGAAGCCGCCCTCGATTGCCGGCGCCCAGATGATCCCGCCATTGACGATTCGCTCGATATGATGGAACACCGGGTAGCCTTCGTCGCTGCCACCGCTGGCTGCCGTATAGGCCTTTGCACCCAGAACCAGTGCGTAGGGGCCCTCGACACCGGCAAGACGCAAATCGCCGACAGCCCTGGCGACAATATCCGGGTAGTTCTTGATGCTCGAAGAGAGCGTCAGCGCGGAATTGCTGCTGCCTTGCCGTATTCCCTGGATACCTGCCGCTGGAAAACCTTCGAAGACCGCCCGGTCTTCGGCGAAAGCCAGTTTTCTTGCGGCGTCCTTGAGCGGCCCCCAGTCGGAATCTTCCGAACCTCTTTCCACGTCATCGATGGCGGCGCGCGTAAGTTCAAACGGAATACGCAGTTCAACGACCGCTTTCACCTCCCGCTGAGACGCTTGTACCCCCTCGACCGGGCTTTCGAGGGACCTGAGATGTCCTGTGCCGGTCGCTGAGTAGTCGAAGCCTTTCGGCCCATCGACATCCACGACACGGCGTGCCGCCAGATGACGCTTGAGCGTCCGTTTGGCTTCCTGCTCGATCTGCTCCCACGCCTGATCGGATACAGGGGCGAGTTCCCGGTGAAGATTGTTCATGTCAAACCTCTGTCTTTAACGAACCGATCCCGAGGGAAGCGTCCGGATTGCGATTGCGGGAAACAGCTTGCGTCTCTTCCGGCACGGCGGATGGCCGTGCATCGGCGATGGGTGAAGGCGCGACTGCGGGATCGACATCCTCCAGAAACGTCGCCGTGGGCACGAAAAAGAGGCTGCCGGTAATCGCCCGGCTGACATCGAGCAGCCGGTCATAGTTTCACGGCGGCTTGCCGACAAACATGTTGGTCAGCATCTGCTCCATCCGGGCCGGTGAACGGGCATAACCAATGAAATAGGTTCCGTACTCCCCCTTGCCGACATCGCCGAACGGCATATTGTCCCTGACGATATCCAGCTCCTTGCCGTTTTCGACAATCGTGGTCAGGGCATTGTGGGCAAAGCTGGGTTTGACGCTGTCATCGAGTTCGATGTCGGTAAACTTCTTCCGGCCGACAATGCCTTCCTGCACCTCGACGGGAATGGCATTCCATTTTTTGAGGTCATGCAGATATTTTTGGACAATGACATAACTGCCGCCCGCAAAAGCGGGATCCTCGTCGCCGATTATCGCGGCTTCGATCGCCGCATCGTCCACGGGATTTTCGGTCCCATCGACAAAGCCGATCAGATCGCGATCGTCGAAATAGTTGAACCCCTGAACCTGGTCCGCCGTGTCGACCGCATCGCCGAGCCGTGACATGATTTGCATGGCGAGCTCGAAACAGAGATCCATGCGGGCCGCGCGAATGTGAAACAGCAGATCACCGGCTGTGGAAACCGCATGATGCACGCCGTGGATTTCCCTGAAGGGATGAAGATCCTTCGGTCTCTGGCCGCCGAACAGGCGGTCCCATGCATCGGAACCGATGCCCATGACGCAGGTGAGCCTGCCTTCGAGGTCGCGGAAGCCCACCGCGCGCAGCAAACCGCCGAGATCGGCACAGAGCGCTCGGACGGCGGTTTCATTGTCTCGACCCGGATGAATGGTAAGGACAAGGAATATCGCGGCGCGGGTGAGGCGTGCCACAACCGGCTGCGACGTCGGCTTGGGCTCGGCGGCTGTGATGTCCAATCTTGTCATCCCTTCAAGTCATTGCCTGGTCGGATCAGGTCAGTTGGCAGAACTGTAGGTCGGGGTCGGCCCCAGGATATCAATACCTGGAAAACTCTGCCCACCGCATGGGTCAAAGGTCCATCCCGGAAGATCCCACGCTTCGAAGACGAGGGCGGCCGCCGGGATGGCGGCTTGGCCAGATCACCGAAACGATATCGGCTTTCACATCGAAATCCAGTCGAGAAACCTGTCTGCGGACCTATTCGATTTCAGGAACGGGACGGCCAGACCGTTCTTCCTCAAGCGTCACCGCAATATCGGCGTTGGCGGAAAGGCGGACCTTGTCACCTTCAACACCCGCGACGAAACCGAGCTCGATGTAATGGTGATGCCTGCCCTTGTGAAAAGCGTCACCGCTGTCGCTCTTGATGAGCCTGATCCGCTTGCCTTCCAGTTCATCGACAGTGCCGACGTGGACGCCGTCGGCCCCGATCACTTCCATTCCCTGTTTGATCTTGTGTTCCGTCATGTTTCTTCTCCTTTGCTGTTAGACTGGGACTCCGGGATAACTGCGCTGGGATCAGCAATATTGGCTGCAAGATGGAATGCGGCGGCAGTCTACAACCTCTATTCGTCTTCGTCGTCCATGATCTTGACGGTCTTGCCGTTAAAGGTGAGCCCGTCTTTTCCAACCGAGAGTTTCACGGCTGAATCATCGCGGACTTCTCCTGAAAGAAGCAGTTCGGCGAGCGGGTCCTGTACATAACGCTGAATGGCCCGCTTCAGCGGCCGCGCTCCGAAAGCGGGATCCCACCCCTTCTCCGCAAGCCAGTTCTGCGCCTTCGTATCGAGCGACAGGTTGATTTTTCGATCGCTGAGAAGCTTCTTGAGACGCCCGAACTGGATATCGACGATACGGCCCATCTCGTTCTTCTGGAGCCGATGAAACAGGATGATCGCGTCGATGCGATTGAGAAATTCCGGGCGGAAATGGACGCGAACCATTGCCATGACCTCTTCGCGCACCACGCTTGTCTTTTCTCCTTCAGGCTGGTTGACCAGATATTCGGCGCCGATATTCGAGGTCATGATGATCAGCGTGTTGCGAAAATCGACCGTCCGGCCCTGACCGTCGGTGAGACGCCCATCGTCAAGCACCTGAAGCAGGACGTTGAACACATCCGGATGCGCCTTCTCGATCTCGTCGAAAAGAACGACCTGATAAGGCCTTCGGCGGACGGCTTCGGTCAGGACGCCGCCCTCATCATAGCCGACATAACCGGGAGGCGCGCCGATCAACCGCGAGACCGAGTGTTTCTCCATGAATTCAGACATGTCGATGCGAACCATGGCAGTTTCGTCATCGAAGAGAAATTCCGCGAGCGCCTTGGCGAGTTCGGTCTTGCCGACGCCGGTCGGCCCGAGGAACATGAAGGAGCCGATCGGGCGATTGGGATCCTGCAAACCGGCGCGGGCACGGCGCACGGCGGTCGATACCGCGCGCACGGCCTGCGCCTGACCGACGACGCGCTCACCGAGCTTTTCCTCCATGTGGAGCAGCTTGTCCTTTTCGCCCTCCAGCATCTTTGTAACAGGCACGCCGGTCCATCGCGACACGACCTGGGCGATATTGTCCGCGGTTACCGTTTCGCTGATCGAAGATGTTTCATTCGCCTCGATTGCGGCAAGCTTCTTCTCCAGTTCCGGAATAGTGCTGTAGGAAAGCTCGCCCGCACGCTGGAACTCGCCTTTGCGCTGGGCATTCGCAAGCTCGGTGCGATATTGCTCAAGTTCACTCTTTATCTTCTGCGCATCGGAAAGCTTGCCCTTTTCCGCCTGCCATTTCGATGTCATATCCGCCGATCGTTTTTCCAGGTCGGCCAGTTCCTTTTCCAGCGCCTGAAGCCGGGTCTTCGATCCCTTGTCGCTTTCCTTTTTCAAGGCTTCCTGTTCGATCTTCAGACGAATGACATCGCGATCAATCGTATCCAGCTCTTCCGGTTTAGAATCGACCTGCATCTTCAGACGTGCTGCGGCTTCATCGATGAGATCGATTGCCTTGTCGGGCAGGAAACGATCCGTAATGTATCGATTGGACAGGGTGGCAGCAGCCACAAGGGCCGCATCCGAAATCCGGACGCCATGATGCAGCTCGTATTTTTCCTTCAGCCCACGCAGGATCGAGATCGTATCTTCCACACTCGGCTCCGGTACGAAAACCGGCTGAAAGCGCCGCGCCAGCGCCGGATCCTTCTCAACATGCTTGCGGTATTCATCGAGTGTGGTCGCACCGACGCAGTGTAGTTCGCCACGCGCCAGAGCCGGCTTCAGCAGATTGGAAGCATCCATGGCGCCATCGGTCTTGCCGGCGCCGATCAATGTGTGCATTTCATCGATGAAGAGAATGATCCCGCCCTCGGCGGAGGTCACTTCCTGCAAGACGGCTTTCAGGCGTTCCTCGAACTCACCCCGGTATTTCGCGCCGGCAATCAGCGCGCCAAGATCGAGCGCCAGCAGCTTTTTGTTGTGCAGGCTTTCGGGCACGTCGCCATTGACGATGCGAAGCGCCAGCCCCTCGACGATCGCGGTCTTGCCGACACCCGGCTCGCCGATCAGGACAGGATTATTCTTGGTCCGGCGCGACAGGACCTGAACCGTGCGCCGGATTTCCTCATCGCGACCGATCACAGGATCCAGTTTTCCGTCCCGCGCTGCCTTCGTTAGATCGCGGGCGTATTTTTTCAGCGCGTCATAGGCATTCTCGGCCGAGGCGTTATCGGCAGTCCGCCCCTTGCGCAGCGCGCCGATTGCCGCCGTGATCGCCTGAAGGTTCACCCCGGTATCGGAAAGGACCTTGCCCGCATCGCTATTGCGATCCTCAACCAATGCCTGGAACAGCCGCTCCACGGTCACGAAGCTATCGCCGGATTTCTCCGCGATCTTTTCAGCAGCGTCGAATATGCGCGCAAGCTCGGACGCCATATAGACCTGCCCTGCCCCGGAACCCGAGACCTTCGGCAATTTTGCAAGCGCATCCTCGGTCGCGCCGAGAACGGTGCGGGAACTGCCGCCGGAACGATCGGCGAGGCCGGAAACCAGACCTTCATTGTCGTCCAGCAATACTTTCAGGAGATGCAGGCTTTTAAACTGCGGATTACCGTCCCGCATGGCGAGCGATTGAGCCGACTGTATGAAGCCCTTCGCACGGTCCGTGAATTTTTCAATGTTCATTTTGGCCACCTTCTACAACGGCATTGGATGACTGGAACAAGCTGGAACAGATCGGGTCAGTTGCGCGAGGCGGTCTCTGCGGGCGACGGGGTCCCTCCGAAGCCGGGCGATGCGGCCAGCGCGTCGCGCAGCGCCTGTTCCTTGGTGTGATCCAGCGATGTTCTAAGGACCGTTCCGCCGGTGCCCTTGAGTTCATCGAGGACCTTGTCGGCGGTCATCTTGCGGATCAGCAGGAACAGCGCGGCGTTCTCCGGCTTCAGGTTTATTGCAAGCTCGCGCATGAAACCGTCATTGATACCGTAGTCGGTCAATGCTCCGCCAAGCGCGCCCGAAGCGGCCCCGATCGACGCACCAAGGAGCGGCATAAGGAAAATGGACCCGATCAGCAGCCCCCAGAAACCGCCGGAAATCGCGCCGACAGCCGTCGTATTCATCGATTGAATGAGCTTGATCCTGCCATTGTCCTGCCTGACAGCAATCACGGCGTCGGAAAGCTCGATCAGATATTCCTGCTGAAGGTTCACCAGCTTCTGCCTTATGGCTTCAGCCTTGTCTTCGGTCGGATAAACGATAACGATCAGATCGGGCACAACTCTCTCCCTCGTTCCAGGACCGTCGGTTCGGGTCGCAATAGTCGGAGCAACCTCCGTGCCAGACGGAAAATTACCTGAAAATCAAATCTTTAGTCGCAAAACACACTGCCGTCGGAGACAATGTGTCGGCTTGCGCCGGACAAATTGTCGTTTCATTGGAGTGTTTTTTGCCGGTCCCGGCTACGAGCCGTACAGGATTTGAAGTGCCGCAAGCGCTGTCAGGATATAGGTCCCGTTGGAATCCATATCTTCATCGGTCGAGAGATCGAGCTGCTCCCAGACGCCATCCAGATAACCGGCTTGCCGTTCTGAGATAACCTTGCTGGCGATCTGGCCGATGGCATCGAACTGCGCGAGATCGTAATTCAGTCCGTGATCGTCCAGAAAGAGGCCGTGCTGCTGCAGAAGATCGGCCATGGGCATGGAAGTTCCCGTCAGGTAGAAGAGCAGGTCATTCGCGTTGATCGGCTGATCCTGCGATTGCGGAACGAGCCCTGCCGCTTCCAGCTGCTGGACGCGCGATTGCATGTCTTTGGAAAGCTGCTCGGTCGATACTGCCGTCATCGGTTGTCTCCGTGGTTCATTCAGCTCCGGCATTCACGGATCGGCGTCCATTTTTGAAGGACACAATGTCCGCAATAATCACCAGCAACAAATATGCCATCGCCTGTTTTGAATGACTTCAATGGCTTACTCGGCTTGTCGGCGATAAAGGCAGGTCAATTTGTCCGCCGCCGAAGACGACTTGTCCTCACTGCGAGGGAACGTCCCCTACAAAGCTTCTTTCTCGTTTTATGCTTCCGGCAGCCAGACGGTAAAGGTCGTCCCCTTGCCCGGCTCGCTGTTCACCGAAATCGTGCCATCCTGCCGCGTCACCAGCATCTGGCAGATGGACAGGCCAAGCCCGGTGCCTTCGCGGCGTTTGGTGGTAAAGAAGGCGTCAAAGACCTTGGCGATGACCTCCGGCTCCATACCGCTTCCGGTGTCCGAGACTTCGAGGGCCACGCCCGCTGTCCCGTTCAATTCAGAGTCGACCGTGCTGAGATGGAGTTTACCTCCCCGCGGCATGGCATGAATGGCATTGACGATCAGATTGACGAGGACCTGCTGCAGCTCGGTACGGGGCATGGCAATCAGCCGGGACGTCGTGTCCGCACGTTCGATGGCGATGGTGGTTTTCTTTAAAAGATGCTGTACCAGCGGCAGCGTGTCATTGATGACATCGGCGATACGGTAACGCTCAAGGGTTCCCGCATATTCCTGTGGCTTGGAGAACTTCAGAAGATTGGTGACCATTTCGCTGATACGCGCCAATTGCTGGTCTATCAGCTGGAATTCACCCTTCACGCTGTCGGCCCCCGATCCCATGATGCTGTAAATGACTTCCAGGTTACCCTGGATGACAGCGATGGGATTGTTGATCTCATGCGCGACACCGGCGGTTATTTCGCCGATTGCCGCAAGCTTTTCAGACGTGATCAACTGTTTGGTCGTCGTTTCGAGCTGTTCGTTTGCCACCTGCAGTTCACGCGCCCTCTCCTCCACCCGCCGGTTGAGGCTCGAATTCCAAAGCCGCAATTCCGCATCACGCTCCTGAACCTGATCGAGGAGATGGTCGAGTTCCGATGCGACCTGACCGATCTCGTCTTTCATGTCGGGAAGGCCGGTTCGCGCAGCCAGGTCGCCGGTTTCGACCGCGCCGATCGTCTGCGTCATGCGCTCAAGCGGTCGAAAAATATTGGCTGCCCAGACAAGGAACAGCGGTACTGTCGCGGCGACCGCCACGCCGAAAGCGATGACAATGGCGATCAGCGATTCCCGTTTTGCGTCGGTAAATGGTTTCTGGAGGAAGCCGACATAGAGCATTCCGACTCGGCGATTGTAGCTGTCCAGCAATGGCTGGTATGCGGAAATATACCAGTCACTGACGACAAAAGCCTGTTCTCTCCAGGTCCTGCCGTATTTGAGCACCGCCTCACCAACTTCAGGTGAAACTCTGGTGCCAATGGAACGCTTCCCTTCAAATAGTCCAACATTCGTACTGATCCGCACATCCGAGAGGAAAACCGTCGCAGTCCCCCGGCTGTCGGTGGGCAAGCTGTTTTCATTGTAGATCAATGCGTTGATCGTATCGACAAATGAGGTGTTGTTGTTGAGCAGGATGCCGGCAACCAGCGCCCCTTTCTCTCCATTGTCAAGGATGGCCGCGCTCGCCGAATGAACGACAAGGCCGCGTGTCTCCTGTTCGGCCGTTTCGGCAGCACCGTTGGGCTGAACGAGATCGATACGGGCCTGTGCGGCAAGCTCCGGAGACAGAGCCGTCAGCTCACGCCGATCAAATACATCGAAGCGCGCGGCGCCACGGCCATCAAGTGCATCCTTCACGACCGGCCAGTCCCAACGGGGTGAACCGGTGGAGAGCGGACGGCTACTGGCCACGACCTTTCCGGAACCGTTTATCAGATAGAGAAAATCCAGCTTTCGGGAGGCCGCTACCTCCTTCAGGAAATCACTGAGATGGACATTCGATATTGCGCCGGCGCTCACAACCTCCTGAAAACGGGCGGACTGGCTGATTGCCGCGAGACGTTCTTCAGTGCCTTCCAGCATCCTGTTCACGTAAAGATGCGCGATCGTCAGGTCATCGCTGACTTTCGAGATGGCGAGGGCATCGAACCGATTGTTCCACCTGTAGACCGTGATGCCGATCAGGACAGGCAGGATGACCAGCATCGGAACGAGCGCAATGGCCAGAAGCCGGTAGCGGATCGACCCTCGGCGCGGCCGCCCTGCGCCCATTTTCTCAGACATTCCAGCTTACACATTTGCGGTCGATCGTCTTGCGTGAAATCCCGAGCCGGCGGGCCGCCTCTTCGCGGTCCCCACCGGTCTCGCGCAATATTGACAGGATATGACGTTTTTCAAAGGCGGCGAGGCTCTGCCCCTCTGCCTGTTCGGTCGGAAGCGGCAATCGTGCAATACCCTCGGGAAAGCCTCCAAGAATGACGGCGCGCTCGATGAAATTCCTGAGTTCGCGGATGTTGCCGGGCCAATCATACCGCAACATATAGGATCGCACGCGTTCGTCGATATCGACAGCCGGCATGCCGGCTTGCTGCACGACTTCACGCATGAACAGGGATGCCAGTTCAAGCACGTCATTGCCGCGGTCCTTCAATGGCGGCAATTGGATCTGGACGACATTGATGCGGAAGAACAGGTCGGCACGAAATGTCCCTTCCGCGACGCGCCTTTCCAGGTCGACATTCGTCGCGAAGATAAATCTCGCCTCGAAGGGAATTTCGCGTTCCGAGCCAACGGGGCGTACGCGCCGATCCTCCAGCACCCGCAATAATTTGGTCTGGAGCGGCAGGGGCATCTCACCGATCTCATCAAGGAAGATCGTCCCTCCCTGCGCATGCAGGAACAGGCCTTCGCGCGTGCGGTTGGCGCCGGTGAATGCGCCCTTCAGATGGCCGAACAGCTCGCTTTCGATCATGTCTGCCGGTATGGCGCCGCAATTGATCGGCACGAACAGCTCGTCCGCCCGACCGGACAGCGAGTGTATCGAACGGGCCGCGATTTCCTTTCCAGTGCCCGAAGGGCCGGTCAACAGGACAGATGTTGCAATCGGAGCGACGCGGGCGATCATCGCCCTCACCTTTTCCATGACCGGGGAATGACCGACAAAGGTATTTCGAAGAAAGACCTGATGTGCCGGAAAGTTAAGCTGATGTCGCAAAACATCATTTTCCCGCTGCAACCGGCTGCGATCGAGGCAGCGGGCAATTGCGTTCAACAACTGGTTTGACCGGAATGGCTTCAGCACAAAATCGACCACGCCAACCCGGACTGCGTTGATGGCCGTGTCGAGATCGGCATAGGCGGTCATCAGGATCACGTCCGCGAAAAAACCGGCCGCGCGTTGTTCCGCCAGCCATTCCAGACCATTTTTGTTCGGCATGATATTGTCGAGAATGACGACATCGAAATGCTGTTCGTCGAGCTTGCGGGTTGCCTCCGCCGTGTTCTCCGCCTCCTCGATAATCTTGCAGCGGGGTCCGAGCGTCTTGACAAGGAAGTTTCTCATGCCCGGCTCATCATCAACGACGAGAATGGAGGCCTGGGCAAGCCATGGTCCGAACTCCGGATCTCTTACCGGTTCGGACAGATCGCCCGTATCCCCTGACGCTGCGGCCATCGGCTCAGATTCCCTTGTCTCTCAGTTCAGATTGCAACTGCTCGAAAGCGCGGCGCATACCGTGCATCTGATCGATGAGGTGAAGGATAACGTCGATCCCCGCATCGTTTGCGCCAACCTTCTCGCTCAGTTCGCGGATGAGATGCGCACGCGCGACATCGGCATCGGAAAAACCCGGGCCGGACGGCGTTTCCGCCGGCACGACCCATTCCTGCTCGATCCAGAGTTCGAGTGTCTGGACCTGCAGCCCCGAACGGATCAGAAACTCCTTCTTGGTGATGATCATCATCTGTCCTCGCGTGGGTTGAAATCCATCCCGGCCGCCCAGTTGGAAACGAATGTTTCCAGTTCAGGACTTGCCTGCTTCGGCAGCACGATCCTGAGTTTGACGAACTCGTCGCCATGCCCGCCTCCCCGGCGCGGCGCGCCCTTGCCGCGCAGGCGCAGGGTCGTGCCCGTATTCGATCCTTTCGGGATGGACATCGAAACATCGCCGGTGGGTGTCGGAACACGGATCTTGCCGCCGAGCACGGCCTCGTTCAGCGAAATGGGAAGCTCGATGGATATGTCGTCTCCGTCACGCTGAAATCGCGGATCTGGCAGGACCTCAACCTGGATCAAAGCGTCGCCGGGCCCACCGGCGCCCGCGCCCGGCGCTCCCTTGCCTTTTAGGCGGAGGGTCTTGCCGTCCACGAGACCGGGTGGAATTGTGACATCGAGCGTGTCGCCGCCAGGGAGGGTGAGGCGCTTATTCGCGCCGGTGATCGATTCGACGAAACTGATGGCCAGACTATAGTGGAGATCTTCGCCCCGCCGATTGGCACGACCACGCTGGGCCCGCCTGAGAAGATCGGCAAAGGCGTCGTCGGAATCCATGAAGTCCGCGAAGCCCGATGCATCCGCATAGGGGTTACCGCCATCCGAATGGGCAAAGTCCCTGTAATAATGCTGTTGCGGTCGCTCGGCTCCGGACGCATCGATCTCGCCGGCATCGAAGCGCTTGCGTTTGTCCGCATCGCTTAGCAGATCATAGGCGCCCGCAACTTCCTTGAACTTTTCCTCTGCCGACTTGTCGCCGGGATTGAGATCAGGATGCAGCTTCTTGGCGAGCTTTCGATAGGCGGACTGGAGCTCCGCCGAAGACGCGGTCGGACTGACCCCGAGGACCTCATAAGGATTTTTCACGTCTTACTCCGGCTGTTTGTTGCATTGCCCGATTGCTGTCGAAAAATCTCTCCGGCATTTAAACCCCCATTCCCGGGATCGGGCAAGATACTGAAATATATTCATTTAGTGACACGATTGCCCCCGATTCCGAGGAGCCAGCCTGAATGCGACGGCTGAGGCTGGTTTCCCCGCTTTCATGGGAGAGTAAAGGACCGGGGCGGAACAATGTTCCCCGGCCCCTGAATATGGTCAGCTTGACTTCTTCTGATCGTCGTCGAGCTCGGTGAATTCGGCATCAACGACATCGTCGCCATCTGGCGAGGGCGGCGTTGTCCCGGAGGGCTGCGATTGCGAATAGACCGCTTCGGCAAGTTTTACGCTTGCCTCCTGAAGTATGTTCATCTTGCCGGCGATTGCCTCACCGTCATTACCCTTCAGCGCCTCGCGCAGATCGGACAGGGCGTCCTCGATCGTTTTCCGGTCCGTATCCGCGAGTTTTGAACCATGTTCCGCCAACGCCTTTTCCGTGTCGTGAACCAGCGCATCTCCGGCATTTTTGGTCTCAATGGTTTCCCGTCGCTTCCGGTCCTCGGCCGCATGGGTTTCGGCATCCTTGACCATCCGGTCGATATCCGCATCCGAAAGGCCGCCCGATGCCTGTATCTGGATATTCTGTTCCTTGCCGGTTCCCTTGTCCTTGGCGGATACGTTGACGATGCCGTTGGCATCGATGTCGAAGGTAACATCGATCTGCGGCGTGCCGCGCGGCGCCGGCGGGATGCCCATGAGGTCGAACTGGCCAAGAAGCTTGTTGTCCGCAGCCAGTTCCCGCTCGCCCTGGAAGACGCGGATCGTCACGGCGCTCTGGTTGTCCTCGGCAGTGGAAAAGGTCTGGCTTTTCTTTGCCGGCACGGTGGTATTGCGCTCGATGAGCCGGGTGAACACGCCGCCCAAAGTTTCAAGCCCGAGCGACAGTGGCGTCACGTCGAGGAGGAGCACATCCTTGACGTCGCCCTGCAGGACGCCCGCCTGGATCGCGGCGCCCACGGCGACGACTTCGTCCGGATTTACCCCCTTATGCGGCTCCTTGCCGAAAATCTTTTCCACGACCTCCTGGATTTTCGGCATTCTGGTCATGCCGCCGACGAGGACGACCTCGCTCACATCCTTCGCCGTGAGGCCTGCGTCCTTCAGGGCGTTGAGGCAAGGCTCGATGGTCCGCTGGACCAGGTCCTCGACGAGGGATTCGAACTTGGCGCGGGTGATTTTCACCTGAAGATGCTTCGGGCCTGTCGCATCCGCCGTGATGAAGGGAAGATTGACCTCGGTCTGCGTTGTCGTCGACAATTCGATTTTAGCCTCCTCGGCGGCCTCCTTCAGCCGCTGAAGGGCAAGCTTGTCAGTCTTCAGATCGATGCCCTGATCTTTCTTGAATTCGGACGAAATATATTCGACGAGCCGCATGTCGAAATCTTCGCCACCGAGAAAGGTGTCGCCGTTCGTTGATTTCACTTCGAAGACGCCGTCGCCAATATCGAGGATCGAGACGTCGAACGTTCCGCCGCCAAGGTCGTAGACCGCGATCTTTGCCTGTTTCTTCTTCTCAAGCCCGTAAGCGAGCGCCGCCGCGGTCGGCTCGTTGATGATGCGCAGCACTTCGAGGCCGGCAATCTTGCCGGCGTCCTTGGTCGCCTGCCGTTGGGCATCGTTGAAATAGGCCGGTACGGTAATAACGGCCTGCGTGATCTTTTCCCCGAGATTCGCTTCGGCCGTCTCCTTCATTTTCTGCAGAATGAACGCGGAAATCTGTGACGGTGAATAGGTTTTTCCTTCGGCCTCCACCCAGGCGTCACCATTTGCGGCCTTCACGATTGCGTAGGGAACAAGACCTTTGTCCTTCTCGACCGTCGGATCGTCATAGCGGCGGCCAATCAGGCGCTTGACGGCAAAAATTGTGTTGACCGGGTTCGTTACAGCCTGTCGGCGTGCCGGCTGGCCAACCAGACGCTCGCCGTCGGCCGTAAACGCGACGATCGAGGGCGTCGTTCGCGCGCCTTCCGAGTTTTCGATGATTTTTGTCGCCTTGCCGTCCATGACGGCAACGCAGGAGTTGGTCGTGCCCAGATCGATTCCGATAACTTTACTCACCGCGATACTCCTCTGTTTGCTTCCGGATTAATGCGCGTGTCCCGGGCTTTCCGTCCGGAACCGTCACTCCTGTCCCAACTTGTCGAAGCGTCGAAATCGAACTTCAGTCTCGACAATCAGCCACATCTGATCGCCACCGACTTGCCCTTTCCGACCGGCAGGCTGTGCTACGCTAAAGATCAGCAACACTCGTGCCAGTTTTTGATATCAATAAAAATCAGTGACTTAGGGAGTATTTTTCCGCATTTGCAGACAGGATGTCCGTGGTCGCCGAGACAAAATGTCTCGAACTGCGCCGCCTGCTTCAAGGGAGGCCGCCGCGCGCCGTTCAACAATCAGCGCAAACATCCCGCACCCGTTTCGGACAATTTGTCTCCGGAAATACCGACATATTGTCGCGCGCTTCCGGCTCCTTCCAGCCCATCGCATTGAAAAGGCGGTTGTTTTCCAACTGGCACGGTCATTGCGTGCCGTATGTCAGCCGCCGAATCGGGCCGGAAAGCCTGTTCGAAGGCAGTTTTGCGACGTTCCAAGACGAGGGTCCTGCCGATGCAAGAATACGATCTCTACATAAATGAAAAAAAGCCCGCCATCGGGCTCTATGTCTGCTCCGGAGCAAGTCTTCCGGATTTTGCCGATCCCAAGGAATGGCTGTTCGACGGCACCTGCGCGGCCGATCTTCTTCCTCCAAGCGTCTTGGAGGGGGTTGCAGCCGCCGGTCACGCATTCCGGGACATGGACTAGGAGCGGCCAGACATTGGCCTTTCGATCCACGGGGAGACAGGACATGCGCGATATTGGAAACGGCCGCGAGAATATCGGTCAATCGTCTGGTCGCAGCGACATTCCGACAGAAGAGAGAAGCCGCCTCGGTCAGAACATAGAGGCCGCGAAACGCCGTCTCGCCGAGCATGAGGCGGAGCCTGACGCTCTGATCGCTTCAGCGTCCAGTGCATCGGCAATGGCGTTCGGTGTACGGCTGTCGTCCGCGTTCGTCGGCGCCATCCTCGCGGGTGCAATTATCGGATGGTTGGCCGACCATTTCTTTGCGGTCTCTCCCTGGGGGCTGATAACGGGTCTGATTGTCGGTTTCATCATCGGTTTCTTCAACTTGCTGAGGGTGCTCCGGCAGACGAGTTCGGCGAGGTCGAGAGGTTAGATGACATCGATTGGTCAAATTGCCGGCCGGCCGGAAGCGTTTGCGGACGCACGCAAGAACTGGGGCTGGTTTTTCGCGCTTGGCGTGATGTTTCTTACCCTGGGCGCCATCGCGGCCGGGAACCTGTTCTATTCAACGATTGCGGCGGTTCTCTACGCGGGCGTCTTCATGATGCTGGCGGGAGCCCTGCAACTGCTCCACGCCTTCCGTATTAGATCATGGGGCGGTTTTTTCCTCTGGTTCGCGAGCGGTGCTCTATACACCGGCGCCGGCGCGGCAACACTTGTCAATCCCGGTTTCGCATCGGTCATCCTCACCCTGCTGCTTGCCCTCCTGACGATAATGTCTGGTGCGGGCCGGCTGGTTCTTGGATGGCAGGCAAGGCAAACCAAAGCATGGGGCTGGCTTATCGCCTCGGGCGGCGTCACGACCGTCGCCGGGCTGGTGTTCCTTCTTGGGTGGCCAATCAACAGCGTCTGGCTGCTTGGCCTTCTGCTCACGCTCGACCTGATGTTCCAGGGTGTCATGCTGATCGGCTTCGCATGCCAATGGGGAACTGTATCGACGGTTCCGGACAACAATTTCAAATAATGGAAATCGGGAGGTTCAGATGAGCAATGGCGGAGACAGGGGCCATAGTGAAAAGAAACCCGGCCCCGGCGACTTGCGCGCTGACACCGCGGCCGGCGGAGGCGATGAGGGTGAGGACCGCGAACAGAAGACCGGGCACAACACGCCGCCCGACGAGATATCCGTCAACAGGATCGACAGGCTGGAAGCGGAAAACGAAAGCCTCCGCAAACGCGCCGAGCGCGATGTCGCCGACGCAAAACAATACGCCGTCACCCAGTTTGCCCGGGACATGACCCGGGTGGCAGACAATCTGGAACGCGCACTTGGCAGCCTTCCGCATGAAATGCGCAAGCAGGAGGGACCCGCCAAAACCCTGATCGAGGGTGTAGAACTCACGGGGAAGGAACTTCTGCATATTCTGGAGAAACACGGCGTCACCCGGCATGACCCGACCGGGCAGGCGTTCGACCCGAACTTTCATGAAGCGATGTTCGAAACGGAAGATAAGACCCTGCCTAACGGCACGGTAACAATGGTGGCCGAGCCAGGCTATTCGATAGGCTCACGCCCGCTTCGGCCCGCCAAAGTCGCCGTTTCCCGTGGCGGTCCTCCACGCGGGCAAGGTTGACGATGACTATCGGAAAAGGCATCGCTCCAATCTGCTTTATCGTTCTCGCAACCGTATCCTAACCAACCTCCAGATCTAACGTCACCGCGGTGTTCCCTGCCAGCCCGAGATATTACCGAGCTATGGCAGCATTGCCGAAGATCATTTGTCAGGTGATTTGGCGCGACGAAACGATGGTCGCACTCGTTTCCTGGCATGAAGTCGAAACGCCAGAAATGGTGGGCGCGCCACCCTATTCGGATTGTCGCCGAATAAACTTGCCAATCAGCAGCAGGTGAAACCGCCGTCGATGGGCAAAGAAACACCCGTGATCATCGAGGCTGCGTCACTGAGCAGGAAGACGATGGGTGCGGCGATTTCCGCTTCGCTGGCCCACCGGCCGAGCGGCATCTGCTTCAGGAATGGCTCGGCCACATGCGGCTGGCTCCAGTGGCCGGACGAAATCGGCGTCATGACAACGGTTGGATTGACGCTGTTGACGCGGATATTGTAGCGGCCGAGCTCCAGCGCCGAGCAGCGGGTGATGTTGTCGAGAGCAGCCTTGGAAGACCCGTAGGAGATATGGCCCGGCAGCGCCACAAGGGCTGCCTGGCTGGACACGTTGACGATGGCGCCGCCCTTGCCGAGCCTCACCATGGACTGGCTGGCATATTTCGTCACCAGCAGCGCCCCGCGCGCATTGATGGTGATGACCTTGTCGAAAATAGCGATATCCGTGTCCATCGGCGTGGCGATCTCGCCGCCGAAACCGCCGCAATTGACGACGCCCCACAGATCCAGCCCCTCCAGCGCGGCGCGGATTTCCTCGTCGCGGGCGAGATCGAACGCCAATGTGCGGCAACCGGTTTCCTTCGCGATGGCCTCGAGCGCCTGTTGCGAACGCCCTGCCGCGATGACATTGGCATTGGCGCGCACGAGATGGCGAACCGTTTCGCCGCCAATACCGCCGCTGCCGCCCGTTACAAGGATCGTTCTGCCCTGAAAATCCGTCATTTCCCGTCTTCCTCCCTCATGGCGCCGAAGATTCCGCACCCTTCACAACGTTTCAATTGATCCGCACCGGTCCATTTTCCTGCGGGGTCTTCATATCCCGCGACACTCTCTGCCCGTTCGCATCGAACAGATGGCAGGCGGCGGCCGGGAACGACACGGCTATGCGGTCGCCCGCGCGCGCCATGCGGCCAAGACTGTCTCTTATCGTGATGGTTTCCTCGCCCTCGCGGACATGGATGAAAGTATCGCTGCCGAGCAGTTCGACCATCGTCGCTTTCATCGAATAGGACTGTCCGCCCTGCCCGTCGCCGATTGCAATATGTTCGGGACGGATGCCGAGGGTTACGATGTCGCCAGGCTCAAGCGGCCTTGAAACCGCAATATCGAGGGAGGGACCGGCGGCGAGAGACACGGTGGCGATGCCTTCTGCGACGGCGACAACGCGCGCTTTCAGAAGGTTCATGGCGGGCGAGCCGATGAAGCCCGCGACGAAAAGATTGGCGGGGCGCTGGTAGAGCGCAAGCGGTGAGCCGATCTGCTCGATACGGCCGCCATTCATGACGACGATCTTGTCGGCAAGCGTCATCGCTTCCACCTGGTCGTGTGTGACATAGATCATCGTGCAGCCGAGTTCCGCCTTCAGCCGCGCGATTTCCACCCGCATGCCGACGCGCAGGGCCGCATCGAGGTTGGAAAGCGGTTCATCGAGCAGGAAAAGCTTTGGCTTGCGCGTCATCGCCCGGCCGATGGCGACACGCTGGCGCTGACCGCCGGACAATTCGCGTGGTTTGCGTTTCAGATAGCTCGAAAGCTTGAGTTTGCCGGCCGCCCGGCCCACCCGCTCGCCGATTTCGGCTGTGGGCGTCCGGGCGATTTCCAGCCCGAAGCCGATATTGCGGGCAACATTCATATGCGGATAAAGCGCGTAGGACTGGAAAACCATGGCCACGCCGCGTTCGGGCGGCTCGGCATCGCTCATATCCGCGCCGTCCACCAGCACGCGGCCCGAGCTGATCGGCTCCAGCCCGGCGATGATGCGCAGCAGCGTGGATTTTCCGCAACCGGAAGGGCCGACCAGCACGCAGAATTCGCCATCCTCTATGGTCAGCGACAATTCGGGAATGACCGTCAGGCTGCCGAAGGCCTTGGTGATTTTATCGATCGAAAGCGTCGCCATGGGTCTAGCCTTTCACCGCGCCGGCAGTCAGGCCACGCACGAAGGCGCGCTGCACCAGCACATAAAGAAGAATGAGGGGAAGCGCGATCAGCGTCAGCACCGCAAACAGCGCGCCGGGATTGGCCATGTAGAGGCCGGAATATTGCATCGGCACGATGGTGAGCGTCTTCATCTCGCTTTTCGTCAGCACGATCAGCGCCAGGAAAAACTCGTTCCAGGTGACGATGAACTGCCAGATGGTGACGAAAACCAGCGCCGGGCGCACCAGCGGCAGCGCCACATGCCAGTAGGTCTGCCAGGCGTTGCAGCCATCCACCTTGGCCGCCTCGAACAGTTCACGCGGCGCGTCTTCCATGAAGGATTTCAGGATGACCATGGCGAAGGGCACGCCAAGGGCGGCATAGGGCAATATGAGGCCGATATAGGTGTTCACCCAGCCGAAATTCTTCAGGAGAATGGCAAGCGGCAACACCATCGAAGCGAGCGGCACCATCAGCGTGGTCAGAAGCGTCGTGTAGAGAAACAGCGTGCCTCTGAGCCGAAGGATGGCGATGGAAAAGGCAAAAAGCGAGGATACGGCGACCACGATCGCCACCGTCGCGACAGTGACGATCAGGCTGTTCAGAAAGATGCCACCGAGCGGATTGTCGCGGATGACGGTGATGAAATTGTCGAAGGTCACCGGCCATGTGAAGAGCGCCGCGTCGAAAGCCTGGGCCGGCGTTCTCAGACCCACGGACAGCATATAGACCTGCGGGACCATCCAGATGCCGAGCACGATGAACAGCACCGCATGAACGAGAATGCCGCGTGTGCGGTTGCGGGCAAGAGCCGTCATGACCGATCCTTTCCGGCAGGCGTCAGCCGCGCGCCCAGCGCCGCGATCTGCAGCAGCGAGAGGCCAAGCGCCACGACAAGAACAATCACGGAAAGCGCCGCACCGCTGCCGGTATCGCCCAGCACAAAGCTCTGCTTGAAGATGAAGGTGCCGAAAACCTCGCTTGCCCGGTTCGGGCCGCCGCCTGTCATCAGATGCACGATGGGAAAGGTCTGAAGCGTGCCGATGACGCCGAGAAGCAGCAACGATTTCGTGGCGGGCGCCAGCATGGGAACCACGACATGGGCGGCGAGTTTCAACCCCTTCGCGCCATCGATGCGCGCCGCATCCAGCACTTCAGACGGCATGTTGGCGATGCCGGCGATATACATCAGCATGGAAAACCCGGTCCATTGCCAGATGTTGACAACGATGAGGGCATAGATCGCCGTTTTGGGATCGCCGATCGGCGAGGTCGACATGACGATGCCGGCATATTTAAGATATTCCTGCGCGATGCCGTAATAGGGCGCGTAAATCTGCACCCAGACAAGGCTGACCACCGAAACGGAGGTGACGACGGGCAGGAAGAACATGGTGCGAAAGAAACCGCGCAGCCGGTCGGTGTGCCGTTCGATGAACCAGGCGAGCACCCCGCCCACCAGCATCTGAACCGGAATGGTGATGACACCCCAGAGCACCATGTTGCGCACGACGATCCAGAAGGTGGGGTCACCAAGAACGGTGGCGTAGTTCGAAAATCCCGCAAAGCTGCGTGCCTCGCCGGAAGCCGCATAGAAGCTCTGTCCCGTCACCCAAAGGATTGGATAGGCAATGAAAACGACAAACAGCAGAACGGCAGGAAGGGCGAAGACATAGAGCATGGACGTCCTCGAAACGCTGCTGCGTTCAATGATAACAGGCGTAGTACCGGCCCTTAAAACTTCTGCACGCATGGGTTCTCACCGATTGATAATCACGCCGCCCTCAAACGAAACGGCATCGAAAGGTGTTGAAGCGCACCCGGGAGGTCTTGTCGTGGTCGATGCGCTTCAACCCGCCGGGCGCATTTGGCAACGCCCGGCATCTTGAGATCGCCTGTCACTTGGACGCGAGCGCTTTTTTGGTCGCCTCGTCCACCTTGGCCAGCGCGGCCTCGGCTTCGATGCTGCCGGCGGCTACGCCCGCCAGAGCGTTGTCCAGCGCCTCGGCCACGGCCGGCGAAGAAAAGCGCTGGTTTTCAGCCTTGGGCAGATCTGCCATGAACCGCGCCGACAGTTGCTTGACGTGGTCGGTAATATCGCCCTTCGGCGTATGGCCTTCGAAGGCCGGAAGATCGTTCAGGTCGTTCAGCGCTTCCTGCAGACCGACACCGTTGGTCAGTTCGGCAAGGAAGGTCCATGCGGCGTCATTCTTGCCGCCATTCTTCGCCAGGCCGTAACCGATGTCGATGCCGCCGACCGGCGGGCTTGCCTTGTTGCCCTCCTTGACGGGAGGCATGTAGAAAAAGTCGAACCCGTCCATGTTCTGCACATATTCGGAGAGTGGCGGCGGGAACTTGCTTTCCTGCATCCACCAGGAGCCAAGCGCCATCATGCCCACCTTGCCCTGTGCGAAGAGCTGTGCGCCGGTCGGATAGGCATGTGCGCCAAGCGCACCCTGCTGGAAGATGCCGTCATCGAAGAGGCCCTTCCACGCCTTCATGGCAGCCACCAGCTCAGGCGCGGTCCACGGCGTTTCACCCGCCTGCGCCTTGTCGACGATGCCGGGGGAAAACTGGTTGGCGAGCATCAGGAAGACGTTTTCGTTCTGCCAGCCGTCCGCGGCACCCTGAAACATCGGGATGAGGCCGTTATCGCTCAGCGTCTTGGCTGCAGCCTTCAGTTCCGCATAGGTCTTCGGCACAGCGATATTGTGTTTTTCGAAGAGCTTGCGGTTGTACCAGATGCACAGAACCTGCGATTCCTGGGGAATGATGTAGAAATTCTTGTCGCCGGCGGGATTGCCCATCAACATCTGTTTGCGGTTGACGGGGAAAATCTTCTCCTCCCATGTTGCACCCCATTGTTTGGCGGCGCGGTCGTTTACGGGCTCCAGATTATCGCGATATTGCTGTGTGAGGGACCCCGGCTGCAGACCGATGATGTCAGGCAAACTCCCGGATGCCGCCGCCGCCTTCAGCGCGGTAATATATTCCGGCGAGTAATTGTAATAGGTGTAGTTCACCTTCACGTCTGGATGGGCCTTCTCGAAGGCCGCAATCGACTTCTTCATGGTGCTTTGCACAAACCATGACCATACGGTCACTTCTTTCTGCGCAGCACTCGCGACAGCAGCGGACAGAACGGCAGTCAGAACTGTCGTTGCAAGAAACAACGTCTTCCTCATCATATTCCTCCCTTTATTGTTTAAAGACGCATTGTTTAAAGACGCCGGCGGACCTGCCGCCCGATTTTGTCGCGGCCCTCCCCAGAGCCGCGTTCACTCGAAATCCCGGCAGCTATCAGGCCGCCTTGGCCGCCGCCGCTTTCAGCACGTCCTCGGTAATGACGCGGTCGTCGGCAAGCGGGCGTACCGGGGAAAGCCCCAGTGTCTGCAGCTCGCCATGATAGGCGCGAACCGCCTCTTCCGGTTTCAGGGCGCCGTCGGCAACCGCGCGCATCAGCACGATCAGATTGAGCGGCGCTTCAGCCAGATTGATCTTGCGCCCGAACAGCGCGAGCCGCGCACCGTAACGCTCCGACTGCGCCACCAGCTCGAACGTATCGCGGGTGGTGCCCGCTCCGCCGCCAAGCACCCCGACGATCAGCTCGGAATCGAACGAGGCGAGTTCCTCCAGCGCCTTCGGCCCGTTATAGGGCATCTTGAGAAACAGCGGCCGTTCGGCACGCGGCACGCTCGCCAGTGACTTGATGATGTGGTCATTGACAAACTCGCCGGTCTGTTCGCGCGTCAGGCCGATATCGACGTTCGGATTGAAGACCTCGTAGAAATATTTGAAATTGTGCCTCGACGCTTCGGCGCGGAACTCGGCGAAAGCTTTCAGCGTGCATATGTCGCGGTCGAGATCGTTGGTGAAGCACACCGAATAAAGGCAGAGATCGGTGCCCGAGGTCGGGTAGTTGGCGATGGCGCGGGCAAGGCCGGTATCGCGGAACGGCACGGATGGCGACTGTGTATAGGTGCCATGCCGCACGCCACCCCAGCACATGCTTTCGAGATTGCCGCGAATGGCAGGTTTCACCTCGCTGCCGGAAAACGCGCCGCGCTCGTCCAGCAGATCGAGATTGGACTGCGACACCAACATGATGTCGACCACATCCTGATCGATGATCTCCTCGATCTGGGTGATGAATTCCTGGCGGCTGCGACGGCGGGGCGGCTTGACGGAATAATCGAAACCGGTGGCGGAGACACCCGCGCCGACATCGCTGTCCTTTGCATCGGCAATGATAAAATCAGTCGGTTTGTAACGCCCTGCGCGAATATTCGCCAGTTTTCTGTCGAGTCTCGTGACCATCGTAGCCCTCAATGAATGTTGGAGTTCGGCTGCCAGCGCTTCGATTGCGACCGCAGACTTGCATTTATAAACGGCCACTTCTCATATTCTGTCAATAGCTATCTTTTTCTCTCTAAAAGAAGGTGGCTCGCCCCATATTCTTGACCGAAGGATGGGATTCAAAGTTTCCAAACTTCGAGCTTTATAAAAAGAAATCAATATTTTAAATTGCTCATCCAGACGTCTTCCAGTGTCTTTTCATGCCACATCAACGAAACATCAGCGCCACAATCGGCGCCCGCCCACACGCTTGAAATGTCTTTATTTTTGGCGAATTTGCGGTCAATACGCTGCCCAAGACGTTCGCATGCGCAAAACATGTGCTGCGCCGCTTTAAAAATGCGCTGCATTGCGCAAATTCTGGCAAAATAGCATTTTCAGCGCAAAATCCCGTTGACGATTTGAGAGATAATGGTAGCAATTGACATCATTGCCGCGTGAGGAGGAGATACTCGGCTATGGGTGACGTTTTTACAGGCGACTGGGGGGAGCGTTATGTCGCGCTTGCCGATCCGCGCTCCGGCCCGATTGGAACATCGGCGCTTTCGCGGGCGGGGCTGTTTTTGTGCGGCATGTCCACCTGTGTCGATGCACGGGTCGACATGCACAATATGCAGCCGCTTCTCGATGCTCCAGCCGAAACGCCGGCGGGTCACTTCGCCGCCATGTTGCTGGCGCGCGCCGCAAAGGGTATCGGCGGTGAAGTACGCGCCGACTGGGTGGACGGCCCGCAATGGCTGCGCGATCATCTGGATGTTCGCTACGCGCTGGGCGGCACCGGTCCGCAAGCCGCCTGGGTGCTTTCGCGGCTCGGCGTCGCCTCTCTGGTGGCGCTGGAGGACCGCCACGAGCAGCAGCTTCGACAGATCCCGCCGGGCGTTTTACTGGCCGAAGGCAACGCGCTCAAAACGGCAGCGGAAGTGACGCCGACAGAACGGCATATCCCTGAAATATTCATCTTCGAATTCACCGCGGGCAAACCTATCGGTGCGCTCATCCCCAATCGTTCGACACGCATCATCGTGCGGTTTTGCGATCGCGGTATCCAGCATGATACGGCATTTGAGGCAGCATCACGAAAGCGCGCCTCCACCGCCGCTGCCGGCCTTCTGTCCGGCCTCAACGATGAGGCCGCGGAAAATGTCGGCGACGCCGCCCGCCATGTCTTTGCGCTCAGCCGCGACTGGATGGATGCGGGCTTGAAGACGGTGCATTTCGAGCTTGCCGGTTATGCTTCGCAGGACGCCGTGCGCGAGCTGCTCGATCAGGCCAGGGGTGCAATCAGTTCACTCGGCATGAGTCATTCGGAACTGCTGGCGATGGATGGCACCGCCCAGCATCCGATGGAGGCGCTGATCGCTCTTGGGGACAGGCTGGATATAGACCGTGTCTGCGTGCATGCCGACACCTGGGCAGCCGCTGTGACACGCAACGACCCCGACGAGGAGGAACTGGCGCTGATGGCCGGATGCGCCATTGCCAGCGCCCGGGCCGCCAATGGGGAGCCGGCAAACGCGATCCGTACCGATGCGCTGGCGCAGTTCCACGCGTTGCCCTTCGATAATCGCGTGCGGAAAGGCCGCTGGACCTTTGTTGCCTGCGCTTCGCCCTATGTTGAAAAGCCCGCCACCACGCTTGGCCTCGGCGACAGTTTCACCGCCGGGTGCCTTCTCGTTCTCGGAAATCCCGGCGTCGCGACCGCCCCCGCCGCCCTCAAACAGGCCTGAAGGAAAAACGATGTTTCTCGAACGATTTCGTCTGGATGGAAAAACTGCCTTCATCACCGGCGGCGGGCGCGGCATCGGCCTTGCGACGGCGCAAGCGCTGGCGGAAGCAGGCGCGCATGTCATCATTTCCGACATGAATGCCGAGGTGCTGGAGGCGGGTCTCTCGGAACTCAAGGCACAAGGCCATGCGGCGGATGCCATGCAGCTGGACGTAACGGATGCGAAAGCCGTCGCCGGGGCCGCGCGGGCCGCCAACGACCGCTTCGGCGCCGTCGACATCCTGATCGCCAATGCCGGCATCGCCTGGCCGGACACGCCGGGCGAAGAGATGAGCGACGAGGTCTGGCTGAAGGTGGTGGATGTCGATCTCAACGGCGCTTACTGGTCATGCCGTGAATTCGCCCGCCCGATGCTGGCGCGGGGACACGGCTCCATCGTCACCCTCGGTTCGATGTCCGGACTGATTTCCAACAAGCCGCAGCGGCAGGTGCATTACAACGCGGCCAAGGCCGCCGTTCACCACATGACGCGGTGCCTCGCGGGCGAATGGGCTGAGCGCGGCGTTCGGGTCAATTGCGTTGCGCCCACCTATGTCGACACCGTCATGTCGCGCGGCGGCTTTTCAGATGAAACGCTGATGCCGGTCTGGATGGAGATGACGCCGATGAAGCGCGTCGCAAGGCCCGATGAGATCGCCGCGCCCATTCTGTTTCTGGCTTCGGACGCCGCCAGCGCCATGACGGGTACAATCGTTGCGGTGGATTGCGGATACACGATTTGGTAGAGCTTGACGGACATTGGAGAGAATCGGCGCGTTTTTGCGGGCCGAAAACCGGGTGATTGTATGGAGTCTTCGAGCAAGCGTGTTGATATGGTTCCCGCCAAAAGACGGGCGCTCATTCTGGAGCACCTGCGCATCAATGGCGCGGCGGGCATTCAGGAGCTCGCGGATACGATCGGCGGATCGCAATCGACCGTGCGGCGTGATCTCGAGCATCTGGTGGAAAAAGGCTATCTCGAGCGCACCCACGGCGGTGCGCATCTGCTGCAGCCGATGCGTGCGACCTTCGAACGGGAGATGACGGTCAATGCCGCGCTTCAGCACGCGGAAAAGGTTGCGATCGGCCGCGAGGCGGCGGAGCGGCTGAGTGCCGGCGACAGCGTCATCTTCGACAGCTCATCGACGGTGATGGAGGCGGTGCGGGCCGCCGCCGAACGCGACCTTCCATTGACGGTGGTGACCAACAGCCTACAGATCGCCGATTTCGCCGCCGACATCAAATCCTGGCGCACCATCCTGCCGGGCGGCACGGTGCGGCCGGGGCATCGCCATCTTGCTGGCGAACCGGGGGAAAGCTTCATCAAAACGCTGCACGCCGATATCTGTATGACGGGGGCTTCTGCGGTTACCGGCACGCTGCTGACGGAAACCTCACTGGAAGTGGCCTCGCTCAAGCGCGCCATGATCGCCGCGGCCCGCAGGACCGTGCTTCTGGTCGACAGCTCGAAATTCGCAGCGCCCGGTTTCTGCACGCTTTCGGATATTTCGCAGATAGATGAGGTCATCACCGATAACGGCATTTCGCAGGATGCGATGACCTCGCTCAAAGCGACGGAGTGCAAGGTGACGCTGGTTTCGCCCGCTGCCCCTGCGCCACTCACCTGACGAACCGCCATTTCCGTCGCCAAATTCACTGTGCCGCCTCAGCGTTCGGCGACTGCGGTTGCGAATGTGCATTTTTACGTGCGGCAAACAGATGAAGCGAGCGCATGGCCCGCCGGAGCTCCTCGTCCGCCGCAAGCCGGCGATATTCGGCATAAAGCGTCTCGTATTTTTCGAAATGGCGCAGGTTCGGCACAAATTCGCGAAGGCTGCGCGCACCGAGCCTTTCCGCACCCTCGGCAAAAGAGCCAACGATCCCGGCCGCCACCGCCGCATGGATTGCCGCGCCGAGCGCCGTCGGGTTCTCCACGTCAGGAACCTCGATCGTACGTCCGAACACATCTGCCATCGTCTGCACCAGAAACGGATTGCTGCGGGCCAGACCGCTCGTCATCACGATACGGCTGATCGGCACGCCACCCGCTATCGCCATGTCCAGAATGGATCGCGTGCCGAAACACAGCGCCTCGATCAGAGCCCGGTAGATCCCGGCCGAGGTCGACTTCAGGCTGAGGCCCACCAGCAACCCCGACAGCATGGAGTCGGCCAGCGGAATGCGGTTGCCCGCAAACCAGTCGAGCGCGAGAACACCGCCCTCACCCGGACTGACCGCCTGCGCCGCCTCATTGTGCAGGGCGAAGTTGCAGGAAAGCTCGTCATCGCGCGGGAAAGTCTTCACATACCAGGCCAGCATATCGCCGAACGCCGCCTGCCCCGCCTCGTAACACCACAGATCCGGCAGGGCGGCACCGAAGGCCGCCCCTTCGAGCCCGGGCGGCAGGCCGCGTCCCTCGCCGTCCAGAATGAGAAAACCGGCAGAGGTTCCGAGCGCGCCGACAAAAACACCGGGACCGACGGCGCCGACCGCAGGCAGCACGACATGGCTGTCGATAACCGAAACCGCAACGACGGCGTCACCTGTAATCCCGGTACGGCGACGCCACTCCGGCGCAAGGGAGCCAGCCGGGCTACCTACCTGAAGCGGTTTTGAAAGACGGTCCGCAAGCCCCGGCACCACGTCTTCCGGATAGCCGGTTTCCCGTGAGAATTGCGCCTTGTAGGAGGCGAAGTCGAGGCTTCGCGCCTCGTTGCCGGTAAGCTGCCAGACCAGCCAGTCTCCCGCCTCGATGAAGCGCCCGGTTTCGGCCCACAATGCGGGTGCTTCAGCGCGCATTTGCGCCGCCTTGGCAAGCATCCATTCGCCGGAGAGCTTTCCGCCGAAGTTTCCAAGGTAATCACCGCCCAAGGCATTGATCGCATCCGCATGAGCCTGCGCCGAATGTTTCCAGAGCTTCACATAGGCATGCGGCTCATCCGGATAAAGCACCGAAAGCGCCGTGCCGTCGGCGCGTGCGGGCATGGGGGAGGATGCGGTGAAATCGATACCTATCCCCGCAACGTTGCGGCCCTTGCCGAGCGCCGACAGAATGATCTCGGCGGCTTCCGTGTAATCGCCTGCGACCTGAAGCACGAAATTGGCGGGCAGGCTTCGACCGCGCAGCGAATGCGTCAGAATGCCGTTGCGATACGGATGGACATGGTGGCCTTCCTGCGCGCCGGTGCGGGCATTGACGAGAATGCCGCGCGCCGATTCCGAACCGAAATCCATGCCGATCATATAGGTATCGGTCATGCTCTCACGCCCCTTCGCGACTGCTGACAAGTATGGTGTGGGCATCATTCAGGGGCATGGGATCTCGCAATTGAGGGAAAGTGAAACACTGCCATTCTTCACATCGTCGGGCTGGCGGCGGCATGGGCGCGCCGGCCCGGCGGATCGAGATCGGCAGCAGCCATGGCGCCGGTCATGATCGCCACGGCATCCGACATGGTGACGTCTCCCGGACTGACGACGGCCGCCCGCCTGCCGAGCCTGTGGATATGGATACGGTCGGCGATTTCAAACACATGCGGCATGTTGTGGCTGATAAGCACGATCGACAGACCCTTGTCGCGAATGCTAAGGATCATGTCGAGAACCTTGCGGGATTCCTTGACCCCGAGAGCTGCGGTCGGCTCATCGAGAATGACGACGCGCCCACCGAACGCGCAGGCACGGGCGACGGCAATACCCTGCCGCTGCCCGCCAGACAGCGTTTCAACGCTCTGGTGAATATCCTGCACCGTCATCAGACCGAGGTTCGACAGATGTCGCCGCGCTTCGCTCGCCATGCGGGCGCGATCGAGCAGCCGAAACACCGATCCGTTGACGCCGGACACACGCAACTCACGCCCAAGAAACAGGTTATCGGCGATCGAAAGCGCTGGCGAGAGCGCAAGGTTCTGAAACACCGTTTCGATGCCGGCGGAGCGCGCATCCATCGGCGTTCTGAAATCGACGCGCTTGCCTTCCAGCCGGATTTCACCGCTATCGGGTATCACCGCACCCGCAAGCGCCTTGATGAGGGTGGATTTTCCGGCACCGTTGTCACCGATCACGGCGAGAATTTCGCCACGGCGCAATTCGAAATCCGCACCGTTGAGGGCAACGACATTGCCGTATCGCTTGGTCAGGCCGCGCCCTTCGAGCGCAAGTTCGCGCGTCATGTCGAAACCCTCCGGATCCACTGGTCGACGCCGACGGCCGCCACGATCAGAATGCCCACCGAAAATTCCTGCCACAACGCATCGAGACCGGCGAGCGCGAGGCCATTGCGAAAGACCCCGACGATCAGGGCGCCGATCAAGGTTCCGACGATGGTGCCACGCCCACCGAACAGCGACGTTCCGCCGATCACCGCCGCGGTGATCGAATCCAGATTGGCGGTCGATCCGGAGGTCGGGCTGATTGCACCGACACGGCCGATCAACGCCCAGGCGCCGATGGCGGAGATGAGACCCGCACAGGCATAAACGGCCAGCAGCACGCGGCGCGTATCGATGCCCGCAAGCGCCGCCGCATCCGGGTCGTCACCCGTTGCATAGACATGGCGGCCGAAGGCCGTGCGGTTGAGCACATACCAGGCGAGAGCGGCAAGAGCCAGCATCAGCACGGTGCCGAGCGTGATACGCGCGCCGCCGAACTGCATCGCGGCTCCCATCCATTGCAGGATTGGCGCAACCTCAGCCACTTCCTGGCTGCGGATGGTCTGGCTGCCGGAATACCAGAGGTTCAGCGCACCGAAGACGCTCCAACTCCCGAGGGTGACGATGAAAGGCGGCAGACGCACATAGGTGATGAGAAACCCGTTGATGAGGCCGCAGCCCAGCCCGCCGCCAAGGCCGATAAGGAAGGCAAGTTCCGGTGGCAACCCGGCCGTAACGGCAAGGCGGCCCATCAGTGTGGAGGTCAATACCATGATGGCACCGACGGACAGGTCGATGCCCGCCGTCAGGATCACCAGCGTCTGGGCGATGCCGATAATGCCGATGATGGTAACCTGCTGGAGGATGAGCGAAAGATTGAAAGGCTGAAAGAACCGGGAGCCGACCACCATGGAAAAGACCACGATGCTGGCTGCCAGCACGATGAACGGCACCACTGTCGGATTGCCGTGCAGGAAGCGTTGCAACCTGCGAAGCGGGTTCGTGTCCTGATCCTCGAACACGGCATGCGATGTCTCGCTTCCTGTCAGACCGGCCTCAAAGCCTGCCGTGCCAGTCGAAGCATGTTTGCTGGGTTCATTCATGGGGATACCACCCTTCGCAGGTCCGCGGCATCGGCCCGGATATCGGATCGCCTGCCGGAAAGCGCAATGCACAGATTCAACACGTTTTAGCGCCTTTTTTCACATCCACGGGGATATGCGACATTCTGTTACGGTAAAGTTTGCAAGACATGGCCGTTCCGCTTCGAGAACGAAAAGCCATGCCTTGCTCCCGGGAGCTGTCTGGCAAGGACACAAATCTGGCCGGGAATGACGCCCCGCGGGCAGAGAGAGGACGGGGCGTCAAAGCCGCTCAACCCCAGCAGGCCTTCAGAGCCTCGTCGGAGGTGATCGATTCAACGCCGGCGACCGGTTTGTCGGTGACGAGCGTGACGCCGGTGTCGAAGAACGGCAGGCCGGGGCTGGCTTCAGGCTTCTTGCCGGATTTCACATATTCGACGATCGCCTCGACACCGAGAGACGCCATCTTCAACGGGTATTGCATCGAGGTCGCGCCGATGACGCCCGCCTTGACGTTTTTCACACCGGGGCAACCGCCATCCACGGAGGTGATTATGACGGAGTCCTGCTTGCCCGTTGCCTTCAATGCTTCGTAAGCGCCAGCGGCGGTCGGCTCGTTGATGGTGTAAACGACGGACAGATCGCTGTCTTTCTGAAGAAGGGTTTCCATGCCCGTGCGGCCGCCCTCTTCCGATCCCTGCCCCCACTGGTGACCCACGATGCGCGCGTCGTCTTCATCGAGGTAACGCGTCACGTCCTTGGGATCGATACCGAAGCCTTTCATGAAGCCCTGGTCGCGGGCGACATCCACCGTCGGCTGGTTTTCAAGCGCATCGATAAAGGCGACCCTGGCCTTGGAAGCATCGGCGACCGTCTTGGCGGCCCAGGAACCGATCAGCTCACCAGCCTTGAAGTTGTCTGTGGCAAAGGTCGCGTCTGCGGCATCGGCAGGTTCGAGTGGCGTATCGAGCGCGATGACGAGGATACCTGCCTTGCGGGCCTGCTCGACCACCGGCACCACAGCCTTGGTGTCGCTCGCCACCATCAGAATACCCTTTGCGCCGGCGGAGATCAGGTTTTCCACGGCGGCAACCTGACTTTCATTGTCACCGTCGAACTTGCCGGCAAAACTCTGGATCTTCACACCGCCGAGTTCCTTGGCCTTCGACGTCGCGCCTTCGCGGATCTTGGCAAAAAACGGATTGGCTTCGGTTTTGGTGATGACGCCGATAAGGATGTCTTCGGCCTGTGCGCTCATGGGGACAAAGGCGAGGCTCGCACCAAATGCGAGCGCGGCAGGACCGAGACGTCTGGACATGGCAAAGTTGCCCGCAGAAGCGGGTTTTACAAAAAACTTCATGTGAAATCCTCCCAGATTGCCAAGCGCTCCCTCCCGTTCGGAGGACGTAATCGGTCTTGGCACGATTATTACTGACCGCAATTATGCATAGTGTCAACATTATCTACTTATTGTTTTGTATTTTTTTATACATATATCATGCGCAGAATTATGAATTCCGGAATATGTCTGGATTTTGCGCGAAATCCTGGCAGGCAGCCTCGCAAATCGCTCGGCCACGTGCCAGACACTCGGAGACGCCCTGAGGAACGGGAAAAGGCAATGGCAAGCACAACCTCCGGACAAGGGTCAACTGCCCGCGAATGGCAAGGCGATCTCAACGCGATCAAGACAAGCGCGGCGCTCTTGTCGCTTGTCGGATCGGGTCGTGCCCGCTCGCGAAGCGCCCTGACCGAACTTTCCGGTCTTTCGCGGGCGACCGTACATCAGAAACTCGCAGGCCTGATCGATGCGGGGCTGATCCGCGAGACGGAAGAAACCCTTCCGAGCGGTGGCCGCCCCACACGCGCCCTCGACCTCAACCGTGACTTTGCTGTCGTCCTGTGCGCCGACATTGGCGAGCAGCATATCCGCGTCGCCGTCACCGACCTGCAACCGCGCATCCTGGCGGAAATCTCGGAAACCTTCGATATTCTGCTCGGCCCTGCGGTGGTTCTCAGCTGGATCGAAGAGCAATTCGAGGCGCTTCTGTCGAGGATCGGCAAAACGACCGGCGACGTGCTGGGCATCGGCATAGGCCTGCCCGCTCCTGTCGATTACGCCAACGGCCGGGTCGTTGGCCCTTCCGTGATGGTGGGATGGGACAATTTTGAAATCCGGCAATATCTTGAAGAGAAATTCAGCGTTCCCGTCTACGCCGAAAACGACGTAAACCTTCTGGCCTTGAGCGACCATCGGCAACGACGGACGAATGTCAGCGAGATGGTGTTCGTAAAGGTCGGGACAGGCATTGGCAGCGGCATCATCACGGAAGGCCGCCTTTATCGCGGCGCACAGGGTGCGGCGGGCGATATCGGCCATATCCAGTTCGCGCGCGAGCCGGCACCGCTCTGCCGTTGCGGCAAGATCGGCTGTGTCGAGGCGCGCGCCGCCGGCTGGGCGATCGCACGCGAATTGCGGAAAGAGGGCATCGAGGCGCACACAGCCCGTGACGTGACACGGCTGGTCGAGCTTGGCCAACCGCTTGCCATTCACCTCGTCAGGGAATCCGGCCGAATTCTCGGTGAGGTCATGACGAGCCTCGTCAGCATCCTGAACCCGCAGATGATCGTCATCGGCGGTACTCTTGCCGTCGTCAACGACCACCTTCTGGCCGGCATACGCGAGCTGGTCTACAAGCGCTCGCTTCCCCTGGCGACCAGGGAGCTGGAGCTGGTGATCTCGCCCCCTGACCCTGATGCGGGCATCATGGGCGCTGCTATTCTCGTGGTCGAGGAACAGATGAAGGCGCAGAACGTCGAAACGGTGATTTTGCGTCACAGTGCGCACCCGGCGCTCAAGTGAACGAGAAGGCGTGCGCCGTCACGCATTGGACAACGGCGGCTCGCACAGCAGGACTTGTTCGATTGGCCGGCGTCGGGAAACCGGCACCGAAAAACTCTCGACCATGTGACCAAAGCCGATCAGCGTGATTATGACATGCGATTGGCCCAGGCCAAGAAGGCTGCGCATGGCGCGATCTTCCTCCATTGTCGCACTCCAGTTCAGCATGCAGGCGCCGAGACCTTCCGCGTGCAGCCCAAGCGCAAGCGTCATGGCAAACATGCCGCCATCCACCCATCCCTGATTTCTCTCGCCGATCGTGTTCCAGTTCCGGAGATCGACCGTGACGACAAAGACCCCGCCAAGCTGGTCTCCGAAACCGCGATTGCCCTGATGATGCGAAAGTACCCGCTGGATAGACCCCCTGTCCGTAAAGGCGAGAATTTTCGTCGTCTGCCGATTGCAGCTTGAGGGCGATTGCATGGCCGCCATCACCGCCCGCTCGATTTTCTCCGGCTCTACCGGTCTTGACCGATCATACTGACGAATGCTGTGACGCGCACCCATGAACCCCATGAAATCGCAGGCCGCCGCCGCACGAATGGCGTGCGCCGAAACAGCTTCGCTTCCGGCGGCACAGGGAGAAGACATGGTGTTTAATTCAAGCAGGTCATCGAGAAGCTTTTGCGCCTCCCGTACATCGGCTCCGTTTGCGGCATTGTAGGCCACATAGGCCATCAATACGCCAAGCCCGTTATTGGTCGCCGCATCGGGACCGTAACTTTCGATGTAGCGGGAGACTTCCGCCGCCAGCAAACGCACCTTGTCGATCCCGAAACCGGCGCGGGGATCACTGAGCGACAGGCCGTATTCCAGCATATGGGACAGCAGCCTGATGTGCGCTTCCAGATTTTGACGCTCGCGCGGACCGTCAATGAAGCTGGAGGCCCTGTACCTGCGAAAATCATAAACGAAATTCCGCACAAGCGTGACGAAGCTTTGCAAACGCGACAAAGTTCCGAAGCTGGCCGGCGCGATCCTGGCAACTGGCATCTGGGCCTCCATGAAAGGGTTCACTCTGGATGTGGAGAACCATCACCACGCTCTCTTCCGCTGTCAAATGACGCGAAAACGTCAAAAAATGCCTTGTTTCGCGACTTTGTGCGGCCAATATTTAATCAAACGCCGGAAATGCATCTGTTTTATGCATCAATACCTATCCAAAAGGATAGGAAACTTGCTTTGCAGCCACCCATACTACCCACCCGAAAGAGCGAAGACCCTATTCGCCAAAACCCTTCCGTCCGACGGCAAGCCGATGCACCGTAAGACATCGAACCAAGGCCCGGCGCCCGGCTTTTCAATGCGCCGGATACGCAATTTTCAAGGCTTGAGTTCTGCCGCGCATAAGCGGGCTGTTGCGGCACCAGAGGAGGTATCGAGAATGCGTGACAATATCGTCCATGTTCGTGTCGTATCCCCCATTGTCACGCGAGGTTTTCGCAAGCTGGCGGATCTCAGGGCGCTGGAATATCCGGGCATCAGCCTCTCCCATGCCGAAATAGCCACAGGGCCCGGCTCGATCGAAAGCGAGTTCGAGGCGGCGATCTCGGTTCCGGGCACGCTGCTGGAAGTGATACGGGCTGAGCGTGAAGGCGTCGACGCGGTGATCATAGACTGCATGGGTGACCCCGGCCTTCGTCCGGCCCGTGAGGTTTCCGGCACGCTCGTCCTCGGTCCATGTCAAACCGGCATGCATGTTGCGTCCATGCTGGGACACAAGTTCTCGGTGATCACCGTCATGCGCCGCCTGATACCGTCCTTTGAAAATACCGCCGCCCTTTGTGGCCTTTCCAGCAAACTGGCATCCGTGCGCAGTGTCGATATTCCCGTGCTCGATCTTGAGGCGGACCTTGCGGCCACCGCCCGTCGCCTGGTGGAGGAAGGCAGGAAGGCTGTCGAGGAAGACGGCGCGGAAGCCTTGATCTTTGGCTGCACCGGTTTGATGGGATGCGCCACGGGACTGCGCGAGGGGCTGCTGGAAAAAGGCATCGACGTTCCCGTCATCGATCCCATCCCGACGGCAGTTTCGATGGCCGCTGGCCTTGTGCGGGCAGGCCTCACGCAAAGCCGGACGACTTACCCCGCCCCGCCTCACAAGGAGTTGCTGGGCTATGATGAGCTGCGCGGCGTTATGATGCCGCAGGCGGCGGAATAAGCATCAGGGAGTGAGACAGGGCAGATGGCGGCAACGGCAATAACGACGGCATCCACAAAAGAACAGGAGGTATCGGCGACCACGAGCCAACGACGGGGTTTCACCAATGGTGCGGGCTTCTGGTTGCTGGTTTTGCCTGCATTGCTGTTCTTCATCGTGTTTTTCGTCGTCCCGACGGCGTCGCTGTTCGGCCTTGCCTTCAACAAATCCGTGGCGGGCGTCATTACACTTTCCAGCGACATTACCTTCGATAATTTCGTTCGTATTTTCACCCGTTCCATTTATTACGAGTCGATCCTGCGTTCGGCCGGTATTTCGGCGGCGGTGGCGCTCGTTTGCCTCGTGTTCGGTTATCCGCTGGCCTATGTCATTGCCAAGGCGGTCAATCCCGGCCGCAATACGCTGCTGATGATCCTCGTCTTGTCGTCGATGCAGCTCGACATGGTCATCCGGCTTTACGGCTTGATGGTGCTGCTGGGCGACAACGGCCTCATCAACGGCGTGCTCTTACGCCTCGGCGTCATTTCTGAGCCGCTGCCGCTGATGTATAATATCTTCGGCGTCATTGTCGGGCTGGTGCAGATCACCTTGCCTTTCATGATCCTCTCGCTGATCGGCATCATCAAATCCATTCACCCCTCGCTGGAAGAAGCAGCCAGATCCCTCGGCGCCTCCCGCACCAAAGCGTTCTTCTCCGTCGTGCTGCCCCTGTCGATGCCCGGTATTCTGGCGGGTACCCTCCTCGTCTTCGCGCTCGCCATTTCATCCTATGTCGTGCCGGCGCTGATGGGCGGCTGGAAGGTCATGGTCATGCCGATCCATATCTATCAGCAGGTCGCGGAAACCGGGCGCTGGCAGTTCGGCGCGTCGATCGCGGTCGTGCTCTTCGTCACCAGCCTGATGGCGATCGCCGTTTACCACCGCGCCGCCATGCGCACCACGGGAGGACGCAGCTGATGCGCGAAGAGACTTCCATTCCGCTCGTCTTCAAACTCCTCTCGGCATTGACGCTCACCGTCCTTTTGACACCGGTCGTCATCGTCATCCTGTCCGGTCTCAATTCCGGCGACTATCTCACCTTCCCGCCGCAGGGCTTCTCGTTACGCTGGGTCTACGCCTTTCTGACCTCGCCAACCTTCCTTTCCGCCTATGGCGTCTCCTTTCTGGTGGCGGGCATATCGACCGCGATTTCCACCGTACTCGGCACCATGGCGGCGCTGTTCCTGACACGTTCGACCAGCATCGTCGTTGGGCCGTTGCGCGCCTTTTTCATGATGCCAATCGTGCTGCCCGGCGTCGTGCTCGGCCTCGCACTTTATGTTTTCTATGTCACAAGCGGCATCGGACTTGCCCGCAGCATGGCCGGGCTGGTGATCGGCCACGTCATCGTCACCTGCCCCTTCGTCATCGCCACAGTTACGGCGGCACTGGTGGGTTTCGACCGCAGCCTGGAAGAGGCTGCCCGCTCGCTTGGCGCCTCGCCCTTCACCGCATTCCGGCTGGTGACGCTGAAGATCATTTCTCCCGCCATCTCGGCGGGCACGATCTTCGCATTCATCATTTCATTCGGGCAGTTCGAGGTGACGCTGTTTCTCTCCACGCCGAACCTGCAGACGCTGCCGATGGCGATGTATGTGGCGCTGCGCTACGCCTTCGAACCGACTGCGGCAGCCGCAGGCATCTTCGCCATCATTCTCGTCGTCGTTTCGATGGTGGCAACGTCCAAGCTCGTCAATCTGAAACGCATTTTCGGCGGCTGAAACCGCCGGGGATATGACCGTATCCATAAGTTCGAACAACAAGGGGAACATGGACATGACCGTAAAGACATTCGATCCCAACCGCCGCAAGCTTCTGAAGCTCGGTGCGGCGGCGGCAACCCTGCCGCTCTTCAACATCAACCACGCCTTCTCCCAGGATGTGACCTATGATGGCTCCGTCTTCGACGCCGGCGGTGCGGTGCTGCGCATCGGCGAATGGGGCGGCCCGTGGGGTGAACTGGTGCACAAATATCTGCTGACCGACTTCGCAAAAGATTTCAATTGCAAGATCGAGTACGATTCCACCTGGCCGTGGTTTCCGAAATTCGTCGCCAATGGCCCGAAAAAGCCGCCGCTCGACATCACCAACTGGAACCTGCCGGAAATGTTCAAGACGGCGGGCGCCGGTGATTTCTTCCATACCATCGATGAAATCCTGCCCAATGTTCCGAATGGCAAGAATCTCTGGCCTTTCGCCACCTCGAACGGCGTCGGCGTCACCTGGGCTTTCAACCAGTATGTGCACGCCTACCGCACCGACCTCGTCAACCCGCCGCCTTCGAGCTTCAAGGATATGTGGAAGCCGGAATTTGCGGGCAAACGCGGCACCTACATCACCTCCAACACGTTGCAGATGGACTTTTTCCTGGTCGCCTGCTCGCTGTTCGGCAAGGATCAGTACGATCTGAAGGCCGGTTACGCGGCGATGAAGGAATTGATGCCCGCGAAGATCTCCGACTTCACCGGCAACATGCAGACACTGATGGATCGCGGCGAAGTCGTGATGGCGGTGCAGAGCGATGCCGAACCGATGCAGGCGCGCGACAAGGGCGCTCCGTTCGCCGTCATGTACTGGAAGGAACTTCAGCCGATCCTCACCCAGACCTACACCGTCAGCCGCTATTCGGAGCCGACCCAGAAGAAGCTCGCCTATGCGCTGCTGAACCGGGCGCTGGAGCCCTCCTTCATGACCAACATGGGCAAGGAATTCTACCTGCGCCCCACCGTCTCCAATGCCGTCCTGCCGGACAATCTCGTCAAGGCAGGTATCGTCAACAGCGCCGACGCCACCAAGAGTTTCTGGCTGCCGGACTGGAAGGCCTATCTCGAAAACGAGGATGAAATCGTCGAAACCGTGAACGAGATTTTCGCGGGCTGATACCGAAACAGGCGGGCGGCCGGAAAGGCCGTCCGTCAGGGCGACATGAAGGATAATCGGATACGATGTCGGATATTCAACTCAAAAATCTCGTCAAGTCCTATGGCGAAAACGTCGCGGTCGCCGGTATCGATCTGCATATCGAACAGGGCGAATTCTTTTCGCTGTTGGGACCGTCCGGCTGCGGCAAGTCCACCACACTGCGCATGATTGCCGGCTTCATCCGGCCAAGCTCCGGCCATATATTGATCGGCTCGGACGATGTGACGTTCCTTCCTCCGGAAAAGCGCGATATCGGCATCGTCTTCCAGAATTATGCGATCTTCCCGCATATGAATGTCGCAGAAAACATCGCCTTCGGGCTGAAACTCCGGAAAAAATCGCCTGCCGAGATCGACAGGGCGGTCGGCTCGGCGCTGCGGCAGGTTGGCCTCGTCGGTTATGAAAACCGCTATCAGCGCCAGTTATCGGGCGGTGAGCAACAACGCGTCGCACTTGCCCGCGTGCTGGTCACGCAACCGCGCATCCTGCTTCTGGATGAGCCGCTGTCGGCCCTCGACAAGGCGCTGCGGGAAGAAATGAAATACTGGATCAAGGAGTTGCAAAAAACGCTCGGCATCACGACCGTCTACGTCACCCACGATCAGGACGAGGCGCTGACCATGTCGGACCGGATAGGCGTGATGCAGAAGGCGCGCGTCGAGCAGGTCGGCACGCCGCAGGAAATCTACGAGCGACCGAAAACCCTGTTCGTCACGACGTTCATCGGCCAGTCCAACGTCATCGACGCCACGGTAAAGGGCCGCGACGGCGATCGTCTGGCGGTCGGCTTCGGCGAAAGCACGGCACTGACGCGTCTGCCTGCGGAGGACCTCACCGCCGGTTCGCCGGTCAAGCTGGTGGTTCGCCCGGAAAACGTCATCATCGGTGACCCCGGCACCGGCCTTCCGGCCACCGTCGTCTCGGAAACCTATCAGGGCGCGCTGGTGCGCTACCGCCTTTCGGTCAGCGGCCAGGAAATCGTCGCAGAGCGGCAGAACCAGTCCCATGTCGCAAGGCTCTCACCGGGTCAGGCGATCGGCGTGAGCTGGGACCCGGAAAGATCGGAGGTGCTGGTAGCCTGACGGCCCGGCGCTTCGAAACCAGAAACCGAACGAAACGAAGACGTGCGCGGAGAAGCCTCCGCGGCGACGGGTTTCCTTTGCCAGTGACAGGAGAAAGACATGCGTATAGGCATTGACGTTGGCGGCACGAATACGGACGCCGCCCTTATGGACGGCGCGGCGGTACTTGGCGCCTGCAAAAGCCCGACGACCGCCGATGTTGGTTCGGGCATCGTAGCCGTGCTCAAGAAGCTGCTTGGCATGACCGGCGTTTCAGTGTCGCAAATCCAGGCGGTGATGATCGGCACCACTCATTTCACCAACGCGGTGGTAGAGCGCAAACGGCTCCTGGAAGTGGCGGCCATCCGTCTTGGCCTGCCCGCTACCAAGGGTTTGCCGCCGCTTACCGATTGGCCGAAAGATCTTGCCGATACGCTTGGTCGCCACACCTTCATGCTGCGCGGCGGCCACGAATTCGATGGCCGCACCATCGCGCCGCTCGATGAAGCGGGCCTGCTGGAGGTTGCCCGCACGGTGCGCGAACGCGGACTGAAGACGGCCGCCATTACATCGGTCTTTTCACCGGTCACGCCCGAAATGGAATTGCGCGCGGTGGAAATCCTCAAGAACGAGGTTCCGGACATTTCCGTTTCCCTCAGCCACGAAATCGGCCGCGTCGGGTTTCTGGAGCGTGAGAATGCCTCGATCATGAATGCTTCGCTGGCGGAACTGTCCAGAAAGGTCGTTTCGTCCTTCCGCCAAGCATTGAAGGAACTGGACATCAAGGCACCCTTTTTCATCAGCCAGAACGACGGGACCCTGATGTCGCCCGATTATGTCGAGCGATATCCCGTGCTGACCTTCGCCTCCGGCCCCACCAATTCCATGCGCGGCGCGGCGATGCTGGCGGGCGTCAAGGAAGCGATGGTGGTCGATATTGGCGGCACCACCTCGGATGTCGGCATGCTGGTGCATGGTTTCCCGCGCGAATCCGCCGTCGCTGTCGATATCGGCGGCGTGCGCACCAATTTCCGCATGCCTGACGTACTGGCCATCGGGCTTGGCGGCGGTTCGCTGGTGCGCGACGATGGCGAGCGCATCGGTCCGGATTCCGTGGGCTATGAAATCACCACCAAGGCCTTGGTCTTTGGCGGCGACACGCTGACGACAACGGATATCGTGGTGGCAGCAGGGCTGGAAGATATAGGCGACCGTTCCCGCGTCGCGCATATCCCCGCAAAGACCATCGAAGCCGCGCTCGACACCATGCACCGCATGGTCGATGAGGCGGTGGATCGCATGAAGACCAGCGCCGAGCCTTTGCCCGTCATCCTCGTCGGCGGCGGCTCCATCCTTGTCTCGCGCGATCTGCCCTCCGCCTCGAAGGTCCTGCGGCCGGAAAACGCTTCCGTCGCCAATGCCATCGGTGCGGCCATCGCGCAGGTCGGCGGCGAAGTGGACCGTATCTTCTCACTGGAAGGCACTTCGCGCGATGCAGTTCTGGCCGATGCGAAAGCGGAAGCATCCGACCGCGCCGTCAAGGCGGGCGCCAATCCAGCATCGGTCAAGATCATGGATATCGAGGAGGTGCCCCTCGCCTATCTGCCTGGAAGCGCCACCCGCATCCGGGTCAAGGCAGTCGGCGATCTGGTGATTGGTTGAGGACACCGCGATGAAACTCACACGTGAACATTTGGCTGATCTTGCCGTCGGGGCCGCGTTTCTCGGTACGGGCGGGGGCGGCGACCCCTATGTCGGGCGCATGATGGTGCAGCAATGCCTGGATGAAGGCTGCGAGGTCGAACTAATCGACCCCAGGGATATTTCCGATGATTGCCTTGTCATACCCACCGCGATGATGGGCGCGCCGACCGTTCTGGTGGAAAAAATCCCCTCCGGCGACGAGGCGGTCGCTTCTCTGCGGCGGCTGGAAAAGCGCCTCGGCAAAAAGGCGTCCTACACCATGCCGATCGAGATCGGCGGCATCAACTCCACCATCCCGCTTGTTGTCGGCGCGCGGCTTGGGCTGCCCATCGTCGATGCGGACGGCATGGGCCGTGCTTTCCCTTTCCTCGAAATGGAAACCTTCGGCGTTTACGGCATCTCCGGATCTCCGATGGCGGTCAGCAACGAATGGGGCGACTGCGCCCTGATCGAAGCGGTCGACAACCGCCAGATGGAATGGCTGTCACGTGCGGTTGCGATCCGCATGGGCGGCTGCGCCTACATCGCCGAATATGCGATGAGCGGCGCGGAGGTGAAGCGCACCGCCATTCCCAACACGCTGACACTCGCGATCCGCATCGGTGAAGTGCTGCGCAAGGCGCATGACGAGCATCGCAATCCCATAGAAGCCCTGCTCGGTTTCCTGCCGTCCACGCTCTATCGATACGGCCGCATCATCTTCAAGGGCAAGATCACCGATGTGTTGCGCGAGACCAAGGCCGGTTTCACCATCGGCCGGGCGCGCATAGACGGCATTGCGCCATTCTCCTCGCAGATGGAGATCGAGATCCAGAACGAGAACCTGATTGCAAGGCAGGACGGCAAGGTGCGGGCCATCGTGCCGGACCTGATATCGATCATGAACACCGAAACCGCCGAACCGATCACCAGCGAAAACCTGCGTTATGGCCAGCGTGTCACGGTCGTCGCGGTTTCCGTTCCGGAGATCATGCGAACGCCCGAGGCGCTCGACGTTTTCGGGCCTGCCTGCTTTGGCCTGAAGGAACCCTTTACCTCCATTGAGGAGATTGACTGACATGGCGATCATCACCGATCAGGACATAGACGATCTGGCCGTGGGGGCCGCAGTGCTCGGCACCGGCGGCGGTGGCGATCCCTATATCGGCAAGCTTCTGGCCAAGGCGGCAATCGAAAAATACGGCCCCGTCGATCTATTGGCGCTCGAAGACGTAGCGGATGGTGCTGCCGTCGTCGCCTGTGGCGCCATGGGGGCGCCAACCATTCTCATCGAGAAGATCCCCTCCGGTGACGAAGGCGATATGGCGCTGGAAACCTATGAAGATCATACCGGCATCAACGTCGATGCGATCATTCCTTTCGAGGCGGGCGGCATCAACTCCATGGTGCCGATCATCCTTGCCGCCAAAAAACGCGTCCCGGTCATAGATGCCGACGGCATGGGCCGCGCCTTTCCGCAACTCGAAATGGAAACCTTCAACGTCTACGGCGTGCCCGCAAGCCCCGTCGCCGTGGCGGACGAACGTGGCAACCGCGTGCTGATCGAGACCGACGACGCGGCCAAGGCCGAATGGCTGGCGCGCGGCGTAACGATCCGCATGGGCGGACAGGCCTATATCGTCAATTACGGCATGGACGGCCGGACGGCGAAGAGGGTTTCCGTTCCCGCCACCATGTCGCTCGCTATCGGCATAGGCCGCACGCTGCGGGAAGCGGCGGCAGAGCACCGCAATCCTGTCGAAGCGCTGATTTCGTTTTTCTCCGGTACACATTACGGCCATGCGGAAATCATCACATCCGGCAAGGTTTCCGATGTTGCGCGCAAGGAGCAAAACGGCTGGTCCGTGGGGATTGCCACCATCGAGCCCTTCGATCCATCGAAACCGAAAGTCAAAATCCGTATCCAGAACGAAAATCTTGTGGCGGAGGAAGAGTCCGGCCGCGTTCTTGCCATCGTGCCCGACCTCATCACGATTTTGGATATCGACACGGCCGAAGCGATCACCACCGAGAGATTGCGTTACGGACAGCGGGTGAACGTGCTGGCCGTGCGTGTGCCGCCGATCATGCGCACGCCAGAGGCTCTGGCCGTCTTCGGCCCCGGCGCATTCGGCCTGACACAGCCCTACCAGCCACTCGGCTCTTGACGAATGGCTGACATCGGGCACTGATAATATCCCGCCCTTTTCGAACGACCTTCCGGCAAGGGCGGGTCGTTCACTGGCGAAAGAGAACCGATGCCGAGCCGTGTCTTGCGTGAAAAGCCATCGCATGCCGTAAGAACGTTTACCGGTGCAGGATTGCGGTTCAGCCCGCCGCGAATGCTTTTTTCAAGCATCGAGAGACCTTACCTCCTGTCAAAACTGGCCGCAGGGCTCGCAAGGCAGATTGTGGTCCTGCGGGCGCCGCCCGGTTTCGGCAAGACCGCCATGATGAAGGCGGCCTATGAACGTCTGGTGGACGGCACGCTGATCCTGCCCGGCCTGCACGAGACGGCCGTTTCCCATTGTTCCTGGCTCAACGCTTCAGGCATTGCTTCGCCTGAGCGCTTCGTCAGCGAATTGCTCCAGTCGCTTGGCCTCGCCGCAATGACCGACAAGCAGGATGCCCTGATGAATGCGATGGAAGCCATCGCGCGACGTGACGGTCTCACCATTCTCTTCATCGACAACATTGACGAAATCGACACCGGCGAACAGCACCGGCTGCTGGAGCGGCTCATCCTTTCCGCACCGGACAAGCTGCGCATCGCATTTTCATCTTCCTTTCCTGCGCAATTGCCGCTTGCGCGGTTGAAGGCCCGTGGCGTGCTGGCGGAATTGACTGTCCGGGACCTCGAGTTCGGACGATCGGAACTCCGGCGGCTTCTGTCGCGCGGTGCAACCTCGGCACTTGTCGATCCGCTGATGGAGATCACCCGCGGCTGGCCGGCACTGGCGCAACTCGCAGCCGGCATCATGGCCGGAAACCCGGCAGAAGAGGAGCGTCGCGCGCTTCTCGCCGGAACACACGCCGACCTGACCGATTACGTGCGCGAAACCGTCATCAACCAGCTTTCCCCGGCGCTTCTGTCCATGCTGCGCCGCTTGTCACCGTTTCTGGAATTTCGCCTCGATCTCGCGTCCGATCTCGGTTTGGGCAACCTGCCGAAGGACGATCTGGCGATGCTGGAGGCCATGCATCCCATCATAGAAAACGGGCAGAACGGCTGGCTATCCCTGCATCCGGTGCTTCGCATCTGCCTGGAGCGTGATACCGCATTCGTTTCGGAAGAAGAAAAAAAGTCGCTTCATCGGCAGGCCGCTGCCTGGTTCGCAACACGTGCCCATCTGGAGCGCGCCGTTTCGCATGCGGCCCAGAGCGGTGATTTCCATATGGCGGGAGAGATCATCGGAAAGGCCGGCGGCGTCGATATTTTCCTGAGGGCGGGTCATCAGGTACTGGAGCATCTGATCGACAACTTTCCACCGGAAATCCTGCATGCCTCACCAGGCCTGATGGTCTGCTATGCCGTGGTGCTTTCCAAGCGCGGAAATGCGGCGGCCGGGCGCGAGCGGCTCGATATTCTGAAACATGACGGCGAATGGTCCGCTGCAGCACTCGCGGCCGTCGACCGCAGCGTCCTCGACCATATCGACAGCCTGATCGACGTTTACGAGGACCGGCGGATGAGCGCCGCCGAGGCCCAACGGCTGGAACGCGCCGCCGCCGCCTTGCCGCCGCATGCGACATGGGAGCTGGCCTGGCTCTTCAACCACCTGTGCATCATCTATACCCGCACGGGTGAACTGGAGCAGGCACGCCGGGCGGCGTTGAAGGCTCTCGGATATTATCGCGAGGAAAAGACGCCCTATGCACAGGTCTTTATGCTCATCCACCTCGGCCTCGTCAGCACTCTGACGGGCGAATTTTCGGCGGCCCTGCAGTTTTGCCGGGAGGCCGAGGAGCTGGTGGAACGGGTGCACTGGACAGACCGCAACCTGCTCGCCATCGTTCATCTCGCAACAGCCGATGTGCTTTATCAGCAAGGTGAGGTCCTTCATGTCGAACAGACCTTAACGGAATGCGTGGAGCCGCTGATCCGTGGGGAAAGCTGGGTGGACCTGTTCACACGCCTGTTCTGGCTACTGGCCCGCAGCCGCCTTCAGGTCAGCGGCTTTGACGCCGCCGCCACGGCACTGGACAAAGCCGAGGAAGTGGCGGTGGAACGTAATCTGCCACGGCTCAAGACGGCGGCTGCGATCATGCGTGTCGACCTGCTTGTCAGGGCTGGCATGATAGAGTCGGCAACGCAGGCCATGGAGCGGGCAAAATCCCTCCAACAGGCAGGCGGTAGCGACAACTGGACCTGGCGCGAGGCATATGATCTTGAAATCGCGGCCGCCCGGCTGGCACTTGCGCAGGGACAGACGCTGCCGGCGCTGCAAACACTCGAAACCCTGATCGTTTCCGCCAAGGCGTCAGGCCGGGCGTATCACCGCATGCTGGCCGAAATCATGGCGGTACAGGCCTCATGGAAGGCGGGCCGGCAACAGCACGCCTTCGCCTATCTGCAATCGGCCATCGCTCTTGCCCGCGCTCATGAAGCGACGCAGCTCTTTACGGACGAGGGGCATGATCTGGCGACCACATTGCGCGCCATTGTGCGCCGTTTCGGACTGAAGGTATTCAGCCCCGACGCCGTGGAATTCATGAGCCGCATCGTCGGACACGGCCTCGGCCGCCAGCCGCGCACGGTACCTTCGCTGCGTCATAATGAAGATGGCGCCGCCCACGCCGCCGGTCTGTTGAGCAGCCGCGAAATCACTGTTCTAAAACTTCTCTCCGAAGGCCGCAGCAACAAGGAAATCGCCCGCGACCTGGGACTTTCGGAAGCGACTGTGAAATTCCACCTGAAAAACATCTATGCGAAACTCGGGGTCAGCCGTCGCGGCATGGCGGTCTCTGTAAGCAAACACCTTAAGTTGACTGAACGCGAGTGACGGGTCAGCGTCACCTTTCTAATCAACGACATAGCGAAGAAAACAGCCTTCGCGCGCAGGCCGCAAAAGCTCCATCGACTTTTGTGGGTCAGCTGCACGCTCGAGGCGAATCCCTCTTCTTTTTTCAAGCTCGATAATTTTTTCAACAGAACGTCCCAGATCCCGAAACCCAAACGTCTATTTCACAAGCGAGTGTTTCGCACGCATTTGACAATGAGTTGCGCGTGTCGACTGCCGCAGGATTTGGGGGTTTTGATGAACAAGATAATTTCCGTACCACAAGCGGCCAGATCGGCCCTGCGGGCGGTGCTTCTGGCCGGCGCTGCGATTGCTGTGAGCCCGGCTCTACCGGCGATGGTGAACGCGGCAAGGGCGCAATCGGCTGAACGGGCGATTTCGGTCCCTGCCGGACCTCTCACTCCGGCATTGAACAGTCTTGCCGCACAGACGGGACTGCAAATCCTCTTCGACGCATCCGTCGCCGCGGGCAAGAGAACCGCCGGCGTCACCGGCACCCTCACCCCGGAACGGGCGCTGAACGCCGTGCTGGCGGGCACCAGTGTCACTGCCCGCTTTGCCGGCAGCAACCAGGTAACCCTGTCGAGCGGCCCCGGCCTTTCGGCCGAAGGCATCGCACAGGACGGCACGACCGTACTGGATGCCATCACCATTTACGGCGCGCGCGACGCGACGACGCTGAACAACACGACGGCGAGCGTCGGCATCGTCACCGCAAAGGCCATAGAGGACGGCCAGATCAGATATACGCAGGATGCTTACCGGCGGCTTGCCAACGTGCTCGACAGCGCGACAGTCAATGCCGGTTTCGTCATTCGCGGCATGAGTTCCGAAGGTTTCGTCCCCGGCGGCGCGCCGGTCGGGTCGCTTTACGTCGATGGCATTCTCCAGACCCGTTATAATGCCCGCTTCGGTGCGCGAAGCCTCTGGGATGTGGAACAGGTCGAAGTTTATCGTGGCCCGCAATCGACGCTCTCCGGCCGCGCCGCCATGTCGGGCGCGATCTACATCAAGTCGAAGGATCCGACCTTCGACAAGGGCCTGGAACTGTCCAGCACCGTCGGCAACAACAACCGGGTCGGCTCCGGCTTCGTCGTCAATACGCCGGTTGTCGAGGATCAGGTGGCATTGCGCATTTCCGGTGCGTTCGAGCGTTCCCGTTCGGATGTTTCCTATTCGAATTTCAGAGACTACGCCGGCTATGACGACCTGACCACGGATATCAGCCGCAACATTCGCGCGAAGGTGCTCGTAACCCCGTCCGAGATGCCGGATACACGCGCCCTATTGACCTACGCCTATTCGAAAGATCGCCCGAATGACCGGCTGGTCGGCCTCTATGACGGGCGCGGCGATTTCAACAACAATCCCGATACCTACACGGAGTTCCGCTGGACCGAGGTTCATAATGTCGGTCTCGAAATAACCCATGACTTCTCCGACAGCCTGCGATTCACCTCCCAGACCGGCTTTCAATACGGCATAAACACACGCCGCTCCGTCGATGCGGGCACGCCCGGTCTGGTCACCGGTATCTGGGGTACCGATGACGATTCGATATTCACCCAGGAACTTCGCCTGAACTACGAAGGAGAACGGTGGAAGTGGGTCGCTGGCCTTTTTGGCAGCCGTCAGGTCTTCGAAGGCTGGTCGCGTTTTGTCGCGGAAGTACCGGGCATACCCATGCCCGCGCAGCTTGACGACCAGCAGAATCGCAAGACCTCGAACCTCGCCGCTTTCGGCGAGGCGACCTATGAGTTCGCGCCGAGCTGGTTCATCACCGCCGGCGGTCGTCTGGACTATCTCGAGGAAACAAATACGGAGCTGAACTCCTTCGTCTTTTACGGAATGGATCCCTTCTTTTCCGGAGGACCCGCATCCTTCGACGAGTTGAATTTCGTACCCAAGATCGGCCTCTCCAAGGAATTCGGCGACAACCAAACCGTCGGCTTCACCTACACACAGGGTTTCCGTTCGGGAGGCTCCTATGTCAATCGCAGCGATCCCGCCTTCCCCCTCGTGACCTACGAACCGGAATATTCCCAGAGCTACGAGCTTTCTTATAAGGGAACCCTGCTGGACGACCGGCTCACCCTCAATGCCAATCTTTTTTATACCAAATATGAAGATCAGCAGATCGAAATCCGTCCCCCGTCTCTCATTCCGGGATATCGCATAACGGAAAATGCCGCGTCATCGCGCGCGTGGGGTTTTGAAATCGAGCCGACCTATCAGGTGACCGACCAGTTCTCGGCTTTCGCCTCGATCGGTTATCTGAACACAAGGTTCCTCGAATTCGATCACGGCGGTCTGGGCGAGCAGTCCGGAAAATCCTTCCCCGAAGCGCCGGAATGGACCCTCGGCTTCGGCGGGCGTTATGAGTTCGAGAACGGCGTCTATGTCGGCGCGGATGCCAAATATACCACGGAATATAATTCACGCTTCGGCACACGCGGCATGTACGAAATCGACTCCCGCTTCATCGTCAACGCCCAGCTCGGCTTCAAGAAGGACAATTGGGAGATAACCGCCTTTGCGGAAAACCTCACCGACGAAAAATACTTCACCGTTGTTGATCCGGACGCGGCCCTGCCATTCGGGCAGGCCGGCCAAAGACGGTCGTTCGGGGTCAATCTCCGTG
>NZ_JAOCCY010000016.1:0-93268 GCF_029840625.1 Agrobacterium sp. GD03872
TACGCGGCAACCTCGTCTTACAGCTTCACCCAGCCGCCATTCTTCCTGCCGGACTCGACGCAGGCCGTGACGAAAGCGACACCTTTAACCCCGTCATCCACGGTCGGGTAAATCACCGCCTTGTCGAGCGCCGAGCCGGTGCGGCGGGCTTCAATGGCATGCGCCGCCTCGGTATAGATGGTGGCGAAGGCTTCGAGATAACCTTCAGGGTGGCCGGAGGGAATGCGGGTGACGCGTGCCGCCGCAGCCCCCGCCCCGGCGCCGCCGCGGGTGATAAGCTGCTTCGGCTCGCCAAGCTTCGTGAACCAGAGATAGTTCGGGTCGGCCTGTGTCCACTCGATGCCGGCCTTGTCGCCATAAACACGCACCTTCAGCCCGTTTTCGTGACCGACCGCAACCTGGCTGCACCAAAGCAGCCCCTTGGCGGCCTGCTTGCCGCCCTTCGGCTTGAAGCGCAGCATCACATGCGCATTGTCGTCGAGACGGCGGCCTTCGACAAAGGTGTGCACATCCGCCGCCAGCTCATCCGCTTCCAGACCGGAAATGAAGCAGCCGAGATTATAGGCATGAGTACCGATATCGCCGGTGGAGCCGCCGACGCCCGATTGCGCCGGATCGGTGCGCCAGACAGCCTGTTTCGCACCGGTCTGCTCCACCGCTTCCGTCAGCCAGTCCTGCGGATATTCCATCTGCACCAGACGGATATTGCCGAGTTCACCAGCCTCCACCAGTTCCCGCGCATGCCGCACCATGGGATAGCCGGTATAATTATGCGTCAGGATGAACAGCGCATCGGCCTTGTCGGCCACCTGCTTCAGCTTCTTGGCGTCTTCCAGGTTGGAGGTCAGCGGCTTGTCGCAGATGACATGGATGCCGCGCTCCAGAAACGCCTTAGCGGCCGGATAATGCACATGGTTGGGGGTGACGATCGCCACCGCCTCTATGCCATCCTCACGCAGCGCTTCCTTTTCGGCCATTTCCTCGAACGAACCGTAGCAACGCTCGGGATCGAGCCCCAGCTCACGGCCGGAGGCGAGGGATTTTTCCGGCGTCGAGGACAGGGCCCCCGCCACGAGATCGAAGCGATTGTCGAGCCGCGCGGCCATGCGGTGAACGCCGCCGATAAATGCACCCGAACCGCCGCCCACCATGCCAAGGCGAATCCGCCTGTTCGCCTTGTCGGTTGTCTTTCCTTCAATAGCCATAATATCTCCCCTGAAATGCTCTCAAAGCCCAAGCATACGGCGGTTGGCCGCATCGTCGGTGCCACCGGATGCGAAATCGTCAAAGGCTTTCTCCGTGACGCGGATGATATGCGCCTTGACGAATTCGGCACCTTCGAGGGCACCGTCTTCAGGATGCTTCAGCGCGCATTCCCATTCGACCACGGCCCAGCCGTCGAAATCATTGGCCGCCATTTTCGAGAAGACCGCACCGAAATCCACCTGCCCGTCACCCAATGAACGGAAGCGGCCGGCGCGGTTGACCCAGCTCTGATAACCGCCATAGACGCCCTGCCGGCCGGTCGGGTTGAACTCCGCATCCTTGACGTGGAACATCTTGATGCGGTCCTTGTAGATGTCGATATTGTCGAGATAATCGAGGCATTGCAGCACGTAATGTGAGGGATCGTAGAGCATGTTGGCACGGCTGTGGTTCTTCACCCGTTCGAGGAACATCTCGAAGGTCACGCCGTCATGCAGGTCTTCGCCCGGGTGGATTTCGTAGCAGACATCCACACCCTGCTCATCGGCATAATCGAGGATCGGCGTCCAGCGTTTCGCCAGCTCGTCAAAGGCCGTTTCCACCAGACCGGCCGGGCGCTGCGGCCATGGGTAGGCAAACGGCCAGGCGAGCGCACCGGAAAAGGTCGCATGCGCCTTGATGCCGAGATTTTTAGACGCTTTCAGCGCCAGCTTCACCTGCTCCACCGCCCATTGCTGCCGCGCCTTGGGATTGCCGCGCACTTCCGGTGCGGCAAAACCGTCGAAAGCCTCGTCATAGGCCGGGTGAACGGCAACCAGCTGGCCCTGCAGATGGGTGGAAAGCTCGGTCACCTCGACACCGTTCTGGCGCGCAATCCCGGCAAATTCGTCGCAATAATCCTTCGATTCCGCCGCTTTTCTGAGATCGATCAGCTGTCCGGCCCAGGTCGGCACCTGCACGCCGAGATAACCCTTTTCCGCCGCCCATTTGGTAATGCTGTCCCAGCTGTCGAAAGGGGCGACATCGCCGGCGAACTGGCCGAGAAAAAGACCCGGCCCCTTGATCGTTCTCATAAAATCTCCTCCCTGTATCGATACAGTTGGCGGTAAAACCGCTTTGGCTCCCAGCGCCAAGCTAACCGGTCGTAATTTTCAAACAAGCCCCAAAAGACGAGGGGCAAGAGAATTTCCGCATTTCGTTGAAAACGAGGAAGACGTTAAAGCGCGAGCCCGCTCGCCCTGTCGAACACGTGCACACGCTCGTGATGCACCGTGGCGGCAAACGGCGTATTGACCTTGACCGGCTGCTCGCCATCCACCACCGCCGTCACCTGATCGCCTGCCAGTTCGAAGACCACATGGGTCTGCGCCCCGGTCGGCTCCACCAGCAGCGTCCGGCCGGAGAGCGAGATATCGCCGCCGATGGTCGAGCCGATATGTTCCGGTCTCAAACCAATCGTCACGGGCTGGCCGCGTTTGACCTTTCGGGAGGCGGCAATGCGGATCGCAGTTCCGTCCTTCAACCGGGCGGCCGGCTGGTCGCCCTCGCCATCGACCACGCATTCGATGAGGTTCATGGCCGGTGAGCCGATGAAGGCGGCGACGAAGAGATTGGCGGGAGTCTTGTAGAGCTCGAGCGGCGTGCCCTGCTGTTCGATGCGACCGTGATTGAGCACCACGACCCGGTCCGCCAATGTCATCGCCTCGATCTGGTCATGGGTGACATAGATGGACGTCGTGCCAACTTTCTGGTGCAAAGTCTTGATTTCGCTGCGCATCTGCACGCGCAGCTTGGCATCGAGATTGGAGAGCGGCTCATCGAACAGGAAAACGGCCGGATTGCGCACCACGGCACGGCCCATGGCGACACGCTGGCGCTGGCCGCCGGAAAGCTGCGAGGGCTTGCGGTCGAGAAGCTTGCCGAGATCGAGCATGCGGGCGGCTTCCGCCACGCGCTCCTCGATGACGTTTTTCGGCTGGCCGGCAAGCTTCAGGTTGAAGCCCATGTTTTCGGCCACCGTCATATGCGGATAGAGCGCATAGGACTGGAACACCATGGCGATGTTGCGCTCGCGCGGGGTCATGCCGTTGACCACCTTGTCGCCGATGAGGATATCCCCATCGGTGATTTCCTCCAGCCCGGCGATCATGCGCAAAAGCGTGGACTTGCCGCAACCGGAAGGGCCGACCAGCGCGATGAATTCACCATCCGCTATATCAAGCGAGATGCCGTGGATGACATCGAGCGAGGCATAGGATTTGGCGATATTCTTAAGTTCGACGGAAGCCATGTTTTGCTCCTTTCAGGTCACGATTTGACGGCACCGGCCGTCAGGCCCGCGATGATGTGTTTTTGTGCGAGGAAGAAGACGATGACGGTCGGCAGGATCGTCAGCGTGATGAAGGCGAGAACGAGCTGCCATTCCGTGCCGAATTCGCCGCGATAGACCATGATGCCGAGCGGCCAGGGATATTTCGATTCCGAATTCAGCATGATCAGCGGCAGGATATAGCTGTTCCAGCTGCCAACGAAGGAAACGATGCCGACGGTCGCCACAATCGGCCGCGAAAGCGGCATGGAAATGTGCCAGAAGAACCGCAGATAACCGCAGCCATCCACGAAGGCGGCCTGAAACAGTTCCTCCGGCAGATTGCGAAAATAATTGCGGAACAGGAGAATGCTCATGCCTAGCCCGAAGGCCACCTGCGGCAGCACCACACCCCAATAGGTATCGAGCAGGCCGAGATCGCGAATGCGGATGAACAGCGGCAGGATGGCGGTGGCCGCCGGGAACATCAGCCCTAGCAGGAAATAATTCAGCAGGAAGGACGAACCGAAGAATTTCACATGCGCGAAGGTGAAGGCCGCCATGGCCGAGACGGTCAGCGTCAGGAACACCGTCAACAGCGCGATGACAAGCGAATTGAAGATTTGCAGCCAGTAACGTTTGCCGAAGAGGATATCGCCATAATTGGCCCATTGCCATTCGGCAGGAATGCCGAACGGGTTGACGCGCAGGTCTCCCAGCGTCTTGAAGCCGCCAAGTGCGGTGGTGAGCAACGGGATGAGCACGATGGCCGCAATCAGGCTCAGCGATATATAAAGATAAAGCTTGGTTTGCAGCGGCATGCGGACGGAGGTGGATGTGTCAGTCATGGCGCATGAAAATCCTTTTGTAACCGAAGGCGAGCGTCACGCAGATGATGAAAAGAACGACGCCGACCGCGCTGCCAAGCCCCACCTGCATGCGCATGACGCCGTAAGTGTAGAGGAAGGTAACCATGGTCTGCGTGGAGTTGGACGGCCCGCCGCCGGTCAGCGGCATGATCATGTCGAAAAGCTGCAATGAGCCGATAACCGCGAAGAAGACGGACAGGCGAACCGTGGAGCCGAGCATCGGCAGCGTGACATAACGGAACTTCTGCCAGCCGGACGCGCCGTCGATTTCGGCGGCTTCCAGCACATTCTTGTCGACGGACTGAAGGCCGGCGATGAACAGCATCATGTGAAAGCCGAAATATTTCCAGACGATGACGCCGAGCACGGCATAGATCGCCACATCCTTGTCTGCCAGCACGTAAGGATTGGCGAAGCCGAAGAAATTGGAAATGGCGGCGAAGAGGCCGTAATCACCGTCATAAACGAAACGCCAAATGAGACCAGCTGCGACATCCGCCAGCACATAGGGCAGGAAGAAAACCAGCCGGAAGGCAACGACGCCGGGAATGCGGTGCGCCAGCATCATCGCAAGCCAGATCGCCAGCGGGATCTGGATCAATACGGAAATCAGGATGATGAGGCCGTTATTGATCAAGGCCTGCGAGAAGGCGGCATTGCCGAACAGGACCTGAAAATTCCGCAGGCCCACAAAATCGGTCGGCGTGCCATAGCCGTTCCAGCGGTAAAGGCTGTACCATGCCGCCTCGCCCATGGGCAGGATGACGAACAGGGTAAAGAGCAGCAGGGCGGGCGGCAGGAAGACCAGAAGGGTCAGCGCCCGGTCATGCGCAACCGAACTTTGCTTGCGCTTGACCTTTGTCGCGCCGCGCGCCGGTATGGACGCAGAAGTCATGGAAATATCTGTCATCTCTATCCGCTTTCATTGAGGCAGATAAGCAGCGCCGCACATTCGCGACGCTGCCATGGAAACCGTCAGATCAGCGCAATTCGAATGCATCCTGAATCTGCTGGGCGCCCTCTTCCGCGCTCATCTGGCCGGAAACGATCTCGACGGAAACGTCATTGACGACGCGGCCGACGGCGGCGCCCAGCGTCTGGTCGAAGAAGTTCTGGTGCCAGGTGGAGCCGGCAAGCTGTTTTGCCGAATCCGCCAGCAGCGGGTTCTTGACCGCGCCGTCCGCCCCGCTCGCAACCGGCAGGATCATGCCGGCTGCCGCCATTTTCTCTTCGCTTTCCTTGCTGGTCAGGAATGTCGCGAAATCGATTGCTTCCTTGGACGCGTTTTTCGTGACCGCCCAACCATTCAGGCCGCCCAGCGTATCGGTGGCCTTGCCCGCGCCGCCCTCGACGACGGGGAAGGCGAAGCGGCCGATATTGTCGGCGGCCAGCCCCTTGCCGTCACCGGCATTTTTGCGCTGGTTGGCTTCCGTATTGTCGAAACCGAGGATCATCGCTGCCTTGCCGTCGCCGAAGACACCGAGCGCCTGTGGCCAGGTGGAGCCGAGATAACCGGGCTGGAAGGGTTCGAGCTTGCCGAACTCGGCCAGCTGCTCACCAGCCTTGATGATCGCCGGATCCATGAAACCTTCACCCTCGCCCTTGCGGGCGGCATCGAACACGGCCTGCCCGCCATTGCGCATGACGAGATAGCTCCAGTAGAAATGGATCGGCCATTTCTCACCGCCGCCGCCGGCAATCGGGACGATGCCCGCTTCCTTGATCTTCTTGACCGTGGCGCTGAAATCGTCCCAGGTCTTGATGTCCTCGGCCTTCACGCCGGCCTTGGCAAACAGCTCCTTGTTGTAAAAGAAGCTGACGAGGCTGACCTTGTAAGGCACGGCCCAGACCTTGCCATCGAAAGACAGGCCGTCGATTGCGGATGTATTATAGGCTTGGCGCAGCTTGCCGCCATCGGCGTCGAAAACCTCGGTCAAGTCCTTCAGCGCACCGGTCTTGGACTGTTCCTCAAGGACGCCGCCGCCCCAGCTGTAAAAGAAGTCAGGCACGTCGTTGGATTGCAGCAGCGTCGGCAATTTTGCCTTGAAGGCCTCATTTTCGAGGAACTGCAGCTGAACATCGACATCGGGATGCTTGGCCTCGTATTCCTTGGCAATTTCCTCCCAGACGGCCACGGCTTTCGGGTCCAGTTCCACATGCATCCATTTAACGACGGTCGCCGCCGAGGCGCTGGCCGCGCCGAACATCAGGGCTATGCTTGTCGTTGCGGCAAAGGCGATCCGCCTGCCGCTCAGGCTTGCGCCTGCGTGCCAATAGGTCATGTTCGTGATCCTCCCTGGGGTTCCTCACCATTTATTCCCCAATGCGGATTAATTCACCCCACACCCTGCCCAATGTCAAGGCGGGTTGCTGATTTTTTACCCTGATGGCTTGACACACCCCTCCCGGCAGACGTTATTTAATCCGCAATCCGATATAAATTCGTTTTAGATCGAACCCGATCGCAGCAGGACCCCATGAAGACCGCAGACCCAGAACTGATGCGCGCGATCAACAGGCTGAGCGTACTTGATAGCATCCGCCGCCACGGGCCGATCTCGCGGGTGGAAATCAGCGAAAGAACTGAGCTTTCCACCACCACCGTCTCGGCGATTACCGCCTCGCTGCTCGATGACGGGCTTATCCTCACCCGCCATATCGGCGATATCCGCACTGAAGGCGCGCGCGGCAGGCCGCGCGTGATGCTGGAGTTGAACCCGGATGCGGCCCGCGTGGTGGGCGCCAAGATCGCCGCAAGCCGCATGGTCTTCGTCGTCACCGATTTCTGCGGCAACGTGCTTTCGACGCTTGCCCTACCGATCCGTGTCGACCGTCAGCCCATCGGCGTCATCGCCGATCTGGTGGAAGACGGTGTGCGGCGCTGCGTGGTCGATGCCGGGCTGTCGCTGGAAGATGTGGACATGGTCTGCCTCGGCCTGCCCGGCGTTATCGAGCATCGCACCGGGAGAATTCGCAGCAGCCCTATATTGCGGGAGGTGAATGTCAATTTCGCCGAGGAAATGACGGCGCGGCTGAATTCGCCGACCATAATCGAAAGCGACGCCCACGCCATCACGCTCGCCCACCACTGGTTCGGCCATGCGCGTGATCTCGAAGACATGGTGCTGATTTCGCTGGAACAGACGCTCGGGCTTGGCGTGCTGCACCAGAACCAGCTTTTTCGCGGCGCCGGCGGCCTCAGCCACAATCTTGGCGACCTTGTCATCGGCCTTGCCAATGAGGGCACGGTGCGGCTGGCGAGCCAGGCGGGTGAAAACGCCATTCTGGGTTCCCGCCCGGCGGATGGGCGCTTTGCCGAGGCCATCAGGCTTGGCCGTGGCATGCAGCATGCCCATGCGCTGATTGCGGCTGAAGACCACGATCTCATCACGGCCGCCTTGCGCGCCGGCGCAGCCCTCGGCCTGACGCTTGCCAACATCGTCACGCTGTTTGCGCCGCCACGTGTCATCATTACCGGCTCCAGTCTCGAACTCGGCGAACCCTTCATCGCCAGCATCCGCGACAGCTACAACGCCGCCGTGCCGCCCTCGCTGGCCGGTGTCGCCGAGCTGGTTTTCGACGTTGCGAGCGATGAATTGTGGGCGCAGGGGGCTGCGGCCGTCGCGCTTTACGAGCTTTACGAATCGCCATGGAACACCACCGGGCCGGCGCTCTAGCCGGCAGGCTCACACCGGGGATTCGGCATTTCTGATTTACGGGAGGAATCATATGAAAAAAGTCGGTATCGGCATCATCGGCTGCGGCAATATTTCCAGCGCCTACCTCAAGGCAATGGCCTCGTTTCCCATTCTCGACATTCGTGGTCTTGCGGATATGAACGAGGAGGTCGCAAAGGCCCGCGCGGCGGAATTTGGCCTGCAGGCAAAAAGCGTCGACGCGCTTCTCTCCGACCCCTCGGTGGAGATCATCGTCAACCTGACGATCCCCAAGGCGCATGTGGAAGTGGGCCTGCGCGCGCTGGATGCCGGAAAACACGCCTATTCCGAAAAACCGCTCGGCATCAATTTCACCGAAGGCAAACGTCTTGCGGATACGGCAAAGGCAAAGGGCCTGCGCATCGGCTCGGCCCCCGACACTTTCCTCGGCGGCGGACACCAGACCGCACGCCGGCTGATCGATGAGGGCGTACTGGGCCAGCCGGTTGGCGGAACGGCCACCTTCATGTGCCCCGGCCATGAGCGCTGGCACCCCAACCCGGCCTTTTATTACGAGGTTGGCGGCGGACCGATGCTGGACATGGGTCCTTATTACATCACCGATCTCGTCAACCTGTTCGGCCCGGTCACCAAAGTAGCGGGTTTTGCCATTGCGCCGCGTAACGAGCGTCTCATCACCAGCGAGCCGAAGAACGGCGAAAAAATCCCCGTCCATGTCGCCACCCATGTCTCCGGCCTGCTGGGTTTTGAGAATGGCGCCGTGGTGCAGGTGGGCATGAGCTTCGATGTGGCGGGCCACAAACATGTGCCGCTGGAACTCTATGGCACTGAAGGCACGCTGATCGTCCCCGATCCCAACCATTTCGGCGGCGAGGTGCAATTACTGAAAAAGGGCGGCCAGTTCGAACCGCAGGCGCTGTCATCCCCCTATGCCGACGGCAATTACCGCTCGATAGGCGTCGCCGACATGGCCCATGCAATCCGCGAGAACCGCCCGCATCGCGCCAATGGCGATCTTGCCCTGCATGTGCTGGAGGTGATGGAAGCCTTCCAGACGGCATCGGACAGCGGCACCGCCGTTTCCATCACCACCAAGGCGGAGCGCCCTGCTCCACTCGAAACATCGCTGGTCGAAGGCCAGCTCGGCAAATAATCCGGAGGAGAAAATAAATGCGCGAAGCACTCATCGTCTGGGGCGGCTGGAGCGGCCATGAGCCACAGGAATGCGCCACCATCGTCAAGGACATGCTGGAGGAGGACGGTTTCAAGGTCTATGTGGAGCACTCAACCGAGGCCTTCGCCGATCCTTCGGTACATGATCTGAGCCTCGTCGTGCCCATCGTCACCATGTCGAAGATCGAGAAGGAAGAGATCAAGAACCTTACGGCCGCGGTCGAAAACGGTGTCGGCATTGCCGGTTTCCATGGCGGCGCAGCCGATAGTTTCCGCGAATGCGTCGAATACCAGTTCATGATCGGCGGTCAATGGGTTGCCCATCCCGGCAATATCATCGACTATCACGTCAACATCACCCGTCCCGACGACCCGCTGATGGAGGGGATTTCTGATTTCCCCTATACGTCGGAGCAATATTACATGCATGTCGACCCTTCGAACGAAGTACTGGCGACAACGAAATTCACCGGCGACCATGCCTGGTGGATCGACGGCGTGGTGATGCCGGTCGTCTGGAAACGCAAATACGGCAAGGGCCGCGTCTTTTATTCGGCGCTCGGCCATCAGGCCAAGGAATTTTCCGTGCCGCAGATGAAGACCATGTTCCGCCGCGGCGCCAATTGGGCGGCGCGGTGAGGCTACAGGTCGAGACGGCCAACTTCCTAACGCTTCAGAATGTCGAGGCAGCTCCCGGCCCACTCGACCTCATCCTCGGGCTTGACCCGAGGATCGACTGGCCTGCACAGGTCATGGATCCTCGAGTCAAGCCCGAGGATGACGGAGGGTGGGTTTGAAACGCTTTCACCAAACACCGAGGGCGACCAGATGTCGCCCTCTCCTCAGCCGCGAACGATCTCTTCCGCTGCCATCGCAACACCGAGAACATGGTCATCCGTGCCGTGCAGGCCAGAAAGCAGCAGGCCAACAGGCATTCCCGCCTCGCCTGTTCCGCACGAAATGGAAACGCCGCAGAGATCGAAAAAATTACCGATCTGGGTGTTGCGCAGGGTCTTCGCATTCATGGCGAAAAAGGCTTCGTCATCATCGATGAGCGGCGCGACCTTTGCGGCCACATGCGGCAATGTCGGTGACACAAGCAGCTCGTCCTTGCCGATCATGCCCATAAACGCAGCCGTCATGCGTTCGCGCGCTTCTACAATGCCAATGTAATCCGGCATGGAGATATTCGCGCCCAACCTCGTTCTTGCCACCACCCGCGGGTCCATCCGCGCGGCATCCACACCTTCCAGCCGCGCCTTGTGCAGGGCAAATGCTTCCGCCGTCACCAGCGCGCCCTTTTCCCTGATAAGATCGAACAATTGCGAAAAGATCGGGAATGCCTGCCGCCGCACTGAGGCGCCGGCATGGGAGAGCCGCTCCACCGCCTGTTCGAAAGCAGCTGCGACACCCTCCTCGATACCATCGAAAAACACCGTTTCCGGCACGACGAGCGACAGGCCGGCAAGAGGCTTACGTGCCAGATCGGCAGCAGCCCTGCCACGCATGGCGGCATCCACCCAAACGGCATCCTGCACGGTGCGGGTAAGCGGCCCGAGCGAATCGAGGCTTTTCGCCAATGGATAGACGCCGCGCATCGAATAACGGCCGCGGCTGGCCTTATACCCCACCACACCGTTGAAGGCGGCGGGAATGCGCACCGATCCGCCAGTATCCGTGCCGATTGCCACCGGCACCAGACCGGCAGCCACAACAACGCCCGCGCCGGAAGAGGAGCCGCCGGGCAAACGGTGGCCGTCCCGCGAGACTGGATTGCGCGGCGTGTCGAAATGCGGATTGATGCCGAGACCGGAAAAGGCGAACTCGCTCATATTGGTGCGGCCGACGCAGATCATGCCCGCCTGTTTCAGCGCCGTCACCACATCCGCATCGCGGGATGCGGGCGCATCATCCGACAGCACCGTCGATCCGGCCGTCGTTACCATGCCCTCGAGATCAAAGAGATCTTTCCAGGCCACCGGAATGCCGTCGAGAGCGCCGCAGGAGCGGCCGTCACGAATGCGTTTCGATGCCGCTTCCGCCTCCGCCATGGCCCGCTCTTCCGTCAATCCGACAAAAATAGCCTGATCCTCTTCCCCACGGATCGCATCCAGTGTCTCTTCCGCCAGTACACGCGGATCGAGTTGGCCGCTCTGGATGAGAATGGAAAGCTGCGCGACGTTTTTGCCCCTGTGAGCCATGATGATATTCCCTGAAATCCGACAGTGAGCACAACATGCCGTTTATCGGCTGCTTGGCAAGGCCGGTCGGGGCCCAGCGCCGCAGAGAAGTCGACTTGAGAAACGCGCAAAGGTTGTCATACTGAATTGGCGGTTTTGTTCCGGCGCATGACCGTAAGTCGGCGATTTTTTCAATCTGCGGTGCAGGAACACCGGGCTTGCACAAGCGGCGACTATAAAAAGACGGATTAATTCTTAATCGCATCTAAACTTTGTTGAATTATTTAGCAGACACCGTTGAAATGCATGTCCTATAAAATTCCATAAAACAATTATAACGCGACATCGCGGGGGACTATCGCGAATGGAAGAGACTGCCTATCGGGGGATAGATAGACAGACTGAACCCGGCCACACGCTTCGCTCAACGACGCAGCCGGAAACGGGCCGCCTTTCGCGGCGACGTTCGCTCGCCAGCAAGATAACCCTGATATTTCTGGGCGGCGTGATTTTTTCCTACAGCATCGGCGCGCTGGTCGGCTGGTATATGTTCGTTGCCGCCGCCAGCGAGCAATGGCTCAACCAGGCACGCGTCAATTCGCAGATCGCCAGCGCCACACTGCGCAGCATCTACACCTATGTCAGCGTCACCGCCGATACGGACGGGCAGGTCAACGGCATATTGACCGACAAGCCGATCGGCAACGATGAATCCATTCTCGTTACCGGATTCAATCCCAGTGACGTTCTCGCCCTCATCGGCGCGCAAACCAAAAACGCCGTCTGGCTTTTCAGGTACGACGAGGACGATTCCGGCTTCCGGCAGATCGCGGCCGCCTTCGACAACGCCACCGACGATGACGAAAAACCGCTCGCCACCGATCCCATCTTCTCAAGAGATGCCGTGGCCGCCCGTTTCGCCACCGGCTTTGCGACCATTGGCGAGTCGAACCACTATATCGGCCTGTTGCCAATCATCAGCATTGAAACGAAAAAACCGATCGGGGCGGTCGCCGTCAGCATAGGCGGTTCGGATGAGCTGTATGGTGCGCAACGCAAGCTGATCTACAATTCGCTCATTGCACTGATCGTGGTGCTGACCGTGACCGGTGTCCTTGTAACGGTGATTGCGCGGCACTTTCTGAAACCCGTTCCGGCTCTGGTGCAGGCGACGCTCCGCATCGCCCGCGAGGAAACGGATGTCGTCACACCGTTTCAGACGCGCAGGGATGAAATCGGCGATATGGCCACGGCCATCGAAACGCTGCGTGAGGCGGTTCTGGAACGCGGGCGCCTGCGGCAGATACGCGACATGGCGCAGCAACTGGAGCACATGGCTCATCACGATGCGCTGACCGGACTGCCCAACCGTGTGCTGCTTATGAAGACGCTGGAAAACCGTCTCGAACAGCTTTCCGCATCCGGCCAGCCATTTAATGTCATGCTGCTCGATCTCGACCGCTTCAAGGCCGTCAATGACACGCTGGGCCATGCCGCCGGCGATGCCTTGCTGGTGGCGGTGGCATCGCGGATTTCTTCCGTGCTCGGTGAAAACGACATGGTGAGCCGCCTCGGCGGCGACGAATTCGCGATCATACAATCGGCAAGCACTGACTGCGAGAGCAGCGCGGCGATGCTGGCCGCGCGGGTGGTGCATGCGGTCTCACGCAGCTTCAACCTCGAAGGCAGCAAAATCAGCATCGACACCAGTATCGGCATCGCCTGCGCGCCGGGCCACGGCACATCCGCCACCCAGCTTCTGCAACATGCCGATCTCGGCCTTTATCGCGCGAAATCCATGGGCTGCGGTTATTTCGTGTTTTACGAACCCGGCATGGACATGGCGGTGCAGCACAAGCATGCGCTGGAAATAGACATGAAATCCGCGCTCGAAAACCAGGAATTCGAGTTGCATTACCAGCCCGTGGTCAATCTGCAGAGCGGTCGCATCGTCGCTTATGAAGCGCTGGCCCGCTGGCGGCATAGCAAGCTCGGCCTCATCGCCCCGGACCGTTTCATCACGCTTGCCGAAGAAAACAACTTCATCAAACCCTTGGGCGAATGGGTTCTGGGGCAGGCCTGCATGGATGCCATGACCTGGCCGAAGGATATCCGGCTCGCCGTCAATCTGTCCGCCGTTCAGCTCTCCAATGACGATATCGTCCCTGTCGTTGACCGGGCGCTTGAGACGTCCGGTTTCCCGGCGGAACGGCTTGAGCTGGAGGTGACGGAAACAGCCATGCTGGAGCGTGACAGCAGCGCCCGAGCGCTGAAGCTGCTGAAGGAAAGGGGCGTGCGCCTCGCGCTTGACGATTTCGGCACCGGTTATGCCGGGCTCAGCACGCTGACCCATGTCGCCTTCGACAAGATCAAGATCGACCGGGAATTCGTCTCCGGCCTGCCGACCAATCCCATGTGTTCGGCCATCGTCAACACCGTCATCGACATGGCCGAACAGATCGGCCTGAAGGTAACCGCCGAGGGTGTTGAAAACAGGGATCAGCTCGAGGCGCTCAAGCTTTCCGGATGCGATGAAGCACAGGGCTATTATTTTGCCGAGCCCGCCCCACTGGCCCGCATCCTCAGGAATCGCACCGTTATCGCGCCGCTCGCAAAGGACGAGCCCGGCGATGCCGGCCGCTCGTCACTGGAAACCTATTGCCCACCGCAAAAAGCCATTTGAGAAACCGGCCGCCAGCCAAGAGGATATAAAATGCGCCTTTCAGTATTTTGCCTTTTCCTCACATGCTTTGCTCCCATCACGCCCCTCCAGGCCGCCGACGAAGGCGACACGCTTCAGCAGATCGCCAGAACCGCAAAAATCCGCATCGGCTACCGCGAGGCCGAACCGCCTTTTTCCTATCAATTGCCGAACGGGGAAATCACCGGCTTCTCGACCGATCTCTGTCGGGCGATCAGTGAAGATATTCGCAGGAAGCTGAAGCTCGACAGGATCGAGCTCGAATATGTCAAGGCCACGCCCGCCACCCGCTTCATCCTTGTCCGCGGCGGCCAGATCGATATCGAATGCGCAGCCACGACCAATAATAGCGAGCGCCGCAAGATCGTCGATTTCTCCTACCCCAATTTCATGACCGCGACGCAATTTCTCTCCCGCAGGCAGGACAATCTGAAAAGCCTTGCCGATCTCGCGGGACGGTCCGTCACATCCGCCTCCGGCACCGTCAATATCGAGCAGCTCAACGCCATAAACCGGGCGAAGAACCTCAATATCTCGGTGATGCCGACCAAAACCAATGAGGAGGCCTTCGAACTCGTTGTTTCCGGCAAGGCCTCGGCCTTCGTCATGGATGGCATATTGCTCGCGGCGCTGGCGGCGACATCGGAAAATCCGGACCTCTATGCACTCTCTGAGGAAACGCTGAGCGCACCCGAGCCCTATGGCCTGGTTTTCCGGCGTGACGACCCGGCGTTCAAGGCCGCTGTCAATGAAAGCCTCAGGCATATTTTCACCGGGCCGGCCATTCACGGCCTTTATGAAAAATGGTTCACCATGCCCATTCCGCCCAACGGCATGAACCTGAACCTGCCGATGGCCGCCGCCTTGAAACAAGCCTACGAACATCCGCGCGAATACCAGGACTGAAAGCGCCAAGCGTCAACCCGTATCGATTTTCATGAAAATGTTTTGATGGATTATTTTGGCTGGAGATGCGCGATGCAGAGATCGACATTATGGCTCATGCTGGTTTTTTCAAGTCTCCTGCCCGCGCATGCGGCCAGTGAAGATGCCCAACCGCCGACGCTTGAAACCATCGCCAAGACCGGCGCGATCCGGCTCGGTTATGCCGACCGCAACATCCCCTTTTCCTATCTGGGCGCCGGCCCCGAGCCTATCGGTTACAGTATCGAGCTGTGTTTGAGGGTGGCGGATTCCATCAAGAAGAAACTCGGCCTGCCGGCATTGAAGATCGATTTCGTCAAGCGCACCCCCAGCAACCGGATCATGCTTCTCAATGACGGCACGATCGACATGGAATGCGTGGCGAGCACGAATACCGAGGAGAGACGCAAGGCGGTGTGGTTTTCCTACAGCCACTTCATCACCGGCACACGTTATGTGGCGCTGAAGTCGAGCGGTCTGAACACGGTTGCCGATCTTGCCGGGCGAACGGTGGTCGTGACGACGGGGACCATCAACATCACCCAACTCAACGTCATCAATCGCAAATTGGGACTGAACATCGCCGTGCTGCAAAATGACAGCACCGAGGGTAGTTTCGACATGGTCACGGAAAACCGCGCCTCGGCCTTCGTCATGGACGATATTCTCCTGCGGTCCTTCGTGGCCGAAACCGGCAGGCCGCAGGATTATTCCATATCCAGTGAATATCTTGCTCCGCCGCAACCCTATGGCCTGATGCTCCGGCATGGCGACAGCGGCTTCCGGGATGCGGTCAACGAGGCGCTGGGACAAATCTACGCCAGCGGAGAAATCGAGAAAATCTACGACAAATGGTTCAACGCACCGATCCCGCCGAACGGCATCAACCTGAAACGCCCGCTGCCCGGTGATCTGGCCGAGGTATTTCGAAGGCCCGTCGATACGACCGCGGAATAAAAACGCCGCCGTTGGCTGGCGGCGTTTTCATGGCATGATTTTAGGCGGCGCGCAGGTCAGCACCCAATGGTATCTCGACATCGATCTCCAATATGGAGACATGCTCGTCGCGATCCATCTTCACATGCACCCGGTCATTGTCGATCTGCACATGCTTGGCGATGACGCCGAGAATTTCTTCCCTGAGGATGGCGACGAGATCGGAGCCCGAGGATGCCCTTTCGTGGGCGAGCAGCACCTGCAGGCGTTCGCGCGCAAGCGGTGCCGACTTCTGTTTGCGGAAAAGACTGAAGATGCTCATGCAGCCCTCCTTGCGAAGATCTTTGAGAAGATGCCGCGCTTCTCACCCGGGACAACCACAGGAATATCCTCGCCGGACAGGCGGCGGGCGGCGTCGAAATAGGCCATGGCAGGCGCGCAGCGGGCGTCCGCCAGCGTGACAGGCGCACCGACGTTCGAAGCCCGCAGCACATCCGTGCTTTCGGGAATGATGCCGAGCAGCGGGATGGAGAGGATTTCCAGAACGTCATCGACCTTCAGCATGTCGCCGCGCTCGGCGCGGGACGCATCGTAACGCGTCAGAAGCAGGTGCTTCTCCATGCGCTCGCCGCGTTCGGCCTTCAGCGTCTTGGAATCCAGCAGGCCGATGATGCGGTCGCTGTCGCGCACCGACGAGACTTCCGGATTGGTGACGACGACGGCCACATCCGCATGGCGCATCGCCAGCGTCGCGCCGCGCTCGATGCCGGCCGGGCTGTCGCAGATCACCCAGTCGAAATGTTTCTTCAGTTCGTTGATGACCCATTCGACGCCTTCCGGCGTCAGATTGTCCTTGTCGCGCGTCTGCGAGGCAGGCAGGAGGAACAGCGTCTCGAGACGCTTGTCGCGGATCAGCGCCTGCGTCAGCTTGGCATCGCCCTGGATGACGTTGACGAGGTCGTAAACCACCCGGCGCTCGGCACCCATGACGAGATCGAGGTTGCGCAGGCCGACATCGAAATCGACGACCACGACCTTTTCCTTGTTCTGCGCCAGCGCGGCGCCAAGCGCTGCGGTCGAGGTGGTCTTGCCGACCCCGCCCTTGCCGGAAGTTACAACGACTACCTTCCCCATATGGCTCTCCTGTTCCTGTGTTGTTTCTCTGTTATCAGCCGAGTTTTGCGGCCTTGATCGTATCGTTTTCCAGCCAGAGCTGGACGGGCTGGCCACGCAGCTTGTCATCGATGTCCTCGGCCACCTTGTAGACGCCGTCGATGGCCAGAAGCTCCGCCTCCAGCTTGCGGCAGAAGATGCGCGCCGAGACGTTGCCGAGCGAACCGGCCATGGCGCGTCCACGCAGGGCGCCGTAAATATGCACAGAACCGCCGGCGATGATTTCCGCTCCCGAGGCGACCGAACCAATGACGGTGACATCACCCTCGGGAAACATGATCGACTGGCCGGAACGCACCGGCTCATTGATGACCAGCGACTGCACAACGGCGCGAACCTCGCCCGAAATGCGCGGTTTTTCCTCCGGCAACTCGGCGGCGGCAACGACCGGCTCCACCTCGACATCGGAAGCGGGTTTACCGCCCTTCAGCGACGGCGGCATGCCCGGCTCGATCATCGAAGGGCGAACGCCCTCGATACCCATAATGCCGACATTACGTTCCGTCAGCGCCGCCAGCAGTTCCTTAAGACCCGCCTTGTCGAGCGACAGCTCCGACACATCCAGAACCACCGGCCGCGACAGGAAGAAGCCCGCCGAACGGGCGGCGAGATCATCGAGCCTTTCCAGCCATTGATCGACCGGAGCCTCAGGGGACAGGACGACTGCGAGAAAGGAGCGGCCTTTGATACGGATGGAACGCTGGTCTGTTAGCACTTTGGTCATCTTGGTAAACAAATCGTTGACAATTAGGTACCTCGAATATGGTTAACAAATGGTTAACGAAGCCCTTGAAGCGGCGGTTTCGTTAAGAAAATTCGGCCCTGAAAATTCTCATGCAAAACATCCGGAAACTGCCATTACCTGCTGATTTTGCGTATTTTCATAGCTCGTAAAAACTCATGATAGCGACCTATCCTTGCTGCAACCTGACCTTCCGCATCGCCAGATAGCGCACCGCCTCCCTGCCCGCCCTCACCCGAGTCGCCGGCAGTCTGAAGCGTCCGATTCTGGAACAGTCATCACCGCTGCTGGCCGAAAGATCGTCATTTGACCTCCCGGCGGAAAAGCGATTCCGTTATCTCCGCCGATGTTGTAGACACGAGGGCAACTCCACACGTCCAACGGAAGAATGACATGCACAGCAAAGTCCCGCCGGCCAGCCAGATGTTTTCGCGTGAATATGACGCCTTCCTGTTCGACATGGACGGAACGCTGCTCAATTCGATCGCGGTGGTGGAACGTGTCTGGCGCGAATGGGCCGTGGACAATGGCATAGAACCGAACGCCTTCCTGCAACGCATCCACGGCATGCGCGCATCGGAAGTGGTGCGCCGCGAGGCCATTCCCGGCCTCGATATCCAGGAACAGGCGGACATGCTGCTGCAAAAGGAAATGGAGGATGTCGAGGGCATTCTCCAGATTCCGCAGGCGGCGGCCTTTCTCGAAAAATTGCCGGCCGGCAAATGGGCCATCGTCACCTCCGCCGCCCGCGCGCTTGCCGAACTGCGCCTGGCGGCAGCGGGGCTCACACCGCCCCCGGTCATGATCTGCGCCGAGGATGTGGTAAACGGCAAACCGGATCCGGAAGGTTACAGGAAGGCGGCGGAAAAGCTTGGCGTCGCACCTGAAAACTGCGTCGTCTTCGAGGACGCCCCTGCCGGTATTCAGGCGGGGGAAAGCATGGGCGCAACGGTGGTGGTGATCAATGCCACCCATTCGCATCCCATCGAAACGCCGCATCATTCGATTGGTGGGTATGGTGAGCTGGATGTCGTCATTGGTGAGAATGGCGCTCTGAGGCTCGCGGGCAATAGAGGCTGAAGAAGGCTGCTTGCGTTTAAGGCCTCGGCACTATTTTCAACCTTACAGCGATAAGTCAGTCGCTTCAGACTGTCCGGCGCAACCTTTCCCCGTCATTCCAGCCTTGAGCCGGAATTCAGCCGACGCGCGTCTGCGCGGCGCGAAGAGTCTTTTTATCCCAAGGACTTGGGCTGACTGGATACCGGCTCAAGGTCGGCATGACGGAAGTGCTCAAAGCCCCGAAATAAGACAACGCCCCACCTGCTGAACCGCCTCGAACTCCTCCCCACACTTTTCCACCACCGGCCGATTGACAGTACCGCACAAATACGCCCTAATAAAATTGGTAAGACCATCTTACCGCTTGCGCGATCGGAGGAGACTTTCGCGCTGGGAGGATATCATGTTTGTGGCTCTGGAGCCGCGCCGCCTTTACCGGCTGGTCGCGGAACAAATTCGCTTGCTCATCGAAAGCGGAGAACTGACGGAAGGTCAGCGCCTGCCGGCGGAACGCGACCTTGCGGAACGTTTCGGCGTTTCCCGCCCGACGGTGCGTGAGGCGCTGATCGTCCTGGAAGTGGAAGGCCATATCCATATCCGCATGGGTTCGGGCGTCTATGTGAGCGCGGCCGGCAAGCAGGCCCAAAAAAAGTCGGCGGTGCCGGATGCGCACGGGCCGTTCGAAATCCTGCAGGCGCGCTGCATCATCGAGAGCGCGATTGCCGAAGAGGCGGCGCGGCTTGCCACGCCGGAATGCATCGCCAAGCTTGATGACATCATCGAACGCATGGCCGGCGCGCTCGACAATTCACCGCAGGCGCTCAATCTCGACCGCGCCTTCCACACCGCCATCGCCGATATCATCGGCAATTCGGCGCTGAACCGCTTTACCGGCCTGATCTATGACGAGCGCAGCCTGTCGCCCTTTTTCGAAAAGCTCGCCAGCTATTTCGAGGGTCCGCATACCTGGAACCTCGCCGTTCAGGAACACCGGGTGATCCGCGACGCCATTGCCGCCAACGACCCGGAAGGGGCCCGCGAGGCGATGCGAGAGCATCTGACGCTGTCGCAGAAGAGATTTTCCGAAAGTTTCGGGGAGGAAACGATCGGAGAAGACTAGCCGCCGCCGGAACCGGCGGCGGAAAAATGAAAATCTGGCTTTAATTCGGGAGGAGTTAAGAATGAAAATCAGATTGTCGACTTTGATGGGCGCAACGGCGGCCATCCTGCTTTCCGCCCTGGCGGCGCAGGCACAGACCACGCTGAAATGGGCGCATGTCTACGAAACCTCCGAGCCGTTCCACACGGATTCGGTCTGGGCGGCGGAAGAAATCGGCAAGCGCACCGACGGCCGCTACAAGATCGATGTCTTCCCGGCCTCGCAGCTCGGCAAGGAAGCCGATATCAACCAGGGCCTGAAGCTCGGCACGGTGGATATCATCATTTCCGGATCGAGCTTCGCGGCGCGCGACCACAAGCCGATCGGCGTCACCTATTTCCCTTATATCTTCCGCGATCCGAGCCACCTGATCGCCTATACCAAGAGCGATGTCTTCAAGAAGCTCGCCAAAGGTTACGAGGACAAGACCGGCAACCACATCGTCGCCGTCAGCTATTACGGCACCCGCCACACCACCTCGAACAAGCCGATTGAAAAATGCGCCGACATGGCCGGGCTGAAAATGCGCGTTCCCGATGTGCCGGCCTATCTGGCCATGCCGCGCGCCTGCGGCGCCAATACGACGCCGATCGCCTTTGCGGAAGTCTATCTGGCGCTTCAGAACGGCACCGTCGAGGCCCAGGAAAATCCGCTGACGACAATCGAGGCGAAGAAATTCTACGAGGTTCAGAAGAACATCGTCCTCACCGGCCACATTGTCGATCATCTCAACACGCTCGTTTCCAAAACCCGCTGGGCGAGCCTTTCGGACGAGGACAAGAAAATCTTCACCGAGGTGATGCAGGAGGCGGCGGCCCGCACGACGAAGACGATCGAAGCCCGTGAAAAGGCCCTCGTCGACGAGTTCAAGTCGAAGGGCATCACAGTTGCGGAGGTCGACAAGGCCGACTTCGAGGAAAACGTCATCGACAAGGTGAAGCTTGAGGACTTCGGCTACGAGAAAGCCGACTGGGAAGCCATCCGCGCCATCAAGTAAAGCGCGCGCCTATCCCTGCGCCAATTTCGCGGGGATAGGCTTTACCGAGACCTTCGCACTGGAGCTCCCGTCAATGACCGATCATCAGAACACGCCTATCAGCGTGGAAGAAATGGCGCATGCCTTTGAAGAGGATACCGGCCCCGTCGATCTTTCGCCCTATGCTGTGGAAGACTGGATAACGCTTGCCGTGTTCTGGGGCATGGGTCTTTGCGTCTTCCTGCAATTCTTCACCCGTTACGTGCTGAACGACAGCTTCGCCTGGACGGAGGAAATCGCCGCCAATTGCCTCGTTGTCGTCGTCTTCCTCGGTTCGGTCATGTGCGTGCGCATGTTCCGCCATATTCACGTCGACCTGATCTACCGCTTCGTGCCGAAATCCGTCGGGCGGATTCTCGAGCTGATCGTCGATCTCATCACCATCGGTTTTTTCGCCTACATCACCTGGCTGATGTGGCGTTATCTGGAAATCGTCGGCGATGAGCGCATGGTCACCGTCGACCTGCCGCGCGGTATCGTCTTCTACACCGTTTTCGCCGCTTTCGCGCTGATGTTCCTGCGTGCCCTGCACAACTTCATCAAGGACATCACCGGCAAGCAAACCGTGCGTGAAAAGGCTCAGGAAGCCGTAAGCACACAGGGAATCTAAACCATGCTTCTGCTCATCGGCTCATTTCTTCTGCTTCTCATCATCGGCACGCCGGTGGCCGTTTCCATGGCCGTCAGTTCGCTGCTCTATCTCGTCATCTACGGCGTGGCGCCCGATATCATCGCGGCCCAGCGCATGATCGCCGGCGTCGAGAGCTTTCCGCTCATCGCCGTTCCGTTCTTCATCCTTGCCGGCAATCTGATGAACATCGCCGGGGTGACAAGTCGCATCTACCGTTTTGCACTTTCGCTTGTGGGCTGGATGAAGGGTGGTTTGGCGCAGGTCAACATCATCGGCTCGGTGGTTTTTTCCGGCATGTCGGGCACGGCGCTCGCGGATGCCGCCGGCATCGGCACCATCGAGATCAAGGCCATGAAGGATCATGGCTATCCGGTTGATGCGGCCGTCGGCGTTACCGCCGCATCGGCCACGCTCGGCCCGATCTTCCCGCCGTCACTGCCCTTCGTCATCTACGGCATGATGGCCAACGCCTCGATCGGCGCCCTGTTCATGGCCGGCATCATTCCCGGCGTCGTGATGACCGTGCTGATGATGCTGACGGTCTACATTTTCGCAAAACGCAAAGGCTGGGGTTCGGACACGCCGTTTGAACTGAAGCAGCTTCTTTCCGCTTCCATGGAAGTGGTGATCGTGCTCAGCTTCCCGGTGGCGGTCTATCTGATGATCCTTGCCGGCATGTCGCTCAATGTTGCGGTCCTTATCGGCCTCGCCGTACTTGTCGCACTGGACTGGTATTACGATTTCTCCGCCGTCATGGCGCTGATGACGCCGGTGCTGCTGATCGGCGGCATGACAATGGGCTGGTTCACTCCGACCGAAGCCGCGGTCGCGGCGGTTCTCTGGTCGCTCTTCCTCGGGCTGGTGCGTTATCGCACCATGACGTTCAGGACATTGGCAAAGGCAAGCTTCGATACGATAGAGACGACCGCTTCGGTCCTCTTCATCGTCACGGCCGCCTCGATCTTCGCATGGCTGCTGACGGTCAGCCAGGCGGCCCAGCTCTTTTCCGATTTCATGTTCGCCATGACGGACAATTGGTGGACCTTCCTCATCATCGTCAACATCCTGCTCCTGGTCGTCGGCGCCTTTCTCGACACCATCGCCGCCATCAGCATTCTGGTGCCGATCCTGATGCCGGTCGCCGCCCGTTACGGCATAGATCCCGTCCATCTCGGGCTGATCGTGACGCTCAACCTGATGATCGGTCTTCTGACCCCTCCGGTCGGCATGGTGCTGTTCGTCCTGTCACGTATTTCGAAAATGTCGGTGGAGCGGACCACGCTCGCCATCCTGCCATGGATGATCCCGCTTTTCGTGGCGCTGGCGCTGATCACTTTCATACCGGCGATCACGCTGTGGCTGCCGACCCAGCTCGGCCTTATCCGCTGAAGGAACAGAGGCTGCGCGGTCAGCGCCGCGCAGCCTTTTCGATAATCCATGCATTCGAAAGGACCCAGTCATGCAGACACGCGTGGCACGCCTGTACGGCGAGAAGGACATTCGCGTCGAAACGCGGGACATGCGGGCACCGGGCCCCGGCGAAGTGCTGCTTGGCATGGCGGCGGGCGGCATCTGCGGCTCCGATCTTCATTATTATCAGGATGGCGGCTTCGGCCCGGTGCGGGTGCGCGAGCCGATCATCTGCGGACATGAGGCGTCCGGCCATGTGCGGGCGCTGGGAGAAGGCGTCAGCGGGCTTGCCATCGGCCAGCTCGTCGCTGTCAATCCGTCCCAGCCCTGCGGTCATTGTCATTTCTGCCTGAAGGGCCAGCCGATCCATTGCCTCGACATGCGCTTCATGGGCAGCGCCATGCGCCTGCCGCATGAACAGGGCATGTTCCGCGACCGGCTGGTGGTTCCCGCCAAACAATGCGCGACATTTTCAGACGCCACATCGCCCGCCGAAGCCGCCTGCACCGAGCCGCTCGCCGTCTGCCTGCATGCGGTGGCCCAGGCCGGCGACCTGAAAGGTGCAAACGTACTCGTGACGGGAGCGGGGCCCATCGGCCTGTTGACGATCGCCGCCGCCCGCCATGCCGGTGCGGCGACCATCGTCGCGACCGACCTGACCGACGCGGCGCTGGAACGCGCACCCGCCATGGGCGCGGACAGCACGATCAATGTAACAAAGAATGCCGAGGCGCTTTTGCCCTATCAGGATAATAAGGGGTATTTCGACGTCATTTTCGATTGCTCCGCCGCAGCACCCGCGCTTCGCACGGCCTTTGCCTGCGTGCGCCCACGCGGCGCCATCGTGCAGGTGGGCGTCACCGGCGACATCACCATTCCGCTCAACGCGCTGGTGGGCAAGGAAATCCTCTGGCGCGGCTCGCAACGCTTCCACGACGAATTCGCCATCGCCGCCGGGCTCATCTCCACCCGCGAGATCGATGTACGGCCGATCATTTCCCACAGCTTCCCGCTCGGCGAGGCGAAAGCCGCTTTCGAACAGGCCGGAGACCGCTCCGCCGCCTGCAAGGTGCAGCTGACATTTTCCGCAGAATGATATTTGAGGATTTGAGATGAGACATACATGGCGCTGGTTCGGCCCAGTCGACAAGGTCACGGTTCAGGATGCGGCTCAGGCGGGTGCGGAAGGCATCGTCAGCGCGCTGCATCACATCGCCACCGGCGATGTCTGGCCGGTGGATGAAATCGCCAAACGGCATGAGGCGATCAAGGCCGGCGGACTTTATTGGGATGTCGTCGAAAGCGTGCCCGTTTCCGAGGATATCAAGACCCAGACCGGTGATTGGAAAACCCATATAGCCAACTGGCAGGAAACGCTGCGCCGCCTCTCCGCATCCGGCATCCGCACCGTCTGCTATAATTTCATGCCCGTGCTGGACTGGACCCGCACCGACCTGCGCTGGGAAACAAGGCACGGCGCCAAGGCGATGCGTTTCGACCTTACCGATTTCGCCGCCTTCGACATCCACATCCTGAAACGCCCCGGGGCAAAGGCGGATTATCCCGACTGGCTGGCGGAGGAAGCGGCAAAACGCTTCGCCGGCATGCCGGACACGAAAATCGCCGCCCTCGGGCGCAACATCGGTGCGGGCCTGCCGGGCTCGGCGGATGGTTATACGCTCGCCCAGCTTCTGGAAAAGCTGCGTTCCTATCAAGGTATAAACCGCGAAAGGCTGCAGCAGAACCTGGTCGATTTTCTCTCCGAGGTGACGCCGGTTGCCGAAGCGGTCGGCATCAACATCTGCGGCCATGGCGACGACCCGCCATGGCCGCTGCTCGGCCTGCCGCGAATTCTCTCCACCGAAGCCGACTACGCCCATATGCTCTCAAAGGTCGACAGCCGCGCCAACGGCGTGACGCTGTGCACAGGTTCTCTCGGCGCGCGGGCGGATAACGACCTGCCCTTGATCGCCAGCCGTTTTGCCGATCGCATCCATTTTGTGCATCTGCGCAACGTGACGCGCGACACCGACACCGTGCCCTGCTCCTTCTTCGAGGATGAGCATCTGGAAGGCGCAACCGATATGGTCGCCGTCATCGCCGCGCTGCTTGCCGAAGAGGCGCGCCGCCGGGCGGAGGGCCGTGAAGACCATACCATTCCGATGCGACCCGATCACGGACAGGAAATCCTTGATGACCTGACGCGTGGAGCACAGCCCGGGTACCCCGCGATTGGCCGGCTGAAAGGGCTGGCTGAGCTGCGCGGCATCGAGCGCACGCTGTCGCACAGCCATTTCGGCCTCACGGGCGGGACGCGCTGAACAAGTTCTCGATTGCGGGCGTTCCGTCAGCCTGCGACGAACCGCGCCCTGAAAAGAAGGCAGGAAAGGGTGGCAAGCCCGCCGGCAATAGCCCCGGCGGCTTTCACGGCCGCATCCATCAGATGAGGATGGCGGGTGGGCGACAGGAATTGCAGCGCCTCAATGCCGAAAGCCGCCGCAATGCCCGCCACGATGATCGCCAGCCAGTAACGCGGATAGGCAAGCACAAAGGCGGCCGAGCAAAAGGCAAAGGCGGCGGCGCGGTCCAAACCCACCGTCGTCAGCGTCTGCGGACGAAAACCGATCGGGCAGATTGTAACGATCACGATCAGCAGAAGAACCGACCAGGCGACATATTTCGGAAGTCTGTTTGTCATCATGGCGTCACAATAAAGCGCCGTGCGCGTAAACGGAAGTACGTCTTTTTCGCCCCTCGCCCAATTAATCACACTTTTTGGTCAAATAGTTGAGAAACCGGCTTTCGCTCAGGCCCCACACGGGCTAAGGCAGAGGGCAACCGGGGGAGGTTCGCGGCTGATGGCCTTGGCTGTCGCCCATTGCTCCGGTGTTACGGTATCGGGTGGATTTTCCACACAGGATCAGATTTTCAGGGAAGAGCACAATGAGTTTCAAGCCGCACGGCAAACATCTGGTTGCAGGAGAATGGGTCGCAACGGAAGCGAAATTCCGCAGCGAGCCTGCACATGGCGAAGCTTTCGATTTTTCGGTCGGCACCGTCGATCTGGTGAATGCAGCCTGTGAAGCAGCCGAAGAAGCCTTCTGGAGCTACGGTTACACCACCCGCGAAGAGCGCGCCGCATTCCTCGACACCATCGCCGATGAGATCGAAGCACGCGCTGACGCCATCACCGAAATCGGCTCGTCCGAGACCGGCCTGCCCGCAGGACGCCTGCAAGGCGAACGCGGCCGCACCGTTGGCCAGCTGCGCCTCTTTGCATCGCATATCCGCAAGGGCGACTATCTCGATCGCCGGCACGACGAAGCGCTGCCGGATCGCCAGCCGCTGCCGCGCCCGGATATCCGCCTGATGCAGCGCCCGATCGGCCCCGTCGCGGTCTTCGGCGCGTCGAACTTCCCGCTCGCCTTCTCCACGGCCGGTGGTGACACCGCAGCGGCTCTGGCCGCCGGCTGCCCCGTCGTCGTCAAGGGCCATTCCGCCCATCCCGGCACCGGCGAAATCGTTGCCGAAGCCGTTCTCGCCGCCGTCAAGAAGCACAATCTGCATCCCGGCGTCTTCTCGCTGATCCAGGGCGGCCGCCGCGATGTCGGTTCCGCTCTCGTGCAGCATCCGCGCATCAAGGCGGTCGGTTTTACCGGTTCGCTCGCCGGCGGCCGCGCGCTGTTCGATCTCTGCGCCCAGCGCCCCGAGCCGATCCCCTTCTTCGGCGAACTCGGCTCGGTCAACCCGATGTTCCTGCTGCCGGAAGCCGTTTCCGCTCGCGGTGAGGCCATCGCTAAGGGCTGGGCCGGCTCGCTGACCATGGGTGCGGGCCAGTTCTGCACCAATCCCGGCATCGCCGTCATTCTCGCTTCGCAGGCGGATGCGGTTGCTGAAACTGCGCGCGCAGCACTTTCCGAAGTCGGCCCGCAGGTCATGCTGACCGACGGTATCGCCGCCGCCTATCGCGACGGCCGTGACCGTATCGCCGCCGGCAACGGCGTGCGCGACGTGCTGACCACCACCTGCGATCTGCGCAATGCAACGCCTTATCTTTACCGGGTTTCCGGCAAGGACTGGGTTGCCAACCACGCGCTTGCCGAAGAAGTCTTCGGACCGCTCGGCCTGATCGTGACGGTCGACAGCACGGAGGAAATGCTGGAAGTCGCCAAGAGCTTCGAAGGCCAGCTGACCGCGACCCTGCATCTCGACGCCGGCGATGCCGAACTCGGCCGCAAGCTGCTGCCGATCCTGGAGCGCAAGGCCGGCCGCGTTCTCGCCAACGGTTTCCCGACCGGCGTGGAAGTCTCCGAAGCCATGGTTCATGGCGGCCCTTACCCGGCTTCGACGAATTTCGGCGCAACCTCTGTTGGCACCATGTCGATCCGCCGCTTCATGCGCCCGGTTTCCTACCAGAACATCCCTTCAGACGTTCTGCCTGAGGATATCCGCTAAAAACTTGATAAAGGCAGGCGCAGCGATGCGCCTGCCTTTAGCGTCGGAACCTCCGCTTCCGTCATCCTCGGGCTTGACCCGAGGATTCGTAACTGTCGAGATGAATAGATCCTCGGGTCAAGCCCGAGGATGACCTTGCGTGTGTGGCCTGACACAGAAGCCCCCAAACTCTTCCACGCGTCAACGATACATAGTTTCCAGATTTTCAGCAGCACGACGTCCACGTCGGTTGACATGGACCCCGCGGGTAATGCTAATACGTCAATCGTAACGTAATAACATTACAAAACATCCTCGATGGCCTCGATATCGGCCCTGATCAGCATGAGGATGACAACGTCTGGAAGGAACACCATGAGATTCTCCCTTCACCAGCAATTTGGCGTGGGCGCGCTCGCCACGTGCCTGGCACTCGCCACGTCGATTGCCTCCGGCATGGCGCAGGCGGAAGAAAGCAAGGACGGCGTCAAGGAATGGCGGCTGTTCGTCGCCGATCACACCCAGCCGGTGGTGCGCGCGATCAATTTCCAAACCGGCAAGGAACTCGGACGCTACGACCTCAAAGGCTATGCGGCGCTGACTGCCAGCGCCTCCGGCAAGACTGTTTTCGCCACACAGTCAGATTCGGATATCGTGCATGTGATCAAGACCGGCATCGTCTTCTCCGACCACGGCGAGCATCGTGATCTGGAAGTGGAAGATGCGGCGCTGCTGCCCGTTACTTTCGAAGGCAAACGCCCGTTCCACGTCGTGCCGCATGATGACCATGCCATCCTGTTCTACGACCGTGGCGGCAAGGCTGAAATCATCGATGAGGCTGCCCTGCTAGACGGCAAGGCAAAGGTCCGCACCGTCGATACGACCGCCCCGCATCACGGCGTGGCAGTGACGATAGGCCGTTACGTTCTGGTGTCCGTACCCAACACGCAGATCGAAACCAAACCGGACACGCTGCCGCCCCGCATCGGGTTGCGCGTTCTTGACAGGGACGGCAAGCAGATTGGTGAACAGGCGACATGCACCGATCTGCACGGTGAGGCGACATCCGCACGGCTTGCGGCCTTTGGCTGCAAGGAAGGCATTCTCGTTGCCCGGCCGGGCGGCACGGATGGCCCGAAGCTCGAAATGCTGGCCTATCCGGAAGATTTCCCGAAAGCCTATACCGGCACGCTGCTCGGCGGCAAATCCATGCAGTTTTTCCTTGGAAACTACGGTGAGGACAAGGTCGTCCTGATCGATCCTGACAGCAAGGACGCCTTCCGCCTTGTCGAACTGCCGACCCGGCGCGTCGATTTCATCCTCGACCCCGCCAATCCGCGCAATGCCTACATTCTGACGGAAGATGGCGACCTGCATGTGCTTGACGTGCTGGAAGGCGTTATCACCCGCACGGCGAAGGTCACCGAACCCTACAGCAAGGATGGCCATTGGCGCGATCCGCGTCCGCGTCTCGCCGTTGCCGACGGGCAGGTCGTAATTTCCGATCCGCGCCATTCGCTGGTGCGCGTGGTGGATGCGGAAAGCCTTAAGGAAACCCGCACGCTTGCGGTGGAAGGCCAGCCCTATTCCATCGTTGCCGTTGGCGGCTCCGGCGCTTCGCACTGATACCGAACAAAGAAACCCCGTGCGCTCTAAGGACACACGGGGTTTCCTGATTTTGAAGGGTCGTATTATCAGGCCGACTGCACAGCCTCTATCTTCTCGATGCCGCCAACAATGCCGGCGAAATCCTGCCAGACGCCCTGCGCACCCTTGCGCCATTCGTCCAGCGCTTCCGGCTGCAGCACCTTGCCGCCCTTGGAGAGCGCAAGCTCGACGGACTTTACTTCGTCCTCGACGATCAGCTGGTTGAAATATTGCGCGCCTTCACTTGATGCTTCCAGGAGAACCTTCTTCTCTTCGTCGTCCAGCTGGTTCCAGAAGGTCGCACCGTAATAGACGACGCCTGAAGCCCAGATGTGGCCGGTTTCCGTCAGATAGGGCACGACCTCGTAAAGCTTGAAGCCGGCATAAGCGGACTTGGTGAGATCCATGGCATCAGCCACGCCGGTTGCCAGCGCATTATAGGTCTCGGTAATCGGGATACCGACCGGGGTGGTGCCGAAGGCGCTCCACAGCTTGGTATGCAGCGGGCTCTGGATGACGCGAATTTTCTTGCCTTCCAGCTGCTCCGGCCGGGTTACTGGCTCCTTGGTCAGAAGATGGCGTGCGCCGTAATTGATGAAATCGGCGGCGATGAATTGCTGGGCGGCGAGCTTCGTCTTCAGATCAGTGCCAGTCTCACCCGTCACCACCTTGCGCACGTGCTCGGCATCGCGAAACAGAAAGGGCAGATCGAGGATCTGCAGTTCCGGCACCCAGCCCGAAAGCGACGAGACTGTCGAAAGGCTCGCCTGAACCGAACCCAGACGGATATTTTCCGCCACTTCCTTTTCACCGCCCAGCGCACCGCTCTTGACGATGTTGAAACGGAAACGGCCGGGCAGCTTCGCCTCCACCAGCTCGCTGATCTTCACCCAGATTTTCGTCTCCGGCTTGTCATCGGCAAACAGCGAGGCAACCGTGAGGCTGCGGGTTCTGGCATTTGCCGTGCGCACGAAGGCAGGCGCGGCGAGTGTTGCGGCGCCGATGGCGGAGAGTTTGAGGAGATTGCGGCGATCGATAATAGTCATGATTGAAACCCCAAATTTAGAAGAAAATGGCCCAGCCGCACAGAATGGCGAGGGAAACGAGAAGCGAGACGAGATAGGGAACGACGGCCCGGAAAAGTGCTGTCGCCGGAATGCGGGTGACGCCGCTGACCACGAAGATGAGCATGCCGAGCGGCGGCGTCAGGCCATGGATCATCAGATTGACCACGAGAATGACGCCAAAATGGATGGGATCGATGCCAGCCGCCACGGCAGCGGGCAGCAGGATCGGCCCGAACAGCAGGATGGCCGCACCGATATCCAGCACCAGCCCGACCACGAGCAGGATAAGGTTGGAGAGCAGGAGCACCGCGATCTTGCTGCCGCCGAGCAACGTTACGAAGTCAGTAACGAGACCCGAGACATTATCCACCGCCAGCAGGAAGGCGAAAGGCCCCGCCGTGCCGATCAGAAGACCGATGGCCGCCGCCTCACCCGCCGACTGGCGGAAGGTCGCAAAAATGCGGCCGGCGCCCAGCCGGTAACCGAAACCGAGAAGCAGCGTGTAAAGCGCCGCAAGCGCTGCGGCCTCCGTGGTGGTGACGATGCCGATGCGGATGCCGACCACCACGATGACGCCGAGGCCAAAGGCGGGTATGGCGGCGATGGCCGAGCGCCAGCGCTCCGCACCCGTCGCGCGCGGCAAGGTATCGACACTGCGCACGCTGTAATGAATCGCCACCGCAAGGCAGATCGCCATCAGCCCGCCGGCAAAGAAGCCGCCGACCAGCAACGAGCCGACCGAAAGATTGGTGGCCGTTGCGAGGATGAGAAAGGCGATGGAGGGCGGAATGACATTGTCCAGCACCGAGGTAGCGGCAATGATCGCGCCCGCCTGCGCCGGCGGATAGCCATGCTTCACCAGTTCCGGCTGGAAGGTGGAAGCGCCGAAAGCGGCGTTGGCGACCGAGGAGCCGGATGCGCCGGAAAACAGCACGCTGGTCAACAGCGTCGTCTGCGCCAGCCCTGCCCGCCGGTGACCGACCATGGCGGCGGCGAAACGAACCAGCTGGTTGGCGACGCCCGATTCCGTCAGCAGGCTTCCGGCCAAGAGGAAGAAGGGAATGGCCAGCAGCAGGAATTTCGACATGCCCGTCACCGTCGAGGACACGATGGCCGGCTCCGGCAAGGTGCTGCCGAAGGCGATCGCCACATAGGCGGCGGCAAGGAAGGCATGGGCAAGCGGCGCGGCCAGAACCAGCCCCACGGCCGCCGTCAGCGCCAGAAACAGGCTCGGCGGCAGGCTGGTATCGATGAACAGTTCCGGCAGGCCGACATAAGAAACAACCGCGATGGCGACGGAGAGCAGAACGGCAAACGCCTTGCCTTCACCGACCCGTTGAAACGCCAGATAGACAAAGATCAGCGCGCCGCCTGCACCGAGAAAACCGAAGCGCACCCATTCCGGCAGGCCGAGTGTTGGCGACGTGCCGCCCAGCATGGCCGCAATCTCCACCCCACCGAAGGCGAGGATAAGGGCTGCGACGAAGGAAAAGGCATCGGCCAGAATTTCGGTTGCGGCATGAAAGCGCTCCGGCAGGAAGCGCACGAATACATCCAGCCGCATGGCCAGAGCGCTCTTGAGGCTGAGCGGCGCGCCGACCGCAATCATCGCCACATTGAGCCAGATGCCCAGATCTTCCGCACCGATGAAACCGGTGTGGAACAGGTACCGCAGGGTGACATTGACCAGCACCACCACCAGAAGCGTGGCAAGGATGGCCGCCGCGACCGCGCCGAGCAGCGTGTCCAGAACGGCGAGCACCCGCCCGGCCACGCGTTGCGGGCCGATACGCCTTTGTGCTGAGGTCGTTGCCGGACTTGCCGTCATGTCATTCTTCTCCACTCCCAAAGCCATGGTCAGAAGTCCACGCTCAGGAGGCCTTGGCCGAGAGATCGCGGTCGAACAAAGTCGACCAGGTGAACTGTTTTGCCGCTGACACCTCACGCGATACATCAAGACGCGGCAGAACCTTTTCGCCGAAGCGGAAGGCCTCTTCCAGCAATGGCATGCCGGAAAGGATAAAGGTATTCACGCCTGCCTTCTTATAGGCTTCCAGCGTGCGGATGACAGTATCCGGTGAACCGACAATCGCAGTTCCGGGGCCCGGACGGACAAGCCCGATACCGGCCCAGAGATTGGGCGCGATTTCGAGATCGCGCAGGTTTTCCGGTTTCTGGCCGCCATGCATCGCCGTCATGCGCTGCTGGCCGACGGAATCGGTCTTGCCGACAAAACGCTGGTTGGCGGCAATCGCAGCCGCATCCATGCGGCCGTAGAGATCGGCCGCAGCGGCCCAGGCCTCTTCATCCGTATCGCGCACGATAACATAAAGGCGGATGCCGTATTCCAGCTCACGGCCGAGTTTTTCCGCGCGTACCTTGACGAGATCGACCTTCGCGCCGATCTGGTCCGGGGTTTCACCCCAGGAGAGATAGGTCTCGACATGTTTGGCCGCAACATTGATGGCCTTGTCCGAAGAACCGCCGAACCACAAGGGCGGCGGCTCTATGCCCTGCCCCACCGGCAAAGCGAGTTTTGCACCGTCCGTCTGGAAATACCGCCCCTTGAAATCCACCGTCTCGCCGGCAAAAAGCCGGTGCCAGATCTGCAGATATTCATCCGCCATATCGTAACGTTCGTCATGCGGCATGGTCATGCCGTAAGCGCCGAGCATCTTGGCATCGCCGGAAACGACATTGATAAGCAGGCGTCCACGCGAAAACTCCTGAAGCGTCGCCGCCATCTTGGCAAGCAGCGTCGGCGCGATCAGGCCCGGATGGATGGCGACCAGCAGTTTCAGCCGTTCGGTGTAGGAGAGCAGCGCACCTGCCAGAACCCAGACATCATGCGCCCCGGTGGCAAACAGCGCGCCGGTATAACCCAGCTGATCGTAAGCCAGCGCCAGCTGCCTGTAATAACCGAGATCGACCTTGCGGGACCCTTCCGGCTGCCAGGGATAAGCGCCGTCGGGCGCGCACATATACCAGAAAACATTCATCGGTCGCCTCCCGTGCTGACCGATTGACCCGTCAAAACCGGTAAAGAAAAATGGCCGTGCCTGTAAAGCGTATCGGCCTCCTCCTGCTGTTCGGCAAGGATATTTTCAGTAGCCGGCACCACTGAAAGATCGCGCGAGCGCAACACCTTCGCCCAGGATGACGTGTCACCTTCGCTACCCGGTTCGGCGGCAAGAAGGCTTGCGGCCCGGTCTATATCCGCCATGACGGCGCGGCCGACGCGGTCCAGTTCGGTGGCAATCGCCTGCCGCGTTTCCGTCGTTATATTGTGGCGCGCAAGCGTCCAGAACAGCGAGCGGTTGGGAATGGTGGAACCGCAGCGGACCAGAAGGCTGATCTCCGCATGGGTCAGCGCCTTTTCCAGCCGTGGCGACATCGTCACCCAGGCATCAACGCGGCCTTCCACGAGGTCTTGCAGGCTGTCGCTGTCGCCGCTTTCGATGCGGGTGACATCCGCAAGCCCGAGCCCCGCCCCTTCCAGGCTGCGCGCCAGAAGATAGGTATGAAAAGAGCCGTCGATCAGCGATATGCGCTTTCCCACGAGATCAGCTGCGGAACGGATCGGGCTGTCGCGCCGCACGAGGATTGCGCCATTGGCGGGCCTTGGTGCGGAAGCGGCGATATAAACCGCCGAAAGCCCGCGCGCATCCGCTTCAATGGGCGGCGTCGAGCCGGTGCCACCGAAATGGATGTCGTCTTTTTCCAGAAGGGCCGCCGTATCGCGTCCTTCGCGATAGGGCACGAAGTGCGGATCGAATTCCCCGAAAGCACCGGGCCAGAGCCGGGCGAGCCGTAAATGCAGATTGTTGGGATGGACCCCGATTTTCATGTCGACACCTCATTTCACAATCAATCTACTTTTTTATAGAGTGTTTTCGAGGAACGGTTTGGCGATCATCGACCGGAAAGCGAAAGAGAAATCTACTAATCCTGTAGATTTTAAAATTTCGCGGCTGACTAAAAACGACCTGCATCAAGCCATTGAAATTTATCGCCATACAATTTACTTTTTTATAGTCTGAAACAGGGACCAGTAGTTGTGACGAAACCGGTTTCCAATCTGATCTGCCGCAGCGTGGTAGAAGCGAGCGAGCTTTTGAAGCTTGTCGCCAACGCCAACCGTCTGGCCATTGTCTGTTACCTCATGGAAACGGAAGCGTCCGTTTCCGCACTGGAATATGAACTTGGTATCCAGCAGCCAACGCTTTCGCAGCAGCTTGCCGAATTGCGCGACGCCGGTATCATCGAAGGCACGCGGGAAGGCAAGGCGGTGATCTATCGTGTCACCGACCCACGCATTATCCAGCTGGTTCTGACCCTGCGCGATCTTTACAAGGACCTTTCCGATGTGACGGGCAAGAAAGGCCGTCGCGCCTTGCCGCTGGATGAGGCGATGTTCGACTGACATGATCGACCTTTACACCTGGATCACGCCGAACGGCCTCAAAATCTCGGTTGCGCTGGAAGAACTCGGCCTGCCCTATCGAAGCCACGCCATCGACATCGAAAAAGGCGAGCAATTCGTGGCCGATTATATCCGCATCAATCCAGGCTCGAAAATTCCGGCAATCATCGACAATGACAACGGCACCGTCCTGACGGAATCGAATGCGATCCTCATCTATCTCGCCGAAAAGACGGGGCGGCTTCTGCCCGCCGCCGCGACCGAGCGACTGATCGTCACCGAATGGCTGATGTGGCAGGCCGCCAATTTCGGCCCGACACTCGGTTATGCCCATTATTTCCTGACGTACCATGCCGGGAAGGCTCCCTTTGCCGAGACGCGTTTTGCCGCGGATGTGGAGCGCCTCTACCGGACATTGAACGACCGTTTAACGGGGCGGGAGTATGTGGCCGGCGAGTTCTCCATCGCCGATATCGCCATCTGGCCATGGGTCTCGCGTTTCTCGCGCCACAAAATCAATCTCGATGATTTTCCGGCCGTACAGCGGTGGTATCGCCAGCTTGGACAGCGGGAAAGTTTTAAGCGCGGTTATCGCGTACCCTTCGCAACGTCGGACGTACCGGGACTTTAACAGGCGACGAGGTGGCCGGGTGAAACCTCGCGATATTCACGCGGCTTGACGACATAATCGACCGCGCGGATCGGGCTTTTCAGCTCGTCATTCGCGGCACCCCGCCGTGTGTTGCGGCGATCCGGGTCCGGCACCGGCACGGCCGCCATCAGCTTGCGGGTATAGTCATGCTGCGGATTGTCGAAGACAGCAGCGCGCGGACCGATTTCGACGATCTCGCCAAGATACATCACCGCCACCCGGTGGCTGACGCGTTCCACCACCGCCATGTCATGGGATATGAACAGGAAGGCAAGATCGAGGCTTTGCTGCAGATCCAGCATCAGGTTGATGACCTGTGCCTTGATGGAAACATCCAGCGCCGAAACGCTTTCATCCGCGACGATCACCTTGGGCTGGAGGGCGAGCGCGCGGGCGATGCAGATGCGCTGGCGCTGGCCACCGGAAAATTCATGCGGGTAACGCGAAGCCATGTCCGGTGAGAGACCGACCTTCACCAGCATGTCGGCCACCACATCCTTCGCCTCGCGCGTGCTGCCCATGCGGTGTTCCAGAAAAGGTTCGGCAATCGCCGCACCCACCGTCATGCGCGGATTGAGCGAGGCGAAAGGGTCCTGAAAGATCATCTGAACCGTCTTGCGCATGTCCCGCATGCCCGTCTTGTCGAGGGCGAGAATGTTTTCGCCGTTGACCACGACCGACCCGGCATCCGGCTCGATCAGCCGCATGATGGCGCGTCCGGTGGTCGACTTGCCGCAGCCGCTTTCGCCCACCAGCGACAATGTCTCCCCGGCCCTCAAATCGAAGGACACATTCTCCACCGCATGCACCCGGCCGCTGAGCCGCCCCATAAGGCCGGAGTGGATGTCGAAGCGCTTGGTCAGCCCCTCCACCTTGAGAACCGGCTGAGCGCTGGCATCGACGGTATCGGCCGGGCGCGCAGATTCCTGCATTTCCCCTGTCGTTGTGTTGACGATCGGAAAACGGAGCGGTCTTTCCTCGCCCTTCATAGACCCCAGAACCGGAACGGCGGACAAAAGTGCGCGCGTATAGGGATGTTTGCCGCGATGGAAGATATCGGCCGTCGCACCGACTTCGACCTGCTCGCCGCGATACATGACGACCGTGCGGTCGGCGATTTCGGCCACCACACCCATGTCATGGGTAATGAAGAGGACCGAGGTGCCCTCCTCTTCCTGCAGCGTCTTGATAAGGTCGAGAATCTGGCCCTGAATTGTCACATCGAGCGCCGTCGTCGGCTCGTCGGCGATCAGGAGCTTCGGTTTGGAGGCGAGCGCCATGGCGATCATCACGCGCTGGCGCATCCCGCCGGAAAAGCGGTGCGGATATTCATCGAAGCGTGAAGCGGCAGAGGGGATGCGGACCTTTTCGAGAAGGCGGATCGTCTCCGCCCGCGCTTCCGCTTTCGACATCGGCTGGTGGCACAACAGGGCCTCGGAAATCTGGTCGCCGATGGTGAACAGCGGATTAAGGCTGGTCATCGGCTCCTGAAAGATCATCGCAACCTCATTGCCCCGCACCCGCCGCATGGCGTCTTCGGAAAGGGACAGGAGATTGCGGCCGCCGAGCAGGATTTCGCCCTGAACCCTGCTGCTCTCCCGATCCAGCAGCCGCATGATCGAGAGTGAGGTCACGCTTTTGCCCGAGCCGCTTTCGCCGACGATCGCGACCGTCTCACCCGGCCCGACATCGAAGGAAATATCACGCACCACGGGTTTCCAGCCGCCATCCACGTGAAAGGACGTGGTGAGATTGCGGACGGAAAGCACGGCATCTTCTGCACCAAGCGGTGCTGCCTGCGGCATGGTCATGATCGTTCCCTTCTTTTTATGTTTCAACTCAAGCACGGCGTTGCGGCAAATTTCTTCTCCCCGCCGGGGAGAAGGTGGCCCGAAGGGTCGGATGAGGGGGCAACGCCAGCGATAAAACGCACCCTTGCCCCCTCATCCCGCTGCCGCGGACTTCTCCCCTCGGGGAGAAGATATACGCGGCACCCGCTCGTTCCATTTAGTCCGGCCAGCGCAGCATGCCGTCGAAACGGTGACGGCTGCGGTCTTCGAACGGTGTGGCGATCACCTCATTGGAGGCGCGCGCCTTGTCCAGTTCCTCGGCCAGACGGGAGGCAACGATGGTTTCCTGACCGGGATGCAGGTTGCAGGGGTCGAGATAGAAATAACGGTGCTCCACCTCGTGGTCGCGGACAATGATCGGTGGGCTGCCTTTGGCAAGCGCCGTCGTCAGGTCCCAGGCGGTGATATGTGCTTCCTCGGCATCGATGATGACGCGCAGCCGGTCGAGCGGGTTATTGGTCGGGTCGGGCTCGATCAGCGCGGTTACACCGGGGCGTCCGTCCAGCGTCTTTTTCCAGAGGTTGAGGTAGCCGGTTTCACGCTCGCGAATACCGGCATGGTCGCGCTTTTCCCAGGCTTCCAGCGCCGCCATGACGCCATAGATGCTTTCCTTGCCGACTTTCATGCCGCGGCCGATGCCCATATTCTGCAGGAAGGCGTTGCGCACCAGTTCCTTTTTGCCGGCGACGATGCCCGAGGTGGGGCCGCCGAGGAACTTGTGGCCGGAATAGAGCACCACATCCGCACCCGTCGCCAGAAACAGCTTCAGGTCATATTCGGAAGCCGCATCGACGATAACAGGCACGCCCTTGGCATGGGCGATCTCGACGAATTCGGAAAGATGCAGCAGGCCGTAATCCACCACATGATGCGAGACGACATAGACCGCCGCCGCCGTCTTTTCGGTGATGGCGTTTTCCATATGGAAACGGTGGGTCGATGTCGCCTGCCCGATCAGCACCACCTTGCCGCCGCCGAGGCGGATCGCCTGATCCACCGGTGCGCCATAGCTCACCACATGGCCCATCTGCACCAGAACCTCGTTCTTTTCCGGCGCGATATCAGGCAGCTTCTCGATGGCCAGCAGATTGTTGCCGGTAATGACGCCCGCCACCGCAAGGCTGATGCCCGAGGAGCAGGAGGCGGTGACGAAACCGGCCTCGCCGCCCGTCAGCCTCGATATCACCGCGCTGGCCTTGCGCTGCAGATCGTTGATCTCGACAAATTGCGGCAGGATGGCCGCCATGGCCTGAACCGCTTCCGGAACGACAATCGACGCGCCGAGCGAGGTCATGGTGCCCGAGACGTTGATGACCGGGCGAAGGCCGATCCTGCTTCTGATATCCTCGGTCATGTCTTTCTCCTGTCTTTGCGATGCGATGGGCATCGACATGTATGCCATAATAATGTAATAGCTTCTCAAAACCCATGAGGAGCCAAAATTGGACGCCCATAGACTGGACGAAATGTCTTCAACCGCCGTATCTCCCACGGAGGAAACCCCGGACGCGAAGGCCGCCAAGCGCTCGCGCGTCAGCGGCATCGACCGTGCCCTTCAGGTCATTGATTACCTTTACGAAACCGGATCTCCGGCCGGCGCTTACGCCATCGCCAAGGCGATCAAGGCGCCGCTTTCCACCGTCTATGTGATCGTCGACGATCTCGTCGAAAAGAACATGCTGGCGCGCAATGCCGATGGCAACATCTGGCTTGGCGCACGGCTTTACCACTATGGGCTCGCTTATGCCCGCTCGCTGGATTTCATGGGCGTCGCCACCCACGAAATGCACGATCTGTGCCGCCATGCGGGCGAGACCGTGCAGCTTTGCGGCCGCGATGGCGACCATATGCTGGTGCTTGCCATGGCCGATGGTCCGAGCCATTTTCAGGTCGCGTCGCGCGTCGGCACCCGTGTTCCCCTGAACTGGACGGCCTCCGGCCGCCTGCTCGTCGGTCATTTGCCGGAGACGGAGCGTGTCGAGCTTTTCCGCCGCTGCGCCCGCACCTCGCCGACCGGCCGCGCCGAAATCAACCCCGAAACCCTGTCGCAATCGGCAGGTGCGGCCTTCCATGACCGGCTGTCGATACAGGTTGCCGAATCCGATTACGCCGTCGCCTGCATCGCCTCGCCGATCTGCGACAACAGGGGCGAATGCGTTGCGACGATTTCCATCGTGCTGCCGGAGCAGAAGGTGCTGGCGGACGAGAACCATTATACCGAACAGGTCAGGGTCTCGGCGGAACGGATCGAGAAGCTGATGGGCTGGCGCAACCATTAGACGGCCTCACCCCTTGAGCGCGACGATGGCTTCGATCTCGACGGTGATATTGCCCGGCAGCGAGCCGAAACCAACGGCGGAACGGGCATGCTGCCCGGCATCGCCGAACACATCGATGAAGAGATCGGAGCAGCCGTTGATGACGCTCGGGTGATCGCGGAAATCGCTGACGGCATTGACCATGCCGAGCAGCTTGACCACCTTCTTCACCCGCGACAGATCCCCCAGCGCCTCATGCATGACAGCGAGAAGATTGATGCCGGTGAGCCGCGCATGGTTATAGGCCTCTTCCAGCCCGATTTCCGCGCCCACCTTGCCGGCGTAAAGATGGCCGTTTTCTTCCCGCGGCCCCTGCCCCGAAAGATAAAGCATGTTGCCTTCCACCACATGGGTAACGAAATTGGCAATCGGCGGCGGCGGCGGCGGCAGGGAGATGCCAAGCGCGGCGAGCCGGTCATAGGGCGAAAGGCGCCCTTCTGCATCAAGCGAAGACTGTTTCACGCGAATTCCTCATAGTGCCGGGATGTGTATCCCGTCTTGTCTGCGGAAGGCGGAGGAGGGACCTCCGCCATTCCATTCGGGTTCAGCGCCAGGAATAACCATGGCTGTGGCGCACCAGCTTGCGCGCCCTTGGAATATAACGGCTGGCAGTAATCGCCTCGGCACCGATGACCGCGTAACGCGGCTCGAACAGACGCGTCAGGCGCGCCACATCGCCATTTGAATCGGTCGCTTCCAGATCGGAATCCACGAGATCGAAAATAGTGAAGTCGGCGCGCTGCCCAACATCGAGACGGTTTTCCATATCGAGGCCGATGACGGAGGCCGGATTGCGGGTAACGGCCTCGACGACATTTTCGAAGGGCATATCAACCGACAGCAGCTTCGACATGGTCGTCGCCAGATCCCAGACCGGGAAATTCATCGAATGGCCGTGCAGGTCCGTCGAGATCGAGAAGGGCAAAAGGCCGCGTGCAATCGCCGCTTCCGCCACCTTGAAGGAGAAGGAGGCACCGCCATGGCCGATATCCAGCCGGATGCCTTCACCGGCGCAGCGCTCGGCAAGATTGAACAGATCCTCGTCTTCCATGATGCTGGAACCCGACTTGCCGTTGAAACAATGCGTCACGACATCGCCGGGGCCGAGAATCTCCAGCACCTCGTCATAAAGCGCCGGCGGTTCGCCCACATGCACCATCATCGGTACTTTCAGGATCTTGGCGATCTTCTTGCCGAGCTTGACCGGCGTTACACCCCAGGAGCCGGTGATGACATGACTCGCCCGAACCTTGATGCCGACGATATGTTCGCTGTTTTCGGCGTAACATTCGAGGATACGATCGAGGTCAATATCCTTGATGTCGCGCAGCTCCGGCACGCGGTTGCAGGCAACTAGGCCGATGGAGCCGAGATTGAGGAAGGCCTTGATGCGTTCCCTCGAGGGCTCGATAATATATTCCCGAAAACCGTGGAAATTCGCCTCACCCGCCGAACCGGCATCCACCAGCGTCGTCACACCGCGCTCGGCCCCGCATTCGGAGGGGCGGATGGAGATATCGGTGCCGCCGTGCCAGATATGCACGTGCAGATCGACCCAGCCGGGCGAGATGAAGGCGCCCTTGGCATCGATGCGCTGCGCATCAACAGGCGCTTGAATGGCTGGCCCGACCGCGGCGATCTTGCCGTCGCCGCCGATCAGAATATCGGTCGAAGCCTGTGGCGCACCCTTTCCGAAACCGACGGGTTTGACATTGGTGAGAAGAATGGGAGCTTGAAGAGGCGTTTTCGCCTGTTCACCGGACGACATATTACAAATCCCTTCGCAGTCTTGGGTCGAGCATGTCCCGCAGCCCGTCACCGACCATTTGCAGCGACAGCACGGAAAGAATGATGGCAAAGCCTGGGAAATAGGTCATCCAGTCCGCCTGGCCGATATATTGGCGGCCGGCGGAGATCATGGTTCCCCAGGTGGGAATTTCAGGGCTCACACCGAGCCCCAGAAACGACAGGCCGGCCTCGGCCAGCATGGCGCTGGCGAAGAGGAAGGTGCATTGCACGAGGATCGGCGAGACGAGATTGCGCAGCACGTGCCGGGTCATGATGTGGAAGGTGGAAATGCCGAGCGCCTTCGCCGCCTCCACATAGGGCAACTCACGGATCACCAGCGTCGAGGCGCGCACGATGCGGGCAAGGCGCGGCGAATAAACGACGGCGAGCGCGATGATGACAGTCGTCAGCGACGGGCCGAGCGCCGCCACCAGCGCAATCGCCAGCAGAATATCCGGAAAGGCCATCATGGCGTCGATCAGCCGCGCAATCGGCGTATCCAGCTTCTGGAAGAAACCGGCGAGCAGGCCAAGCGTAATGCCGATAAGCGCCGAGAGCGCCACCACGGCGGCCCCGACCAGAAGCGACAGTCTTCCGGCATAGATGGTGCGGGAAAAGACGTCACGGCCGAACTCGTCGGTGCCGAACCAATAGAGTTCACTCGGCGGTTTCAGGCGATTCACGATCGACAGTTTCGACGGCGAATAGGGTGCGATCATCGGCGCGAAAACGGCAAGCAGCACGAAGACGAGCAGTACGATAAGACCGGCGGCAACCGTCTTGCGCTTCAGAAGACGCCGAATGAACAGGATGGTCGGGTTGCGCGCAGGCTGGGCGGTGGAAACAATATCGGCCATCAGTAACGAACCCTCGGATCGACCAGCAGATAGAGCATGTCGATTGCAAAATTGATGAGCACGTAGAGCCCGGCGATGACGAGAAGCGCGCCCTGGATGACCGGATAATCGCGCCGGAGAACGGCCGAGACGACGAGATTGCCGACGCCCGGCAGGCCGAAGACGGTTTCCGTCACCACTGCGCCGGAAATCAGCACGGCGGCGGTGAGTCCGAGCACGGTGAGGATGGGGATAAGCGCATTCTTCAACGCATGTTCCATAACCACCCGGCGCTCCTTGACGCCCTTGGCTCGGGCCGTGCGAACATAATCGTCACCGAGAACATCCAGCATCGAGGCGCGGGTGAAGCGCAGGATGAGGGCCGAGGAGACGAGGCCGAGCGCGATGGCCGGCAGGGTCAGGTGATACATGCGTTCAAGGAAGCTTGCACCCGGTCCGCCGTAACCCGACACTGGAAACATATCGAGCCTGACGGCGAAGACCTGCATGAGGATGAGGCCGAGCCAGAAACTCGGGATGCTCGCCGCCAGCATCGCCACCGTGGTCGCGGCCTGATCCACGAAGGAACCGCGCCGGTAAGCGGCATAGATGCCAATCGGAAGGGCAATGATGCTGGCGATCAGCAGCGAAAAGATCGTCAGGAAGAAGGTTGGTTCCGCCCGATCCAGCAGGGCCGATCCAACAGGCATGTTGAGAAAGATCGACTGGCCAAGATCGCCCCTCAGCAACTGGCCGATATAATAGAGATATTGTACGCCGAGCGACTGATCGAGGCCGAGCCGGGTGCGCAGTTCCGCAATATCCTGCGCCGAGGCATCCGGCCCCAGCATCACGGCAGCCGGATCGCCGGGCGTGACGCGCAGGATGACGAAAACGATGGTGACGACGAGGAACATCACCACGATCATTCCGGCAAGTCTCTGGAAAATATACCGTATCACGTACAAAAGCTCCAAAGCGCGTGATTGCCGCCATCAGGCGACGGTTGAACCGAGTTATCTGGAAGCCGACCGCTCATTTCCGTCATGCGGGACTAGATTCCGCATCCAGCCACCGCGCGTCCGCGTGGTGAGAGAAACTCCCGCGATCAACGGCTTGATCGCACCGGACCCCGGCCAAAGGCCGGGGTGACGGCGTGCGGCGCCAGTCTTACTTCGTAACCGAGGCGTTCCAGAAATACGGCCAGGGAGCCGGATCGACGCCTTCCAGCTTGTTGGACTTGGCGGCAACGGCGTTGAAGTCACCGATCTTGAGGAGCGGCAGTTCGGCATAGATCGTCTTCTGCACCTCGGCCCAGAGCGCGATACGCTTGTCCGGATCGGCTTCGGAGGTGAAGGCGTCAACTACCGCCTTGCGTGCCGGCGTATCCCACCAGCCCGGCGAACTGGTGGACAGCGCACCCATCAGCGCCGGTTCCGGCAGGAAGGGGCTGTGACTGATGTAGATATCCCAGAGCTTCGGGTCTGCGCGCCGCTGCGTCAGCGTCGCCCAGTCCACCACCTGCATATCCACCTTGAAACCGGCGAGCTTCAGATATTCCGCCGCCACCTGCGCCATCTTGTAATGGAACTCATACTGGCGACTGGTGAGGATGCGCAGCGGCTCGCCATTATAACCGGCCGCCTTCAGCTTCTCGGCGGCGGCTTCCGGGTTACCGATATTATAATTGCCCTCGACGCCGTCTTCCGTATGCCAGGAGAAATTGCCGGGGTAATAAGCGCCGTCGAGCGCGTAGAAATCCGTGCTGCCGAAAGCGGCCGCCAGCATGTCCTCCATATTCAGTGCTTCGGTCACCGCCTTGCGGACCTCCAGCTTGGAAGACAGTCCCTCCTTGGTGTTGAACACGAAGACCGGATAACCGAAGGGCTTCAGCATCAACGGCTGCGAGGCGGAAGACGATTTCACCTTGTCGAAAGATTCCACCGGAATGGAATCGACATAGTCATACTGGCCGGAAACGGCGGCCTCGACGCGGGTATTCGGATCGGGAACCGGAACGAAGCGGATTTCATCGAGATATTGACGGCGGGCGCCGCCATAACCGTCGCTTTCGCCATCGCGGGACTTGTAGGCGTCAAAGCGCACCAGCTGAATGTATTGATCCGCCTTGCGTTCCTTCAGCATGTAAGGGCCAGTACCGACAAATTCGGCCATCGGCTCCGCCTGTTTTTCCGCCGGAAGAATGATGGCCGCTGAGTTGTTGAAGGCAAGCAGCGAGGTCAGCGGCGCATAGGGCTGCTTGAGGGTGATCGTCACCGTTCCGGCGTCCGGAGCCGAAATATTGTCGATGAAACCGGCCGCCTGTTTTCCGCGAGAGGCGATCTTCATCCAGCGGCCGAGCGAAGCGACGACATCTTCAGAGGTCATGTCGCTGCCGTCATGGAACTTGATACCCTGGCGCAGCTTGATCGTGTAGGTTTTGCCGTCCGCACTGATCTCGGGCAGGCTTTCGGCCAGAAGCGGCGTCACCTTCCAGCCCTTGTCGAAGGTGTAGAGCGTTTCGAAAATATGTTGCGTGACAATGCCGACCAGATCGGCGGTCGAGGCCATCGGGTCGAGTGTCGGCGGCTCGCCGATCGTCGCGACATTGATGACACCGCCCTTTTCCGCGGCCATCGTCACGCCCGGCGCCAGCATCAGGGCGGCGGTGGCAAGAAATGCAAGTTTACGTCTCATGGTCAAGCTCCCAGCTCTTCGTTCCAATTTTATTATTCCATTATTATGCTATATACATCTTTATAACAGAATATCTTGATAAGACGCCTTGTCAATGACCTTGCCGGCCAATGATGGGTTTCCATGATCGGCGAAACGCAAGACAGGTCTTTGCGAAAGAAGACGGCGTCGTTTAAGGCAATGAAAAAACGGGAGTTTCGCAAAAAAGCGGCGCGCCGTAATACCAATCTTTTCCGGCTGGAAGAGCGGGAATGACGACTGGCGTTTGACTGTAAAGGAAGAAAGGGAATCAAGAAGGTTGGATATTTCGCATTTGCGAACAAAGTGCTATTAAAGAGCGGACTAACGCTAGGCCACCACAGACATACCCGCATATTCTTATTAATCGTTACGCTATTTGACGCCGCCAGCCGTATTTTCAAGGGCTGCAGACAGACCTGATATTTTATACCGCCAAACTTCATTCCACGGCGGAACATTAATTTTTATTACGTTGAAATTATTGAGGAAATTATGAAGACGGCAATCGTGCATGACTGGCTCACCGACAGAGGTGGGGCCGAAAAAGTGCTTCACAACCTTCTTGAAATTTATCCTCACGCGGATCTGTACTGCCTTGTCGATTTCATGAGCGAGCGCGACCGGGGATTTCTCGGCGGACGCCCCGTCAACACCTCCTTCATCCAGAAGCTGCCTTTCGCCCGGAAAAAATACCGCTCCTATCTGCCGCTGATGCCGCTCGCCATCGAACAGTTCGATCTGAGCGGCTACGATCTGGTGATTTCCTCGAGTTATGCGGTCGCCAAGGGCGTCATCACCGGCCCGGGCCAGTTTCACGTGTCCTATATCCATAGCCCCATCCGCTACGCCTGGGACCTCCAGCACCAGTATCTCAAGGAAACCAGACTGACGCGCGGCTTTACCTCCTGGATCGCCCGCGCCATTCTTCACTATATCCGCATGTGGGACATCCGCACCGCCAATGGCGTCGACCTGATGACGGTCAACTCCAAGTTCATCCGCAACCGGGTGCGCAAATGTTACGGCCGCGATTCCACCGTGATCTATCCGCCGGTGGATACGTCCCATCTTTCCCCTTCCGACCGCAAGGGCGACTATTTCGTTACCGCATCGCGGCTGGTGCCCTACAAGAAAGTGCACCTGATCGTGGAGGCTTTTGCAAAGATGCCCGACAGGCGGCTGGTCGTTATCGGCGATGGGCCGGACATGAAGCGCATCCGGGAAATCGCCACGCCAAATATCGAAATCCTCGGTTTCGTCGGCAATGAAGAGCTTCACAAATACATGGCCGAAGCCAGGGCCTTTGTCTTTGCGGCCGAGGATGATTTCGGCATCGTGCCCGTCGAATCACAGGCGCTCGGCACCCCCGTCATCGCCTATGGCAAGGGCGGCGTGCTGGAAACCGTCGTTCCTCTCGGCGCCTCCAACCATCCGACCGGCCTTTATTTCGGTGAGCAGACACCGGAAGCGATCTGCGCCGCCGTGCAGGAATTCGTCGACAATTCCGACCGCTTCGACAAGAACGCCTGCATCAACAACGCCGCCCGTTTCTCACGCGAGCGCTTCCTGCGAGAATTCGCGGACACCGTGAATTTCGCACTGGCCGAGCGGGCGTAATTGAGGAACGTCTCAACCAACATCCGCCCATGAAAACTTCGATTGAGTGCTTGCATGAAACCTAAAAAGCCGCGTGACAATAGTTATGATGTCGCCAAAGGTCTGTGTATAATCCTCGTTGTTTTCGGCCATGCGGAAAGAGGACTAAATGGTTCCGGCGCACCGCCGCACTTCAGCCTTATGGGCTTCATCGACTATGCAATTTACACCTTCCATATGCCGTTTTTTTTCTTCGTGTCGGGGCTGTTCTTTTCCGGACAAGAAACAGTACCCAAGGATTTTTTCGCCAAGCTTGGGAAAAATATCGCTTATCCCTATCTATTCTGGTCAGTCCTGCATGGCAGCCTGATGGTCGTGATGGGGCGTTTGAGTCTTACAAACACGACCATCGATTTTACCAGGGTCCTGGAAATCCTGTGGAGCCCGATCAGCCCCTTCTGGTTTCTTTACTCCCTGTTTTTCTGCCAACTTGCCTCTCATCTATTCGTTTGGGTACCCGCCCTCGTCCGTGCAGCACTCGCGCTTATTCTGTTCTTCTTCTTTTATCTGCACAGCCAACAGGTCCCATGGGACATTGCCTATGGGTTCATCTATTTCACGCTCGGCATCGTCGCCAAACAATACGGCTTTCAGCAGAGGCGATACACGATACGCTCATTTCTCGCACTTCTGACAGCCTTTGCGGTTTTCACCTACTTCTCGTGGCAGATTGAAATCCCCGAACGATTTCCTTTCTTGTCGGCCATGCTTGGCATAGGCCTGACAATCGCAATTTCTCAGGCGCTGGCCATTCGCGAAAACGCGATTTCATCGATGTTCAGGGCACTCGGCCAGTTATCCGTCGGAATTTATGTGATGCATATCATCGCCATCGGCTTTGGCCGGGCGGTCGCGGTGAAGTTGCTTCACGTAACGGACATAGCTAGCCTGCTGGCAATCACGACGATCATCGGCGTTGCCCTGCCCGCCATTGTTCAGATGGCCGCAATACGCTTTGGGATACATGAATGGGTGGCTCTGCCCGCTTCGGCATATCGCCGATATAGTGCCAGTACCCCGCATAGCAGTCGAAGGCCCGACGACGAGCGTGGAGGCGAACCCCGCAATTCCGGAATTTAAGAACGGCTTGACGTCGCTGGAACGCTTCTTCTTTCAGAAGATTCTACATTGAAATGAGGAAAAATAATTTTGCAAAACAATTGATTAGGCTTCACGTCAATCAGGCGCAAAAGAAACCGTGCAAGCGTGACAAAACTGCACTAGCGCAATGCGGCAATCGAAGAGATTATGGCGGTCGACTGAATATTGAAGCGCAACAATACTGATACCATCAGAGGATACGAACATCGTGCCTCGCCAGGAATTTTTCAGCACAGTTGAGCGGTGATGAACTTGAAGTATCGTCTGAAATTGGGCATATGCCTGATTGAAAACGTAGACATTTCCGAATGCGATTCCGCTGAAGGGATGTAATACCGGTTTGGACTTCCTTTACCGGTGTCATTTATGAAGTGCTTATTTTTAAAAACCTATACGATGTCCGGATTATTTCTGCTTTTCGGACGGCATTTATTTTGAGGACCAAATGCGTTTATTGAATGTTTCGATTCTGCTTGCCTCTGCAGCTCTGGCGGGTTGCACGGTTACGGCGGCCTCCGGTCCCGATGCAGCCTCGATCGAATCTAACGCTTCCGTGAAATTCGCGTCCAAGGACAAGCAGAAAACCGCAGGTGTCGACTACGCGCTGCTCGACATCAACAGCTCCGTTCTCAACTACGTCGGCGACACCACGACCACCACCCTGCTCGGCAGTTTCGGCGGCGGCAAGGGCGGCGTTCCGGCGCTGCCGATGGGTGTCGGCGACGTGGTGCAGGTGGCGATCTTTGAAAGCCAGGCCGGCGGCCTGTTCATTCCGAACGACGCGGGCAGCCGTCCCGGCAACTTCATCAGCCTGCCGAACCAGACGGTGGACCGCGAAGGCAATATCAGTGTGCCCTATGCGGGCAAGATTCGCGCCACCGGCCGCAACGTCGAGGATGTGCAGAGCGAAATCGAGGAACGGCTCGCCAACCGCGCCATCGAACCGCAGGTTCTCATCACCAAGATTTCCAGCCGCTCCGCACAGGCCTCCGTGCTGGGCGATGTCAAGGAGCCGACAAAGGTTCAGCTTTCGGAAGCGGGCGATCGGGTTCTCGACGTCATCTCCTATGCGAAGGGCCTCAGCGCCCCCAATATCGAATCCTATGTCACGCTGATCCGCCGCGGCAAGACCGCCCGCGTCAATTATAACCACCTCGTCAGCACGCCGTCCGAAAACATCTATGTGGTTCCGGGCGACACGATCATGGTGGAACGTGAGCGCCGCACCTACCTTGCCTTCGGTGCCTCCGGTCTCAACGGGCGGTTCGAGTTCGAGGATGCCGATCTCAAGCTTTCGGACGCACTCGGCAAAGCGGGCGGATTGCTCGATTCCCGCGCTGACCCGGCTCAGGTCTATATCTATCGTATCGTCAAGCGCGATCTTCTCGTGAAGCTCGGCATCGATACGTCGAAGTTCCCCGGACAGGACGTTCCGGTCATCTTCCGCGCCAATCTGCGCGATCCGTCGACCTTCTTCGCCGCCACCAAGTTCCCGATGCAGGATCGCGACATCATCTATGTCACCAACTCGCAGGCCACCGAACTTTACAAGTTCCTGGATCTCGTCGGCTCCGTTCCGGCAACGACCGGCAATGTCGCCGAAGACGTACTTGCGACCCGCAACGCCATCAGGGCGTTCTGATCGTCGGCCTCTCACCGCCGAACCAAAGGCGCCCCGGAAACGAGGCGGCTTTTCTTTGACCGGAACCAGCGCCGAACGGGAACATGGTCAGGCATGGCCTGCCGTATGAACTATACGCCGTCCGCTCCCCCCCTGAAAGACAAGGCATATAGCGGCGGTCATTGTCGCCGCCATTACAAAAGTTTAAGGTGATTTCGCAGCGCATTGGGTGTCTTGTGGGAGAAAGCTGCTCCCAAGGCTTACCGCACATGTTCGGGAAACATGTATCGCTCTCATTACGCGGAATCGTCAGATGAAACGTTTCTGGACCGCCCTCAGCGTTCTTGCCATCGCAGCCGCCGGCGCCTGGTATTTCAAGGATCGCCTGCCGCTCGATCAAGTCCCCTATCTCAAGCAATTTGCCAGCGTGTCTCCCAGGGCCGACGCCGAAACGGCGGCGCAGCCCTCCCAAAGCGGCCAACCAGCCCGGCAGCAGGGACAAAGACAGGGCGGAGGGCGACGCAATGGCGGGCCACCCACCGTCAGCACCATCGCCGTCGCCAAGGCGACGCTGCCGATGGATGCAACGGCGACGGGCTGGGCGGTTGCGGCCGACATCACCAATATCGCGCCGCTTCAGGCCGGCCTCGTCATGGAAATCGAGGCGAAGGACGGTCAGCATATCAAGGCGGGCGACCTTATCCTCAAGATGGATGACCGCATCGCCCGCGCCGCTGTCGACAAGGACAAGGCCAATATCGCCGCCGATCAGGCAACGCTGGAGCAGACGGAGGCGGCCTTCCAGCGCGCCGCCAATCTCGTCAAGCAGAGCGCCGAATCCCAGCAGGTGCTTGATCAGGCAAGGGCGGCGCGGGATAGCGCCAGCGCCAAGATCGACGCCGACAAGGCAACGCTTGCCTCCGACGAGGTGACGCTCGAACATATGGAAATCCGCGCCCCGTTCGATGGGCGGCTCGGTGATATCAGCGTCAGTCCCGGCGCCTATCTCAGCGCCGGCGTCAATATCGTGACCATCACCAAATACGATCCGATTTCGGTCAGTTTCCGGCTTTCACAGCGCTATCTGCCGCAATTGCGCGAAGGCGTGGCGAAGGATACCGCAGTCGATGTCGACCCCGCGGCGACGGGGGGCGAACCGATGAGCGGCGTGCTGCGGTTCTACGACAATACGGTGGACCAGACCTCCGGCACGATATTGGCCAAGGCGGAATTCAAGAACGATCGCGGTCTTTTATGGCCCGGCCAGTCCGTCAATGTCACGGCGCACTTCGTTTCGGACGATGAAATGATCGTCGTGCCGACGGTTGCCGTGCGGCCGGGGCCGAAGGGCAATTTTGTCTATACCGTCGATGGCGAGCATCATGCCCATATGACGCCGGTGGAGGTCGCCCGCTCGAATGGCGATCTTACCGCCATCACAAGCGGCCTCAATGGCGGCGAACATATCATCGTCGAGGGTCAATCCGAGCTTGCCGACGGCCAGTTCGTGGTCGAGCAATTTTCCGACAAAGGCGGCGCGGCCGGCAATCTGGCCGCCAATATTCCGCAGGAACAGGTTGGCGGCCAATGATCCCGAATTTCTGCATCAACCGGCCCGTCGCCACCACGCTTCTCGCCATCGGCCTGGTGCTGGCCGGGCTTGCCGGCTTCCGCCTGCTGCCCGTCGCCGCCCTGCCGAAGGTGGATTTCCCGACGATCAACGTTTCCTCGTCGCTGTCAGGCGCTTCGCCGCAAACCATGGCCACATCGGTTACCACACCGCTGGTCAAGCAGTTCGAGACCATTCCCGGCGTCAGCGAAATCAGCGCCACCAATACGCTCGGCAACAGCTCGATCGTACTGCAGTTCGATCTCAACCGCGATATCGATGCAGCGGCAGCCGATGTGCAGGCCGCGATTTCGCGCGCACAGCGGCAATTGCCGAGCAACATGACGACGACGCCAAGCTATCGCAAGACCAACCCGGCTGATGCGCCGGTGCTGCTGCTGGCCGTCAACAGCAAGGAAATGCCGACCAGCAAGGTGGATGAAATCGCCGAGAACATCATCTCGCCGCTTCTTTCCACCATATCGGGCGTCGCGCAGGTGAGCATCTATGGCGCGCAGACCTATGCCGTGCGTATCGGCCTCGATCCGACACAGCTTCAGGCAAGGGGGCTCGGCGTCGACACCGTCACCACCGCCATCGCCCAGGCGAATAATCAGGTTCCCGTCGGAGCGTTGCAGAACGACAATCAGCGCCTGACTATCGAGGCCGATACCCAGCGCACCGATGCGGCCGCCTTCCGCTCGCTGGTCGTCTCGACGAACAATGGCGCGCCCATCCATCTCGGCGATATCGCCAATGTCACAGACAGCATCGACAACACCAATGCCGGCAGCTGGTTCGACGGTGAACAGGCCATCGTTCTCGCCGTCCAGCGTCAGCCGGACGCCAATACGGTCGATGTGGTTGATGCCATCAAGGCCAAGCTGCCGGCGCTTCACCAGCAATTGCCGCCTTCGGTCAATATCAACGTCATGAATGACGCCTCGACCGCCATCAAGGACGCGATTTCGGACGTGCAGTTCACGCTGTTCCTCACAATCGGACTGGTGGTTGCGGTCATTTATCTCTTCACCGGGCACCTGACGGCGACCATCATTCCGGGCCTTGCCGTGCCCCTGTCGCTCATCACCGCCTTCGGCATGATGTATGTTCTGGGCTACAGCATCGACAATATCTCGCTGCTCGGCCTGACGCTTTCGGTGGGGCTGGTGGTGGACGACGCCATCGTCATGCTGGAAAACATCCTGCGTCTGCATGAAAAGGGCCTGCCCATGCGGGAAGCAGCCCTTCAGGGCGCGGCGGAGGTCAGCGGCACCATTCTTTCCATGTCCGTGTCGCTGGTGGCCGTCTTCATCCCCATCCTGTTGATGGGCGGCGTCATCGGCAGGCTCTTCAACGAGTTCGGCATGGTCGTCACGCTCGCGATCATGGCCTCGGCGCTGGTCTCGCTGACGGTGACGCCGATGCTCGCTTCACGACTCTCCGGCCATTCCTCCAGACCACCGGCGATCATTCGCTGGTTCGATGCGGGTTTCGAACGGACGCTGCGCGGCTATGGCCGCGCCGTCGGCTGGTGCCTTTCCCATCGCCGCATCGTTTTGGCGTCATTTCTCGCCTCGGTCGCGGCATCGCTCTATCTCTTCGAAACCCTGCCTTCCAGCTTCTTTCCCCAGGAAGATATCGGCCGTCTTTCGGTCTCCACACAGGCGCGTGAGGATATTTCCTATACGGCGATGCGCGATCTCCAGGCTCAGGTCGCCGATCAGATCCGCAAGAATCCGGCCGTGGTGCATGTCACCTCCATTGTCGGCGGCAATTCCCGCAATCCGCTGAACAACGGCTCGATGTTCGTGGAGCTGAAGCCCAAGGAAGAGCGCGCGCCGCTCAGCCAGGTGCTGGCGGAACTGGGGCAGGCCACATCGAAAGTGGCCGGCATCCGCACCTATATCAACCCGCAACAGAGCCTGCGTTTCGGCGGGCGCAGCTCCGCCAGCCAATACCAGCTCGTCGTTCAGGGCCTGAATGCCGACACGACCAATGAATGGTCGAACAAACTGATGGAAGCGATGCGCCGCGACCACACCTTTACCTCCGTCACCTCGGACGCCCAGAACGGCGCGATCGCCGCAACGATTTCCGTCGACCCGGAAAAGGCCGCCGCCTTCGGCATCACCAATGACCAGTTGCGCAAGACGCTGGAAATGTCCTTCGGCGGTTATACGGCGGCACAGATCCAGTCGACCGGCGACAGCTACGACGTCATCGTGGAATTCGACAGTTCGAAGCCGTGGAATGATGATTTCCTCAGCGACATCAACATTCTTTCGGCTAAATCCGGCGTTCTGGTTCCGCTTTCAAACTTCGCCACCCTCACCCGTACACAGGCGCCCGTCACCATCAACCAGACGGGCCAGCTCGTCTCCACGACGATCTCATTCAACCTGCCTGACGGCGTGGCGCTGTCCGATGCCACAAGCCGGATCGATCAGATCAAGAGCACGATAGGCCTGCCGCAGGATGTCTTCACCAGCTATGGCGGCACGGCGGCGATCTTCCAGCAGAGCCAGGGCAATACCGGCATTCTCATTCTGGCGGCGGTGCTGACCATCTATGTGGTGCTCGGCGTGCTTTACGAGAGCTTCATCCACCCGCTGACCATCCTGTCCGGCCTGCCGGCAGCGGCTTTCGGCGCGCTGGTGGCGCTGAAGGTGATGGGCATGGATTTTTCGATCATTGCGCTCATCGGCCTGCTGATGCTGATCGGCATCGTCAAGAAAAACGCGATCATGATGATCGATGTCGCGGTGGAACTGATACGCGAAAAGGCGGAACCGCCCACCGTCGCCATTCACGAGGCCTGCGTGCGCCGGTTCCGGCCGATCATGATGACGACCTTCTGCGCGCTGCTGGGCGCGCTTCCCATCGCACTCGGCTCGGGCGCAAGTTCGGAACTGCGCCAGCCGCTCGGCATCGCCGTGGTCGGCGGTCTCATCGTCTCGCAATTGCTGACGCTGTTCATCACGCCTGTCATTTTCGTTGAAATGGACCGGTTCGGCAACTACCTCACCGGGCTGTTTTCGCGGCGCAAGACAGCGGAAAAACACGCCGAACCGCAAAAACCTGAAGGAACGGGTGAACCGGATTCCGTTGCCGCTTGATGCAGATGTTCGAGGCGCTCCAGCGCCTCGAACAAACTCGCTGCGACCCTGCGGCTTGAATGACCGCGATCTCCGTCAGAGAATGCGAAAATCCACGCGAGGCTTATTATTGCCGGGAAAACCGGCCAAAGGCTCCGCCCGAAAAGCACAGCGGGTCGCCATCGCGATGGGCGGCGCGCAGTACTTCGCCAACGATGATGGTGTGGTCGCCCGCATCGTGGGCCGCCGCCTGCCGGCATTCGAAACGGGCGAGCGTGCCGGGAATGACCGGCACGCCTTCGCCGTTCAATTCCCAGTCCAGATCATCAAAGGCGCGACCGTTGCGGGTGAAGCGGGCGCTCAGCACGTCCTGATCGGCGCTCAGCACATGGATGGCGAAATGCGTGGCGCCGCTGAAGGCCTGATAACGCGACGAGCTTTTTGCCGGCGACCACAGCACCAGCGGCGGGTCGAGCGACACGGACGCGAAGCTGTTGACCGTCATGCCGATCGGGCCTTCCGGCGTCGTGGCCGTCACGACAGTCACACCTGTCGTGAAAGCGCCGAGTGCGTTGCGAAAGCTGCGGCTGTTTTCGCCGCCGGGAACGAATACATGCTCATTAGGCATCTTGATTGCCTCTGCCACTGTCATCACGGCACCTCTTTTCCAATCGCAAGGGTGTAGAGTTCGAACCAGGTCTGGCGGTCCATCGTCACGTTGAGGGCATCTGCCGCCGTTCTGATGCGCTCGATATTGTTGGTGCCGAGTACCGGCACGATCCTGGCCGGGTGACGCAGAAGCCAGGCGATCGCCACTGCCGTGGCATCCACGCCCTGTTCCTTGCCGATGCGCTGCAGGGCGGCCATGGTTCCTCCATGGGCGCCCGAGAATAGCGAACCGCCACCAAGCGGCGACCACGCCATTGGTGAAACGCGCTTTTCCTGCAGGAAAGCGAGATCGCCATTGGTGAAACAATCCGTCGCGAGAAGGCTCACTTCGATCTGGTTGGTCACGAGCCGGTTGCTCATGGCCGATTGCAGCAGGGAGAAATCCCACGGGCGGAAGTTGGAGACGCCAACGGCCTTGACCTTGCCGGACGCCACCAGCGCATCGAGCGCCTTGCCGGTTTCTTCCGCATCGATCAAGGGATCGGGACGATGAATGAGCAGCAGATCGACGTGATCGGTTCCCATATCGCGAAGCGACGCCTCGACCGAAGCATTGATGTGGCCAGCCGTGGTATCGTAATGTTTGACGCGGGCGGCGGAGTGACGGCCTGCCGGTGCGACAATGCCGCATTTGGTGACGATTTCTATTCTGTCGCGCAGCCCGGGCGCAGCCTTCAGGCCAGCGCCGAGAATGGCTTCCGCCGTGTACCCGCCGTAAATATCGGCCTGATCCATGGTGGTGATGCCCTGCGCGAGGCAGGCCTCGATCTTGGCCTGCACATGGGCGGGCGAGGTATCGGCATCATCACCGATACGCCACATGCCGTAAACGATGCGGCTGAGTTCGAGTTTGTCGGAAAGAGCGATGCGTTCCATCAGTGGCGTTCCCCGTTGCCGAGCGGCGTGGCCGGCGTTTCAGAAGGCACCCGGCCATAGGCATGCGGCAGGGAGCAGGTTTTCATCTGCGGCAGAACCTTGGTGCCGAAGTGCTCCGCCTCATCGAGATGCGGATAACCGGAAAGGATGAAGGCGCGAATGCCCATCTTCTGGTACTCCTCCAGCGCCGAAAGCACCTTGTCGGTGGAACCGACCAGGGCCGCACCGCAGCCCGAACGCGCCCGGCCGATGCCGGTCCACAGATTGGGTTCGACATAGCCGAACTTGTCGGCGAGTTCACGGGCGCGCGCCTGATGCGACACGCCGAGCGAGCCGCTGTCATGCGCGCGATTGCGGATCAGTTGCCCATATTCGTCATCGAGCTTCGAGACAAGATGTTCGGCATATTCGCGCGCTTCCTGTTCGGTATCGCGCACCACCATGTGGACGCGCAGGCCGTAATCCAGCGTGCGGCCATGGGCGGCGGCGCGTTCATTTGCGGCGCGCATGCGGTCTGCAAGCTGGTCCTTCGTTTCCGGCCACATCAGATAGACGTCGCATTGCGCACCGCAGAGTTCCAGCGCATCCGGCGAGTAGCCACCGAAATAAAGGAGCGGTCCGCCATTCTGCTGATAGGGTCTTGCCGGCTCGGTGGAGACGCCCTTGAACTGGTAGATTTCACCGTCATGATCGATGGTGTCGCGCGTCCAGGCCTGACGGAGAATCTCAACGACCTCATGGCTGCGCTTGTAACGAAACGCGCTGTCGGCCACTTCGCCGGGAAAATCGGAACTGATGACATTGAGAGTCAGCCGGCCCTTCAGCATGTGGTCGAGCGTCGCCACCGTGCGCGCCAGCATGATCGGCTGCATTTCGCCGCAGCGGATAGCCGCCAGGAAATTGATGCGGTCGCTGATCGGTGCGCAGCCGGCCACAAAACTTAGCGTATCCTGCCCGACCTGATAGGATGAGGGGCAGAGAATATTGCGAAAGCCGAGTTCCTCGGCCTTTTTGACGATGTCGGAGCAATGGTCGAAACTGGAACGCAGGCTGCCGTCAGGCACGCCAAGATAGGCGTAGTCATCGGAACACAAAGCGGAAAACCAGGAGACCTCGGCAGCATCGAGATCAGCGGATGTAACGGGTACGACGGTCATGCAATTCCTCCTCAGGGCCGCTCTCGTTTTTCTTGCATAACATCAAGAAATATGTAAATCAATGATGTATCAATTTTTGTTTCGGGGGAGGAAACGGTATATGAAACACACTGGTGGCAGCCTGCCAATGTATATGCAGATCGCCGAAATGCTGGTGCGCGAGGTAGCGGCGGGCCGGTTGATCGATGGCGAGAAGCTGGCGCCGGAGCGCGACATGGCGGCTGATCTCGGTATCGCCGTTGGCACGTTGCGAAAGGCGCTTGCCGAATTGCAGGAACGCGGCCTGCTGGAGCGCGTGCAGGGCTCGGGCAATTACATTCGCGCTGTCAGCGATCCGCAGAGCGTCTATGCCTTCTTCCGGCTTGAACTGATCGAGGGCGGCGGCCTGCCGACGGCGGAGGTTCTGGATGTGGCGCGCCTTGCCAAGCCCGCCGCCCTGCCCGCCTTCGGCACATCGGCCGAAGGACACAGGATCCGCCGCCTCCGACGTATCGCCGGCAAACCGGCGGCCATCGAGGAAATCTGGCTTGATGGTTCTTACGTCGACACCATCGCCATCGAGAACATGTCGGAATCCCTTTATCTCTATTACCGCACCCGCCTCAACCTCTGGATATCGAAGGCGGAGGATCGCATCGACCTCGGTGAAGTACCGGAATGGACGCCCGAGGTCTTCGGTCAGAAATCAGGCGCGCTGGTGCCGCGGGTGCTGCGTCTCAGCCAGGCGCAGGATGGCGCGGTGGCTGAAGTTTCATGGACCTGGTTCGACCATACCGTTGCCCGATATGTTTCTCGCATACGTTGAGATCGCGCAAAATTCGCCTGATCCAGATCGATGGCGAAATTTGACGGGAGCCAAGCAAGCAGCGACCTGCCTTGCAGGCAGTTTCGCGGTTATATTTCTTTGAATCAAGGACTTAATAGTTTTTGATTTCTGTCAGAAATAAAATTGATACACTATTGATTTCCTTTTTCTGAAAGGTAATATCACGACCTCAGGGAGACAGGCGTTTCGCCATCCCACGATATCGCCAGACAATCGGGATCGATTTTCGACAATGCGATGCGTGGAACTTGAAGGTTGATATCGGCAATGGCGTCCATCCAGATTCGGGACGCGCCGGTCGTGAGGAGGAAAATATGGCTTCGGTCAGCCTGCGCAAGCTGGACAAGAGTTACGGTGCGCTGCGCATCGTCAAGGGCATCGACCTTGAAATCAACGATGGCGAATTCGTGGTGTTCGTCGGTCCTTCCGGCTGCGGCAAATCCACGACGCTGCGCATGGTCGCAGGTCTCGAGAGCATTACCGGCGGCGAGGTGCGGATCGGCGACCGTGTCGTCAACCGGCTGCCGCCACGTGAGCGCGATATCGCCATGGTGTTTCAGGACTATGCGCTTTATCCACACAAGACGGTGCGCGAAAACATGGGTTTCAGCCTGAAGGTGCGCGGCGTGAGCGCATCGCAGGCCAATGCCAGCATCGATGAGGCGGCAAGGATGCTCGGCATCGAACATCTCCTCGACCGGCGGCCCGGCCAGCTTTCCGGCGGCCAGCGCCAGCGTGTGGCCATGGGCCGCGCCATCGTGCGCCGTCCACAGGTCTTCCTGTTCGACGAGCCGCTTTCCAACCTCGACGCTAAACTCCGCGGACAGGTGCGCACGGAAATCAAACGTCTGCACCAGCAGCTCGGCACAACCATCATCTATGTTACCCACGACCAGGTGGAGGCCATGACGCTGGCCGACCGCATCGTCATCCTGCGTGGCGGCGATATCGAACAGGTTGGCACGCCGGACGAGGTTTATAACCGCCCCGAAAGCGTCTTCGTCGGCGGTTTTGTCGGTGCGCCGGCGATGAACTTCGCCCGCGCAAAGGTGAGCGGCGACCGGCTGACATTCTCCGATGGCAATGCCCTGCCGATGGCAGCCATTCGCCCCGCGCGGGAGACCGGGCTCGAAGGGCGCGAAGTCATCGTTGGCATTCGCCCGGAACATTTCGGCCCCACTGAGGGCTTCGACACGCAGCTTGCGGTCAAGGTGCAGGTGGTGGAGCCGCTGGGTTCGGACACGCTCGTGCATTTCAGCCTCGGCGATGCGGCACTGACCGCACGCATGCCGCCGCAGCTTCGCCCGGCGCCGAACGAGGAGCTTAAGATCGGGCTCGATCCGTCCAAGGTTCATCTTTTCGACGCCGCGACGGAGCGCTCAATCCACTGATTGCCGGGCGAAGACAAGCTGCGGCCAACAGGTTTAATAACGGGAGGAACACATGACATTTAAAACCATCAGGGGCAAAGCCCTCATGGGTGCCGCGCTCTGCGCAACCATGCTCGCCTTTTCGGGACAGGCCTTTGCCGATGCCGAACTGAAGATCTTCGTTTCCAGCCAGCACCAGCCGGACGTCTGGCGCAAGGCACTCGATCAATATGAGGCGAAGACGCCGGGCGTTAAGGTCGTGATCGAGACCGGCGGCAACACCTCGGAAATGCAGGCGCAATATCTCAACACCGTCATGTCGGCCAAGGATTCCAGCCTCGACGTGCTGATGCTCGACGTCATCCGCCCCGCGCAATTCGCCACGGCCGGCTGGACCAGCGATTTCTCCGGCAAGGACATGTCGGCCTATCTGCCGACCTATGCCGAAGCCAACACCGTGGACGGCAAGATCGTGGCGCTGCCCGCCTTCGCCGACTCCATGTTCCTTTATTACCGCAAGGACCTGCTGGACAAATACGGCATTCAGCCGCCAACCACCTGGGACGAGCTGAAGGAAGCCTCCAGGAAGGTGATGGAAGGCGAAAAGAACCCCGAGCTTCAGGGACTGTCCTTCCAGGGCAAGGCGATCGAAGGCGCGGTCTGCACCTTCCTCCTGCCCTATTGGAGCGAGGGCAAGTCTCTGGTTGAAAACGGCAAGCTGAATTTCGACAACAAGGCGGCCGTGGATTCGCTGAAGCTCTGGAAGAGCTTTGTCGATGAAGGCATTTCCAAGAAGAATATTTCCGAAGTCGCAACCGACGATACCCGCAAGGAATTCCAGGCCGGCAAGGTTCTCTTCGCCGTCAACTGGTCCTATGCCTGGACCCATTTCCAGGGCAAGGAATCGCAGGTAAACGACAAGGTCGGTGTCGCCCGCCTGCCGGCCGTCAAGGGCGGCGAGCAGACAACCTGCCTCGGCGGCTGGGAATTCGGCGTTTCCGCCTATTCCAAGCAGCAGGATGAAGCCAAGAAGCTGGTGGAATATCTCTCCGGTCAGGATGTGTCGAAGTTCATGGCCATCAACGCCACGCTGCTGCCGACCTATGCCGCGCTCTACAAGGATGCGGATGTGACCAAGGCGATCCCGTGGTTCGCCGATGCGTTGCCCGTGGTTGAAACCGCCAAGGCCCGCCCCGTGACGCCGCGTTACAACGAGGTCAGCGAAACCATCCGCACTACCGTCAACGGCGTGCTTGCCGGCGTGATGACGCCGGAGGATGGCGCAAAGCAGATGGAAAGCCGTCTGCGGCGCGTTCTGCGCTAAGCCTTGGGCCGGAAAGCGGCGTGCTTGCCATGCCCTTTCCGGCCGTTTCGACTGACAGGAACAAAGCCGTTTGAACGGCGCGATAAACGGGCCGGAGATGAACCGGTCCGAGCGGGAGACGACGACGTGAATCCAGTTGCGGGAGTGGCAGACGTGACAATGCCGGAAAGAACCATGGTCCGGGTGGACGAGAAACCGCAACCGCGCTGGACGCGGTGGCTCGATCTCGGCGACCGGTCGCTGGCCGTGCTTCTGCTGGCGCCGGCGGCGATCCTGCTGTCGCTCATCATCGTCTATCCGGTGGCGCGGCTCGTCTATACCAGCTTTTTCAGCCTGTCGCTAACATCAGGGCTGCCGGCGGAATTCATCGGCCTTGAAAACTACACGGCGATGTTCGACGATCCGATCTTCTGGGAAACGACCTGGAATACGGTTCTGATAACGCTCATCACCGTGCCCGGCGCATTGTTGATGGGTCTCGGCCTGGCGCTGCTCGCCAACCTGCCCTTTTCCATGCAATGGCCGATGCGGCTTTCGCTGCTGATCCCCTGGGCGCTGCCGCTGTCTTTCGCCGGCCTGATCTTCGCATGGTTCTTCCATTACGAATATGGCGTGGTCAACGATGTGCTCAACCGTTTCGGCTTTGAGGGCGTCATCTGGTTCAATTCACCGAACTGGGCCTTTGCGGCCATCTGCCTGACAATCATCTGGAAGACATCCTCTTTCATGGCGCTGATGATCCTCGCCGGCCTGCAGACCATTCCGCGTTCACTCTACGAGGCGGCGGATGTGGATGGCGCCGGCAAGATACGGCAGTTCTTCGAGATCACCCTGCCGCTTCTTAAACCCTCGATCGTCGTCGCGCTCATCTTCCGCACCATCACGGCGCTGCAGACCTTTGATATTCCTTACATGATGACCGGCGGCGGCCCCGGCACATCCACCACGACGCTTGCCATGTATATCCACCAGAACACCGTTTCCTTCCTCGATCTCGGTTACGGTTCGGCGCTCGCGGTCATGATGTTTGCGCTCTCCATGTGCGTCACCGCCGTTTATCTCCGCATTATCAGGACCAAGGACTGATCCCATGAGCACCGCTGCAAATTCCGGTCTGTCCTCCTTTTTTTCCGGCAAACCGCTACGCTTCATCGCGGCCTCCATTCTTCTGGTCAACGGCCTGTTTCCGGCGATCTGGATTCTCTTCACTTCGCTGAAGACCGAAGCGGAACTGACGGTCAAGCCAATCACCTGGTTTCCGCATGCGCCGACGCTTGCCAACTACATGCAGGCCTTCTCCGACCAGCCGCTGCATCTCTTCCTGTTCAACAGCTTCATGGTGGCGCTGCTTTCAACCGCGCTCACCATCCTGATTTCGGTGCTGGCGGCTTACGCGCTGGCGCGGCTGAACCTCAAATACCGGGCGCTGATCCTCTCGCTCATCATCGCCGTCTCCACCTTCCCGCTGGTGACGCTGCTGGTGCCGCTGTTCGAAATCATGCGAGCGCTCAACCTGCTCAACAGCTGGACGGCGCTGATCCTGCCCTACACGGTGCTTTCGCTGCCGGTCTGCACGCTGATGCTGGTCTCCTTCTTTGAGAGCATTCCGCGCGATCTCGAAAACGCCGCCATGATCGACGGCTGCACCCGCATCGGTGCACTCTTCAAGGTTGTCGTGCCGCTCTGCGCACCGGGCGTCTTCACCGCGGGCATTCTTGCCTTCGTGAATGCCTGGGATGAATTCCTGCTGGCGCTGTCCTTCAATTCCAATCCGGCGCTCCGTACACTCCCTGTCGGCATCCAGCTTTATCAGGGTGAATTCGCCTTCCCCTGGCCAGTCATTTCGGCGGCGCTGGTAGTCGGCATTGTGCCCGTCGCGATCCTGATCGTCATCTTCCAGGAGCGGGTTGTCTCTGGCCTCACCGCCGGTGGTCTCAAGGGCTAAAAGGTTAAGTCATGCATTTCGAAACGACCAAAGACGGCTTCACGCTCACAATCGGCAATCGTACCATCCTTTCTCACTCGTCGGAGAATCCAGCCCTTTTCGCCGGTTTCGGCAAGGAGAGGATGGATATGTATCGCGGCAATTTCGATATCGAAGATTATGTCATTGAGCGAACCGCCCTTCGCCATGCCGAGGTGAGTGTGGATAGCGTCACGCTCTCATCAGCACCGGGACAGGCCCCGCGCCTGCGCCTGACGCTCGACGGCAATGCCATCAAGCTAACGGCACTGGATGAAACCATCAACCGCCTCTGGCTGCGCGTTGTCGCAGAAACGGATGAACACGTCTGGGGCGGCGGCGAGCAGATGTCGTATTTCGACATGCGCGGTCGCCGCTTTCCGCTCTGGACCTCGGAGCCGGGAGTCGGCCGCGACAAGACTACCGAAATCACCTTCAAGTCCGATGTCAGCGGCAAGGCGGGCGGTGATTATTACAACACCAACTATCCGCAGCCGACTTACCTGTCGTCACGCAGATATGCATTGCACGTGGAAACGACCGCCTATTCCGTCTTCGATTTCCGCAACGGCGATTTCCATGAGATCGAGATATGGGCGATCCCCGAAAAGATCGAATTCTTCGCCGGTGACAGTTTCACCGATATCGTTTCCGCCCTCTCCCTGCGCTTCGGGCGTCAGCCGGAACTGCCGGAATGGGTCTATAACGGCGCGATCATCGGATTAAAGGATGGCGTCAACTCCTTTGCCCGGCTGGAGAAAATTCGCGCGGCCGGAACGAAGGTATCAGGCCTGTGGTGCGAAGACTGGGTGGGGCTTCGCCAGACATCCTTCGGCGCGCGCCTGTTCTGGGACTGGCAGGCGAACGACACCCGCTATCCGCATCTGCGCCAGAAGATCGCCGAGCTTGCCGATCAGGGCATCCGCTTCCTTGGTTATGTGAACCCCTATCTCTGCGTCGACGGCCCGCTTTTCCAGGTAGCCGAAAAAGCCGGTTATTTCGCCACCGGTGCGGACGGCAAGACGGCGCTGGTGGATTTCGGCGAGTTCGATTGCGGTGTGGTCGATTTCACCAATCCGGCTGCGGCCGATTGGTTCGCCGAGGAGATCATCGGCAGGAACATGCTGGATTTCGGCCTTTCCGGCTGGATGGCCGATTTCGGCGAATATCTGCCGATAGACATTACCCTTTCCAACGGCGTGGACGCCAAGCTGATGCACAATGCCTGGCCCACGCTCTGGGCCGAGGTCAATGCAAAGGGTGTCGAAAGCCGGGGCAAGACCGGCGAGGCGCTGTTCTTCATGCGCGCCGGCTTCACCGGCGTGCAGGCGCATTGCCCGCTGATCTGGGGCGGCGACCAGTCCGTCGACTTCTCCCGCCACGACGGCCTAGTCACCGTCATCTGCGGCGCGCTTTCCTCCGGCCTCATGGGCAACGCCTATCACCATTCCGATATTGGCGGATACACCAGCCTGTTCGGCAATGTCCGGACGGCGGAACTCATCATGCGTTGGGCGGAAATGGCCGCCTTCACCCCGGTCATGCGCACCCATGAGGGCAACCGCCCGCGCGACAACCTCCAGATCGATCAGGACGAGGCGGTTCTTGCCCATTTCGCCCGCATGACGTCCATCTATGTCGCCCTCGCCCCCTATCTGAAGTCGCTCTCCACGGAGGCTGCCAAGACCGGCCTGCCGGTGCAGCGGCCGCTCTTCCTGCATTACGAGGACGACCGACAGACCTATGCCATTCAGGACAGCTATCTCTACGGAGCGGACATGCTGGTCGCCCCGGTCTGGAGAGCGGGCGAAACGCAGCGCACGCTCCATCTTCCGGGCAATGGGGAATGGGTGCATCTGTGGAGCGGCGTGCGTCATTCTGGCGGAGGAAAAGTCACCGTGGATACGCCGCTTGGCCAGCCGGCGGTGTTCTATCGTGCCGATAGCAGCCATCGCCAGCTGTTTGAACAGCTTCGCAGCATCTGAGCCGTTGACAGCCAGCTAAAAAAACGACAGTTTCCGACCCATTCCGAGGGGAGCATCTGACGATGCTGAGATGGCGATGAGCCGGACCCTTGAACCTGATCCGGGTCATGCCGGCGTAGGAACGGAAACTGCCGCGCTTTTTTAAATGTGCCGCCCTTTCTCTTCTCCGCGTTTCCCGGATCTCCGTGATTGTCACATCTGGAGATAGAACGATGATGCTGAAAACTTCCGCCCTTCGCACATGGTGCGTTTGCGTCTGAGGTCCGGCTCATGCGTGCCACTCATGCGCTGAACGGTGTCGGTCTTCTGCTTCTTCTCTGGCAGGCGGGGACATGGCTGTTCGCGCCGCCCCGTTACATTCTGCCGTCCCCGGCCGATGTCGCCGGTGCCTTCCTGCGCCAGCCGGGCTTCCTGTTCGGCCAGGCCATGGTGACGTTTGGCGAAATGGCCCTCGGGCTTGCGGCAGGCATCACCGCCGGCATAGCCGTCTCCTTCACAATTGCCGCCATACCGCGCCTTGGCCGCCTCGTCTGGCCCATGGTTCTGGTGTTGCAGGCTTTTCCGGTCTTCGTGCTCGCCCCCATTCTTGTCCTCTGGTTCGGCTTCGGCATGGCCTCGAAAGTGGTGATGACCGCGATCATCATATTCTTTCCGGTCGCTTCCTCCTTCACCGACGGCCTCAATCGCACGGATCGCGCCATTCTCGACGCCGCCTCGCTGACTGAGGCGAGCCACTGGCAGATCCTCACCCGGCTGCGAGCGCCGCTGGCGCTGCCCTCGCTGATTTCAGGCCTGAGGGTGGCCGCACCGCTCGCCCCGCTTGGCGCTGTCATCGGCGAATGGGTGGGCGCATCAGCCGGGCTCGGTTTCGTCATGATCCAGTCCAACGCCCGCATGCAGACCGATACCATGTTCGCCGCCATGGCCATTCTCGCCGTCATGGCGGTGCTGCTACGGCTTGTCGTTGACTTTTCGACCGCCCATCTGGCCCCCTGGGCCAAGGAAACAGAACACACCATTCCTTTCAGATCTTTACGGAGACTTTCGGCACCATGAAACGAACTCTTCTTTCCCTCGTCGTCGCGGCGGCAAGCGTGCTTTCGCCCATGCAATCGCAGGCGGCAGACAAGCTGACCGTGTTGCTCGAGTGGTTCGTGAACCCCGATCATGCGCCGATGGTAATCGCGAAAGAACGCGGCCTGTTTACCGATGCGGGGCTGGAGGTGGAACTGGTTCCGCCCGCAGACCCCTCCGCCGTGCCGCGCCTCGTCTCGGCCAAACAGGCCGATATCGGCGTGCATTACCAGCCGAACCTCTATCTCGATCACGATGCCGGTCTGCCGCTGGTGCGTTTCGGCACGCTGGTCGAAACCCCGCTCAACACTGTCACCGTTCTGGCCGATGGCCCGATCAAGAGCCTGAAAGACCTGAAGGGCAAGAAGGTCGGTTTTTCCGTTTCCGGTTTCGAGGATGCGATGCTGAAGCGCATGCTGGAAAAGGACGGTCTGACGAAGGACGATGTCGAACTCATCAACGTCAACTTCTCGCTCTCGCCGTCGCTGATCGCCGGCAAGGTGGATGCCACGCTTGGCGGCTTCCGCAATTTCGAACTGACGCAGATGAAGCTCGAGGGTCACGAGGGCCGCTCCTTCTTCCCGGAAGAACACGGCGTGCCGGCCTATGACGAACTGATCTTCGTCACCCATCGCGACCTCGTGAAGGACAGCCGCCTGCCGCGTTTCCTCTCCGCCGTGGAACAGGCCGCCATCTTCATCACCAACCACCCGCAGGAATCCTGGCAGCTTTTCATCAAGGCCTATCCGAACCTTGACGATGCGCTGAACAAGCAGGCCTTCTTCGATACGCTGCCGCGTTTCGCCAAGCGCCCGGCCGCGCTCGACCGCACGCGCTACGCCCGTTTCGGCGCCTTCATGCAGGAGATGCAGCTGATCAAGCAGGCGCCGACGGCGGACGACATCGCCGTGGAGCTACAGCAGCCATGACGACGAATTTCCCGACAGCGGCAATCGCCGCCGAGATTCTGGAGCGCGTGCGCAAAATGCGCCCGCGCGTACATTGCCTGATGAACACCGTGGTGCAGAAATTCACCGCGGATGGCATCACGGTCGTCGGCGGCATTCCTTCCATGACCACCTCGCTCGAGGAAATCGAGAGCTTCGTGACGAAGGCGGATGCGCTGACCGTCAATCTCGGCACACTGGATGCCGAGCGGCGCAAGGTCATCCGGCTGGCGATCGAGATCGCCAATGCATCCGGCAAGCCATGGATCGTCGACCCCGTTCATTGCGATTATTCACCGTCGCGCCTGGAATTCGCGCGCGAACTCATCGCACTTTCCCCGACGATCGTGCGTGGCAATCACGCCGAGATGAGCCTGATCGGCGGTATGCCTGGCGTGGTGAGGATCGAGACCGGACCTGTGGATCATCTCAGCGACACGACCCGCAGCGTCAGGATCGTCAACGGCCATCCGTGGATGGCGAAAGTGACCGGAACGGGGTGCCTTTCGGGCGGCGTCATCGCCGCCTTCATGGCTGTCGAAAAAGACGCCCTGACGGCGGCGGCCTCCGCCCTTGCCGTCACCGGCGTTTCCGCCGAACTCGCAGCCAAGCACGCAAGAGGCCCCGGCAGCTTCGAACCGGCGTTTCTGGATGCGCTTTCTGAAATTTCCGGTGAGGACATCACACATCACGCGAGGATAGAGCATGAACAAGGTTGATTACCGCCTCAACGCGCTGGTCGATGCGAGCCTTGGCGATGTCGCGCCGCTGCCGGAGCTTGCTCTGGCGGCCGCACTCAACGGCGCGACCATTCTGCAATATCGCGACAAGCACGGCTCAACGCGCGAGATGATCGAAAACGCCCGCGCCATTCACGAGGCCATCGCCGGCACCGGCGTGCCGCTGGTCATCAACGACCGGGTGGATGTGGCGCTCGCCTCGGGCGCGGACGGGGTGCATCTCGGCGCCGACGACATGGACGCCAAAACCGCAAGGCGCATTCTCGGCGAAAAGGCGATCATCGGCCTCACCGTCAAGAACCGGTCCGATGCCGAGCGGGCGGCCTCCATGCCCGCCGACTATGCCTGCATCGGCGGCGTGTTCGAAACCGTTTCCAAGATCAATCCGGACAAGCCGGTCGGTATCGACGGCTTTACCACGCTGCGCGCCATGCTGAAGGAGTGGAAGCCGGATATGCCGGTCGGCGCTATCGCCGGCATCGATCTTGCCCGTGTGCCGCCGGTCATCGCGGCGGGTGCGGATGGTGTGGCGGTGATTTCCGCCATTTTCCGCGCGGGCGATATTGCCAGCGCAACCAAGGACTTCCGCTCCAAGATTGACGCGGCGCTGAAAGCGAGACAGCCATGACATCAATTGCATTGACCATTGCCGGCTCCGACAGCGGCGGCGGCGCGGGCATCCAGGCGGACATCAAGACCTTCTCCGCGCTCGGCGCCTATGCCGCCAGCGTCATCACCGCCATCACCGCCCAGAACACCAAAGGCGTGACGGCGGTGGAGGATATTTCAGTCGCCACCATTATCGCGCAGATGGATGCGGTATTCTCCGATCTCACCGTCAATGCGGTGAAGATCGGCATGGTCTCGCGGATTGAAACCATCGCCGCCATCGCGGAACGGCTTCGGCGGCAATCGCAGCCGGTGGTGCTCGATCCGGTCATGGTGGCTACATCAGGCGACCGTTTGCTGCATGAAGACGCCATCGAGACATTGCGGCGCGACTTGCTGCCGCTCGCCACCATCGTTACGCCGAACCTGCCCGAAGCGGCGCTGCTGACCGGCACTTCGATGGCGAAAACGGAGACGGAGATCGCCCGGCAAGCCGAGGCGATCCTGAAGGCGGGCGCAAAAGCCGTGCTCATCAAGGGCGGCCATGGCGATGGGCCGGAGAGCACGGATTATCTGTTTGCGGATGGCGCCATGCAGGCGCTTTCCGCGCCACGGGTGGAGACGAAGAACGACCACGGAACCGGTTGCACATTGGCGGCGGCGATTACGGCTCATCTTGCAAAGGGTTGTGAGTTGCAAGAGGCGGTTGGGCTTGCGAAGGAATACCTCAATGGAGCGCTCGATGCCGGGCGGGGCCTTGCTGTTGGGCACGGGCGGGGGCCGGTGCATCATTTTTATCGGTGGTGGGGATGACATCAATGCGTTGAGTGTGGGGTTTATCCCCCTCTGTCCTGCCGGACATCTCCCCCTCAAGGGGGGAGATCAACAAGTGGCTTGCTCACCGCATTGAGTAAGCCGCTGTGTCGATAGCAAGGCAGTTGCGAGGGAACGAGCGGTCGCCCCATCCCATCTCCCCCCTTGAGGGGGAGATGTCCGGCAGGACAGAGGGGGTAGCGGCGAACTCCGATGCTACCGCGCCTTCGGCGTCGCCAACACATTCCGGATCGCAAAACTCGAATGAATACGCGAAACCCCAGGCAATTTCGACAGAATCTCCTTGTGAATCCGCTCGAAATCCCCGGCACTTTCCGCCTCGCAGCGCAGGAAATAATCCGAACCGCCCGTCATCAAATAACATTCGCGGATTTCCGGATAGCGCCGCACCGCATTTTCGAAACGATTGAGAAAATCCTCCGTCTGGCGGTCGAGCGTGATCTGGACGATGACCGAAATCACCTCGCCGCCGGCAAGGCCGCTGGTCAGCGCCGTGTAACCGCGAATGATCCCTTCCCGCTCGAGAATATCGACCCGGCGAAGGCAGGCGGATGCGGAAAGCCCGACTTCTGCTGCGAGTTTCGCATTGCTGATGCGGGCATTGAGCCGGAGCAGGCGGATGATGTGGCGGTCGGTCGCATCGAGGGACGACATAGAAGATTCCAATCAGCAAAAGAAAATTGCGCGATTGTGAATTCTATCGCATTTTCTTCAAATAATCGCCAAGAAATTCGATAATCGTTGCAATACCCTCATGGGATAAAAATGAGGGTGAACGACCATGGACATGCAGATCAGCCGCCAGCAGGCCGCCGGAGGTGCAAGCGGCCATTTAACCATCGATCTCGGCGCATTACGCGACAATTATCTGACCCTAGCCGCCATGGCGCCCGCATCGCAGACGGCGGCGGTCGTCAAGGCCGATGCATACGGTCTCGGCGCCGATATCGTCTCGCAAGTCCTGTTCGAGGCGGGCTGCCGCAATTTCTTCGTCGCCCATATTGATGAAGCCTTGGCGTTGCGACTGCGGCTTTCGGCAGAAGCGCGGATTTTCGTCCTTAACGGTCTTCAGCCCGGCAATGAGACCTCCTGCGCCGCCATGGCCATCACCCCGGTTCTGAATTCGCTGGCGCAGATCGCCCAATGGTCGGGCCACGCCAAGAAGCTTGGCAAGACGCTCACCGCCGCCGTGCAGATCGATACCGGCATGTGCCGTCTCGGCCTTTCCCCCGAAGAGCTTGAAATCCTCACCTCCCAGCCGCAATTGCTCGATGGTATCGACATCGCCTTCGTCATGAGCCACCTCGCCTGCGCCGACGAACCGGACCATGCCTGCAATGCCGCGCAGCTTGCGGTGATGCGCAAAGCCGCCATTGCCTTTCCTGAAACGCCCGTCTGCTTTTCGAATTCCGGCGGCATCTTTCTGGGCAATGATTATCACAACCACCTGCTGCGGCCCGGCATCGCGCTTTATGGTGGCGCACCCTCCATCGCACGCCCCAACCCGATGAAGCCGGTCGTTCGCCTCGATCTGGCCGTCATCCAGACCCGCACCGTTCCGGCCGGTTCGCTGGTCGGTTACGGCGGCTCCTTCGAAGCGGTCGGCCCCACGCGTCTGGCGACCATCGCCGCCGGTTACGCTGACGGCCTGCCGCGTTCGCTCAGCAATCGCGGCGCGGCGTGGTATAACGGCGTGCGCCTGCCGATTGCCGGCCGGGTTTCGATGGACAGCATCATTCTCGACATATCCGCCCTGCCCGAGGGAACATTGACCCAGAGCAGCCTTGTGCAGATGATCGGGCCTGACCAGACGCTGGAAGACATTGCCGAGGATGCGGGCGCGATCGCCTATGAAATCCTGACCGGCCTCGGACGCCGCTATCGACGCCTTTATATTCAGCCGGGAGAAACCCCGGCAGCCGCTTCAACATCAGTCAATCACAAGTGAGACGATCATGAACGTCACTATCCTCGGAGCCGGCGTTGTCGGCGTGACCTCCGCCTGGTATCTGGCCAAAGCCGGACACAAGGTGACGGTGATCGATCGCCAGCCGGCGGCAGCACTCGAAACCAGCTTCGCCAATGCCGGCGAGGTTTCCCCCGGCTATTCTTCGCCCTGGGCTGCCCCCGGCATTCCGGTCAAGGCGATGAAATGGCTGTTCATGAAACACGCGCCGCTCATCATCCGCCCGACGGCCGATCCGGCCGCATGGCGCTGGATGAGCCAGATGCTGCGCAACTGCACCTCGGCGCGTTACGCCATCAACAAGAGCCGCATGGTGCGCGTTGCCGAATATAGCCGCGATTGCCTGATGGCGCTTCGCGAAGAGACCGGCATCGAATATGACCAGCGTATGCAGGGCACGCTGGAGGTGTTCCGCACCCAGAAGCAGTTCGACGCCATCGGCAAGGATGTCGACGTGCTGACGGCGGGCGGCGTGCCCTTTGAAATTCTCGACCGCGACGGCTGCGCCGCCATCGAACCCGGCCTTGCGCCTGCGAAGGAAAAGATCGTCGGCGGCCTGCGCCTGCCCGGCGACGAGACCGGCGACTGCTTCATGTTCACGACAGAACTAGCGCGCATGGCCGAAGAGGCGGGCGTTACCTTCCTTTACGATACCGGCATCATGCGCCCCATCGTCGAAGCAGGGCGCGTCAAGGCCGTGGAGACCACCCGAGGGCTGGTGGAGGCCGATATTTTCGTCGCCGCACTCGGCAGCTATTCGCCGCAATTCGTGCGCCAGCTCGGCCTTACCCTGCCGGTCTATCCGGTGAAGGGTTATTCGATTACCGTTCCGATCGTGAAGGAGGAGCGCGCGCCCGTATCCACCGTCATGGACGAGACGTTCAAGGTGGCGATTACCCGCCTCGGCTCGCGTATCCGCGCCGGCGGCATGGCGGAAATCGCCGGTTTCAGCAAGGATTTGCCGGCCGCTCGCCAGGAAACGCTGGCTCATTCCGTGGAAGACCTGTTCGGCGGCGCGGGCGACCAGAGTGAGGCGAAATTCTGGTGCGGCCTGCGCCCGATGACACCTGACGGTACACCTGTCATCGGCGCCACGCGCTACAGCAACCTTTATCTCAATACCGGTCACGGCACGCTCGGCTGGACCATGTCCTGCGGTTCGGCCCGGGTGCTTGCCGATTTGATCAGCGGCAACACGCCGGAGATAGACACGCACGATTTGGCCATCAGCCGTTACACCGCCTGATCTGCGATCAAGCCTCCCATCCCCCTTCGCAAGATGGGGGTGGGCAGCCGATCAGAGCGCCAGCGCATCCTTCAGCGCCAGACCTTCCTTCATGCGAAGATCGAGATCGGCCTCTATATGGTCGAGATGCTGCAGCATCAGCGCCCGGGCCCTTGTCGCATCCTTCGCCTCCAGCGCGTCGAGAAGATCGGCATGATCGTTGTGGCCGCAGCTTGAAACACCCGAGCGCCCATAAAGCGCGATGACCAGCGAGGAGCGGGCGACCAGTTCGTCCATGAATTTTTCCAGAATGGCATTACCGGCAAGCGAAGCCAGCATCAGGTGAAAATCACCCGAGGCCTTGATTTCCGCGCGTCTGGCGCTCGGGCCGCGTTCATGCTGGTGGCGGCTTTCCTGCAGCAGATGCTCCCTCAGCCGCCTTGCCGCCGCAGGCGTTATCTTTTCAATCGCCGCATCCACGACGCCGGGTTCAATTAGGCGGCGCGAGGCAAAAACCTGCCGCGCCTCATCCGGCGTGGGATTGGAGACGAAGGCGCCCCGGTTGCGCTCTGCCTTCACCAGTCCCTCATAGGCCAGCATCTGGAGGGCGGCGCGCACCACCGTGCGGCTGACTTCGAACAGGGTTCCCACTTCCGATTCCGACAGTTTCGTTCCCGGCGCGAGCCGCCGGTCGACAATGGCGTCGCGGAGCGTATCGCGAATGGCCTGGGCGCGGTCTTCATGCGAGGTGTCGGGATTGACGGTTATGTGGGAAAGGCTCATCGGTGCGTCCTGTTTGATCTTGAGTTCTAGCGCGAAGTGCGGCCCACGCAAACAGGAATTGCGCTGCGCCGCCGGTCCGCCACAATTCATTCAGCGCCCGTTCAGCAGCCGGGCTGTATTTCCTTAACCATCGAATTTGCAACTGGCAGCGTCCTGCCACCCGGATGGAAGAACACACCATGTCGTCCTTTGCAGCTAAAACAGTTCTGACAATCGCTGTCGCCGCCGCCACGATCGTTCCCTTGAGCAGCGCGTCCGCCGGTGACTGGGACCGCCGCGACCGTCGCGATGCCGCCATTCTGGGTGGCGTGCTCGGCCTTGCCGCCGGTGTCGCCGTCGGCTCCGCAATGTCGCGTCCGGCGCCAGTCTACGATGAGCGCGTCTATGTCGACGAGCCGAGCTATGTTTATGAAGAGCCGGATTACCGTTATTACCGCGCAGCACCGCAGCCGGTTTACCGCCCCGCACCCGTCTATCGCGCCCAGCCGGTTTACGACAGCCGCCCGGTCTACAACCAGCGCCGCACCTATCGCACCATCGAGCCCTGGACCAACGCCTGGTACGACTATTGCTCGCAGCGTTACCGGAGCTTCAACACCCGCACCGGCACCTATACGGATTATGACGGCCAGCGCCATTTCTGCGTCGCGGGTTGATCGGGAAGTCCTTCGGTAAAGATATAGCCGTTATCGGCAGGCCGCGGACGGAAACGTCCGCGGCTTTTCATTCAGCGCCGCCCTCAATCCGCCACCACCTCACGCCGCTCAGCTCTTCACGTAATCCGCCCGGTTGATGCCGTGGCGTTGCAGCTTGTCGTAAAAGGTCTTGCGGGCGATGCCGAGCGTGGCGATGGTCTCCGCCACGTCGCCGTTTGATTGCTCCAGCGTCTCGCGGATGATACGCGCCTCGATCCCCTCCATACGCTCCGGCAGGGTGCCGGAAGCGGGAAACATGACTTGTGAAACGGGCGGCTCCGCTGGTTCCGTCTCCAGCCCCAGCACCACCCTTTCGGCGAAATGCCCGAGTTCGCGCACATTGCCCGGCCAGTCATGGTCGTAAAGGCGGCGAGATACGGGAGCACTGATCTGCGGCACCGGCATGTTGAAACGGTTGGCTGCCTTGGTGACGAAATGGGAAAACAAGAGCGGAATATCCGCCTTGCGTTCACGCAGTGGCGGAATGGACAAGGTTACCACGTTCAGCCGGTAATAGAGATCTTCGCGAAACGTGCCGCGCTCGGCCGGGTCGCCCAGATCGACCTTCGCCGCCGCCACCACACGGATATCGACCGACCGCTCCTCATTCGACCCAAGCGGCGAGACCTCGCGCATTTCCAGCACGCGCAGCATCTTCACCTGCACCGCAAGCGGCATGCTTTCGATCTCGTCGAGAAACAGCGTGCCGCCGCTCGAATGTTCGATGCGGCCGACGCGCTTTTTCTGTGCGCCGGTGAAAGCCCCGGGCTCATGGCCGAAAAGCTCGCTCTCGATCACCGTTTCCGGCAACGCACCGCAATTCAACGCCACGAAATTGCCCTTTGAGCGTTTCTTGCTCCAGCGGTGAAGGGCCGTCGCCACCACTTCCTTGCCGCTGCCCGTTTCACCCGCCACCAGCACATCCACATCCGTATCGGCAATGTGCCTGAGCGTGGTGCGCAGGCGCTCCATGGCGGGCGTCTGGCCTATCAGCGGCAGATCATCCTCCGCCTGCCCCGCCGCCCGGCGAAGGGCGCGGTTTTCCAGCATGAGGCGGCGCTTTTCCAGCGCCCGACGGGCGCTTTCCACCATGCGTTCGGCGGGGAAGGGTTTTGCTATGAAATCATAAGCGCCGCTATGAAGCGCATCAACGGCCATCGGCACATCGCCATGGCCGGTGATGAGGATAACGGGCAGATCGGCGTCGATCTTGCGCACCTGATCGAAGAACTGCAGGCCGGTCATGCCGGGCATGCGTACATCGGTGATGATGACACCGTCGAAATCCTCGCTCAAAGCCGCAAGCGCCTGCTCCGCCCGGGAAAAGGAGACCACCGGCAATCCGTCGAGTTCCAGCGTCTGCACCATCGCCTTGCGCAGCTGCGAGTCGTCATCCACCAGGAATATGGTTCCATCCATCGTCATGTCATGCTCGTTTCAGATATACGGAAAAACACGTGCCCGCCGCGCCGCTTGCCACCTCGATGCGCCCGCCATAATCGGAAGCGATATCGTTGGAGATGACGAGGCCAAGACCGAGGCCGCTTTCCTTTGAGGTGTTGAAGGGCGAGAAAAGCTGGGCGCGGATGGCGTCGGGAATGCCGGCGCCATTGTCGCCGATCGAAATCACGACCATGTCGCCGTCTTCGCGTACACGCACCTCCACCCGGGCCATGTCAATCGCTTCAGTGGCTTCCAGCGCATTTTGCAGAAGGTTGATGAGTATCTGTTCGAGCCTGATACGGCTGCCGAGGACCTTCAATTCCGGATCCGGCAAAGCGATATCCAGCGCATCCATCTGCCCGGAAAAACGGCTGCGCAACAGCATGACCGCGCCTTCGATCACCAGTCTGGCACTGACGGGTTCGGCGGCGGTGCGGCCCTTTCGTGCGAGTATCTTCAGGTCGGTGGTGATAGTGCCGATACGTTCGGTAAGGGCGGCGATGTCTTCCAGATTGCCGGTGGCTTCCGCCAGACGATCGCGCTTGAGCAGGGTGCGGGCATTATCGGCAAAGGCGCGGATCGTCGCCACCGGCTGGTTGATCTCATGCGCCACGCCCGCCGCCACCTGGCCGAGAATGGAAAGGCGGTTAGCCTGCACCAGCTCGTGCTGCACATTGCGCAATTCGCCGGTGGTCTTTTCATGCAGGGCGATTTCGGCCTGCAGATGGTCGCGGGTCTTCGTCAGGTCACGGGTCCGCTCCTGCACCTTCGTTTCCAGTTCTGCGCGGGCGCGCTGCTCCTCTTCCTTCTCCTTGAGCGCCTTGTGCCGGCGCCACAGCCACAGGGCTGAAAGAGCCATCAGCGGCATCAGCGTCGCCAGCGCCACCACCCTGCCCTCGCGGATCGTGGCGTTGAGGGTCGGCGCAACCGGCTGTAGATAATGCAGGGTCCACGATGTCGTCGGCACCGGCATTTCCAGCCGGAGATAATCGCCACGCTCCCGCCCCGGTTCGTCTACACGGATGAGCGGAACGCCGTTGCCGGAAGACCGGGCCGGGCGGAACGGCAGGGTGGCAAGCGCCTCAGTGCCGAATTGCAGGCTTTCGGAAATGGTCTTCCGCCGTGCCTCGTCGATGGGCGCAACGGTCTTGAAGCGCCATTCCGGCACGCTCGTCATCAGGACGACGCCGTTCCCATCGACCACATAGACCGGCTTGCCGCCGATGTTCCAGTCCGCCTCGAGCCGGTTGAATTCCACCTTGGCGATGACGACGCCAAGCGGGCGGCCGTCGCTGGCATCGATACGGCGGGAGATATAAAGGCCCGGCCGGCGGCTGACATTACCGAGCGCATAATGTTCGGACATGCCGGTCTTCATCGCCGCCTGGAAATATTCGCGGAACGCATAGTTGGAACCGACAAAGCTGTCGTCCTGTCGCCAGTTGCTGGAGGCAATGGTCAGTCCGGTCGGCCCGGTCACATAGATTACCGAGGACTGGGTTCCCTCAATCAAGCCTTCGAGCTTGCGGTTCAGCCGGTCGAGAGCCGCAGCACCGCCGCCATCAAGCGCGGTGGCAAGATCGGGATCACCGGACAGAACCAGCGGAATGGCCCGGGGCCGCTCCAGCGCGACATTCAGCAGCGCAATCTTCAGCTCGGCATCCGTTGAAGCCTCGGACGCGGCGGTGCGCATCGCCTGGATACGGGCGAACTCATCGGCCACCAGCAAAACACCGAGGCTGACGAGCAGCCACAGGCCGCCCAGAGCCAGCCATTGCGCTCGCCGTTTTTTCCGGGAATGAGGTGCCTGATCCTGATAGGTCATGGGGATAATTGTGCGGATTTACACACAAACCGCAAGAGACATTGTCCGGAATTCCGCACAAATGACTGTGAGCCGACGAAGCCTCAATAAAAACTACTTTTGAAATCAGCCAGTTATCGCAAATTGGCAAGTCTGGCATGCGTATTGCACATGACTCCGCAATCGGCGCGAAGCCGTCAACGACACGGCGATCCCGGGAGGCCAATAAAGGCAGGGTGAGGCCGAGGAGGAAAAAACATGATCGATACGACAGCCGTGGCCGCAGGCCACGCCAAGCAGCCATTCTACAAGCACCTGTATTTCCAGGTTCTGGTGGCCATCATCGCCGGTATCGCGCTCGGCCATTTTTATCCGGCCTTCGGCGAACAGTTGAAGCCGCTCGGCGACGGCTTCATCCGCCTCGTCAAGATGATCATCGCACCCGTCATCTTCCTCACCGTCGCAACCGGCATCGCCGGCATGAACGACATGAAGAAGGTGGGGCGCGTGGCCGGCAAGGCCATGATCTACTTCCTGGTATTCTCCACGCTCGCGCTCATCGTTGGTCTCATCGTCGCCAATACCGTGCAGCCGGGCGCAGGCATGAACATCGATCCTTCCACGCTGGATGCCAAGGCCGTCGCGACCTACGCCGACAAGGCCCATGAGCAGACCATCACCGGCTTCCTGATGAACATCATCCCGACCACCATCGTCGGTGCTTTCGCCAGCGGCGATATCCTGCAGGTGCTGTTCTTCTCAGTTCTCTTCGGTATCGCGCTCGGCATCGTCGGTGAAAAGGGCAAGCCCGTCACCGATTTCATGCATGCCCTGATGTATCCGATCTTCAAGCTGGTCGCGATCCTGATGAAGGCGGCTCCGATCGGCGCTTTCGGCGCAATGGCGTTTACCATCGGCAAATACGGCATCTCGTCCGTCACCAACCTCGCAATGCTGATCGGCACCTTCTACGTCACGTCCTTCCTGTTCGTGTTCGTGGTTCTCGGTGCGGTATGCCGTTACAACGGCTTCTCCATCGTCGCGCTTATCCGCTACATCAAGGAAGAACTGCTGCTGGTTCTCGGCACGTCGTCTTCCGAAGCCGCCCTGCCGGGCCTGATGAGCAAGATGGAAAAGGCGGGCTGCAAGCGTTCGGTCGTCGGCCTCGTCATCCCCACCGGTTACTCCTTCAACCTTGACGGCACCAATATCTACATGACGCTGGCGGCTCTCTTCATCGCACAGGCGACCGGCATCCAACTGTCCTTCGGCGAACAGATCCTGCTGCTACTGGTGGCCATGCTCTCCTCCAAGGGTGCGGCCGGCATCACCGGCGCGGGCTTCATCACGCTCGCGGCAACCCTCTCCGTTGTGCCTTCAGTTCCCGTCGCCGGCATGGCGCTGATCCTCGGCATCGACCGTTTCATGTCGGAATGCCGCGCCCTCACCAACTTCGTCGGCAATGCGGTCGCCACCATCGTCGTCGCCCGCTGGGAAGGCGAACTGGATCAGGATCAGCTCGCCCGCGTGCTGAGCGGCCAGGAAGAGTTCACCGGCATCGCCGATGTAGACCAGCTTCCGGCTTCGGTGCAGCCCGCCGAATAATAAGACCTCCCAAGGTCCGGCCTGTCCCGGTTTCTCCGGGCAGGCACATATGGAAAGCCCGGCGCATCGACTGGATGCGCCGGGCTTTCATTGTTCAGGCTCGCGCCCATCAAACGGGGTTCTTATCGGCCGGAAGATGCTGTAGAGCCGAAACTCAACCAATGCGATGAGTGGAGTGGCGGCATGAAGAACCTGTTTCTGGCCTGGCAATTCTGGGCGCTGCTATCGGCGGCTTTTGCGGCTTTGACCGCCATCCTTGCGAAGGTCGGCGTCGAAAACATCAATTCCGATTTCGCCACTCTCATTCGCACCGTCGTCATTCTCGCCGCCGCCGGCCTGATGGTTTACATCACCGGCAACTGGCAGCAGCCTTCCACGATCTCGGGAAAAACCTGGGCGTTCCTCGTGCTTTCTGGACTGGCGACCGGCGCATCGTGGATATGTTATTTCCGGGCGCTGAAACTCGGCGACGCCGCCCGTGTCGCGCCCATCGACAAGCTGAGCGTCGTGTTTGTCGCCGTCTTTGCGGTGCTGTTTCTGGGGGGAAAGGCTGTCTTTGCCCAACTGGCTCGGCGTGGTGCTGATCGCCTGCGGCGCGGTGCTTGTGGCCTACCGGGGATAGGCCGGTCGGATAAACCGGCCGGCACAATCGCTGGAGTTATCAGCCTCGGGCAGCCGCGACCTTGTCGAGACCACGCTTCACACCGGCAAACAGCTCGTCCAGCTGTTCGGCCGTAATGATAAGCGGCGGGCAGAAGCAGATGGATTCGCCGATAGGCCGGGTGATGACACCCTCCTCCTCAATGGCCGCGGCAAGAGCGAGCGTCGTATCGCCCGGCTTCATGCCCTCCCACGGTTTCACCTCCAGCGCGCCGATCAGGCCGATACCGCGCGAGGAATGAATGAGCGGGTGATCGGCCAGCGCCTTCAGATGATCGAGAAACTTGCCTTCCAGCCGGGCGACATTGCCGACCAGATCGCGCTCCTGAATGATCTTCAGGTTTTCCAGCCCCACAGCCGTCGCGACGGGATGGCCGGAGGCGGTGTAACCATGGCCGAAGGAACCGATACGGTCGGATTCATCGGCAATCGGCTGGTAGAAATTGTCATTCATGATGATCGCCGAAAGCGGCATATAGGACGACGAAATCTGCTTGGAGACGACAAGCACATCCGGCTTGATGCCGTAGGTCTCGCAGGCGAACATCCTGCCGGTTCGACCGAAGCCGCAGATCACCTCATCCACCACAAGCAGAATATCGTATTTCTTCAGGATCGCCTGCACGCCTTCCCAATAACCTTCCGGCGGCAGGAGAACGCCGCCAGCGCCCATTACCGGCTCGCCCCAGAAAGCCGCGATGGTTTCCGGGCCTTCGCGCAGGATCATATCCTCCAGCTCCTTCAGGATGCGCGCGGTGAAATCCGCCTCGCTTTCCCCTTCCTTTCCAAAATGCACATAGGAGGGGCAGGCCGTATGCAACATGCGGTCCAGCGGCAGGTCGAAGCTTTCATGATTGCGCGGCAGGCCGGTGATCGAGGCCGAGGCGATGGTTACGCCATGATACCCCTTGATGCGGCCGACGATCTTCTTCTTGTCGCGTCTGCCCAGCGCGTTCGAGCGATACCAGACCATCTTCGCGACAAGATCGTTGGCCTCGGAGCCGGAGGAGGTGAAATGCACCTTGGACATCGGCACCGGTGAAAGCTCGATCAGCAACTCGGCGAGATCGACCGACGGGCCGTGCGTCTTGTAGGAAAAGGTGTGGTAATAGGGCAGCTTCTGCATCTGCTTCGTCGCCGCTTCCACCAGCCGCTGTTCACCGAAACCGAGCGCCACCGACCACAGCCCCGCCATCGCCTCGATATAGCGCTTGCCGCTGCTGTCGGTGACATAGATGCCCTCGCCGCTCTCGATCACCAGACCGCCGGTCTTTTCGAATTTGCGCAGATTGACGTTCGGATGCATCTGATAGGCGATATCGCGTGCCTCGACGGAATTCGGCAGGATGGTCATCGATGAAGGCTCCATTTTCGGTTGATGCTCGGCGTGTCAGACGTGCTGGCCGCCATTGATGTGAATTTCCGCGCCGTTGATGTAGCTCGACTGTTCCGAGCACAGGAAATAGATGGTCTGCGCCACCTCGGCCGTGGTACCGAGCCGCCCGAGCGGCACCTGGGCTTCCACGAGCTCCGCCGTTCCGGGGGAGAGGATGGCGGTGTTGATCTCGCCCGGCGCAATCGCATTGGCGCGCACGCCGCGCGGGCCGAACTCATGCGCCAGCTCGCGCGTCAGCGCCGCGAGCGCCGCCTTCGATGTGGCATAGGCCACGCCGGCAAAAGGATGCACCCGTGAGCCGACAATCGACGTGACGTTGACGATGGAGCCTTTTGCCGCTTCCAGTTCCGGCAAAAGCGTGCGGGCGAGCAGCGCCGTCGAAACGAGATTGACATTCAGCACCCGCGTCCAGATTTCCGCCGTCGTATCCATGACACCGAGACGGCTACCGCCCTCGCCCTTCGGCGAAATTCCGGCATTGTTGACAAGCGCCGCAAGCTTTCCCTCCGGCAGGCGTGAACGCACCTCGTCCGCCAGATCGTCAATGCGGGACAGGTCCTCCAGATCGGCCTGAATATGGCTCTCCCGCGCCGACGGCCAACGGCATTCCTCGGAGAAAGGTTGCCGCGATACGGTGAGAATTCTCCAGCCCTTTTCCTGAAACAGCTTGACGGTGGCATGCCCTATTCCGCGGCTTGCGCCGGTCAGAAGCATATAAGGAACAGCCATGTGAGAACTCCTGTGCCATGCGGACCGTTGATCCGGCCGCGCATTCAGCCCCGCATGTTAGAGCGCTGCCACCGGCTGACAAGGTCTTTTTTGTCGCGGCGCAGCGATGGCGGATCGGCGACGGGCTAATCCCATTTGATGCACGGCTTTCACCCGAAGGGAATATTTGAAGCCGACCGTTTACCCATAAAATGAAGCCTCCCGAATGTGTGATCAGTATTGGGAGGGGGACGAATGCGTATCGATATCATCGACACGGACGCCGGCTTCGAGGCGATCCGCGAAAACTGGGATGCGGTGTTCATGGCCGATCCCCATGCCCGGCATTTCCTCTCCTGGGGGTGGCTGAGGGACTATATGCCGCGCCGCAGGCGCTGGTTCATTCTTGCGCTGCGCGAACGGGCGGAAGGCTCGCCCTATGTGGCGTTTTTCCCGCTGCGCATCGTCACCGAACCGGACAAAAAAACCGGACGCTTCCACGACAGCATCGTCATGGCCGGCAATGCGGCGGCGGATTACACCGGTTTCATCACCCTGCCGGACTATGAAAATCACGCAGTCGCCGGTTTCTGTTCCTATATACGCCAGCAGAACTGGACCGAGTTGAAGCTCGACTATCTTTCCGGCCCGCCGGAACGCCGCGAGGCGATGATCCGCGCACTTCAGGGCCCGCTCGTCATGTTTCGCGACAACATGCCGACCAACCCCTACAACATCAATAATTGCATCTGCCCGGTGGTGGCCCTGCCGGAGACGTTCGACGGCTATCTCGACAGCCATATGAGCAGCCAGACCCGGCAGAAGCTCAGGCGTTTCCTGAGAAAAGTGGAGGGCGGCGACGAATATCGCATCACCTTCGCAACACGGGAAACAATCAAGCGGGACATGGATATCCTGTTCGATTTCTGGCGCATCCGCTGGGCGCCGCACAAGGGCAAGGAACGCACGGAGCTTCTGATCGGCGCAACACGGCAGATGCTGATGGATGTCTATATCCGTGGCGACCTCGAAGTGCCGGTGCTGTGGTTCGGCGACCAGCCGCTCGGCGCGCTCGCCAATATCATCGACCGCCAGAAGAAATCGGTCCTGTTCTACATTACCGGCCGCGACGAGAACTGGAAGACCCCTTCCCCCGGCCTCGTGCTGCATGGCCATTGCATTCGCAGGGCCATCGAGCAGGGTTTCAAAACCTATGATTTCCTGCGCGGCAACGAGCCCTACAAATATTTCTTCGGGCCGGAGGAGCAGAAGCTGAGCTGCACGCTGTTCCGCACCCGCTCGGGCGATAATCTCGGCGGCACGCTTCATCCGCGCAGCGTCCGCTTCGTCTATGAACAGGCCCTCAAACTCTACAAGACCGGCAAGAAGGCGGAGGCTAACATCGCCTTCGGCCAAGTGCTGGCCGCCGCACCGGATCATCTCGGCGCGCAATTCGGGCTCGCCAATCTATCATTCGACCGGGGTGAATTCCGTGAAGCCGAAATCGCCTTTCTCAGCCTTCTGGCCGCCGGGCAGGAACCAGTCGTGCTTTGGCTGCGCATCGGTGAGGCGCGGCTGGCGCAGCAGCATTACCACGAGGCATCCGAGGCCTTCCGCCAGGTGACCAATCGCGCGCCCTTCCACCGGGAAGCGCTTTACAAATGCGCCGTGGCGCTGATCGCCGCCGAAAGAACGATGGAAGGTGCGGAAATTCTCGACAGGTTGCAGCACTACCATTCCGACGATGCGGCGCATCTGGAATATGCGGAAAAGGCCCGCGCAGCCCTTGCCCGGCTGGAACTGGCAAAGGCCAAGGTTCCGCTGCCCGCCGATGTCGTCACGCTCGCCATCAAGCCGAAAGCGGCGGGCAAACGCTGGCACCCGCCAAAGGTTTTGCATTAAAGGCAACGCCCTGTAAGTTGCGGCAGGAAAAACCGCCCGGACGACTTGCAAGGATTTTTGATGTTTCTGACCAACAAGGACATGCTCGATCTCATTGAGCTTCGCCGTGATCTTCACCGTCATCCGGAAATTTCCGGCAAGGAGAAGGAAACGGCGCGGCGCATCCGCGCTTTCCTCGAGCAGGCACAGCCCGACCAGCTTTTCACCGATCTCGGCGGCCATGGCGTGGCTGCGGTCTATGAAAGCGGCAAAAGCGGCCCGGCGGTTCTTATCCGTTCGGAACTCGATGCCCTGCCCATTCACGAAAAGAGTGACGCCGAATACCGCTCCGGCACCGACGGCAAGGGCCATCTTTGCGGCCATGATGGCCACTCCACCATTCTGACGGCGCTGGCGCTCGGCCTTTCACGGCAGCGACCCGCGACAGGCCGCGTCATCCTTCTGTACCAGCCGGCGGAAGAAACCGGCGCGGGCGCCGCCGCCGTTCTCGCCGACCCGCGCTTTGGGCAGATAAAGCCGGATTATTCCTTTTCGCTCCATAACCTGCCCGGCCTGCCTTTCGGCCATGTCAGCGTGGTGGAGGGACCGGTCAACTGCGCATCGCGCGGGATCAAGATCCGCCTCTCCGGCAAGACGGCGCATGCGTCTTCGCCAGAACACGGCATTTCCCCGATGCGGGCAATATCCCGGCTGATGCCGGCCCTTGCCGAACTCGGTTCCGGTTTCCCGCCCGAACCCGATTTTTCGATGGTGACGATCACCCATGCCGTGATGGGCGAAGCCGCCTTCGGCATTTCCCCGGCCGATGCTGAAATCTGGGCGACACTCCGGACACTGACCGACGACCGGATGGAAAAACTCTGCGAGGCTGCGGAAACGCTGGCTAAGAAGGTGGCGGACGAACAGAAGCTGACGCTCGACATCACCTATGACGATATTTTCCTGCATTGTGAAAATGCGCCTGACGCGGTCGCGCATATCCGGCGAGCGCTGGATGAGGAGAAAATCTCCCACGGGTCGGAGGGGCTGCCCATGCGAGCGTCCGAGGATTTCGGCCGCTTTCGCGCCGTTTCGTCATCCGCCATGTTCTTTCTTGGCGCAGGCCGGGACTATCCCAACCTGCACAATCCCGACTATGACTTTCCGGACGCGCTGATCGGCACCGGCGCGCGCATCTTCATGCGCATCATCCGCAACCTGACCGACGCGGAATAGCAGCGGCCGGCTATATCCAGCCGCGATAAGCCGCCCGTCAGCCGCCTTGGGGACCGTTGCTCGGCCGGGCGGCGCGCACCGCCGCCAGTCCCCGGATGCCATCCCTGTTTCCGATAGCCGTCAGGCTTTCGAAAATCTGGGCGGCCTCGCCATAACGGCCCATGGCGAGATAGGAATAACCGCGCAGAACCATCAGGTCCGTACGCTCATCCGCCAGCCGCGCCCGCTGGTCGAGCAGGAGAAGCGTTTCGGCATACCGCTTCGACCCGAACGCGGAAACGGCACGGTCAGCAAGGATCGAGACCTGCAATTCCGTTGCGCGCGGGCGATCCATGCTCGATTTCGTCGCCGAAACAGCGGCATGGTCCGTCAAGCCCATGCGCAGATAAGCAAGGCTCTGGCCATAGGCCGCATCGCTTTTGACATTGGACTGGCCGCTTTCAAGCGCGGATTCGAAAGCTTTGAGAGCCTCCGCCGGCCGGTTGGTCTCCATCAGGCACCAGCCGAGATCGAGCGCCTGCTGCGCCGGCAGACGCTGCGGATCGGGATAAGCGGCGCAGGAACGCGGGCGCGAGGCGGTGCTGGTTTCCCTTTGAGCCTGCATGGGGCGGCGCGCCTGCTTGCGCGAAGGTTCAAGCTGCTGGACGGCAGGCGGGTTATAAACCACCGCCGTCTCGCCCTGCGGTGCACTGGTCTGCACGGGCGGCGCCGTTACCTGTGCGACAACCGGCGGCGCGGTTATGGGAGCAACCGTCTGCCCGGACTGGTCCACCATGCGCGCCGTTCCCACATCGGCGATACGTTGCGAACGGCCTGCCCATTGCTGCTGGATGCCACGCAGGCCGGCGAGATTGCGAAGATCGTGATAGCTGACGGCCATGCCGTAGGCTGAAGGTTCATCATCGGGTTTCCAGCCAAGGGCCGTGCTGAACCATTGCAAGGCAAGCGGCGTCTGCCGGAAGGCAAGCGAATACCAGCCGAATTGCTGCGCCGTCGCCGCATCCTTGCGCGCCACAGTTTCGGCGGCGATGCGCTGCAGCACATCCGGCGGCAGAACGACCGACGGTTCCAGCGCCAGAAGATTGGCCGTTGCGGCGAGATAGGTCGCAAGCGCATCGTCGGATGCCTTGCGCCATTTATACATGACGTCCTCGGCCTCACGCGGCTCGTTACGGTCGATCAGCGCCAGCGCCAGCCCCTGCGAGACCGATGCGCTGTCTTCCTCTTCCCGCGCCTTGCGGAACCACTTCTCCGCCTCCGCCATGTTCTTCTGCCGGATATTGTACCAGCCGAGCAGCAGGGCGTCGCTTGCAAGCTTGTCAGTCTCGGCAAGCCGCTGAAGCCGCATCAAATAGGCGGAGGGAACGGCAACGCCCTCCTTCTCCCCTGCCTTGGCCACGAACTGGCGGGCGAGATCGTTCTTGACCGGTTCGAATTCCAGCTGACCGTCCGCGCCGGGTTTTTCCCTGGCCAGCAGCTCGTCCATCATTTCCGCCGGCAAAAGCGCGGATGCCTTCTGCACGGTGGCGAGCCTGTCGCTGGCGACCGTGCAATTGTTGAGGATGTAGAGATAGGCGTCGCGCGCCCGTCCCATGCGGTCGGTATTGGCGAAGGCGTCGGCAACCCGCCACAGGACATCGACCTCGCCGCAGGTCAGCAGGCCGGGATTGTTGGCGGCCGTATCCACCACCGTGGCATATTGCTTGAGATCGGAAGCATTGACGAGCCGCTGGCGCGCTTCGGCAAGCGAAAGCATTCCGATAAGATTGTCAGGCGGCTGCCAGCCAGGTTCCGCCTGCTGGCGGTCGGCGATCGCCTTCCTCACTTCGGCATAACGGCCATCGGTATAAAGCTGCCACATGGCATCGAGCCGCGGATCGCCGTTTTCGGGAATGGCGAGAGGGTCGGCAGGCGGCGTCCAGTTGGGATAAAGCGTGCGCAGACGCGCGATTTCGGCCTGAAGGCGCTGAGTATCGCCCCTGGCTGCAAAATAGCGCAGCGCGCTGAGATCGACTTCGGGCATATCGGCCGATGCGGGTTGGGGCGTGCGAGGAGCCGGCGCCTGCGCCGTCTGTGTTTGCGGCGCCTGCCCGCCAGCCTGCGTCATCGGCAAGGGCTCGGTCGCCGGCACGGTGACCGGCGGTGTCGCGGGCTGCGTTACCTGCGCCATTTCACGGTTCTTGACGAAAGCGTTGATCTGCGCCGGATTGGCCGCCGTCGGCAAAACACGCTGTACCGCCCGATTGTCGCCGACCGCCGATGTATGCACGTCCGACACCCGCCCGAGAATGCTGTCGCGCCAGTGGAAGGCGGCGAGCGCAATCAGAAGCAATATGAGAGCCGAGGTCGACAGCGGCTTGTTCATCGGCATTCCCCGTTATTCCTTGCCAGAAACGACAATGCCAGAAGATGCAATGTGGAAGGATAATAAAGTGTTGGCTGGAAGTTTTTAAGTTCGGCGGAAACGGCCGGACCGCCGCCGATGCAGGCGGCGAGAGCCGGAATGATGCGATACCCCGGGTCGGACAGAACATCCTTGACCGTGCCGGCTTTCAGATCGAAGGTTCCGGCGGCGCCGCTTTCCAGCGTCATGCCGTCTTTCAGTCGGGCGAGCAGTTGCGTTGACCCGATATTCGCTCTTGCGAGATAAAGCGGTATGCGCACCGCATTATAACCGAACTCGGGCGGAAAACCCGCGGCCGGCTGCGGCTTTGTCTTCACCGACACCCAGTCGGCGGGCAGTTTTCTGTCACTGAAAGAAAATGCGCCGATTTGCGCCGCGCCATCATCGGCAATCGCTTTCCAGAGCGGCGATGGCGCGACCAGATCGAGAACCGGAAAGGCTTCAAAAATCAGATAGGACGGATTGACGACGGGTCCGTCTTCGCGGTCGTCCTCATCGAAACCGCTGGCGGCCGGCAAAAGCAGCGTCCGCCCACCGCGCTGCACGACGGTCTTCTTGAGGATGGCGGATGCGATGGCGGCGGATGCCTCGGCATAATCCTGCCGGTTCCATTGCCCGGCCGCCAGCGCCAGCGCATAGGCGATCAGGATATCGCCGTCCGTCGCGTTGTTGATGTCAGTTACATGCGGCTTGGTGCGCGGATCCCATTTCCAGGCGGAAAGCCCGTCGTCGCGCACCAAAAGCTCGGTGCGTGTGAAACTCCAGATCAGCTCGAAATCGGACAGGTTGTCGGCAAGCACGGCAAGCCACATGCCGTAGCCCTGCCCTTCGCTGTGGCTGATATTGCCGTTGCCGGTATCGATGATACGACCGCCGGAATCCAGAAACGCGCCTTTATAGGCCGACCACGCCTCCGGCGTGACCGAAGCGGCGCGGCTGACGGAAATAGTTGCAATCACCGCCATCACGGACAGGCAGAAAATACCGACCAGTTTCGATATCCCGTTCCTCATCGATGCCGCCCCATCATGCGCAGCATCGCAAAAGTGACGAGGCCCAAGAGAGACACGAAACCGATGAACGCCAGCGAATAGGAAAGAACGTTGGAAGACAGCCAGTTGGCGGCGACCAGCCTCCAGTTGGAGAAGGAGAAAGCCCGCGTGACGTAAAAATACGGCCGCTCCACTTCCAACGTTTCGAGCTTTTCAGCAGCGGTATCGTAGGCGGCGACACGTCCCGTGACACCGCGCCAGCGATTTTCCCGGGTCATCGCCGCCATGCCGTCAAAAAGTTCCGCTGACGTCGGCGCCGTCGCAAGAGTCCACACCCCTTCGCCGGAGGGGCTGAGCCCCTGCGCCAGCATGAACGAGACATTGCCGGGTGGCGCATAGGGCTGTTCGGCCGCCGGCAGGAAACGCAGCGTATCCGAACTCAGATCGAAATTCCGCTTCATCCACTCTTCGAAAGAGGATACCTGCCCCTCCCACACGCCGCCATCGACGCGTTCCCGCCAGTCGTTGAAGAGGGTTTCGCTGCTCTGCGCGGCAGGCTGGACGGCGGCTCCCATTTTCCAGGATATCTGGCTGGAAGCAACGAGATTGAACTGGCTGATCAATGCCTGCGGGAATTGCGAGATCGTTCCCACGAACAGGGCATCTCGGTCGCCGATCACCAATGGCGAAGCGACAGTCTCGATATCGATGGGATGCCCCGCCACGCTCGCCAGTCGGCTGACCAGCGTCGCTGCCGCAGACATGGTGTCGGTATCAAAACGGTCGAGCGATAGTGCAACGGGGGCGCCGCCGGCGCGATAGGGCTGCCCTGCCCCCGCCAGCGCGGCGAGATCCGGCTTGCGGCCGATCTGCGCATAGTCCGGAATATGAAATTCGGACGTATCGAACAGGGCAAAACGCGGGGTCGTGCTGGCCGGCGCGCCAGGCGCACAGGCCTGATCCTGCGCCGTCATCAGCACCGCCTCGATGGTCACCCTGTTCGGCCCCGGTTTGAAGTGACGCATCGTGACGTTAATGGGCAGATGCCGGAAAATGCCGCCGCCATTGTTGGAAATCGGCACTGTCGAGGCGATCTGGTCATTGACGTAGATGTCGACATGGCTGCCCGGCAAGACCTGCGAGGAATAGGCGGCATCGAGCAGCAGCGACGCCTCGCCATAAGCCGATGCATAAAAATCGGCGGGCATGCCGACATAAAATTCGTTGCGGAAACGCCGGCCGCTAAATTCGGTGCTTTCGAGGCCGAGTTCGGAAAGCGCGATACGGCGGTCCGACATGACAAGCGGCACGTCCGGCGATTGCCAGCTGCGGGTCGAAAAATTCGTTCGCAGGGCGCCGGGTGTTCGCGATATCGAAGAAAACAGCGTCTCTATTGCCGCCTGTACCGCCTGCGGGGTGGGGCCGCTGACAAAAAGCGGTGAAAGGCCGCCCGGCGCGGCGACGCCAAAGCCGGCAAAGGCGCCGGCCGATGCCTCGGGCGGCAGCGTTCCGGCCATGCCGGCAATCTCGCGGGCGGTGCCGACGAGGACAGTCAGCGTGCCTGCCTTGCGCTCACTTGAAGGAGCGGCCACGAAACGGATCGTCTGGTTCGGCATCTGGGTTCTGAGCGCCAGCGCCTGTGAAAGGCGCAGCAGGGAATCCGCAAATGCCGGATTGCCAAGCGCCGGCGCGACGATCTCGATCGACGTCATCGCCTTGCCGTCCGGCCCCGTCGCCTGAATATCGTCGATATTGGCGAAGCTTCCGGCGACATCGGCATTAAAGCCGATATAGGTATTGGCAGGGTCAATATCGGTCCACAGATCATAGGTGGACTGGATCGTGCAATCGGTTCTGTGGCGCTGCTGCACGCCCAGTCGCACGACATTTGAACCGACCTGCAGGATACCAGGTGGAATCTTGAGAGAGACATTGCCCTCACTGTCAGGCGCTTCGATACGCGCCGCGTCCAGCGCGACATTATTCAGGCTGACCTGAAAATTCGAGCTTTCCGGCGCAACCACCACGGCGTTCTGGTAGCCGATATTGAGCGAAACGGCGGCATTCACCTGTTCCGGCGTCAGATAGATGCTCCATTGCCGCCGATCCATTTCGCCGGAAAGGCTGAGCTTTTCATAAGGCAGTATATATCGGCGGCGGCTATCGGCGTTGAGCCGCGAGACCTGCGCTGGAACAGGCCTTGCACCCTCCTGGCGCGGAGGAACCGAAACCGGCGGCAACGGGACCGCAGGGCGCTGAGGCGGGGGCTGAACCGCAAAAGGCGGCGGTACCGACGGTTGAGGCGGCGGTTGGTCCTGCATCTGGGCAGGCGGTTGCTGGCGCGGCGCGGCAGGTGGAGTGGTGGGTGGCGGCAGGGGCGCCGGCGCGGTCTGGGCGGGCCTTTCCGGCGACATGTCAAAGGGGGAGGACTGGGCCATCGCGCCGGTCGCAACGCCTCCCAGTATCAACGCTGCCAGGGGACCCCGGATGGGTTTGCGGCCGCTCATTTTACGGCTCCGACAGTTTTGGCGTCTTTGGGAGCAGGCCGAAGCGCCCGGACCAGATAATAAAGGCCGCGCTGTGTCTGGAAGAGCGATATGGCCAGGAAGATGGCCGTGCCGCGGATAAGGCCGGGGTTCCTGCGGCGCACCCGCTGGAATTCGCTCCACTGTTCCGAATTGGCGAAGATCAGATCCGCGATCAGGCGATGATCGACGGCGCGTTGCGGCGCGAAGGTGCAGCCGATCGAGACGAAGCCCTCGCCCTTCACCGTCCGCACGACATTGACGGGCATGGTTTCCGGTACGCCCTCGCTATGCGGCTTGACCTTCACGATGGCCGTGCCGCCTTTTTCGATGTTTGTCGCGCTGTCGAAGAGATTGATCAGCAGCCCGTGCACCGACACGTTGTCGATGGACGCCGGCATCCAGTCATCGCTGCCCTCAAGCTTGACCTCGCAACGCCGCTTGACGGTGATGCGCCGTGACGCAGACTTGTCGCCGCGCTCGGAAACGACACCGAGCGCACAGCCCGCGAAGATGAGGTTGAGCAGGTTCCAGCCGCCGACCACGAGCGTGACATCCGCCTTGTAAGGTTCGCTGTAGATGCGCCACGCGGCAAAGGCCATCGCCACCAGCAGCAGCGCGAAAATGACGAAGAACGGCCGGCTGATTTCCGAAAGCCGCGCCTCGGCGATGGATTCATCTTTCGCAGTCACCTTAAAGGTGGGCTTGCCGGGGTTGAAGATCACCGAAACGACGGCGGGCAGCAGGTGAACCGTCTGCACATATTCGTAAAGTTCCGAAATCCACGGCCAGCGGAAGCTGCCATAGAGATAGTTCTGCATCATCAGGTTCACGAGCATATAGGCCGCCGTATAGGCCAAAAACTCGCCGCCCGAGGCCACGAATATCTGCAGGTCGAAGAACAGGTAAAACAGCGGCGCGAACAGGAAGATGGTGCGCGGGAACGGGAACAGCCAGAACAGCGTCGACGACATGTAGCAGAGACGCTGCGTAAACGAGAGGCCACGCCGGAACAGCGGCTGGCGGAAAATCAGGATCTGCATCATGCCCTGCGCCCAGCGGCTGCGCTGACCGATGAAGCTTGTGAAGGTGGCGGGTTGCAGCCCGGCGATCAGCGGCTTGTCGACATAGATGCTGTTCCAGCCGCGCGAATGCAGCGCCAGCGCCGTTTCGCAATCCTCGGTGATGCTGACGCCGCTGAAACCTTCGGTATCCTGGAGCGCCTCACGCCGCAGCACGGCGGCCGAACCGCAGAAGAAAGCGCCGTTCCACTTGTCGAGACCGCGCTGGATGATGCCGTAAAACATCTCGTTTTCGCTCGGCATCGTCTCAAAGGTGCGCAGGTTGCGCTCGATGGGATCGGGATTGACGAAGAAATGCGGTGTCTGCACAAGAAAGAGCCGCGGATCCTCTTCGAAATAGCCAACCGTTTCCAGAAGAAAGTCGCGGGCCGGCGCATGGTCGGCGTCGAACACGGTCACGAGCTCACCGGTCGAATGGGCAAGCCCGTTATTGAGGTTTCCGGCCTTGGCGTGGACGTTGCGCTCGCGCGTCAGATAACGCACGTCGAGGTCCTCGCAGAGCTTCTTCAGCTCCTCGTGGCGGCGCTGCGCCGCCTGCGCCTCGACGATATTGCTGGCGTTACGCTTCTGCACCGAACCGCCGTCGTCCAGCAGCCAGACGGTGAACCGGTCGGCCGGATAATCCATGTTCTTGGCCGCTGCCAGCGTATTGGCGAGAAGCTCCGCGTCCTCGTTATAGCTCGGCACGAAGACATCGACCGTCGGCCGGTAATCGGCCGACCCGGGCCTCGTCTTGCGCGACGGCAGCGGCATCGACACGATGACGAGGCTGAGCGCCAGCATCACGACACTATACATCTCCGCCAGGTAAAGCAGAAAGCCGGGAATGAAGTTTTCGAGCTGATTGACCGGCGGCAGTGTGCTGGTGGTGCGCCAGTAGACGTAACGCAGCACGATGGCCGTGCCGAAACCGAGCGCCACCAGCCGCCAGGCGCCCTGCCCGTTGAAGCCTTTGATCGTCGCCAGGAGGATAAGCGAAATCGCCGTGGCGACCAGATGCGTCTGCAGGCTGACCGGCATCGTGACGATGGCCAGAACGCAGAGCGACACAAGCAACCAGACAATGATTGTGATGGCCTTGCTCATCCAGAAACTTTCCGTTGTCTTCTCCACCCGGAATTTCGGCCCGGAATTTTTGCGATCTGCGCCTTACCGCATGCTGCCCCGCTGGCTCCTGCAATCACCTGCATCCTTGCACCGCTCCCGAACCGGACAGGCATGCAGGCGACGGAATGACGACCTGCGGCACCTGTGTTGATTGCCGGCCGTTTTCCGCCGGCACGCCATCTGCGCGCCTGCCCGCCACGGCGGAGCTTGCAGGCGCTCCAACCGACGCGGGCGACGGAATACTGACCGCAGCAACGGGTGGCAGCGGCTGTGGTTCCGGCTGTTGGGGCGTTGCGGCCACAACGCGACGGGCGGATCTCGGCGGCACGCTCGCGGTCACCTCACCGCCGGGCCGCATCGGCACCGCATCCGCATTGATGGGATAGACCGGATGGCCGGGCCGTCCGAGATTTTTATCCACCGCCTGCGGCGTGCCGTAAGGGTTCCAGCTGGGCGAGGCATAGGTGCCGGTGATCGTGTAATTATACATGACCGCCAGCAGCCGCTCTACGCTGGCGCCCGACTGGCAAAGGCGCAGCCGCACCTTGATGCGCCCGAGATTGCGGAAATCCTGCCGCATGCTTTCCGGCGAGCGTATGTCCTGCCAGCCATAAAGGCAGGTATCGTCACCACGACCGCTGCCGGCAGCATAGGAGAACGCGCCATAACCGTTCTGCAGGTAATTCGGCGACATGGCGATGCTTTCACCGGGAAACTCGGCGCGGATTTCCCGGGCCACCGAGGATGCCCTGAAACCGGTGAAGGCCAGAGCGTCACGACCGGTATCGCCCGCCTGCTGCGGACCGAAAAACTCCGCCTTGATATAATTCTGCCCGGGCGTAGCGGCCTCGGAGCGCAAAATGACCTGCTGCGCCACTGCGTTGGAATAGGTGCGATTGACGACGGTGACGATTTCGGGGCCGCCGGGCGGTGGAAAAACCAGCGCCTCGGAAGGCGACACCATCTGAGCGCCCCCGAACGACCGAACGCCCGCGGGAGTATTGCAGCCCGAAAGAACCGCAATGGAGAACAGCAATGAAGTATAGGCAGAAAATCTCACTGCCTTGCGCCCCTTTATTGCCCCAACGCCGCCCAGGTTAAAAGGAGACCGAATCACTAATGACCAGACCATTGCTACGAAATACGTGAGGACTACGAATAAGCAATCTCAAATTTGCGTTGTAATTTCTGACACTTTATGGCTCGCGAATCATCGCTGCCGCCCGTCTTTGCCACGAAGGGGGGTGGAACCAACAGCGCCGACAGGGGTTGGCTTCCTGTCAGGCCGATAATTTTACGGTTGCAGCGCAATATGTCCCATGGTCTACTTGCCTTCATTAGCACGTATTTTTATTGGTCTTTTTTTAATTCAACTTTAAA
>NZ_JAOCCY010000017.1:0-91079 GCF_029840625.1 Agrobacterium sp. GD03872
TCGGTAGAGATAAACCGAGAGCTTGCCCCCTCATCCGACCCTTCGGGCCACCTTCTCCCCGGCGGGGAGAAGAAACGAGCTGCACCGTCATGCTGACCCAATAGCCCCGCCTCGCCGTCGTACGCCCTCAGTTGCGCAGGCCGGTGGCCACGACGGAAATCTTGAAAGCGCCGTCCAGCGTCGGATCGAAGGAAGCGCCCATCACCACGTCCGTCTCCTCACTGACCGCCTCACGCACCAGCGTCATCGCTTCGTCGATCTCGTAAAGCGTCAGATCGTTGCCGCCGGAAATGGAGACCAGCGCGCCCCGCGCTTCTTTCAACGACGGCTCGCCGAGCAGCGGGTTGGCGATGGCCGCCGCCGCCGCTTCCGAGGCTCGTTTTTCACCCTTGGCCTGCGCCGTGCCCATCAGCGCCCGGCCGCCATTCTTCATGACATAGCGCACATCGGCGAAATCGAGATTGACGAGGCCTTCGCGCAGGATGAGATCGGTGATGCAGCGCACGCCAAGCGACAGGACCTTGTCGGCCGTCTTCAACGCATTTTCGAAGGTGGTGCCGGCATCGGCAATGCGCAGCAGGTTCTGGTTGGGAATGACGATGACGGTGTCGGCCGTGTTGAGCAGGTTGGCGAAACCATATTCGGCAGCCCGCATACGGCGTGCGCCCTCGAAGCTGAAAGGCAGCGTGACGACACCGACGGTGAGGATGTTCTTCGCCCGGCAGGCTTCCGCAATCACCGGGGCAGCGCCCGTGCCGGTGCCGCCGCCCATGCCGGCGGTGATGAAGCACATGTCATAACCGCTCAGGTGATCCATGATCTCGTCGAGGGAATCGATCGCCGCCTGCCGGCCCACCTCCGGATCGGCGCCCGCTCCAAGCCCGCCGGTCAGCTCGGAGCTGAGCTGCACGAGCCGCGGCGCATTGGTCTTCTTCAGCGCCTGCGCATCCGTATTGGCGGCAATGAAATCCACGCCGCCTATGCCCTCGGCAATCATGTTGTTGATCGCGTTGCCGCCACCGCCACCGACGCCGACGACGGCGATATTGGGCGTGTTGCGGGCAATGGTGGCGCGCGGAGACTGGGTCATCGTGTTATTCTCTTTCTAAACTCATAGGGTCCGGCGCCGTTTTTTAACCGCGGCACGCGAATGATCGGCAAGGCTCCAACGCTTCATCCCCGACAGGGAAAGAGGCTGTAACGCTTTGAATTTTCATGCCGGCCTATCGCCCCATAATGGCGAAAGACCGGCGTTCCAGGGGGCGAGAGATGCTCCACGGCGACGTTCTCCGACCCCTTCCCCGGATGAAAACCGAACCGAATCAACTGCTTCGCTTCCTAGAGGTGATAGCCGAAAAGGCACGCCGTTTACACTCCATTCACTATGTTTATCTCACTTTGGAACGAGTTACGCCGACAGGTGTTTGCTTGCCGACCGCGCTGAGGCGCATGGAATGGAGGCAGGCATATGTTGGCAGACGTCTTGCAAAGCGAACCGGGTTTCCGCACGGAACAGCCGCGTGTGCTGATCGTGGAAGACGAGTTCCTCATCGCCATGGATATCGAGGATTCCATTTTGCAGGCGGAAGAAGAGGCCAGCGTCATCGGCATCGCCAACCGGCTGGAACAGGCCGTGGCGCTCGGCAGCCGCGCCGATATCGCCTTTGTCGACGTCAATCTCGCCGACGGCCCAACCGGACCCGAAATCGGGCGGCGACTTTCGGAAGACCATGGTGTGGTGGTTATCTTCATGACGGCAAACCCCGAAGTCGTCGTCAATCTCGGCATCGGCGCCGGTGTGATCGCCAAGCCCGTGCCACAGGACGCCGTGGAACAGTGCCTCGTTTACGCCCTTGCCAGGCGCGCCGGCACCCATGCCGTAACGCCCATCGGCATGATGGCTTTCGACTGAGATATTTCCGGGAGACGAAGAGAAGGGTCCGAAAACAAAAAAGCCTGCCGCGGGAGGAGGTGCGGCAGGCTTTTTGAAAAGATGAACAGCGATATGGGAGGAGGAAAACCGCTGTCCCCGGGGCAATCCTTTGGGACGAGGAGTAGGATCACCCGCATTATCGAAAGGATGTGGGAGGAGGTACATCCGTTTCGATGATCGGAAGATAGCATTTTTCTGCGCATTTGACAGGCACAAGCTTGCAGCACAGACATGCATAAATCGCATAGCGCTATTCATTATCCAAAATGCCCAGTGATTGGTTCACGCCCTTCTTCCAGGGGTCCGCCCCGAGCATCTGCAACCGATTGATTTTACGCGATGAGGATAGATTCTCGGCACAAGGCTGAGAATGACGTGGAGTATCTGGAGTCAATCTCCACGACGAATATGACCGGCAGGAGCTTTCGACATCACCAAAAACAAAAACGCCCATAGAGCGACGCCTGGGGAATGACACCGCTTTGCATACACTCAACGTCATCCTCGGGCTTGACCCGAGGATCCATACCCCGTTGAAAGCAATGGATCCTCGGGTCAAGCCCGAGGATGACGGAGGAGAGGCTTCCAAAAAACAAAAACGCCCGCGAAGCGGGCGTTTGGACATTCAGAAGCGGCTGTACCGTCTTGATTATTTGCCGATTGCGGCGCGGGCAACGCTGGTGATCTGGCTGCGATCGATACCGAGATCGTGCAGTTCACGGGTGCTCATGCGGCCCAGTTCGTTGATCGTCTGACGATATTTGCGCCAATTGTTGAAGCTGCGTGCTACGTTCATGACATGACCCTTTCTGAGGTTTAAGGTGACGTCAGCAACGTTTTCGTTCCGGCGTCCTTTGATGCGCTCTATATGCGCTTTCTCATGCCCAATGAACAGGCAGAATAAGGCAATCCACCCATGCGCCAGACGCAAGGGTTCCCCATGGCGGTTTGCGGAAGAATAGAAACGTGACTGAAATTCAGACGGTTCGCCGGGCACTTGACCGCCCCTGCCGCCTCAGAATTTGTAGCGGACGCCAAAGACGTTGGCGTTTGTCGCGCCCTTCATATTGCCCAGCGTCCTACCGCCACCGGAACGGTGGTGAAGACGCCAGAAGAATTCCGTCGAGGAATCCTCGCTGAAGGAAACGTTGATCTCAGGCCCCAGATAAAACAGGACATTGGCGTTGCCATCATCCTTGATTTCCTGTTCGCGCTCACGGCCTCGCTGCGCATCGTTCACGAGGCTCAGGCCTGCCGTGAAGCTTGGCGTGACGAACAGCCGTTCTCCGAGCTTGATCTGCTCGTAGCGCGCAACCGGCCCCGCCCAGACCTCACCGGTGAACCCCTTGCCAAATCTGGCGGCAATGCCGATTTCGCCGCCCAGTTTCACATTGCCGATGCTGTAGGGATAAAACTGGTAACCGCCACCAATAATGGCGTTCCTCTCATATTCCACCGGAATGAGAGCCGCGCTTTTCAGCATGTCTTCCTTCGTCATAGCACCGGCAAAGCCGAATATCGCTTCGCTCGTCTCCGAAGTCATATCCTCCGACGCGAAAGATGATGTCGCGGCCAGTGCTATCATGGCCGCCAGCGACAGACGTGCTGCAATATTCATTCTGCTACTCCTGAACAAAGCCTGCTTTACCCAGCCGTCCTCATAGGCATATTCCCCGAAGGCGAACATACCGTTACCGAACACAATAAATTCAACACGGTCGAATTGGCCGGAAAACAGGCATTTTTCCCGGGTTCAGCGCAGGAACCGCCTGAAACGGCGAAGCGCAAAAACGAAAAGCGCGCTGCCGATGGCCAAAAGGGCCAGCAATTGCGGCCAGACGACATCCAGCCCCGCCCCGCGGAAAAGCACCGATTGGGCCAGAATGACAAAATGGGTGTTGGGTGCGAGAAGCATGAGATACTGGATGATGTCAGGCATGCTCTCACGCGGCGTCATGGCGCCGGAGAGCACCTGCAGCGGCAATAGAAACAGGATCAGCAGCATGCCGAACTGCGGCATGGAACCGGCGACCGTCGCCAGAAATATGCCCATCGAGGTCATGGCAAAGAGTTGCAGGGCGGTCCCAAGCAGGAAAAGCGAGAGCGAGCCTTCGATCGGAATGGCGAGCAGCCCCCTGACGACGCCGAACAGCGAAAATGCCGAGGCCACCAGCACCACGAGGCCCATGGACCAGACCTTGCTCAGCATGATTTCCAGCGGCGTCACCGGCATGACCAGCAGATGTTCGACCGTGCCATGCTCCCGCTCGCGAATGAGCGCCGCCCCCGTCAGCACGATGGACAGCATGGTGATGGCGGTGATGATGTTGTTGATCGATCCGAACCACGACTTGTCCAGTTCCGGGTTGAAACGGGAGCGCAGCGTCAGGTCCACCGGCACCGAGGTCGCACCACGATAGCGGTTCATATATTCCTGGATTTCGCTGGTCACGATGGTCTGGACATATCCGCCGCCGCTGAAAGCCTGACTCATGCGGGTGGCGTCGATGTTGAGTTGAATGGCCGGCTGCTGCCCGGCCATCAGGCGGCGCTGGAAATCCGGCGGAATATTGAGCGCGAAAGTATCGAGCCCCGCATCCATGCGCTTGTCCATTTCAGCAATCGAAATCTGCTTCGGCGGCGCAAAATAAGGCGGATAAAACGCCGTGCTGATGCGGCCCGACAGCGGCGACTGATCCTCATCGACAATCGCGATGGCGGCATTGTTCAGCGTCTCCGGCAGCGCGCTGGAGCCGGTATAGATCTGCAGCGTGAAGGCGTAGACGATCAGCAGCAGCAGCATGCCGTCACGCGCAAGCCCACGCAGTTCCTTGATGCCCAGCTGGAAGATGTTGGACGAAAACAACCTCATGACGCCTGTTTCCTCAAGAGAGCGGCGCCGGCGATGAGCAACAGCGGAATGGCGATGATGAGCGGCAGGAAAGAGCCGGAAAGGCCGGCGAAATCCAGCCCCTTCGAAAAGGTCCCGCGCGAAATCGTCATGAAATAAGTGGCGGGGTAGATATTACCGATGAAAGCGCCCGCACCCTGCAGTGACGAGACGGGATCGATCATGCCCGAATATTGCGTCGCCGGAATGAGCGTCAACAGGGCCGTGCCGAAGATCGCGGCGATCTGGCTCTTCATGAAGGACGACATGACGAGGCCGATCGAGGTGGCGATGATGACGAAGAGCAAGGCTCCCGTTGCGTAAGCAAGATAACTTCCCGTAAACGGCACCCGGAAGATGAAGATGGCGAATGCCGTCAGAAGCAGGAAATTGAGCATGCCGAGGGCGACATAAGGCAGCTGCTTGCCGATAAGGAATTCCAGCCGGGTGGTTGGCGTTACGTAAAGATTGACAATGGAGCCGAGCTCTTTCTCCCGGACGACGCTGAGCGCCGCCAGCATGGCGGGAATAAGCATGAGCAGCAGCGGAATGACCGCCGGCACCATGGCGACAAGGCTTTTGACATCGGGGTTGTATCGATAGCGCGTTTCGATGCTGAAGCTGTTCTGCGTCGCCGCACTGCCGTAGATTTCGCTCGCCTTCCTCGCAAGCCATGTCTGGTGCATGCCCTGCACGTAACCGCGCACCGTCTCGGCCCGCTGCGGCATGGCGCCGTCGATCCAGGCGCCCACCTCCACCGTCTTGCCGCGCAACACGTCGCGGCCGAAACCGGGGGGAATTTCGATGGCAAGGCTCAGTTCCCCGTCACGCATCCGCCGGTCCATATCGGCATAGTCGCGGATCGGTTCCTTTTCGATGAAATAACGGGAACCGGCTATATCCAGCACATAATCGCGGCTGATGGTGGAATCGTCGCGGTCCAGCACCGCGAAGGTCAGGTCCTCGACATCCAGATTGATGCCGTATCCGATCACGAACATCAGAATGACGCTGCCAAGCACCGCCAGCGTGCCGCGAATGGGATCCCGCTGCAGTTCCAGCGCCTCGCGGCGGGTATAGCTGAACATGCGCCTGAAATCGAAAAACCTCTTGCGGGTGGGACCGGCATGTTGCGTCGCCGGCACATCCGCTGTCGCGGCGGGCGCTGCCGCAGGCTCCGCCTTTTTCACACCCGAAGCATCCTCCAGATATGCGACGAAAGCCTCCTCCAGCGTTGCCGCATTCCGGCTCTTGGTAATCGCGTCAGGCGTATCGCTGATCAACACCTTGCCGGCATGCATCAGCGAAATCCGGTCGCAGCGCTCCGCCTCGTTCATAAAATGGGTGGAGATGAAGATGGTGACATTATCGTTGCGGGAGAGATCGGCAAGGATTTGCCAGAAGCCGTCGCGCGCCACCGGGTCGACACCGGACGTCGGCTCGTCGAGGATGAGAATGTCAGGCGAATGGATCATCGCCACCGCCAGCGACAGTCTTTGCCGGATGCCGAGCGGCAGGTCATCAGGCAGCGTTTCCATGACAGCGCCGAGATCGAAACGCCGCGCCATCTCGGCGATGCGCGGCTGAATTTTCTCTTCCGGCAGCTTGAACAGGCGGGCGTGAAGATCGAGGTTCTGCCGCACCGTCAGTTCGGAATAAAGCGAAAAGGCCTGGCTCATGTAGCCGACGCGGTGGCGGATCGCCATGTCGCTGGCATCCACCTTGTGCCCGAAGAGCTTCGCCTCGCCTTCGCTCGCGGCCAGAAGCCCGGTCAGCATCTTCATGGTCGTGGATTTTCCGCAGCCGTTCGAGCCGAGAAAGCCGAAAATCTCGCCGCGCGGAATCTTGAAGCTGACATTGTCGACGGCGGTAAAGTCACCGAAGCGCATGCTCAGATGCGAGGCCTCGATGGCATAGTCACCATCATCGCGCGCCTTGCGCGGCGCGATATGCACCTCGTGGTAACCCTTGCGCTTTTCTTCCGGAAGAAGCGCGATGAAGGCCGCATCGAGATTGGCAGCCGAGGTGCGCTCCAGAAGTTCGGCTGGCGATCCCGTTGCCAGAATTTTTCCGCCATCCATGGCAACCAGCCAGTCGAAACCGGCGGCTTCCTCCATATAGGCGGTGGCGACGATGACGCTCATGCCCGAACGCCCGGCCCGGATCGAATCGATCAGTTCCCAGAACTGCCGGCGCGACAGCGGATCGACACCCGTGGTCGGCTCATCGAGAATGAGCAGGTCCGGGTCGTGGATCAGCGCGCAGCAGAGCCCGAGCTTCTGCTTCATGCCGCCCGAAAGCTTCATTGCCGGACGATCGGCGAAGGGCTCGAGGCCGGTACTTTTCAGCAGCTCGGCAATGCGCGCCTGCCGCTCCCTGCCGCCCTGCCCGAACAGCCGCCCGAAAAAGTCGATATTCTCGAACACGGACAGGGTGGGATAAAGGTTCTTGCCAAGGCCCTGCGGCATGTAGGCGATACGCGGGCAGGTATCCTCGCGGTGGCGCGGATCGGACATGTCGCCGCCCAGAACCTCCACCTTGCCCTTCTGGATGGCGCGCGCGCCGGAGATGAGCGACAGAAGGCTGGATTTGCCGACACCGTCAGGCCCGATAAGCCCGATCATCCGCCCGGCGGGAATCTCTACCGAAATATCGGACAGCGCAATGGTGCTGCCGAAGGTCAGCCGCACATCGGTCAATCGCGCGACCGGGGCATCCTTGTCATTCGTTGCGGGAGGCGCGACCATGGCGGCCACCATCACTTGACGAGATTGCGTTCGAGGTTTTCCGGCCAGGCGGCCTGCGGATCAAGCCGGACATAGGCCATGCCGGGCAGCCCGGTTTTGACATATTGGATATATTTCTGCAGCAGTTCCTGCGGGATCTGCGCCCGCACCCGGAAGGTCAGCTTCTGGCGTTCTTCCTCGGTCTCGACCGTTTTCGGGGTGAATTGCGCGACATCGGCGACGAAGGAAACCTTGGCCGGAATGGTATATTGTGGTGCGGCATCCAGTATCAGGCGCACATCGGAGCCCATCGATGTGCGGCCGGCCTCAGCCGTCGGCAGGAAGAACGTCATGTAGACGTCGCCGAGATCGACGAGATTGAGAACGCGGCCGCCGGCGGAAAGCACCTCTCCGGGCTGGGCAATGCGATATTGCACGCGGCCGTCGCGCGGCGATTTCAGCGTCGCATCGGTGATGTCAGTCTCGATGCTCTCAATATCGGCCTGGGCTGCATCAACCGCCGCTTCTGCGTCGACGATCTGCGCCTTGGCGGCGTTGATGGCGGCATCGGAAGCGGCAAGCGAGGCCTCAGCCGAGGCAAGCGTGGCGCGGGCGGATAGCTCGGCGGCTTCGCTGTCGTCGACGATCTGCTGCGACACCGCGTTGCCGGTCAGCAGCTGTTTCGAACGTGCATTGGTCTTGGAGGCGGAATCGAGCTGCGCCTTGCGCTGTTCCACCACGGCCAGAGCCGATGTTTTTTCCGCCTCCCGCTGGGCAACGAGGCTGTTTGCGGTATCGATCGCTATTTTTGCGCGGCGAAGCTGTGCTTCCGCCTGGCGCTTCTTGGCTTCCAGCTGGGCCGTGTCCATCTGCGCCAGCACCTGCCCGGCCTTCACGAAATCCCCTTCGCGCACCATGATATCCTGAAGGCGGCCCGCTGTTTTCGTGGAAATATCGATCTCCACCGCCTCGATCCGGCCGTTACTGGCCACGAACCCGGCGGGAAGTCCCTCCCCCGTCAGCTTCGACCAGAAAAAATAGGCGGCAACGGCAACAGCCAGAACCACCAGACCAATGAGCAAGCCTTTTTTAGACATCCGTCTTCCCCATGAACCCTTCAGGTTTCAACCGTAATACGTAAAAACCGAAGAAGCCAGCCACCATCGCGTTTAGAATTTGTACTCGGCATTTCTTCTGTTTGAGGGAATGGGCCGAGTCACGGGCTGTTTAGGCGTCGAGGTGTTTCGAGGCCTTGACACAAGTCAAATGAACCAAGGATGTTTCGCGCAGGAAGCCGGGAGGATGCAATTCCGCTCGTCGAACGTTTTGCCGCTGTCGTCGCGACTGCCCAGAGGTTGCTAACACCACACTCGCCATCATCCTCGGGCTTGACCCGAGGATCCACGATCCAGCGCGACGATGGATCCCCGGGTCAAGCCCGAGGATGACGACGGAGGGTGTTTAGGGCCTCTGCGAGAAGTCCGAAGAGAGGTGTGTTTGCGCAGTAGCTTTCAGTCTACTGCGCGAAGGCGGAGCCCGACCTTACACCGCCCGCGCCCGCTTCACCTCCGCCTGCGTCCACTCCGGCAACCAGTCGCGGTGTGCGACGAGGAGATCATCCACCAGCGACCAGATCTGGTCGAGGTCGAGTTCCGCTGCCGTATGCGGGTCCATCATCGCCGCATGGAAGATATGCTCGCGGTTTTCGGTCATCAGCGCCCGCACCGTCAGTTCCTGAACGTTGATATTGGTGCGCATCAGCGCGGTCAGCTGCGGCGGCAAGTCACCGATGAAGGTGGGCTGCACGCCGTTGTGGTCGACCAGGCAGGGCACTTCCGCCGCGCAATCGGATGGCAACGAGGTGATGCAGCCATTGTTGCGCTGGTTGCCGTAAATCACCGAGGGTTCGCCGGTCCAGACCGAGTTGATGATCGAAGAGGCGTATTCCTTTGACTGTTTGACCTCGATCTTCTCGGCCGAACGATAGGCTGCCGCCTGCCCCTTCCAGCGCTCGATCTGCTCGATGCAGCGCTTGGGATATTCATCGAGCGGGATGCCGAATTTCTCGATCAAATCCTCGCGCCCTTCCTTGATGAAATAGGGCGTATATTCGGCGAAATGTTCGGAACTTTCGGTGACGAAATAACCGAGCCGCGTCAACATCTCGTAACGCACCTTATTGGGGCAACGCGGGTTCCAGCCGGGTTTTGGCGCCCGGCCTTCGCGATAGGCGCGCACGAGGTCGGGATAGAGGTTCCTGTAGCTGCCATCCGGCTGGCGGTGCTCGAACTCCAGGAAGAACGCCATGTGGTTGATACCGGCCGAACGATAGCGGATTTCCTCATAGGGAATATCGAGATCGTGGGCGAGCTCCATGGCCGTTCCCTGAACCGAATGGCAAAGGCCGACCTGCCGGATCGTCGGATATTTCTCGGCAATCGCCCAGGTGTTGATTGCCATGGGGTTCACATATTGCAGCATGATGGCGTTGGGGCAGACGGCCAGCATGTCCTCGCAGATCTTCCACAGATGCGGCACGGTGCGGAGGCCGCGCATGATGCCGCCGACGCCGAGCGTATCGGCAATGGTCTGGCGCAGGCCATATTTGCGCGGCACCTCGAAATCGGTGACCGTGCAGGGCTCATAGCCGCCGATCTGGAAGGCCACGACGACGAAATCCGCACCGGCAAGGGCCTTTTTCTGGTCCGTATAGGTCTCGGCCTTCGCCTTCGCCCCCAATGTCGAAATCAGCTTGTTGACGACGATGGCGCTTTCTTCCAGCCTTTCACGGTTGATGTCCATCAGTGCGATGGTGGCGCCCGAAAGGGCCGGACGCTGCAGCACGTCGCCGATGATGTTCTTCATGAACACGGTGGAACCTGCGCCGATAAATGTGATCTTGGGATCTCTTGCCATTTCTACCTCCGGCATTTGGCATTCAAGCGATTTCGAAGGCGGCCCGGACGAGCCGCTGGGTATATTCGGTTTTCGGATTGGTCAGCACGTCCTCGACGGCCCCCTGCTCGACGATCCTGCCGCGCTGCATGACGATGACGCGGTGGCAGAGCGCGCGGACCACTTTCAGGTCGTGCGAGATGAACAGGTAACTCAGGCCCCGCTCGTCCTGCAGCTTGCGCAGGAGATCGATGATCTGCGCCTGCACGGAAAGGTCGAGCGCCGAGGTCGGCTCATCGAGCAGGATGAATTCCGGCTCCAGCGCCACGGCGCGGGCAATGGCGATGCGCTGGCGCTGGCCGCCGGAAAACTCGTGCGGGAAACGCGAGAGGATATTGCCGGGCATGCCGGCCGCCTCCAGCGCGTCGCGCACCCGGTCCAGCCTCTCGGCCCTGGTCCGGCCAAGGCCGTTGATGACAAGCCCTTCCTCGATGATCTGGCCGATGGTCATGCGTGGATTGAGCGAGGCGAAAGGATCCTGAAAGACGATCTGCATACGTGAACGCAGGGGCCGCATCTGCGCGCGGGAGCGGCCATCGACCCTCTCCCCGTCGAAGATCACCTCCCCGGCCACCGGCTCGTTCAGCCGCAGCAGGGATTGGCCGAACGTCGTCTTGCCGGAACCGGATTCACCGACAAGCCCAAGCGTCTCGTGACGATTGAGGGTGAGGCCCAGACTGTCGACGGCGATGAGTTCCTTCAGCTCCGGTTTGAACAGGCCGCCGTAACGCATCATGAAAGAGACACGCACGCCATTCGCCGTCAGCAGAACGCCGGAATTTTCCGGCAGCGGCTTTGCCGTGCCATGCGGTTCGGAAGCAAGCAGCTTTTTCGTATAGGGGTGCTGCGGCGCTTCGAAGAGCTTTTCCGTGGTGTTGTGTTCGCGCATCTCGCCATGCTGCATGACGTAAACGTAATCGGAAAACTGCTTCACGATCGTCAGGTCATGGGTGATGAGAACCACGGCCATGCCGCGCTTCTTCTGAAGATCGCGGATGAGGTTGAGGATCTGCGCCTGTACCGTCACATCGAGCGCGGTGGTAGGTTCGTCGGCAATCAGCACATCCGGATCGTTGGAGAGCGCCATGGCGATCATCACACGCTGCCGCTGGCCGCCGGAAAGCTGATGCGGATATTGCTTCAGCCGCGCTTCCGGCTCCGGTATCTGCACCTGCCGCAGAAGATCGAGCGCCCTCGCCTCGGCCTCTTTCCGGCTGAGCTTCGAATGAACACGGATTGCCTCGACGATCTGGCTGCCGATTGTATAGATCGGATTCAACGAACTCATCGGCTCCTGAAAGATCATCGAGATGCGGTTGCCGCGCAGCGCCCGCCGCTGGCGGCTCGAAAACTTCAGAATGTCGTCGCCGTTGAAACGCACGGTCGCGGATTTCGAAACGGAAGCCCGCTTCGTCAAAAGCCCCATGATGGTGCGGGCCGTGACGGATTTTCCCGAACCGGATTCGCCAACGATGGCAATCGTCTCGCCCCGGTAAAGCTGGAAGGAGATGTCCTTCACCGCTTCCACCGTGCCGTGCTCCACCCTGAAGGTCACGGCGATGTTGCGCGCATCGATGATGGCGTCGTCGTTTCGGTCATCGGCATCGAAGCGGATGGCGGGCGCGTAAGTGTTATTTTGTGCAGCAGCAACCATGTTACGCTCCTCTCAATAGGGATCGACGGCATCGCGCAGGCCATCGCCCAACGCGTTGAAGGCGAAGACCGTGACCAGCACGAAACCAACAGGTGCGAGAATCCAGGGATAGGAACCGATGACGGAATAGGTCGCCGTATCCTGCAGCATCAGCCCCCAGGAAATCAGCGGCGGCTTGACCGCGAAGCCGAGGAAACCGAGAAAGGATTCGAGCAGCACGACGCTCGGAATGTGCAGGGTGACGGCGACGATCACATGGCTCATCACATTCGGCAGGATGTGCTGGAAGATGATGCGCCGGTCCGTGGCCCCGACGGCGATCGCCGCCCGCACATAATCGATGCGTGCCAGCGCCAGTGTCTTGCCGCGCACCTCTCGCGACATCTGCGCCCAGCCGAGCGCCGACATGACGCCGACGACGAAGACGAGGAAAACGGTAGTGGGTGCGGTTACCGGAATGAGCGAGGTCAGTGCGAGGTAAAGCGGCAATTGCGGGAAAGCGAGCACCACTTCGACGAAGCGCTGCACCCAGGCATCCAGCGGCCCGCCGAAATAGCCTGATATCAGCCCCACGCTGGTGCCGATGACGGTGACGATGGCAACGACGCTCAAGGCAATGGCAAGCGAGATGCGCGAGCCATAGATGGCGCGCGACAGCACGTCGCGTCCGAACTTGTCAGTGCCGAGAAAATGCACCGGCTGGCCGTCCGTCGAGCCGAAGAAATGCCGGCTCATCGGGATGAGACCCAAAAGCCTGTATTCCGCACTTTTGACGAAAAAGCCGAGATAGACGGGATTATCATAGTCCGGCCCGACGATGGGCTGGAAAGTGATCGGATCGAGCTCTTCGGTCTCGGCGATGGCATAGACGCGTGGCAAAAGGCTTACATTGCCGTCCTTGTCGCTGAAGCGCACCACCTGCGGCGGCGAGAAGCTGCCATGGGTCTCGAGCGGATTCATCGGCGCGAAGAAATCCGCGAAGATGGCAATGAGGATCAGCAGGACCACCAGCACCAGTCCGACCATACCGGTGAACGAGCGCCTCAGACGACGCCAGACAAGTGCGAGATAGCTCTCATTGCCATGGGCAGAACGGTCGGGTTTTGCGGCGGCGGTTTCGGTCTTCATCTCGTCAAACGCCATCATCTCAGGCCCTCCCGAATTCGCGAACGCGCGGGTCGAGCATGGCGAGCAGCATGTCAGCGATGATGTTGCCGGCGATCAGCGTGGCGGCCAGCACCATCATGAAGGTTGCGGTGACATAGACATCGCCCACCGCCATGGAGCCGACAATGGCCGGGCCGACGGTCGGCAGCGCGAAGATGATCGCGGTTTCGATCTCGCCGCTCAGCATATAGGGCAACACGACGCCCTGATACATGACGAGCGGATGCACGGCGTTCGGCACCGCATGGCGCATGATGACCGCACCTTCCGAAAGCCCCTTGGCACGCGCCGTCTCTACATATTGCGCATTCAGCGTATCGAGCAGATTGCCGCGCATCACCCTCATGTTGTAGGCGAGGCCACCGAAGACGGCGATGGCGACCACCGGCCAGACATGGCTGACGAGATCGACGAATTTGCCCCACGACCACGGCGCACCGCCATATTGCGGCGAGAAGAAGCTGCCGATCTCAGACACGTCGAAATGAAACACCATGAGATAGACGAGGATCAGCGCCATAAGGAAACGTGGGATCGTCATGCCGAGGAAGGCAACGGTCGACAGAAGATTGTCGACCCAGGAATATTGCCGTGTGGCCGCCCAGATGCCGAAGGCGATGCCGAGAACGGATGCAAAGATGTGGCAGACCAGCGCCAGCGCAATGGTGCGCGGCAGGCGTTCGCCAACCACATCGGCGACCGGCTTGTTGTAATAGAAGCTGTAGCCGAAATCGCCGCGGGTGACGATGCCGCCGATCCAGTTGAAATATTGAATGACGAGCGGCTTATCGAGGCCGTGTTCGATGCGGTAGGCCTGTGCCTGCGCTTCCGCCTGTTCGAAAGACGCGCCGCCCTGGTTCATCAGCTGCGAGCGGATGTAATCGGCATAATCGCCGGGCGGCGCCTGAATGATGGCGAAGGTCACCACACTCAGGATCAACAGCACCGGAATGGCGGATGCTACGCGTATCGTCAGGAATCTCAGCATCGAACGGTCTTCCTCCGTTTGGGCGGGCCGTGATGGATACGGTCCGCCGGGTGCCTCCGGCCGCGCTTCACGCGCGACCGGTACCGGGTGTTCTCCGGGAGGAGTACGTCAAGGTATTCGCATTTCCGGACGGGAAGCCGGGGTCCAGTTTTACCGGAAATGCTTTAGTTGATCGGCCCGCCCTCACCCGGCTTGCCGGGAAGCTGCTGCGGGAAGAGTTCGTATTTGCCCTGCTTATCCGCTGCGACCCAAAGGCGTTCGCGAATGATGGAATCTTCGGCCCAGTTGAACATGAAGATCGGCGTGCCCTGCGGCACATTCGAGAACCGCTTGTTGACGATCAGCGCGCCGGGATATTCGGTGAGACCGATCGTATAGAGGTTCTGCGTATAGACCTTCTGATATTGCTTCATCAGTTCCGCCCGCTCGGCATTGTCCTGCGAGGAGATGAACTTGCGAACGATGTCGGCCATTTCCTTCTCGAACGGCATCAGATCAAGTTCCTTGCCTTCGGGCGAGCGATGGTTCCAGCTGGTGCGCGGGCCGACAGGGGCAAGCTGCTCGGTATTCTGCACCACGGATGAAAGCTCGGTGGAATTGCGCCGTACCAGCCAGTCGAACTGCCCGCCATAATGGGCGGCATCGCGCTGGTTGGAATCGAGGCTGTTGATGACGACGCGAAGGCCGAGTTTCGCCATCTGGCCAACAAGACCTTCCGCAAGGCTCTTGTCCGTCGCGTAACCGTTATTGACGAGAAGGGTAATTTCGACATTGCGACCGCCAAGTGTTTCCTTCGGGAAATTCAGGAAACCATCGCCATCCGTATCCTTCAGACCGATCGAGGCGAGTGCCGCCTTGGCGGCCTCGAGATTGAAGGGGTAATAAACCGTGGAGGCCCGATCATAGAAGCTGGTGCCAGACGAAATGCCGCCCGGATAGATCGCCGTGAAAGGCCCCTTCACCAGCGAGTCGCCGACTGCCTTGCGGTCGATGGCTGATGTGACGGCTTGACGGAACACCTCGTTGCGGTTCAGCTCGCGAATGGCCTGCCCGCGCTCATCCGGATTGCCCCAGCCATTGGCGGAAAAATTCATCTGCAGATTATAGCCGATGAGGCGCGGCCCGAAGGCAAGACGGGCCGGCGCATTGGGGTCGGCGGCGCGTTTCAGCGAGGCGACGAAATTTTCCGGCTGTTCGAGGTTGGAGAAGTCGCCCGATCCCGCCACGGCCTGCACATCGCGGTCAGCCCAGGTGGAAAGCTTGTAGTGCACCTCGTTGAGGTAGGGCAGCTGCTGGCCCTTTTCATCGACCTTCCAGTAATAGGGATTGCGCCGTAGCACGATGATGTCATCTGGACGATAAGCGACCGGCACCCATGCCCCCATGACAGGCATGTTCATATACTCAGGCGGGAAAGCGTTCTTGAACTGGTTATAGGTGTTCTTGGAGTATTTCGGATGCTGCGGTTTCAGGATATGCGACGGCCCGGGGCAGAAGCTCGGATAGGCCATGGTATAGAGATATTGCTTGGGAAAAGCCGCCTTGAAGGTCCATTCGACGGTGTAGTCATCGATCTTTTTAAGGGTCGTTCCCTCACCGAAAGCCTCGGGCGATGCGCCGCCGCCAAGCGGTGAAACATTGGGATCGACGACCGCATCTTCCCAGTAGAACATCACGTCATCGGCATTGAAGGGCTCGCCGTCCGACCACTTGGCGCCCTTGACGAGATGCATCGTCAGCTTGTGGCCATCCTCGGACCACTCCCAGCTTTTGGCGAGATTGGGCAGAGGCTCAGTATCCTTGGCATCCACCTGGAAGAGCGGCGCGGTGCGCGTCAGGCATTCGGAAAGGGCGATATCGATGCCGCCCCAGCCCTGGCTCTGGCCGGCAATGTAGTTCCAGCCCTCGGGCCTGCCGCCCACCACATGGCGCATCGTGTCGCCGTAAACGCCCATGCCGTCGGGCATATTGCCGGTCTTGTAGACCAGCGGCTCTTCCGGCAGGCGCTCCTTCAAGGGCGGCAGCTTACCGGTCTTTTCGAATTTCTCGCTGACCCAGTCAGGCTCGCTGTAATCAGGCAGCGCCTTGAATTCGAGGATCGAGTCGCGCGCGACATAATTGATCTTGCCTTCGGCCGGAAATTGCGGCGGCTCGGGCGGCGTGGTGGTCTCGAAGGCATTCGCATTGAGTGCGATCATCGAAACACCGAGACCCAGTGCCGAGATGATACCGATCTTGCGTTGAAGTAACATCGTCATTCCTCCCAAATGGCAGCTCTTCGACCGCCCACCCTCTGTGATCGTTCTGGCCGTGGCGGCGAACTCCCTTCCGCCGCCCGGCCTGCTCCATATTTTTTCCTCAAACAGCCTTCTTCAGCGCCGATTTCTCGGCCCGCAATTCCTCGATGGAACGCACGTTGCGGCGCGCAGCACCCGCCCAGTCGCGGGTCTTGACGCTGGATTTCGCCAGCCTTTCCTTCGCCGCCGGTACTGCATCGGCATATTGCGGCAGCCAGCGGGCCTGCGCGACGACCATCTCATCCACCATCTGCCAGACCTCCTCCGGCGTGGCGACGGCGCCGACCAGCGGGTCATGCAGCACGGCGAGCTTCAAAAGATCGATATCGCCACTGACAGCCGCATGGACAGACATGCGCTGCACGTTGATGGAGGCCATGCAGGTGGCCGCACAGGCTTCCGGCAGCGTTACGCCCGAGACCATGTTGATGCCGAAACGGTCGACAAAACCGGGGGATTCGATGATCGCATCGGCAGGCAGATTGGTGATGACACCATTGTTCTTGACGTTGAAGTGGCCGCGATAGACGCGCCCGGTTTCCAGCGCTTCCAGAATGTGGCTCGCATGTTCATTGGAGCGCTTGGCCGGATCGATGGGCTTTGCGGCCGAGGCGAGGAACTGCGGAAACTCGGTTTCAAACCAGTTGCGCGTTTCGGTGGAGTGGCGGAGATAACCGCCGGTTTCGCCGTGAATCCAGTCGGACATGTCGATCCAGCGGGCAATCTCTTCCGGCCGCTTGCGATACCACGGCAGATATTCGGACAGATGGCCGTTGCTCTCGGTCGAATAAACGCCGAACCGCTTCAGCACATCGATGCGCAGCTTCTCCTGCTGCGAGAAGACCGGATGCGCCTCGAAGGCCGCGACCAGCTCGTCCTTGCCGATCTTGCGGCCGTTGAGCCTCAGATCGATGAACCATGTCTGGTGGTTGATGCCCGAGCAGATGTAATCCAGCTCGGACAGGCTTTTCGCACCGAGAATTTCGGCGATCTGTTCCGCGCCGTGCTGCACGCCGTGGCAGAGACCGACCGTATCCACCTTGCCATATTCGATGGCCGCCCAGGTGTTCATGGCCATGGGGTTGGCGTAGTTGAGGAATTTGGCCCCCGGTGCGGCGACTTCGCGGATATCCTTGCAGAAATCCAGAATGACCGGAATGTTGCGCTGACCGTAGAGAATGCCGCCGGCGCAGATCGTATCGCCCACGCATTGATCGATGCCGTATTTCAGCGGAATACGGATATCATCGGCATAGGCTTCGAGACCGCCGACCCGCACGCAGCTGATGATGTATTTCGCGCCCTCCAGCGCCCTGCGGCGATTGGTATCGGCCGTCACCTTCACCGGGAAACCATTGGCCTCGACGATCTTTTCAAGGATCGCCCTGATCATATCCAGATTGTGCTGGCTGATATCCGTCAGCGCGACTTCGATATCGCGAAATTCCGGAACGCACAGGAGATCGGTGAACAGTTTTTTCGTGAAACCGACGCTACCTGCGCCAATAATAGCGATTTTGAAACTCATAACGCCACCTCTGTTGCAAATCGAACGGGTGAAACGGGCCGAAGGATCGTAAATATGGCACCACAGAAAAATACCCGTAAGAATCCCGGAAAACCGGCCTTACTCCCAATTTTTCAGCAGCAATATCCCGCTGGCTGTCTCCTCGGATCGGGATTATGCGTATAATAAGGGACAGGACCAGAGAAGGATTATGCTTTCATGGGTAATTTTGTGCTGCGCGATTTGATCGATCAGGGACCCGGCATGCGGACCGTCTCGCTACCGCGCGGCCGCCAGACCCTGCACACCATGCCGACCAGCAGCGGTTATGAAATCCGCCGTGGCGGCAATTACGACTGGGACGGGCGCAAACGTGGCCAGACGCCCTTCACGGTGCTGCAATATTGCATCGCCGGACAGGGCAACCTGCGTTATGAGAACCGGCATTATGTGGTGAAGCCGGGCGAAACCCTGCTGCTGCTCATCCCGCACAATCATCGCTACTGGCTGGAAGACGGCAAGGAATGGGAGTTCTTCTGGATTTCCATGAATGGCGAAGAAGCCCTGCGCATTCACCGCAATATCCTCGCCGTCACCGGCCCGATCCTCAAGCTTCAGCCCGAAACCGTGGATCACCTCGCCGAATGCTGTTCGCGCCTCGTCAATGGCGCGGAAACGCCGGGCGCCGCCTCCGCCGTTGCCTATGAGGCGGCGATGACGCTTTATGACGATGTCTTCGGCTCCCACCCCTCCTTCGGCGGCGAATATCGCACCATGCAGCAGGTGCTGAGCTATATAGACAGCCATCTCGGCGAGCGGCTCTCGGTCAGCGACCTTGCTGATGTGGCGGGCTTAAGCCGCGCGCATTTTTCCCGCATCTTCGCGGCGAGCGAAGGACTGTCACCGGCGGAATTCGTGCTGCAAAGACGCCTGCGTCGGGCTGCCAAGCTTCTCACCACGGCTGCGAACCTTCCGATCAAGGAGGTTTCCGTGCTTTGCGGTTTCGAGGATCCCAACTATTTCTCCAAGGTCTTCCGCAGGCTCTATGGCACCAATCCGAGCGAATTCCGCACCACCGGCATGTATGCGAGCGTGCGGCCGGGCTGACGAAAACAGCGACTTGCTTTTGACATGTTTCAGGCGATTAAGAGTGGCGTTACGCCCTTTTTGGAGACCCGCCGAGGTGAAGAGCATAATCCGGACGATCCTTGTCTTTCCGATCAGGGCAATCATCGTGTTCGCCCTTGTTCTCGACGGCATTTTCCGCCCGCTCTACCGGCCGGTCATCACGGCCATATCCGGCCTGACTTTCATCAAGCGACTGGAAAACCGGATCGCGCGATTGCCGCGCCTTGCCATTCTTCTCTGTCTTGCCGTGCCTTTCGCGATTGCCGAACCGATGAAGATCGTCGGTCTCGTCCTAATCGCCCATGGCGCTGTCAAGGTCGGGCTGGTCCTGACGATCCTAGCCCATCTCGCAACCTTCCTGATCATCGAACGCATTTATCACGCCGGCCGGGAAAAGCTTCTCACCTATGGCTGGCTCGCCTGGATCATGCGTTATGTGCGTTTCGCACGGTCGTTTTACGATCGCTTCAAACTTGCGGCGCTGAACTGGGTCAGGCTCCGGGTCCTCGCGCAATCGAGATAGAGCGCAACCGTCAGCCTTTGCGGCGCAGCCTCTTCAGCAGATATTCCGCAAGGGCAGTCGACTGCAGTGAAACGAGAATAATGACGATGCCGAACACCACACGGGCTTCCGGCACCTCGTCGAACAGAAAATATCCGACAGCGGTCACAAACAGGATCGACAGGTAACTGACGGGTGCAAGGACGCTTGCATCCGCGATGCGATAGGCCCGCAGAAAACAATATTGCCCCATCTGCGCCAGCAATCCGATGCCGAGCAGCGGAACCCAGTCGAATGACGCAACCGGCTTCCATGTCCAGATTGCCGGAACGGCGGTGATGACAGCAAGACCAACGGTGTAGAACACCATCATGACCGTGGTGTTCTCCTGCCGCAGCGCCCGGGTCTGGATCACCGCAAGCGCACCGAACACCACCGAAACCAGAACAACAATCACGCCCGCGCCGAATTCCGCGCCGCCAGGCCCGATGACGACCAGAACGCCGACAAATGCAAGGCAGGCCCCCATCCAGCGAAAACGGCTCACGCTTTCGCCAAGAAAGGCGACGGCCATCGCCATCGTCACCAGCGGCCGGGAGAAACCGACGGCATTGACGGTGGCAAGCGGCAAAAGCGTAATGGCGAAGAAATTGCTGGTGAGCGCGATGGCGTTGCAGCAGATGCGGAAGAGATTGCGCCAGGGATATTTGATGCGCACCATCTCCATCCGGTGCCGCCAGATGAGCGGCAGGATGAAGAGAAGGCCGATCATCGCCCTGATAAAAACCAGCTGGAAGGCGGGATAGGTGACGCCCTGCGCCTTGACGAGCGCGGTCATTCCGCCCGCAACAAGGGTCATGTCCAGCAACAGCCAGCCGATGCCCGCGCGCGTATCCGTGTCGCGCGGGTTTTCCTGTTCTTCGCTTTGGGTGTCGCCATTCACGCCGGCTGCACAAGATTGGCCATGAGGCGGAAGGCGCCCGGCACAAGCTTGTCCATCTGGTGATGCAGCACGAGGCTGGTATGGGTGTGCCGGCCCCTGCCGATGACGCCCGAGACCAGCGCGCCCTTGAGCGGCTGTTCATCGACATCGTGCATGGCGAGCAAGGGCTCGTAGACATCATCCCAGCGCGATGCGAAATAAAGCCCGCGCTCCTTGTCCCAGCCGGTCCAGTCGGCGGTGTCGATCTCGTTAGGGCCGGCAAGCAGCGGATGGTCGGGCAGCAGAACCGTCACCTCCGCCTTTGGGTCGGTCACCCGCCAGCGCAGGGAAGGCTTGCCGATTTCAAGCCGCCGGACGGGTGTCGTCTCCGGGTCCCACCCATCCGTGGGGCGATGATAGAGCGTCACCAGATGGCCGCCGTCTTCGACGAAACGATGAAGTTTCTCCGTGGCGGCGGCGAGATCCCGGCGGATGCCGAAGGCGAATATGCCGATAACGATGGTGGTGAAGGAAGAGAGATCGCCGCCGAGCGCCTGCGCATCGAGTTCGGTAACATCGAGACCCATGCGCGAAAGCCAGAGGCCAACCCTGTCGGCGCCGCCGCCGACATAACCGACGCGCGCCCCCTCGGGCAGCCTCAGATCCAGCGACAGGATTTTAAGGGCGGAAGGTGCCAGAAACCTTGCCCTTCCGATATGCGGATATGCGATGGGGGTGATCTGGAAGGCCGGCTGCGAGCCAACAGTCACCTCGATCTGCGCAAGGCCCGGCACGACGTCGCCCCTGTGTTCGGCCACCCAGGCGGCGCCGTTCTTGTGCACGCTCCAGCCACCCGCTTCCCTGAAAGACAGCGGTGCATCGGCACCCTTCATCTGCACCTGAAACCCATGGGTCTCCCGCCCCTGTCCAAGCGGCGCCAGAAGTGCGTCGGGCGAAATCGTCAGCGATTGCGCGGGTGTGACGAAAAACGGCTCCTCCAGATCGAATGCGGACGAAACATCCCGCCCGCCAATCCTTGCGGAAATGCGCACCGAGGCGTGACCATTGCCGCCCGCTGCTTTCCAGCCCGGCTGGTAGAGCCCGGAAACCGCAGCATCCAGGTCGGCGAACAGCGAAAAGGCGAAGGTCTCGCCACGCGATTGAATGGATGATGAAACACCTGACGGGAGGACCGGGGTCACCTCCACGTCAAATCCGGACGCCTTGCCGGAGAGCTCCACGGAAAGAAACGATGTCCCGCCCGGAGCGATTTCCGCGGGATCGGCATAGGCACGCCCGAAAAGATCGAGCGCCGTCAGGATCGCGGCATCAACCTGCGCCCTTTTGCCTGCGATACGATGCCCGTGCAGGTTCCTGAAATCCGCAGCTGCGGTCTCGTCGACCTTCTGCAGGAGGCCCGCCGCCTTGAGAAGCGGTGGCGTAATCCGCTGCGGATCGGGAAAGGCCGAGATCGCCTCGCCGATGGCCCGCTCCGCCTCAACAAGCGCCGCCGCCAATCCGGCGTCCAGTCCGGGGGAAACGGCAAGATCGGCAAGCGAGGACGGCAGGTCGTCAAGGATCGAGTTTTCATCCTTGATGGCACCGCTGGAGAGTTCGAGATGCAGCGGCCATGTCTCCTGCGCCCGCTTCGGCCAGTGGCCCATTCCCTGCGAGGCATGGTAATAACGCGACCACTCGCCGATGCGGTCATATTCCGTACCGGTCGCCTGCTCCTTGCCAGCCGCATTGATGGTCAGCGTCGTTTCCGGCGGCGGCACCTCGTCATCATAGGTATCGCCACCGCCCGACCACGCCGGAAGATAAAACTTCGCCACCTGCCACGGCTCCAGCCCTTCGGCGAAATGCTCCGGATAGGCAGCGGGATCGGCCGCCAGCGCGATTGCGCTTTTCGCTGCGCGCGTCATGGCGCGATGGTGGCCGTGCTGTCCCGGTACGTCGAGAAATGTCGGGATGACGATATCGGGCCGCTCTCTGCGATAGGCGCGCACCAGCCTTTCGACGATACGCTGCTGCCCCCAGCGACCGAAGGTCTGGTCACCGTCCTTGGAAAAACCGAAGTCGTGGATGAGATCCGCCGGGCCATGGCCGAGCCAGCTGATATCAGCATCGATCACGCGCGCGGCCTCCTCCAGCTCACGCGAACGGATGACGCCAAGCGCGCCCAGCCGTTCCGGACCCAGCGCATTCTGTCCGCCCTCGCCGCGCGTCGAGCAGGCAATGATGGTGCGCATGCCGAGCGCCATGCGGAAATAGGCGAGAAGGCCGTTCTGCTCATCATCCGGATGCGCACCGGTATGCATGACGGTGACGGTGGACTTCAGTGCGCTCAGCCTGCGATGAAGGCGAACGAGCCAGGGATCGGCCATCTGCCGTTCGATGCGCTCGCGAGGGGTAAGCATGGGCGGTCTCCTCCAATATTCAGCCGGGCGCCTGTGCTGTAGCCCCCGGGGACGTCTCGAGTTTTGGCGTGACGATGTCGAACAGCGGCAAAGCGGCAGCACCGAGCGCCGCGGTCAACTGTCCGGATTTGCCGTGCATGACGCGCGGCAGTTCCCGCTGCCGCCGGCTTGCGACCGAGGTCGGCAGATGCCCCATGCGCTGAATGATCTCGCTGATGATGGCCTCGGGCAGCGCACCGCCAAGAATGACCGTCTGCGGATCGAGAATGTTTTCCAGCATGGCAACCATCGGCGCCAGATGGGCCGCAGCCTCGTCGATCCACTCCGTCACCGTCGGATTGCCGGCCTTGAACAGGGCTTCGAGATCGTCAAGCTCCGTATCCGCAACGCCGGCGCAGACGAGCTTTTCCTTCAGCACGTAAACGGACGCATAGGCCTCCAGGCAGCCGCGCTGGCCGCAGGAGGGGCAAGGCCGCCCACCCGGCGAAACGGTCACATGGCCAATTTCACCGGCGTTTCCGAATGCGCCGCGATAGGGCGAGCCATCCTGGATGATGCCGAGACCGATACCCACGCCGAAATAGACCATGCAGAAATTCGGGATCGTCAGCCCCGCGCCGAACAGGCGTTCGCCAACGGCGGCCGCCGTCGCATCGTTTTCCACCACCACCTGTTGCCCGCAGGCCTCGCTCAGCATCTGCCGGGCATCGATACCCACCCAGCCGGAAAGCGTCGTCGGCCCGACGGAGGTCATGCCGTCGATTTCAAACGGGCCGGGCATGACGACACCGGTGCCGAGCAGCCGGCGCCCGATATTTTTCGCCACCTCGGCATGTTCCACCGCAAAGGTCTTGAGGATGGCCTCCGGCGTCGTATCCTTGAGGGGCGTAACACGCTGCGTGCGCAGAACGCCGGCCAGATCGAGACCGACGGTGACCATGTGGTCTGCCGCGATCTCAACGCCGATCGTCGCGCCGCCATCGGGATTGACGGCGAACAGGATGGGCGGCTGGCCCCTGCCGGTACGGCGACGGCCGAGTTCCTTCAGCAGTTCCTCGCCCATCAGCTCATCGACGATATTGGCCACCGCCTGCGGGGTGAGATGGGTGATCTTGGCGATCTGGGCGCGGCCGAGCGAACCGTGACGCCGGACGATGTCGAGGACGACTCGCCTGTTGTGCTCGCGGCTCCGCTCAGGATTTTTTCCGATCGCTACGGGATAGGCTTCTACCGTGTGCATCGTCATCTCTTCAACTTCCCGTCTGTGGAAAATTCATAACGTCGAATGGAGGTTAAGCGCAATATATTAATTCAAGTAAATTATCTTATTGACAAATGCGCGCCTTCAGAGAACCGTAGAGAGCGACCGGGGGTCAGGCTTGTCTGGCAGCGGAAGAGGAAACTTCGCTACCGGCAAATCGATGAGCACGCGCGAAAGCGCGGATAAAGGGAACGATCGCTCCGTATCCGGAAGACCGGACGGAGGAAATGGAGGCTTACATGCGCAGGGCAACTCTGTTCGCCGGCTTGGTTGCCGGTTTCAGCACATTTGCATTCAACGCCGCGCAGGCGGTTGAAATTGAATATTGGCAATATGTCTTCGACACACGCGTAAAAGCCATGGATGAGCTGATCGCGCAGTTCCAGAAGGCCAATCCCGACATCACCGTCAAGCAGGTGACCTTTCCTTACGCCGATTACCAGACGCGCGTGATTGCCGCCAACATGTCCGGCAAGGGCCCCGACGTGATGCAGCTGTTTTATGGCTGGCTCGACAAGTTCGCGGCCGGCGGCATCTTGCAGCCGCTGCCGACCGACGCCTTTCCGCACGACAAGATCGAAAGCGAATTTTTCCCGATCGTCAGCGCCATGAAACGTGGCGACGATTATTACGGCCTGCCGACGGCGGTGCGTTCGCTCGCCCTCTTCTACAACAAGAAGCTCTTCACCGAGGCGGGCCTCGATCCCGCCAATCCGCCGAAGACGCTCGATGAATTCGTCGCGGCAGCCGAAAAGATCGCCAAGCATGACGCGGCAGGAAACCTCACCGTTGCCGGCTCCACGCTGGACATGGGCGGCCAGGACCACCAGTGGTGGCGTGAAGTCCTGATCCGCCAATATGGCGGCGAGCCCTATACCGACAACGACCAGAAGGTCACCTATAACAGCGAGGCGGGCGTTCAGGCGCTGAAATTCTACACCAGCCTGCAACTCGAAAAGAAGATCGGCCAGGCGGGTTTCATGGATGAGGGCCAGGCCGCCTTCCGCGCCGGCAAGGCCGGCATGACCATCGACGGCACCTTCCGGCTGGGCTCGTTCCGCACCATCAAGGATTTCGAGTGGGGCGTGACCGAACTTCCCACCAATGACAAGAACATCCGCTCCAACTATGCGAGCTACTTCGCCAACGGCATCAGCGCCAAGACCACGGGCGAGGAGCTTGAGGCGTCGAAGAAGTTCCTCGCCTATATTTCCTCTCCGGAAGCCATGGCGATCTGGCTGAAGACGGTGGGCGAACTGCCGGCACGGCGCTCCGCGGCGCTGACCGAAGAAAACCTGAAGGACCCGATCTACGCGCCGTTCCTGAAGGGTCTGGAATATGCCCATACGACACTGTTCATGGATGAGGCAGCCCAGCGGCAGAATGCCATCGACATGACCAACCGGGTCCTTCTCGAGGGCCAGTCGGTCGAGGATTCCATCAAGCAGGCCGCCGAGGCCGAGCAGGAAATCATCGACGCGGCGAAACCGTAAGAACCGCAGGTCCAACCATGACAGCGATCGATCAACAGGGGGCGGCATCCGGCCGCCCCGGCGGCTCCCTTGGAGATCGCCTTTCCATGCGCACCAAACGGCTTTTGTGGATCTGGAGCTTTCTGGCGATCCCGATCCTATTCTACAGCGTCATCCGTTTTTACCCGACGCTGCAGGCCTTCTGGCTGTCCTTCACCAATTGGGACCTGCTCAGACCGGCGAAGTTCATCGGCGTCGCCAATTACGTCAAGCTGTTCAAGGACCCGCAATTCTGGAAGGTGTTCCGGAACACCTTCGCCTATCTCATCGTCGGCACGCCGATCAGCCTGGTGCTCGCCTTCGTCATCGCCTTTTATCTGGACCGGGTGCGCATCCTGCACGGTTTCATCCGCGCGCTCTATTTCCTGCCCTACCTGACCACGGCGGCCGCCATGGCCTGGGTCTGGCGCTGGTTCTACCAGCCGCCGCCCATCGGCATCATCAACGATGTCTTCGCCCTTCTCGGCATTCCGCAGCAGCCCTTCATCCGCTCCACCGATCAGGCGCTTTATTCGATCATGGTGACGGCCATCTGGGCGGGTCTCGGTTTCCAGATCATCATCTTCATGGCGGGCCTGCGCGCCATCCCGACCACCTTTTACGAGGCCGCCCGCATCGACGGGCTGGGTGAATGGGCGATCCTGCGCAAGATCACGCTGCCGCTCCTGAAACCCACCACGGTTTTCCTCGTGGTCTTCTCGTCCATCGGCTTCCTGCGCATTTTCGACCAGGTCTACAACATGACCACCAATGATCCGGGCGGCCCGCTCGGCTCGACGAAACCGCTGGTGCTGATGATCTACCAGACCGCATTCAACTCCTACGCCATGGGTTACGCCGCGGCACAGACGGTCGTCCTCTTCACCATTCTACTCTTCGTATCGCTGATCCAGCTCTGGGTCCTGAGGGAAAAGAAATGAGCGAAGCGCCGCCACTCTCCCACGCCCGCATCCGCCCCGGCCGCATCATCGCCTGGACAATATTGTTCATCGGCGGTCTGATCATGGTCTCGCCGCTGCTGTTCATGTTCTCGACCTCGTTCAAGACGGCGGATCAGGTCTATGACCTCAGGCTCATTCCGGCCGCTCCGACAATTGCGAACTACATCACCGTCATGGCCGACGGCCGTTTCCTGCGCTGGTTCTTCAATTCGATGCTGGTTGCGGTCATCGTCACCGTTTCCAACTGCTTCTTCGACAGCCTTGTCGGTTACACGCTGGCGAAGTTCGAATTCCGCGGCCGTTATTTCATCTTCCTCGCCATCCTCTCGACGCTGATGATACCGACGGAAATGCTTGTCATTCCCTGGTATCTGATGTCCAGCCAGCTGGGCTGGCTCGACAGTTACTGGGGCATCATGTTTCCGGGCATGATGACGGCTTTCGGCACCTTCCTGATGAAGCAGTTCTTCGAAACGGTTCCGAACGACTTCATCGAGGCCGCACGTGTCGACGGGCTCAACGAATTCCAGATCTGGTGGAAGGTCGCCCTGCCGCTCGTCACGCCGGCGCTCTCCGCACTTGCGATCTTCACCTTCCTCGGCAACTGGACGGCATTTTTCTGGCCGCTGATCGTCACGACAAGCAAGGAGCTTTACACGCTGCCGGTCGGTCTTTCGAGCTTTGCGGTGGAACAGCAGATCCAGTGGGAAATGATCATGACCGGCGCCGCCATCGCGACCATCCCCACCCTCATCGTCTTCATCGTCCTGCAACGCTACATCGTGCGCGGTGTGATGCTGGCGGGCCTGAAAGGATAATATCATGGCCGATATCAACCCGCGCCAGTCCGATACCAGCAAGTTTCCCGACCCCGTCTACAAGGAAACCGTACTGCGCCCGCTATTCGACGGCGCCAAGAACCACCATGTCGACGGGTTCCGCCGCATAGACCGCGCCCATCTCGTCATGCTCCGTGAAACCGGAATTCTCGATGCGGAAACGGCAGCGAAAATCGCCGGCGCGCTTGAGGATATCGACAGGACCATCGAGCCATCGGAGCTTGTTTATACCGGCGAGGTCGAGGATTTCTTCTTCCTGATCGAGAAGGAACTGAAAGCCCGCATCGGCGTCGATGTCGCCGGCCGTCTGCACACGGCCCGTTCGCGCAACGATATCGACCACACGCTGTTCAAGATCGGTCTCAAGGACAAGATCGACACGCTCACCGCCAAGGCGCGCATTCTGCTGAAAGCGCTGATCGATGCCGCCGAGCGCAATCAATCCACCCTGATTGTGGCCTATACGCATGGGCAGCCGGCCCAGCCCACCACCTTCGGCCATTACCTCTCCGCCGCCATCGAAGTGCTGATCCGGGATATCGACCGCTTCGCCGAGGCCCGCCGTATCGTCGATCTTTCGCCGATGGGTGCTGCCGCCATCACCACCTCGGGCTTTCCCATCGACCGGGCGCGTGTCGCCGAACTTCTCGGCTTTGCCGCGCCGCTGCGCAATTCCTATTCCTGCATCGCCGCGGTCGACTATACGACGGCCACCTATGGCGCCATCGAACTGATGTTCCTGCATCTCGGAAGGCTCATTCAGGATTTCCAGTTCTGGACGAGTTTTGAGGTCGGCCAGATCTATGTACCGAATTCGCTGGTGCAGATTTCCTCGATCATGCCGCAGAAACGCAACCCGGTGCCGATCGAACATCTGCGCCACCTCGCCAGCCAGACATTCGGCCGGGCGCGGACCGTGCTTGATGTGATGCACAACACGCCCTTCACCGACATGAATGACAGCGAGGGCGAGACACAGGGCATGGGTTACGAGGCCTTCACCTCGGCCGGCCGGGTTCTCGATCTGCTCGCCAGCCTCGTTGGCCAGATCAGCATCGATCCGGAAAGGGTCGATCAGAATATTCGCCGATCCTGCATCACCATCACGGAACTGGCGGATTCGCTTGTCCGCATCGAGGGTCTGTCGTTCCGGCAGGCGCATGAGATTGCCGCGAGCGTCGCCAGGAGCGTCGTCGCGCTGAAGGGCGATCTGCCGAATGACGGTTACCAGCCGTTCCTGAAGGCGTTCAGCGCACTGGCGGGACACGAGACCGGCATCGACGAGGAAAAGTTCAGGCAGATCGTCTCGCCGGAGCACTTCGTCGCCGTGCGCAGCCGCTTCGGCGGGCCTGCCCCCGAACCGATGCGGGAAGCAATCACGGCCTATCGCGACAAGCTCGCGGCCTTTACGGCGGTAGCGCAACGATCCGCCGATCATGAAGCGGCGAAAGCCGCTGAACTGACCGAGAAATTCACTGCCCTGACGGGAGCGCGATAATGGCGACAATCGAACTCAATCAACTCGTGAAGCGCTACGGCAAGGTCGAGGCGGTGAAAGGCATAGACCTTGCCATCGAAGACGGCGAATTCGTCGTTTTTGTCGGCCCTTCCGGCTGCGGAAAATCCACCACGCTGCGCATGATCGCCGGGCTGGAGGAGATTTCCGACGGAACGTTGAAGATCGGCGGCAACGTCGTCAACGAGAAGGAACCGAAACAGCGCAATATCGCCATGGTCTTCCAGAACTATGCGATCTACCCGCATATGACGGTTCGCCAGAATATCGGCTTCGGGCTTTACACCTCGAAACTCGACCGCGAGGAAAAGAACCGACGCATCGAGGAGGCCGGCCGGGTGCTGGGGCTGGAAGCCCTGCTCGACCGCCGTCCCGCGGCCCTCTCGGGCGGCCAGCGCCAGCGCGTCGCCATCGGCCGCGCCATGGTGCGCGATCCCGCCGCCTTTCTTTTCGATGAGCCGCTGTCCAATCTCGACGCGCAACTGAGATCGCAGATGCGCATTGAAATCAAGCGCTTGCACCAACGTCTTAAGACGACGACGGTTTACGTCACCCATGATCAGGTGGAAGCCATGACCATGGCGGACCGGATCGTGGTGATGAAGGATGGCCACATTCTGCAGGTCGGCACGCCGACGGAACTTTACGAGACGCCTGTCGATATTTTCACCGCCCGCTTCATCGGCAGCCCCTCGATGAACCTGCTGCGCGGGTCGAGAACAACCAGCAGCGTCACGCCCTCCGCCGCAGGTGAGCTTCTGATCGGCGTCCGGCCGCATGATCTGCTGGTTGGCGAGACCCGAGCCGCTCAAGGAACATTTGCGCTTGAGGGAACCGTAACGGCCGTCGAGCCGCTCGGGCCGGAGACGCTTGTGCACCTTGATACCGACACCACCTCGGTCATCGCCACGGCGAGAGGAAAATCCATTCCGGCTGTCGGCAGCCGGTTGCAATGCCTGGCGGAGCCAGGCGCGCTTTATCTTTTCGACGCGAAGACGGAAAAGCTTCTGGGCCGCGCATGATGACAACAGAAAAAACTGCCGTCATCAGCATCGGCCGGATCTATTGCGACGTCATCTTTACCGGGCTCGATGAATTGCCCGTACTCGGCCGGGAACTGTTTGCCGGTGACATGGAAATCGCCGCCGGCGGCGGAGCCTTCATCGCCGCCGCGCATTTCGCCCATATCGGTCGTCCGGTCGCGCTGCTCGCAAGGCTTGGCACCGATATGCTGTCGCGCGACATTGGTGAAAAGATGCGGCAGAGCGGCGTCGACCTGCAATTTCTTGAACATTCGGCCGATGCCGGGCCGCAGGTAACGGTCGCGACGGTGGTTGGACATGACCGTGCGTTCTTGACGCGACGCGCCGGTTCCGTGCGCCCCTCGACCCTTGATGCCGCTTTCGCGTGGAACAGCGCGGGCCACCTGCACATCGCCGAATTTGCGACTCTCCACGAAATTCCCGATCTCGTCTCCCGCGCCAAGGCGAGCGGATTATCCGTCTCGCTCGATCCGAGCTGGGATGCATCGCTGATCTACGACAGGGGGCTGCTCAAGGCCTGCGCGGGCGTCGACGTGTTCCTGCCCAATCTCGAGGAAGCCGAAGCGATTACGGGCCTCGCAGAGCCGGAAGCCGCCATCGGGGCGCTGGCGAAGGCCTTTCCCGTCGTGGCCCTCAAGGGCGGTGCGCAGGGCGCCTGGGTATCCTCTACGGGCGGGCTTCACCATATGGCGGCGCAAAAGGTCCCGGTCATCGATACCACCGGCGCCGGCGACGCTTTTAATGCCGGCTTCCTCGACGCATGGCTTCGGCGGCAGGACGACCGGCAATGCCTGAAAGCGGGCGTCGCGGCGGGCAGTCTCGCCGTGCAGGCAGCGGGCGGCGCACCGAGGGCGACCGCCGCCGCGTGACGCGGCCTGCCCGCGTCACTCCCCGCGTGGATAACGCTGGTTTTCCTCCAGTACGTTGAGGTCCATGTGGTTGCGCATGTAGCGTTCCGAGGCTTTCTGCAGCGGCTGGTAATCCCACGGATAATAGGCGCCGTTACGCAACGCCTTGTAGACCACCCAGCGGCGCGCCTGGCTTTCCCGCACGGCGGCATCGAAGGCGGCGAGTTGCCAGCGCCGGCCGATTTCCGCCGAAAGCGATGAAAGCACGGCGCTGAAAGCGGGATCGCCGGCAAGGTTGCGGCGCTCTTCGGGATCAGCCTCCATATCGTAAAGCAGCGGCGGATCGGCCTCGCAGACCGACAGCTTGTAGCGGCCGTCCCTGATGGCGACGAGCGGTGCGATGGAGCCTTCGGCGGCATATTCCATCGGCACCGGTCCGCGCCCGCCGGTTCCCATTGCCAGCGCCGCCAGATCCTCGCCATCCGTCCAGCGCTTGAGCGAGGTGATATCGAGCCCGGCCAGCCCGCACAGCGTCGGCGTGACATCGAGCGTCGAGACCGGCGTGTCGATCAGGGCCGGCTGCCAGCCTGGCGCGGCGATCATCAGCGGCACACGGGCGGAGCCTTCGAAGAAACACATCTTGAACCACAGCCCACGCTCGCCCAGCATGTCGCCATGGTCGGACAGGAAGAGAATGATGGTATCTTCCTCCATCCGCGTCGCCTTCAGGACGTCGAGGATTTCGCCGACCTTTTCGTCGATATAGGAGATATTGGCGAAATAACCCCGACGTGCCCGACGTATCTGCTCGTCTGTGATCTCGAACGCCTGATGATCGCAGGCTTCCAGCAGCCGTTTCGAATGCGGGTCCTGCCGGTCAAAGGCAATCGCCTCCGACTGCGGATCGAGCGCCGGGCAGTCTTCATAGAGATCCCAGAATTTCCGCCGCGCCACATAGGGATCGTGCGGATGGGTGAAGCTGACCGTCAGGCACCACGGCCGATCATCGAGGCGGCGTGACAGATCGTAAAGCTTGCGGGTGGCGTGATAGGCCACCTCATCGTCATATTCCATCTGGTTGGTGATTTCGGCCACCCCTGCGCCGGTCACCGAACCGAGATTGTGATACCACCAGTCAATGCGCTCGCCGGGCTTGGTGTAATCAGGCGTCCAGCCGAAATCGGCGGGGTAGATATCCGTCGTCAGGCGCTCCTCTAAGCCATGCAGCTGGTCCGGACCGACGAAATGCATCTTTCCCGAAAGGCCGGTGTAATAACCCGCCGCCCGCAGATGGTGCGCATAGGTCGGAATGTCGGAAGCGAATTCGGCGGCATTGTCGTAAACCCGGGTGCGGCTCGGCAATTGCCCCGACATGAAGGAGGCGCGGGCCGGTGCGCAGAGCGGGCTTGCCGTATAGCTATTGGCGAAGCGGACAGACCGCTCCGCCAATGCTTTGAGATGCGGCGCGTGGAGAAAATCGGCCGGGCCATCGGGAAAGAATGTCCCGTTGAACTGGTCGGCCATCAGGATCAGGATATTCGGACGCGACATCTGTATCCACCGCCTCAGAGGCCAAGCTTGCCTTTGACGGCATCCGCACCCGGCTTGCCATCCAGCGTGGTGACGCCCTGCAGCCAGCCATCCAGCGCTTTGGGATTGGCCTTCAGCCAGGCCGTCGCCGCCGCCTTCGAATCCTCGCCACCCAGAATGGAGCCCATCAGGGTATTTTCCATGCCGATATCGAATTTCAGGTTGTTGAACAGCGTCGCCGCATTCGGGCATTGCTGCGGCCAGCCGGTGCGGGCCAGCGTATAGACTTCCGCGCCGCCGAAATTCGGGCCGAAATAGGCGTCGCCGCCAGAGAGATAGGCGATATCGATCTTCTCGTTCATCGGATGCGGCGCCCAGGCGAGGAAGACCACGGCCTTCTTGTCCCTGCCCGCCCGCTCCACCTGCGCCAGCATGGCCTGCTCGCCGGATTCGACGAGCTGCCAGCCTCTCAGGCCGAAATCATTGGCGTCGATGATTTTCTGGATATTCTGGTTGGCAGGTGCGCCGGGCTCGATGCCGTAAATCTTGCTTTCGAATTCATCGGCATGTTTGGCCAGATCGGCGAAATCCTTCACACCCTTTTCCGCCATGTAGGAAGGCACCGCCAGCGTGAACTTGGCGCCCTCAAGATTTTTCGTCATCACCTCGGCCGCCTTGGCGGCGTTCAGGTCGTCAACGAAGGATTTCTGGGCCGGCATCCAGTTGCCGAGGAAAACATCGATCTCGCCATTTTTCATGGCCTGATAGCCGATCGGCACCGACAGCGTCTTGACGTCGGCTTCATAACCCAAGGCATCGAGCAAAACGGAAGCGACACCATTGGTGGCGGTGATGTCGGTCCAGCCGGGATCGCTGAGACGGATCGTCTTGCAGGCCGCGTCATCGGCCGCCTGAAGCGGGGTGGAGAAGGCCGCCACGGACAGAAAGAGACCGGCGGCCATGCGATGCAGATGCGAAACGGTTTTCATTGCGGCTCCCCTTTTATTAGTCCAGTTTATTGAACACCACATTGTTTTTGCCTGTGAAGCGGGTATTTTTCGATGACTGATATAAGGAATTTTGATGTCAGAACGGCCGCTTGATCTGGGATGGATGCGCATTTTCACCGAGGTTGCCCGTCAGGGCAGCCTGACGGCGGCGGCGGCCTCCCTGCGGCTCACCCAGCCGGCCGTGAGCTATCAGATACGCAAGCTGGAAGAGGAGCTGGGCGTCCCCCTCATCCGCCGCAAACATCGCGGCATCGAACTGACCGCCGAGGGACAAAAACTGTTCGATATCGTCTCGCGCAATGTCGACGCCATCGATCTTCTCGCGCAACAGCTTCGCCGGACGGAGGAACGGCAGACCATCCGCCTGCACACGGACTATGCGTTCTCCTCGCTGTGGCTCATCCCGCGCATGCACGGATTTCGCGCGTTGAACCCCGATATCAATATCCAGATCGTCGCCACACAGAATCCGCTCGGCCAGGGCAAACACGATAGTGACGTGATGATCATTTTCGGCACCCGGCAGGAGGCGGGCGAAGGGGCGGTGCTGTTGCTGTCTGAGAAGGTCACGCCGGTCTGTTCGCCCGCCCTGCTGGCTGGGGCATCCGCGCCCGCAACCGTTGCGGATTTTTCACGGCGCAAGCTCATCCACCTCGAAAACACCTCGCAGGCGCACTGGTTCGACTGGCCCGCCTATTTCAAGCATTTCGGTCTACCGCGAGACCCCGAACACGATGGCGGCGACATCAGCTTCAACAATTACAGCATGGTGGTGCAGGCAACCATCGGCGAGCAGGGTTTCGCACTCGGCTGGGCCGGGCTCATCGATCCCCTGCTTGAGGCCGGCGTGCTGGTGACCGCGGGCCCGAGCCTGGATGCGCCAGGGCGCGGCTACTGGCTGATGCGGCCGAAAAGCAGCGACAGCGCGGTGAGAAAACTCACGGGCTGGCTGATCGACGAGCGGCGATGATGCCGCCCGTCAGCCCGTACTGTTTCCGGTTCAGATCGGATAATGCAGCGGCCCATCCTGCAACGTGACCCAGCGCAGCTCGGTGAATTCAGCAATGCCCGCCGTGCCGCCGAAGCGGCCGTAACCGGAAGCCTTGACCCCGCCGAAGGGCATCTGCGCCTCATCGTGAACGGTCGGGCCGTTGATATGGCAAATGCCGCTTTCGATCCGCGCGGCAATGGCAATCGCCCGCGCCTGGTCCCTGCCGAAAATGGCGGCGGAAAGACCGAATTCGGTTTCGTTGGCAATGCTCACGGCCTCGTCGATGCTGCCGGCCCGGATGATGGAGACGACAGGACCGAAGCTTTCCTCCGCATAAAGCCGCATGGCCGGCGTGACGCCATCGACGGCGATCGCATCCAGCATGGTGCCATTGCCGCCGCCGCCGGCAACCCGCCGCGCGCCCTTGGAGACGGCGTCATCCACCAGCGCCCGGATGCGCGAGGTCGCTTCGGCGCTGACCAGCGAGCCAAGCGGCGTTTTGCCTTCGCGCGGATCGCCGGCCGTGAGGCTCGCCGCCTTCCTGGCAAATGCTTCCACGAATGTATCGGCGACGCTGTCGAGCACGATGATACGTTCCGTCGACATGCAGATCTGGCCCTGGTTCATATAGGCGCCGAAGGCGGCGGCTGCGACCGCCGCATCGATATCGGCATCGTCAAGCACGATGAAGGGCGCCTTGCCGCCCAGTTCCAGCAGCGCCGGCTTCAGGTAACGGCCGGCGGTTTCGGCGATCACGCGGCCGACACGGGTGGAGCCGGTGAAGTTCACGCGTCTGACCGCCGGATGGGCAATCAGCGTCTCGACGATCTTCGCCGCATCTTCCGGCGCGTTGGAAACGGCGTTGAGCACACCCTTGGGCAGGCCGGCGGAGGCAATGGCCTCGATGATCAGCGCATGGGTGCGCGGGCAAAGTTCCGAGGTCTTCATCACGACCGTATTGCCGCAGGCAAGCGGCGTGGCGATGGAGCGCACGCCGAGAATGACCGGTGCATTCCACGGCGCGATGGACAGGACGACGCCCGCCGGCTGGCGCAATGCCATCGCCATGGTTCCCGGACGGTTGGAGGGAATGATCTCGCCCTTGATCTGGGTCGTCAGGCTGGCCGCCTCGACCAGCATGTCGCTTGCAAGCTTCACGTTGAAACCGGCCCAGGCATCGGTCGCGCCGATTTCTTCCTTCATCGCCTGCGTGATATCAGGCCCGGCGGCGAGAAGCGCCTGCGCGGCGGCCAGGAGCAGGCGGCGGCGTTCACCGGGCGGCGTTGCCGACCAGATCGGGAAAGCGGCCGCTGCGGCATCGGCCGCACGGGTGGCGTCCTCTACCGTTGCAGCCGCCGCGCTGGTCGCCACATCGCCGGTGATGGGGTTACTGCGTTCGAAACGCTTGCCGCTCGCGGCCGGGCAATGATCGCCGCCGATGAAAAGATTGACAGTCTGCATGGTCTTCCTCCTGAATTTCAGACAATGGCGGCGGTGGTGCCGCCGAGAAACGCCCGTTGCACGGCGGGATCGGCGGACAGGGCTTCAGCCGCGCCCGCCCCGACAATCCGCCCTGCTTCCAGCAAATATCCGCGATCGGCAAGCGCGAGGCTTTCGCGCACATTCTGCTCCACGAGCAGAATGGAAAGGCCGCTCTTCCTGATCTCAGCCAGAGCGGCAAAAAGTTCCTGCGTGACGATCGGCGCAAGGCCAAGGCTCGGCTCATCCAGCAACAGATAATCCGGCGCCGACATCAGCGCCCGCCCGATGGCGACCATCTGCTGTTCGCCGCCGGACATGGTGCCGGCAAGCTGCTGCCGCCGCTCGGCAAGGCGCGGAAACAGCGAGAAAATATGCTCTCTTGTCGCCTTTTCCGCTGAACGGGCATGGCGTGGATTGGCCCCGAGACGGAGATTGTCCTCCACCGTCAGCGCCGCGAAAATTCCGCGTCCCTCCGGCACCAGCGCCACGCCCCGCTCCACAATCTGACGAGCAGGAACAGCGGCAAGCGACGAACCGTTGACGCGCACTTCGCCGGAGGCCGGCGCAACCATGCCGCCGACCGCTTTCAGCAGCGACGACTTGCCGGCTCCATTGGCGCCGAGCAGCACCACGGTTTCGCCCTTGCTAACATTGAGCGATATGCCGTCAACCGCGAGATGTTTGCCGTAGCGGATTGTCAGTGCATCTATTTCAAGCATGTGCCGCTCCCAGATAGGCGGAAATGACCTCAGGATCGTCAAGCACCACTGCCGTCGGCCCGTCGGCGATCTTGCGACCCGCCGCCATGACCACGGAGCGCGGGCAGAGCGCGCGCACGGCGGCCATGATATGTTCCACCAGCAGGATCGTCGTTCCCTCCGATGCCAGCCGCCGGATCAGCGCAATCCCCTCCTGAAGTTCGGTAGGATTGAGACCCGCGAGCCATTCATCGAGAAGCAGAAGCTTCGGTTCGCCCGCCAGTGCACGCGCCAGTTCAAGGCGTTTCTGATCGATATAGGTGAGATCGCCGGCCGGCATCGTCTCCCGCCCGGCAAGGCCTATTCTCTCAAGGCAGGCGCGCGCGACCTTCTCCGCCTCGAGACGGGACAGGCGTTGCGGCCCGAACATGGCCGATACGGCAACGTTTTCAAGCAGGGAAAGCGAAGGCAAAAGCCGCACGAGCTGGAAGGTGCGTGCCACGCCGGCGCGTGCAATCACATCCGGCCGCCGGCCGGCAATCTCCTGCCCTTTGAGCCGGATCGATCCTTCCGTCGGCTTCAGGGCCCCGGAGATCAGGTTCATCAGCGTCGTCTTGCCGGAACCGTTCGGCCCGAGCAGCCCGACGACCTCGCCGGCCTCAATGGTGAGGCCAAGACCATCCACCGCCTTCAGCCCGCCGAAGGTCTTGCGGATATCGGTGATTTCGAGAACGGCGCTCATGCGGCTTTCTCCTCTTTGCGCAATTTCTCCAGCGCCGCCAGCACGCCATCCGGCAGAACAAAGACGATGAGGATGAAGAGAGCGCCGAGAATGATGGAAAAATGGTTGGGGAAGTTGGCGCCCAGCCACTCGAACAGCAGGAATAGCGGCACCGCGCCGAGAATGGGTCCCCAGCGGCGTGTGGCTCCGCCAAGCAGCGCCATGATGACGGTGAGGAACGAGACCTGCGGATTAAATACGATGGCCGGCTCGATATAGACCCAGCGCGGGGCCTGAATGGCGCCGACCAACGTGATGATCGTGGCCGACAGCACGAAGAGCGTCAGCTTGGTGCGGGCAAGATTAATGCCCGCATGGGCGGCCACGACCTCGTCGTCGCCGATTGCCTTCAGCGCCAGTCCGAGCTTGCTACGGTCGATCAGGATCGCCAGCAGAAGGGTGATGACAGCCAGCGCCAGCAATTGCCAGAGTACATGCTGCGGCTCCAGCGGCAGGAAGATATAGCGTCCGAGCGTGCCGGTCACATTCACCTCATACCAGGTGATGAGTTGGCGGATGAGCTCAGCAAGACCGAAGGAAAAGATCACGAAATAAATGCCGGCGACGCGCAACGTGGAAAGCCCGACGACAAGCGCCAGCGCCGCGCCGACAAGGGCCGCGCACAGGAGCACCAGCGGCCATGGCAAAACCTCGCTCAGCACCGCGACCGTATAGGCCCCGACACCGAAGAAGGCGACGGTGGCGAGCGAAATATAACGCGTCGGACCGGAAAACATCGCCCAGGCGGAGGCGAGCGTCGCATAACCGAGAAGGCCGATGATGACGCCGACGCCATAGGCATCGAAAAAGAAAGGGGAAAGCGCCAGCAGCGCGGCTGCGGCAAGGCCGATGAGAAGCGGGATCATTTGCCCCTCCTTGCGAAGATGCCTTCCGGACGCCAGAGCAGCACCACGAGGAAAAGCAGATAGGTGGCGGCAAGCGTGAGGCCGGGATCGACATAAACAAGCACGAAGGTTTCCACGAGGCCGAGCAGCAGACCGGCCACCAGCGCGCCGAGCAGATTGCCGACACCGCCCATGATGACGACGACAAGCGCCTTCATGGTGAAGACCACGCCATAGGAGGCGGAAAAGGTCTGGTACATCGAGATCATCACCCCGCCGGCCACGGCGAGTGCGCCGCCAAGGGCAAAACCGACCGAGGCCACGCGGTTCACATCGATGCCGACCAGCGGCGCGGATCGTGGCGCCAGCGCCACCGCCCGCAGGTTGAGGCCCCAGCGGCTGTGGGTGAGCGCCAGATAAAGCCCGCCGCCAATCGCAACCGACAGGCCGAAGGACAGGAGCCGGTTCAGCGCCACCGTCGTGCCGAAGATGTCGACGCCATTGGAGAGATAGGAATAGGAATGGTAGTTGCCGCCGAACGCCACAAGCATGATGCCCTGGATAACGAAGAGCAGCCCGAAGGTCGCCAGAATGGAATCGACCTCCAGGCGGCCGGAGCCGCCCGAACGGCGCACCAGCGGCCGCATCATGACCCGGTAGACCAAGAAAGACAGGCCGTAACCGAGTGGCACGATGATGAAAAGAGACCAGAGCGGCGACAGGCCATAGGCGGAAAACAGCACGAAAGTGATGAAGGCAGCCGCAATCAGCACTTCGCCATAGGCAAGGTTCATGATGCGGGCGATGCCATATTGCAGCGAAAGTCCAAGCGCGATCAGCGCATAGGTCCCTCCCAGCATCAAGCCGAAGATGAGGGTGGATAAAAACAAGGGAATGTCTCCAGTATGGAAGATGGCCGAAGCCTTCCGGCCGGGGTTCACGGCCCCGGCCGGCAAAGGTTCACCATTGCGGCTTCGGAACGACCGGCTTGGCCGCGCCTGCACGGTTCGCGGGCGCAATCGCCACAAAACGGTCACCCTGCCATTGCCCCGCCCACCAGAGCTGTCGAAGCTGGTTGTCCTCAAGCTTGACCGGGCCGATCACAGTTTCGAAGCTTCCCGTCGAAAGCTCATTTGCCACCGCCGCCTTGTCGAGGCCGACGCGCTGGACGGACTGGGCCAGCATTTCGAGGCTCGCATAGGTGATGGCGCTTGCCCAGCTGTCCGGCTTGGTGCCGATGAAGGCTTCGTGGCGCTTGAAATAATCCTCGATCTTGTCGCTGCTGCCATCGACGCCGCCGATGCTGATCACGCCTTCCTGCTTGCCATCGGAGACCTTCGGGAAGATCGGGAAAGCACCGCCGACGCCGACGTAAAGAACCTTCGGGTTAAACCGGGCCGTCTGCGCCTGTTTCGTCACCGCGAAACTGTCGGGCGGATAGGAAAAGGCGATAAAGCTGTCCGCACCGCTCGACGCCGCCTCGTTCACAAGTGCTGCGAAATCCGAAGTGCCGACCGGATAGGTCTTGTCATAGGCAAGCGTGAAACCCGCTTCCTTCAGCGCCGGCCGCGCGGCCTTGATGAGATCGATGCCGAAACCGTCAGCCACGGAAATCACCGCGACCTTGTCGTTGATCTGGCCGGCATCGCGCGCGGCTTTCAAAACATCGGCAAGCGCATTGGCATAGTCATGACCGCCGCCCAGCATCCAGAAGCTCTTTTTCCAGCGCGCTGCAAAATCCGGCGCCTTGTCGGTCACGCCGGTCACAGCCAGCTGCGGATAACCGAAACGGTCGTAAAGCGGCGCAACGGCCAGATTGAAGCCCGTGCCCCAGGGCGGCAGGATGAAATCGACCTTGTCCTGGCTGGCCAGACGCTCGGTGAACCGCACCGCATCCTCGGCCGAGGAGCGGTCGTCATATTCCACCACTTCCACCGGCAGGCGCTTGCCATCCGGCAAAGTGAGGCCGCCGGCATCGTTGACCTCCTTCACCCATAATTTGTAGTTCGGAATGGTGGTGATGCCAGCGCCCGTGGCGTTGGCGCCGCTTTTCGAAACGGCATAACCGATCTTCACCGAGGCGCGGTCCTGCGCAATGGCGTGACCGAAAGATACCGCCGACAGGGCAGCACCGGAGAGCAGGCAGAACAGCGTTCTGCGCTTCAGACTATTCATGATGTTCCTCCCAAAGCGCCTTATCGGGGTTGCCGTTCTCCTCAAGGCTTTCCCCTGCGCTGATCAAAGTTTAGCAATGACAGCCGCATATAAAATGCACTAATGTAGCGCATTATTGTACTTTTGGAGGCCGAATGCCGCTGCACAGCCAGATTGCCGGCAATCGCGTGGAGATCACGGCGCGCACCCTCGCCTCGACGCTGCGCATATCCGAATTCCGGCTGGAATCGGATAGTGCCCATCTGCTTCTCCTTTCCGCCGGGGAAGCGGAAATCATACAGGGTGAAAAGACGCTGCCTGTCCCAGCACCGGGGCTCATCTGGCTGCCCATCGGCCCCGCCGGCCGCCTGCGGCTGACTGCCGGGAGCCGTGGATCGCTGCTGAGGACGACGGAAATCGGGCTCGCCCACGCGATGCCCACCGGCACGAGCGCGAGCGCCGTGCGCAATATATTGCAGCGTGTTCTGGCGCAGGCGCCGGCAGAGAAGGACCGGCAGGAGCTGGCGGGTTATCTCGAGACCATCGCCAGCGAAAATGTCCGCGCGACAACCGGTTCGGACACGATCATCGCCAGCCTGCTCTCCGTCGCCCTCATCCGCATCTGCCAGCACGCCATCGCCGATATTGCCGCAGCCGTCTCGACGCCCGGCAGCCTCACCGAACGTTTCGTGCTGCTCGTCAGCCAGCACAAGCGCGATCAATGGGGCGTGGAAGATTATGCGAGGCAACTCGGCGTCAACCGCGAACGTCTTGGATTTGCCGTGCGCAAGGCGACAGCGCTTTCTCCACAGGCCTATATTCACCGCGAACTGCTATCCGAAGCACGTGACCTTCTTCTCAACTCTTCACTGCAAGTCGCTGAAATCGCATTCCGATTGGGATTTCAGGACCCCGGCTATTTCAACCGCTTCTTCACCCGCAACGAAGGCACCTCACCCGGCCGTTTCCGGCGAATGGGGATGCGCATGCAGAATGTTCCGCCGCCTTCCTATGCGGCATGGCCGTGACCGTTCTGGTGTGAGAGCGCCAAGCCGGCGCCGGCAGGGTCAGTCCCTGCCGGTCCGCTTCATTTCAGTCAGAAAAACATACCGCCCCAGACCTTCACTCGGCCGCGATCCGTTTTGGAAGGATGAGATCGTCGACGGAATAGGCGTGGAACTCGCTCTTCGAAACTGTATCCAGCCGCCTGAATTTCTCAACGAAAACCGGATCGGTAAAGAACTCGTCGACATTGCCGGCATCCTGGATCGCCTCGATATTGACGACGGTCAGGCCGTCTTTGCTTTTCGCAAGATTGCTCCAGAGAAATCCTTCCTTGCGTTCCGCGACGTAGTGGACGACGTCCTGGATGATCGCAAAGGCTTCCTCCTGCTTGCCGGGGTGAACGTGGATGACGTTGACGATGAAGGTTGTGGCAGCAGGCGCGCCTGAAAAGCAGGCAATCGGTGTCGTTTCCATTGATATCTCCGTTTGATACGCACAGCCCTTATCGGCGTGGCACGGTCTGGATATCTCCCCGGAAATAGCGGATAAACGGGCCGCAACTCTCAACATATCGGAAAATATTTCCGCAATGGAGCAATCTTGGACAAGCTTGGCACACTCGGCATCTTCGTTCAGGCGGCGGAGGCCGGCAGTTTCGTCGCGGCGGGACACCGTCTGGGAATATCCGGCTCGGCGGTTGGAAAGGCCGTCGCCCGGCTGGAGGACGAACTGGGTGTCCGGCTCTTCAATCGCTCGACGCGCAGCATCGCGCTCACCGAGGAGGGCAGCTATTTCCTGGACACGTGCCGGCGCATCCAGTCGGACTATGAGGAAGCGCAGGCAAAGCTGTCGCGATCACAGGCCGTGCCGCGCGGGCAGCTGCGTGTCAGCCTGCCGCTTGCGGGCATGCTGCTAATGCCGACAATATCCGCCTTCATGAGCACCTATCCGGAGATTAATCTCGATCTCGATTTCACCGATCGCATCGTCGATGTCATCGAGGAGGGTTTCGATGCCGTGATCCGCACCGGCGATTTGAAAGATACACGCCTGATGAGCCGAAAGCTCGGAACATTTAGGCATGTGATCGTCGCGTCACCCGAATACTTAGCCGCACACGGTTGCCCCAAAGCGCCGGAAGATCTGCTCCTGCATCGCTGCCTGCACCACCGCTTCGCCAATTCCGGCAAGCTGGAACCCTGGCCACTCGTTCGCGATGGGCAGGAAATCAAGCTGAACCTTCCGGCGACCACCGTGGCAAGCACGCTCGAGCCGTTGATCCACCTCGCTCAGCACGCCTTTGGCATCACATGTCTTCCGCTCTTCGCAGCCGCATCTGAAATCGCGGAGGGAAAGCTGGTATCCGTACTTGACGACTATCTGGCGGCGACCGGCACCTTCAGGGTGCTATGGCCCACAAGCCGGTATCTCTCACCCAAGGTGCGGGTGTTCGTAGACTATATGGCGGCCAATCTCTTCAAGCCGTGAAGACACGGCGGGAGGGCGCCGTGACAACGAACGCAGGCGCTTACCCAAAAAACAATGCGCCTGCCGTCAGGCGCCGCTTTCTTGCGGCGGTATCGCCGTTATCCGGTGCCGGCCGATCGGCAGCATCATCGGCTTGCCCGAAGTCGGGTCTTCGATGACCCGGCTTTCGATGCCGAAGACCTGGCGCAGATTTTCTTCCGTCAGAACCTCCGCGGGCGTACCGCAGACATGCAGCTTTCCATCCTTCATCGCCACGAGATGGTCCGCGTAACGCGCTGCGAGATTGAGATCGTGCAATACCATGACGATGGTGGTCTCGCGGGCGTGATTGAGATCGGTCAGAAGATCCAGCACCTCGACCTGATGGCTGATGTCGAGGAAGGTCGTGGGTTCGTCGAGCAGCAATATGTCGGTCTGCTGGGCGAGCGCCATGGCGATCCAGACGCGTTGCCGTTGGCCGCCGGAAAGCTCGTCCACCGGCCGTTCAGCAAGTTCCACCGTGTCGGTGGCGATGAGTGCTGCGGCCACGGCCTCGTCGTCCGGGCGCGACCAGCGGGCGAACAGGCCATGATGCGGGTGCCGGCCGCGGCTGACGAGATCGGCGACCACGATGCCTTCCGGCGCTATCGGCGATTGCGGCAGAAGCCCCATACGCCGCGCCAGTTCGCGCGAAGGCAGGTGATGGATCGATTTTCCGTCGAGCAGGACCTGACCGGCGCGCGGCGCGATGAGGCGGGACATGCTGCGCAGCAGCGTGGACTTGCCGCAGGCATTGGCGCCGACGATGACGGTGATTTTTCCGCGCGGGACGTCAAGGTTCAGCCCTTCGACGATGAGGTTTTCGCCGTAGCCGGCCGAAAGGCCGCTTACGGAAAGGGAGTGGCCGGTCATAACGAACCTCCGCTGCGGTTGACCCGCACGATCAGGTAAATCAGATAGGGCGCGCCAAGCGCGCCGGTAACGACGCCGACCGGATAACGGCCCGGCAACAGGAACTGGCCGCAATAATCGCCCACCAGCACCAGCACCGCGCCGATCAGCGCCGCCGGAATGAGCAGCGAGCCGTTGCGGCCGACAATGCGCGCCGCAATCGGCCCGGAGAGGAAAGCGACAAACGCGATGGGACCCGAGACCGCCGTTGCAAAGGCGATCATGCCGACGGCGGCGATGATGACGACGATGCGGGTTCGCCCCACCCGCACACCAAGCGCTGCGGCAGCATCATCCCCCAGTCTCAACGCTTCCAGATCACGCGCACGGCTGAGGAGCAGGCCGCCGAAAAGGATGAGGGCGATGAGGAGCGGCAGCAACTGCGCGATTTTCGCGCCGTTGACGCTGCCGGTCAGCCAGCGCATCGCCTCCTGCAGCGTCCATGCCGGCGCGACGGAGAGGATATAGGCGATGAAGCTTTCCAGCATGGCTGAAACGCCGATACCGACGAGGATCAGCCGCGTGCCGGCCACGCCGTTGCGGAAGGACAGGAGATAGACGACAAGCGCGACGCCAAGACCGGCAGTGACAGCAAAGACCGAGACCAGCGGCCCGTTCATCTGCAGGACGACGATGGCGAAAACGGCCGCCGCACTCGCGCCGGAACTGATGCCGATAATATCGGGGCTGGCGAGCGGATTGCGCAGCATGATCTGGAAGGCGACGCCGCCAAGCCCGAAGCTCAGGCCCGCCAGAACCGAAAGCAACGCGCGCGGCAGGCGCAGCTGCCCGACCGTGAAGGTTACGCCGGCAATGTCCTCCCCCAGCAGAACGCGAATGACATCGCCGGGCGGCGTGAAGGATTGCCCGAGCATCAGCGTTGTTGCGAAAGCGGCAATCAGAAGCGCCGACAGGGCAGCAATGACAAGACGACGACGCCGCTGGCGGGCATGACGATTGAAGACGAGATTTTCGACGACGGGAGCGTACATGGTCACAATTCGCGCACCCTCTGGCGTCTGACAATCCAGATGAAGAAAGGCGCGCCGACAAGGGCGGTGACGATGCCGACATCGAGTTCCGACGGCCGCGCCACGATGCGCCCGACAATATCGGCGGCAAGCAGCAGGCAGGCACCGCCAAGCGCCGAAAACGGCAGCAGCCAGCGATTGTCCACACCGACGAGCAGGCGGCAGAGATGCGGCACCACCAGCCCGACAAAACCGATCGGCCCGCAAATGGCGGTAGCCGCACCGCAGAGCAGAATGGCGCCGAAGGAGGCCACGGCTCGGGCCACAACGACATTCTCGCCAAGCCCGGCGGCGAGTTCGTCTCCGAGCGCCAGAGAATTCAGCTTGCGCGCCGAAAGCAGGCTGATGATGAAACCAGCGGCCAGAAAGGGCAGCACGGTCTCGATGCGCTCGAAGGTCGCCCCGCCGACGCCGCCGATCTGCCAGGCGCGGATGCCGCCGGCAATATCGCTGCGCGGCAGAACGACGGCGATGACGAGCGAGGAAAAGGCGACGGAGGTGGCGGCGCCCGCAAGTGCGAGTTTCAGCGGTGTCGCCCCGCCTCGCCCAAGCGAGCCGACAACATAAACGAAAACCGCCGATACCCCCGCCCCGGCAATTGCGACCATGATGAAGGCCTGAGCCGAGGCGATGCCGAACCAGACGATGCCGATGACGACGGCAAGCGACGCCCCCATGTTCACACCGAGAATGCCGGGATCGGCAAGCGGATTGCGGGTGACACCCTGCATGATGGCTCCGGCCAGCCCGAGTGCGGCACCGGAAAGCAGGGCAAGCAGCGTGCGCGGCAGGCGTACGGCGACGGCCGCCTCTGCAACCGTCTCGACACGGCCGCTGAGCCCGCCAACAATATCCGCAAGAGAGACGTCACGCGTGCCGATGGCGATGGACAGCGCACAAAGCAGCGCGAGAAGCGCCAGCACCGCGCCGAGCCAAGCCGTTCGCACGCAGTTGGAGCGGCCGGCGAGCAGCACGGCCGTCGCTTTGCCGGGTCCAGACATTGTCACTGCGATTTCCCGGAGGATTTGTCGGCAGCCTTTGCCAGAAGATCGGCATAGTCCTTCAACACCCACGAAATCGACAGCGGCGTGGGATTGGAGGCGGTGCCGAGCGGGTCGCGGCCCAGCATGACGATGGCATCGTTGGCAACGGCCGGCATGCGGGCGAGAAGCGGATCGGCGCGCATGGCGTTCAGCAGCGGCTCACTGCCATAGGTCACGACGATATCGACATCGTCGAAGGCATCCACACGCTCGGCGCTGACGCCGGCGGCAAACTGCCCCGGCTTCGTGGCTTCCACGACGCTTTTCGGCGAGGCAAGTCCAAGATCGGCGAAGAACTTCACCCTGGTGTCATTAGCCGTATAAAAATTGACGACGCTGAGATTGGTGGCATCGAGATGGGTGACGAACATGGCCGACTTGCCCTTCAGCTGCGGGTGGCCGGCAACGACCTGCGCAATCTCGCCCTCGATGCGCTTGATGAGCGCCTCGCCTTCCGCAACCATGCCAAGGCCGGCGCTGTTCAGCCGGATCATCTCGCGCCAGTCCGTCGCCCAGGGAGAAACGGGATAGGCGACGACAGGGGCGATCTGGCTCAGCGTATCGTAGTCGGACTGGCTGAGGCCTGAATAGGCGGCAAGGATGACATCCGGCTGTGTCGCCGCCACGGCCTCGAAATCGATGCCGTCGCCCTCGTCGAACAGCACCGGCTTTGCCGCGTTGAGTTCGGTAAGCCGCTTCGCCACCCATGGCAGCAGCCCGTCGCCGTCATCATCGCCAAAATTGGCCGCCGCAAAACCGACAGGCACGATGCCGAGCGCCAGCGGCACCTCATGGTTCGCCCAGGCGACAGTCGCGACCCGCTGCGGTTTCTTCGCAATCGTGGTCGTGCCGAAAGCATGTTTGATGACGACGGGATAGCTGGTCGTCTCCTCCGCCGAGGCCATATTGGGCACGATCATTGACAGGAAAAGCACAAATACCGGCATGAGGCAGCGGAACGGGCGAAGCATTGGCGAGCTCTCAAAAGTTCAAAAGTGGACTTGAATTCTCAGCTTCAATTGCCTCCGTCAAGCCCAGGCAAGAAATGCCGTCGCAACAGCGGTGAAATTTCCGGGGTTTTGTACAAAACCGCAGAAAGTTACAATACCGGACAAACTTTCTCAAGTTATTGGGCGCTTCGAGAGTGGGCCGTGGAAGCGGCGATCGGGGCATCAACTTCTGGAACATACCAATGAATATCGAAACCGAAGGCAGACACCGCAAAACCGCGCGACGTCGTTACCGGGATGCGGCGCTGCTTGCCTGCACGGCGCTTGCCGCCACCCTGCCCGGCGCCCTGCTGGCGCAGGAGGCTGCCAGTACCGGCGGCAGCACGGTTCTGGAGCGCATCACCATCGACAGCGGCGATAATGACCAGAAGTCCATCGTCGCCACCCGCACCACAAGCGGCAGCAAGATGGCGACAGATATTCTCGACACACCCGCCTCCGTTTCCGTCATCACCGCCAAGGAAATGCAGCAGCGCGGCGTGCAGAGCGTGGAAGAAGCGCTGCAATATACCGCCGGTGTGACCACGGATTTTTACGGCTCCGACGACCGGTTCGACTATTTCAAGATTCGCGGTTTCGACGCCTATACCTATCGTGACGGGCTGACGCTTGGCCGTCCCTTCGGCGCGCTGCGCGAGGAAACCTATGCCTATGAGCGTGTGGAGGTGCTGAAGGGCGGCAATTCCACCACCTTTGGCGTCTCAGATCCCGGCGGCTCGGTGAATTATTCCACAAAGGTGCCGAAACGCACCCGTTTCGGTGAAGCCTATGTGACCGGCGGCTCCTATGGCCGCGCCGAAACCGGCTTCGATTTCGGGGACAACATCACCAGCGACGACACGCTGTCCTATCGCCTGACCGGCAAGCTCAGAAATGCCGACGCGGAATATGACTACTCCCGCGACGACGAGAAATTCTTCATGGGCGGTCTGACATGGCGTCCCACCGACGTCACCAGCCTGACCGTGGTTTACGATCATCTCAACAAGGATGGCGTTCCGGGCGGCGGCGGTCATCCCGTCGGCTCGCATTTCGACCGGAGCCGTTTCTTCGGCGAACCGGACTACAATTATCGCGGCACAAACCGCAATTCGCTGAGCGTGATGTTCGACCATGATTTCGGCTCGGGCCTGACCCTGAGCTCCAACGCCCGCTACAGCAAGGCGAATACGGACTTCGGTTACGCCTATATCTCGTCCACGCCGACCAACGGTTCGACAATCGCCAACCGGTCCTATTTCGGCAACGACACCGAGACCGAAAACTTCCTGATCGACACGCGCCTGCAATACGATACGCGGTTTGACAATGTCGAAAGCCGCAGCCTCGTCGGCGTCTTTTACAATGACTACACCTCCGGCAGCAAAAGCTACTTCGGCCCTGCGCCGAGCATCAACTGGATGAACCCGGTCTATACCGGCGCACCCGCTTCAGTGCCGCTCTATGCCGACTCCCTGACGGACCAGAAGACCAAAGCGATCTATCTTCAGCAGGACTTCACCTTCTTCGACCGGCTGATCGTCAGTGCCGGCCTGCGCAACGACTGGATCGACACCGAGCAGACCAACCGCCTGCGCGGCACCTCGGCGAGCGGCGACATCAGCGAACTGACCAAGCGTATCGGCGTGTCCTACAAGATCACCAATGAGATCGCGCCTTATATCAGCTACGCCGAATCGGTGGTGCCGGCATCTGGTCTGACGGTAGAGCCCGAACGCGGCGAACAGATCGAACTCGGCGTGAAATATCGTCCGGACGCTTTCCCGGCCCTGTTCACCGCCTCGATCTACGATCTGAAGAAGACCAACATCACCGTCACCAGCCCGATCACCAGCCTGCCGACCACCATCGGCGAGGTGCGTGTGCGCGGTCTCGATCTCGAAGCCAAGGCGGAAGTGACCGACAATCTCAGCCTGACGGCGGCCTATTCCTATCTCGACGCGGAAATCACTGAAAACGGCACCGGCGGTAACGTTGGCAACCGGCCGCAATTCGTGCCCGAGCATCAAGCTTCGCTGTGGGTCAACTACACGCTTGCGGGCAACGACCATTTCGGCGACATGACCTTCGGTCTCGGCGGCCGCTATACCGGCGCTTATTATTTCGACAATGCCAACAAGGTCGAAACCGGAAGCAGCGTGACCGTGGATGCGGCATTCAGCTACAAGATTCAGGAAACCGCCTCGCTGGACGTCAATGTTTCCAACATCTTCAACGAAAAACACGTCTCTTATGGCGGGTTCGGCGCTGACTTCTACAATCCCGGCCGGGCGTTTTCCGTGACTTTGCGAAAGATATGGTAAAAATCGATATTAGCAATATTTTTCAATATATTGCATAATTTCCCTAATGCACAACGTCATCCTCGGGCTCGTCCCGAGGATCTAACCACGTCTCATCAAGTCTGAAGGTCGCAGATCCTCGGGACAAGCCCGAGGATGACGAAAGGTGAGGTTTGCGCGCCTCACCAAAACACTGCGCATCGACCTCACCCAGCTTCAAAGAAGCCTGTGAAGCCGTCGCCAAGCGGCCGGCGTGTTTCCCACGGACTGGCGGAAAGCCTTGGTCAGATGGGCCTGATCGGAAAAGCCGAGCTGGGCGGCGATATCGGCCACTGTCAGATCGCCTTCCAGCAGAAGTTTCTGGGCGGCATTGATGCGCCGCTCCAATTGCCATTGCAGCGGCGTCTTGCCGGTGGTCTGGCGAAATACGGTGGCGAACCAGCTTTCCGAAAGCCCGACAATATCGGCCATCTCGGCAACCGTCATACGGTCGTCGCCACGCTTTTCGACCTGGGCAAGAAGCTTGTTCAACTGCGCCTGCGTCAGCCTGCCATTGGCCTGCGCAGGCGCAGGGCCGGGAATATCCAGCAGGCCGGCAACGATGCTGCCCACGAGGCTTTCCGCATAGACCGCATGTTTCGAGGGTTCAGCCAGCTCATCGACAAGCAGGCCGGCAAGGGTTTCCACCGAACCGATGTCCTGTATCTCGACCGGGCGGCGCAGCGCCGTCATCGCCGCCGAACTGCCGACCGAGGGCGACAGGAAACGCAACAGCCGGTCCCTGTGAATATGCAGATTGAGATGCGAGAACCGGTGCGTGGCGTTGCTGCTCGTCCACATCGGCACACCGGCCGGCACATAAATCGCCCGTGTCATCGGCCGCGAATGGTTGCTGAACTCGCCGTTGCGGTTGGACACGCTGATGCGCGAGGAAACATCGTTGAAAAAGATCATGATGCGCGGATCGGCGGCCAGATAATAGCCCTTCGCCCCCATCTGGCTTTCCGCTTCCCAGAAAGCACTGACCAGCCCATCCAGCTGCCGCCACTTCACCGGCGCGGTAACGCTGATCCCTTCCGTGTGCCAGGTCATGGAATGCCAGAAACTCAATGCGGGTACCGTCCGGTTGTCGGGTCTGCGGGTGAGGGTATGGAAAGACGGGCGCGCCGCGCCAGTCATCGCGCTCAGCCCCAATAACATGACTTATCAATTCATGTTAATAGCAAAGATCGTTATAAAGAGAAACATTCGCTGACGCGACGGCTCTGGAACCTCTGAGCGAAACGCCCGTTGAACTCCTGACAGCAACGCAACACGGGAGATTATCAATGGACAGCAAAAAGGAACCGGGCAACTTCGCGGACAAGAAACGCGAAGAGAAGGGCCGCGGCGTCATCGTGGCCGGACCGGATGCGCACGAAAACGAAAAGAGCGGCAAAGCTCCCTCGGCAAAGGCGGAAAAATCTTCATCGGGCAAACCGGTTGCGGCTTCTGACCGGCGATAGCATCGCGGATCGAGCGGTCGCCGATGCGTCCTCGCCAACCCACAGATAGAAAAAACACCTCCCCGATCGCTCAGGGAGGTGCATTATCATTAAACAGTCGGCCTTTGCTTACAGAAGGTCGAAACGGTCAGCGTTCATCACCTTCGTCCAGGCGGCGACGAAATCACGCACGAATTTCTCCCTGCTGTCGTCCTGCGCATAAACTTCCGCATAGGCGCGCAGGATCGAGTTCGAACCGATGACGAGGTCCACGCGGGTCGCCGTGTACTTGGCTGCCCCGGTCTTGCGGTCACGAATCTCATAGAGATTGTTGCCGGTCGGAACCCAGGAATAGGCCATGTCCGTCAGCGTCGTGAAGAAGTCCGTCGTCAGCGCGCCGGGCTTGTCGGTAAACACGCCATGCGCCGTACCGGCATAATTGGCGCCGATGACGCGCAGGCCGCCGATCAGCACTGTCAGTTCCGGCGCGGTCAGGCCAAGGAGCTGGGCGCGGTCCAGAAGCAGTTCTTCGGGGCTGACGACATAGTCCTTCTTGACCCAGTTGCGGAAACCATCCGCCAGCGGCTCAAGCGGGGCAAAGCTGTCGGCATCCGTCTGCTCGGCGGAAGCATCGCCACGGCCGGCCGCGAAAGGCACGGCAATGTCGAAGCCGGCCGCTTTCGCCGCCTGTTCCACACCGTAATTGCCGGCCAGAACGATCACATCCGCGATGCTCGCGCCGGTCTCACGGGCAATCGGTTCCAGAACCGAGAGCACGCGGGAAAGGCGGGCGGGCTCATTACCTTCCCAGTCCTTCTGCGGTGCGAGGCGGATGCGCGCGCCATTGGCGCCGCCGCGCTTGTCCGAACCGCGGAAGGTGCGGGCGCTGTCCCAGGCGGTCGCGACCAGATCGGCAACCGAAAGGCCAGAAGCCGCGATCTTCGCCTTGACGGCGGCGACATCGTAGCCGGTGGAGCCTGCCGGCACCGGATCCTGCCAGACCAGGTCTTCCGCTGGAACGTCCGGGCCGAAATAACGGGACTTCGGCCCCATGTCGCGGTGGGTCAGCTTGAACCATGCGCGGGCGAAGACCTCGGAGAAATGGTCCTGGTCGTCCTTGAACTTCAGCGAAATCTCGCGGTAGATCGGGTCGACCTTCAGGGCCATGTCGGCATCGGTCATCATCGGAATGGTACGGATCGAAGCATCCTCGACGTCGACCGGCTTATCTTCCTCGGCGATGGTGATCGGCGCCCATTGCGATGCACCGGCGGGGCTGTGGGTCAAGGTCCACTCATGCTTGAACAGCATTTTGAAGAAGCCGTTGTCCCACTTGGTCGGTTCGCTCGTCCATGCGCCTTCGATGCCGGATACTACCGTGTCGCGACCGATGCCGCGGCCCTTGGTGTTGATCCAGCCAAGCCCCTGATATTCCGGGCCTGCGGCTTCCGGATCGGGGCTGAGATTGGCGGCGCTGCCGTTGCCGTGCGACTTGCCGATGGTGTGGCCGCCGGCGGTGAGAGCCACGGTTTCCTCGTCATCCATGCCCATGCGGGCGAAGGTTTCGCGCATTTGCGCCGCCGTCGCCAGCGGATCGGACTTGCCGTTCACGCCTTCCGGGTTGACGTAGATGAGGCCCATCTGCACGGCAGCGAGCGGGTTTTCCAGCGTCGCAGGCTTGGTCACGTCGCCGTAACGGCCGTCGCTCGGCGCCAGCCATTCCTTTTCGTCACCCCAATAGGTGTCCTTTTCCGGAGCCCAGATGTCTTCGCGGCCAAAGGCGAAGCCGAAGGTCTTCAGACCGGCGACGTCATAGGCAATGGTGCCGGCGAGCGCGATAAGGTCTGCCCAGGAAATCTTGTTGCCGTATTTCTTCTTGATCGGCCACAGCAGGCGGCGGCCCTTGTCAGTGTTGACATTGTCCGGCCAGGAATTGAGCGGCGCAAAACGCTGGTTGCCGGTGTTGGCGCCACCGCGGCCGTCAGTCACACGGTAAGAACCCGCCGCGTGCCAGGTAACGCGGGCCATCATGCCCACATAGCTACCCCAGTCGGCCGGCCACCAGTCCTGGCTGTCGGTCATCAGCGCACGGAGATCGGCCTTCAACGCTTCGACATCGAGCGTCTTCAGGGCCTCGCGATAGTTGAAGGAGGTGCCGAGCGGATTGGTCTTGGTGTCGTGCTGGTGCAGGATGTCGAGGTTCAGCGCATTCGGCCACCATTCGGTCACCGATTTACCCGAGGCCGTGTTGCCTCCATGCATGACAGGACACTTGCCAGCCGGTTTTGAAGTTGCGTCCATTTCGCCCTCCGATGGGTTTAGCAATTAAACGAAATAATCAATTCGACATGTGCAGCGTTGGAGCCAGAGCCAGCGGCAGGTCATGACAAAACCGTGCAGCGACGCTGGTAACCTCTCACAGCTACAGCTTCTTTCTGTCATGAAGATGACTAACAGCCGGGTTCCATAATTTCCAATTGTATATTCTAAAGGCTGCGATATGCTGAGCTTATGATTGCGCTCTCCATGAAACATCTCCGCTATTTCGACGCTCTGGCCAAGATCGGCCATTTCGGTCGGGCGGCGGAGGCGTGCGCCATTTCCCAGCCGGCGTTGTCGCTGCAGATCCGCGAGCTGGAGGAACTGATCGGCGCGCCGCTCGTCGAACGGAGCAGCCGCCAGATCCGGCTGACCGCGCTTGGCGAGGAATTCGCCGAACGCACCCGCTCGATATTGCGCTCGGTGGATGAGTTGCAGGATCTGGCGCGGGCGCGGCATGGACCGCTCAGCGGCCGGCTGCGCATCGGCGTCATTCCCACCGTCGCACCCTATCTTTTACCACAGATTATCAAGACACTCACGCAGCATTATCCCGGACTGGAGGCCCGCCCGCGCGAAGCGGTGACGCAGAAACTCATCGAAGACCTTCTGGAAGCCCGGCTGGACATGGCCATCGTCGCCCTGCCCGTCTCGGAGCCGGCGCTGGAAGAGGTTCCGCTGTTTTCGGAGGAATTCATCCTGGTGCGGCCGATGGAGGATGCGGGCATGCCGGTGCCGAGCGCCGACAAGTTGGGCGAAATGCGCCTGCTGCTGCTGGAAGAAGGCCATTGTTTCCGCAACCAGGCGCTTTCCTTCTGCAGCACGACCAATGCGCCGCCGCGTGTGCTGATGGAAGGCTCCTCGCTCTCCACCCTCGTGCAGATGGTCGGCGCCGGCATCGGCGTCACGCTCATTCCGCAGATGGCCGTCGATATGGAGACGAGGCAATCCACCGTTTCGGTATTCCGGCTGGCGGAACCGCGTCCGTCGCGCACCATCGGCATGGTGTGGCGCAAGAGCAATCCGCTTTCGGCGCAATTCACCCACATCGCCGAGATCGTGCGTGAATGCGGCCTGCGGAAACTGGGCCTATCCCCATGAAGGTGGCGGGATAGCCGCCTTCATGGGCCCCTGGGAATGCCGGCAGATCCTATCGCGATGACGCTTTGGATTGCTTGTCCGTCCATTCAGGCGGCGCGCCGAACTGATCGGCCACCATCCCCTGCAAACCGCGCGAGCGGCCGTAAGCGTCGCATTCGGCATATTTTGGTTTTCCGCCGAGCGCCGATTTGATGCGGTGGCCGGACGGGAGCGAAATATCCAGCCCTTCGGACACCTTGCCGGTCAGGAGAATGCGCGAGAAATAATTGGCGAAATCCGAGGCAAGCCCATAGGCATCGCCGATTTCCGAAACACGGGCGCTGTCGGTGAGGGAATTCGCGCCTTTCGACCAGACGGCTGCGGCGCGCTGAACGCCAGTGCTGTCCACCGCCTCCGCCTCGACGGCCAGACCGCCGAGACCGACCGGCAGACGCGGCACGCCGACAGGCAGAACGAGATTGGTGCCGAGAGACACGGCCGTCGACACCCCGGCCATGGTCTTGTCGGTCGGCACAAGATCGGTGATTACCGTCCGCACCGTCATGTCCGCCGGCTGGCCAGCGGCGGCGATCCGGTATTTGTCGCTCAAGGCCACGCAGATGGCGCGGTCCAGCGCATTTGAAACAAGGGCGCGGTCCTTTTCCGCCGTGATTTGCGACGAGGCGGCGAAGGAAAAAGTGGTCGGCACGATGGCCACGGTTTTGACCGCGGCCAGCCCTTTGGCATCCACGAAGGTCCGCGACTTGGTGAACTTGCCCTTGGCCGGGCTGAGCTGCGCATAGGAGGACAGCGTGCCGCCCTCCTTCAGCGGCACGGAGGCGCAGCCGGACATGATGATGGCAAACGGCAAGGTGGCGAAGGCGACGCCGCGGCTGCGGGACGCCCTGACGCCGAAAGTCCGGGGGAACAGATTCCACTGTTGTTTCACTGCGCGTACTCCGGTTAAGGTTGAATCTCCTGCCCCATACGGTACGACAGCCAAAATTGCGGCAACATTACAATCGCGCGCGGCTGGAACGGCGCGCGATGCAAGCTCAGAACCGCAGCCGGAAGGTGCTTCCGAAAGTGCTGCTGTCGAGGAATATCCGCCCGTTGTGATTGGCGACGATCTGCTTGACGAGGCTGAGGCCAAGTCCGGCCCCGGTGCTGCGCGGCGTGACGCGGTAAAACGGCTCGAAAATCCGTTCCCTCTGGTCTTCGGCTATCCCCTGCCCCTCGTCGGAAATCGCAATCTCGCCACTGGCGAGAACCGAGACATGGATCATCCCCCTGTTTCCACCGTGGTCGATGGCGTTGCGCACGATGTTGCTGATGGCCCGCGGCAGGGTAAACGGATTGCCCAGCACCTCATACCGCGCGGTCTGCGTATCGAAGGAAATGTCATAACCGGCCGAAAGCGCAAGCGGCGCGAGATCGGCAACGACGGTGCGCGCGATCTCGACGAGATCCACCGTTTCGCGCCGGTCGTTCACCTGGTCGTTCCGCTCGAAGGCCAGAAGCTGTTCCGTGGTTTCCCCGAGCCGCGCGACATCCTCCATCAGGCGCTGCTGCTCCGGCCCGGGCAAGCCCTCTATCCGGGTCTGCATGATCGCAATCGGCGTTCGCAGCTCGTGCGCCGCATCGATGAGAAAACGCTGCCGTGCCCGAAACTGCTCCTCAAGCCGCTCGAGGATGCTGTTGAAGGCAAGGATCAGCGGCACCACTTCACGCGGCACATCCTCGACCGGAAGCCTTGCGCCCGGCCGGCGCGGATCTATCTCGGGGGCCTCCCTGACGACGGAACTGAGGCCGGCAAGCGCCTGCCGCACGATACGCGGCACCGAGAAGAACACCGCCGGCAGAATGACCGCCAGCAATGGAACATAAATCGGATAGGTGCCGGAAAGAAGCGTCAGAAACGATGCCCTGACATGCGTGGTGCCACCGAACATGACGCGGATGGCGCCGGCCTTGATCTTCATGCTTTCGATCAAGGCCACGTCGGCAACGCTGCCGCCGCCGCGCACATCGGCAACCATCATCAGATGCACGTAGCGGGCAAGCCCGGCATAGGCGGGCGGCACGGCGCCGTAGCTCACCGCCTTGCCGTCCAGCGTCGAGGCCACGAACCAGAGCGCTTCATTCTCCGCCTTCAGAGCCCGCAGCGCAGGGCCTTCGGAAATAACCAGCCCGTTCTGCTCATTGAATGAAATCGACTCGTCGAGTGTCTCCGAGAGATCGTCCCAAAGGCCGATATTGGGAGAAAGGCTCATCACCCCGTAAAAACAAAGGCCGATGATGACCACGGCGATCATGGCGGAAACGACGACGCTGAGCTGCCAGCTCAATTTCCACCACAAGGACGGGTTGGATGTGGCCTGCGCTTTCATGCCTCTTCCTTCAACAGATAACCGATGCCGCGGATATTATGGACGCCGACGCCTGCGGAGGCGTCGAGCAGGCGTTTTCGCAGCCGCGATATATGCGCGTCGAGCGCATTGGACTGGATCTCTTCCTCGTAATTATAAACGGCCGCCTCAAGCGTGGAGCGCAGCACGGACTTGCCCTTGCGTTTCGCCAGCGCAATGAGAACCGCAAGTTCGCGTCTTGGCAGATCGAAGGGAACGGAATTGATCGTGACGCTGAGATGGAGCGGATCGATGACGATGCGGCCGGCGGTGATCTCTGCCGGCGCCAGGCTTGCCGGCCGTCTTAAAACCGCACGCACCCGCGCCAGCAGCTCGCCGACCAGAAACGGCTTGCCGAGATAATCGTCGGCGCCGCCGTCCAGCCCGGCGATCCGCTCTTCCGGCTCGTTCATCGCCGTCAGCAGAATGATCGGCGTATCGATGCCGGCCCGACGCAGCTGCGGAATGAAGGAGAGCCCTTCCCCATCCGGCAGGCGGCGGTCGAGCAGGATGGCGTCATAGACATGCTGGCGCGTCAGCTCCATCGCATCGCCGAGCCACATCGTATGGTCGACAACGATGCTCTGCCTGCCGAGTGTGGCCGTCAGCGCATCCGCCATTTCCTTTTCGTCTTCGATCAACAGAAGTCTCATGCATCACCATCCCTTCGCCTTCCCTTGTCTGCCAGAAAGGTTGCGGCAGTATTGCGGCGAAGACGCCACCAGGGCATTTCCGCTCAGGACAGGCAACCGTTTCCGTCCGGAAAATGCATGAAAACAGGGCGATGGCGCCTCCGACCATGCCATTTGCACCGCATTCTCGCGGGGGGTAATGCTGCTGCAATTATGGATGCCTATCCAGAGACCATCCGCCTCAAGAGAGGCAATGCGACCGCCCCTGGCGGCGGTCCCGGGATGGAAAGGATTTCAGTATGTGGGTGAAGAGAACCCTCAGGGCGGGGATCGCGCTTGCAGGCTGCGTTTTCGTCGTCACCGCTCTCGATCCGGCGCGCGGAAGCGTCGATGCGAATGAGCGCGTCAAGGGACTGGTGGAAGGGCTCGTCGAGACGGCCGCAATGAGCCCCGCCGGCACGCCGTTCGAACTGACCGCTGCGGAAACGGCCAAGATCGGCACGCGTCAGATGGTGGAGCGGCTCGGCATCAGCGGCGAACTTCAGCCGATCACCCGCGTGGTGATCCGCGCCCGTGACGCCGGCAAGGTTCTCGAAGTGAACGTCCGGGACGGAGACGCGGTGCCGTCGGGCAAGCTGCTCGTGCGCTTCGAAACCGATGAGCTGCAATCGACGCTGCTGCTGCGCCAGAGCGACCGGGACGCGGCCGAAGCCGAGCTGATGCTGGCAATGCTGGCCCTGACCAGGACCGAACAGCTTGCGTTGAAGAACATCGCCTCGGCGGAACAGCTCGACAAGGCGAAAAGCGATGTTGCGGTGAAGACGGCAAGGCTCCAGAGCCTTTCGGCGCAGGCGGATATCGCCCGGCTTGCCCTTCGCAACGCCGAAATCCGCGCGCCTTTCAACGGCACAGTCACCCGGCGGCTGGCCGAGGCGGGATCCCGTGTCGGCGCGGATGGCGAGCTTCTCACGCTTGTCGATACCAGCGTGCTGGAAGCGAAGGTTCTGGTCGCCACGCGCGATGTTCCGCGCGTTGCCCTTGGTCAAACGGCGGAGCTGGAGATTGACGGCCTTGGCGGCCAGATCGTCAAGGGGACGGTCGACCGCATCAGCCCGGTTGCCGAAGACGGCACCCGCTTCGTCGCCGTCTATCTGCGGCTTGCCAATCGCGACGGCCGGCTGTGGGGCGGGATGTTCGCCAGCGGCTCGATCCTGCTGCGAGAAAAAGACGGGGCGCTCGTCGTTCCCGCAATCGCGCTGCGCAGGGATGAGTCGGGCTACCATGTCCTCAAGGTGCAGGATGGCCATCTTCGCCGTCAGACAGTCGCCGTGGGGCCGCATTGGAACGGCGGCAGCCTGATCGAGATCGCCGCGGGCCTGAAGGATGGCGAAACGATCCTGACGGCGCCGCTTCCCGAATTGCAGCCAGGCATGGCCGTGGCCATCGACAAGGCAGGCTGAGATGTTTTTGACCCGCATATCCGTCACCCACCCCGTATTCGCCACCATGATGATGGTGGCCCTTCTCGTCATGGGCGCCTTTTCGCTGCAGCGGCTGGGGCAGGACCAATATCCCAATGTCGACGTTCCCGTCGTGGTCGTCATCACCACCTATCCCGGCGCTACGCCGGAGACGGTGGAAACCGAAATCACGCGCCCGGTCGAGGATGCGCTGAACACCCTCGGCGGCCTCGATGAGGTTACCTCCACATCCTACGAAGGGCGCTCCGTCGTCGTTGCGAAATTCAAGCTCGAAGTGCAGAGCTCGGCGGCCGCGCAGGAGGTGCGCGACAAGATCGCCGCCATCGAGGCGAATTTTCCCGAAGACGCCAGGAAGCCCGTCATATCGCGGTTCGACCCTGCCGCCGACCCGATCCTGTCCGTGGCGATCAGTTCGACGTCGCTCGATGTGACCGCGCTGACCAGCCTTGCCGACCAGAGGGTGGTGCGGCAGCTGACGACGGTTGCGGGCGTCGGGCAGGCAACGCTGGTCGGCGCCCGCAAACGGCAGATCGACGTGACAATCGACGAGACGCGCATGCGCGCCCTTGGAATCGGCGTCAACGAGGTGGTGAACGCGCTGCGGAGCGGCAACAGCAACAGCCCGGCCGGCAGCGTCGTCGATCCCGTCTCCGAACGCACGATCCAGGTGCAGGGCCGTATCGAGGAGCCGCAGGCGCTGCTGGATATGGTCGTCGCGCGGCGCGGCGGCGCAGCCATCGAGCTGCGCGATATCGCCACGCTTGCCGAGGGTGCGGCCGACCCCGAAAGCCGCGCGCTCTACAATGGCCAGACGGCGCTGGCGATCGACATCGTCAAGGTGCAGGACGCCAACACGGTTCAGGTCGTGAGTGATGTGAGGAAACGCCTCGATGCGCTCAATGCCGAGCTTGCCCCGCAGAATGTGCGGCTGCGCATCGTCACCGATTCATCCATCCCCATCCGCGAATCCGTAACGCAGGTGCAGACCACCTTGGTCGAGGGGGCGGCGCTCGCCGTCGCCATCGTCTTCCTGTTCCTCAACTCCTGGCGCAGCACCGTCATCACCGGACTGACGCTGCCGATCGCAATCGTCGGCACCCTCGCGGTCATCGATTTCCTCGGTTTCACGCTCAATACGCTCAGCCTGCTGGCGCTGACGCTGTCCATCGGCATTCTGGTGGATGACGCCATTGTCGTGCGTGAAAACATCACCCGGCATCTGCACATGGGCAAATCGCATCTGCGCGCGGCGCTTGACGGCACCAGTGAGATCGGGCTTGCGGTGATCGCGACGACGGCGACGATCGTGGCGGTTTTCCTGCCGGTCGCTTTCATGGACGGCATTGTCGGCCGGTTTTTCTATGAATTCGGCGTCACCGTCTCCGCCGCCGTGCTGATCTCGCTTTTCGTCGCCTTCACGCTCGATCCGATGCTGTCGAGCGTCTGGTACGACCCCGATGCGCAGGCCGATGCAAAACGCGGCCCCGTCGGCCGCCTGGTCGCGCGGTTCGACCGCGGCTTCGAATGGATGGCCGGGCGATATCGGCGAGCCATCGGCTGGACCTTGCGCCACCGGCTGGTGACCCTGCTTGCCACGTCGGGCATCTTTGTCGGCAGCCTGTTGATGGTGCCGCTGGTCGGTACGGAATTCGTGCCCAACGCCGATGAAGGCCGCTTCCAGATCAACATGACCGCACCGGTCGGTTCCTCGCTGGATTATACGACGACGAAGGTGCGGCAGATCGAAAAGGCGCTCAGGGAATTTCCGGAAGTCGAGACGCTCTATTCCACCGTCAATACCGGCGGGGCGGCCGGTAAACATCGCGCCGCCATAATGGTGGAACTGGTGCCGCTCAATATGCGGAGCCGCACCCCCTTGGCCCTTGCCGAACCCGTCCGCAAACGCCTTTCGGCCATACCCGGCGTGGAGATCGCGATTCTGCAAAACGGTCTTGGCGGCGGTGAAAGCCCGGTGCAGATCGGCATTCTCGGCGACGACCGGTCGGTTCTCGAAAAAATCGCCAACGGCCTGATGGAGGACATGAAAAAAATCCCCGGTCTGGTGGACGTGACCTCCAGCGCCAGGGATGTGACTTCCATCCTGTCGGTGCGCCTGAAACCCGCGGCGGCGAGCGATCTCGGCATTGCCAGATCCGATCTGGCCGCAGCGCTTTCTCCCCTCATCGGCGGTGAGGATGTGTCGAAATGGACAGATGCCGACGGAAACAGCTACGACATCGTCATTCGGTTGCCGGCCGAGCGCCGTTCGGATGCGACAAGGCTCGGTGAGCTGATGATCGCGACCGGCCGCACGGCAACGAACGGCGCACCGCTGATGGTGCGTCTCGATCAGGTCGCCGATATCGGTGCCATGCCGGCGCCCGCCGAAATACGCCGTATCGACAATCGCCGCGAAATACTGGTTTCGGCCAATATTACCGGCCGCACGCTTGGCGACGTGACGGAGACGCTGCAGGCCCTGACCGCCGGCCGCGATCTGCCGAATGGCTATCGCATTCGCTTCGGCGGTGAGGCCGAGACCATGCAGGAGACCATCGGCCACCTGGTCACGGCGCTCACCATGGCCGTCATTTTCATCTACATCGTGCTCGCCTCGCAATTCGGCAGCTTCACGCAGCCGCTCGCCATCATGGCGTCGCTGCCGCTGTCGCTCATCGGCGTCCTTGTCGGCCTGATGGCGGCCGGCAGCACGATCAACATGTTCTCGCTGATCGGCTTCATCATGCTGATGGGCCTTGTGACCAAGAACGGCATATTGCTGGTCGATTTCGCCAATCGCGAGCGGCGGCGCGGGCTTTCGCTGAACGAGGCGCTGGAAAATGCCGGCGTCATCCGCTTCCGTCCGATCATCATGACAACGCTGGCGATGATCTTCGGCATGATCCCGCTCGGTCTCGCCGTCGGCGGCGGCGGCGCGCAGCGCGCGCCGATGGCGCACGCGGTGGTTGGCGGTCTCGTCAGTTCCACGCTGCTGACGCTGATCGTGGTGCCGACGATCCTGTCCTATATGGACAGCATTGTCAGGCGTTTTGCCCGGCTGCTGCCGAAGGCGCCGGATGAGGCCGAGCACCCGGAGCCGCCGGTACAACCTGCCCCAGGCCATCCGGGCTGAAAGGTGGCTTCTGTATCTCCAGCCGGATGGCGGGACGGCAGCATTGCAGTTTTGACCGCGCGAATGGACGCAAGCCCGCCCGCGGTCACGGTCCCCACCCATCCGGCGTTTCTTTACCCTTCGGCCGAAAATCGACCGGAAGCGATTTCAGCTTATATCACCAACAGATCCCGCCACCCGATTGCCTTTTCCCGGAACAAAAGCCGCCTTGTGGCTGTTGTTCCGGGGAAACCCAGGGCGAAGCGGATCGCGGACATGGCACGGCAGGTTTTCTGGAAGGGTTATCTGAAGCTGTCACTGGTGACGGCCGCCGTCTCGCTGACGCCTGCGACGACCGAAGGCAACAAATACCGCTTCCACATCCTCAACCGCAAAACCGGCAACCGCGTCGAAAGCCGCTATGTCGACAGCGTTACCCACAGGGCGGTCGCCGCCAGGAACCAGGTGAAGGGGTTTCCCCGCGGCGAAGACGATTATGTGCTGCTGGAGGATGACGAGATCGATGCGGTGGCGCTGGAAAGCACCCGCACCATCGATATCAGGACCTTCGTGCCGAAGGGATCGATCGACTGGATCTGGTACGACCGTCCGCATTTTCTGCTTCCGGAAGACAAGATCGGCACCGAAGCCTTCAGCGTCATTCGCGAAGCCATGAAAGCGAACCATGTCTTCGGCATTGCGCGTCTGGTGCTCTACCGCCGCGAAAGGGCGGTTTTGCTGGAGCCGTCCGGCAAGGGCATTATCCTCTGGACGCTGCATTATGGCGAGGAAGTGCGTGAAAGCATCGACGCGCTTGAGCCCAAAATGAAAATCGAAAAGCCGCTGCTGGAAGCCATGGAAAAACGCCTCGGCAAACAGGTGACCGGCTGGAAACCGACCTTGGTGCAGGACCCCATTCAGAAAAAGATCAAGTCGCTGCTGAAGACCAAGGGCGAAGCGGTCCCCTCCTCGAAAAACAAAAGCGGCGCCAGGGTCAAAACCGGCGGTAATGTCATCAACATCATGGATGCGCTGAAGAAGAGCATCGCTTCCGAAAAGAGACGCTGAGGCTCGTCATCCTCACCGGGCCTTTTTCGGCAGCGGTTCGGCGGCGGCAAAAAAGCCGTCCCACGGGTCTTTTTTCAACCCGGAAAGACGCGCCCCCATATTGTTGACGGTGAAGTGCGCCGGGCCGATTTCGGCCGTCAGTTCCGACCATTCGAGCGGCGCGGAAACGGCCGCGCCGGGACGGGCGCGCGCCGAATAGGCCGCAACCGCCGTATTGCCCCTGCCGTTGCGCAGATAGTCGATGAAAATGCGGCCCTGCCGTTTCGCCTTGGTGGCGACCGAGAGATATTTCTCCGGTTCGGCCTTCGACATATCCGCCGCCATGGCCTTGGCGAAGGCCTTGACCGGAGCCCAGCCCGCCTGTGGTTTCAGCGGTGCAACGACATGCAGCCCCTTGCCGCCCGAGGTCTTGACGAAAGCGCCAAGCCCGGCCTCTTCGAAACGCCGTTTCAGCTCCAGCGCCGCCCCGATCACCCCTTCCCATGCCACGTCGTCGGCGGGATCGATATCCATGGTGATCATATCGGGTTTTTCCCAGCTGGCGGTGGTTGCGCCCCATGGGTGAATTTCAAGCGCAGCGGATTGCACAAGCGCCATCAAGCCATCGAAATCGGTGATGCGGATCAGCGGTTCGCCACCCCTGTCTCCGGGATCCCTGATCTGCTCGACGGCCTTGTTGATGCCGCGCCAGGCATGTTTCTGAAAGAAACGCTGCCCTTCGATGCCCTCCGGGCAGCGCAGCAATGCCAGCGGCCGGTTGACGACAAACGGCGCCATGTGCCGCCAGACCTGGGCGTAATAATCGGCAAGCCCCTGCTTCGTCACACCGTCGTCCGGCCAATAAAGCCGATCCGGATGGGTGAACTTGATCTTCGATTGCGGCGCCTCAATATCGGACACGGCTTTCTCCTCCCGTTCGATTTCTCCTGCCGGCTTGTCTTCGCGCAGACCCCGGAAGGAGGCGTGTCGCAGATTGCCATCCGCGGACCATGCCCGAAACTCCACTTCCGCCACCAGTTCCGGTTTCACGAAATGAAGATCGCGGCGGGCAAGCGCGGTGAGCGTGTCGCCGAACGGGCTTTCCTTACGTCCCAGCGGCTTCAGGCGGCCAAGCAGCATCTCCGCCGCTTCGCCGGTATAACCAGTCCCGACACGGCCGACATGGCGCAGCTTGCCATTTTCATAAACACCGAGCGCCAGCGATCCGATGGCATGGTCCGATGCCGAGGAGACCGTATAACCGCCGATGACGAATTCCTGTCGCATCGAACATTTGGACTTTACCCATTCGCCTTTGCGGTCGGACACATATTTGCTGTTCCTGACCTTGGAAACGACACCTTCGAGGCTGAGCCGGCAGGCATGTTCGAGAACAAGCGCGCCGCTTTCCTCGAAATGCTGGCTGTAGCGGAGGTGGGGATCGCCCGCCGGCAACAGCTTTTCCAGCAGCGCCTTTCGCTCGCTCAATGCCGCACCGCGCAGGTCGCTGCCATCGAGATGAAGAAGATCGAAGGCGTAAAAGACGAAACGGTCGCTGCGTCCTCCGCTCAGATCCTGCTGCAAGGCGGAGAAATCGGAAGCGCCATTATCGCGTTCAACGACGATTTCGCCATCAATCAGCACCCTTTCCACCGGCAGCCCCTTGAGCGCCCCTGTCACGGCACTGCCGAATTTCTCCGTCCAGTCGAGCCCGCTGCGGGTCAGCAGCTGAAGCTTGCCCTGATCGAGACGCGCCTGCAGGCGGTAACCGTCGAATTTGATTTCATGCAGCCAGCGAGAGCCATCCGGCGGTTTCGGCTTCAGGGCGGCGAGTGCCGGCGGCACGAAGGGTGGCATGGCCTGTCTGCGCGCCCCTTTGGGCAGCGCATGCGCCTGCTTTTTGCCCGACGTCGAAGCAGCGGCCTTTTTCGAAACCGGCCTGGAATTCCAGGTATCTCCGGGTTTTGCGGCAACCGCCTCGACGCTGCGCCCGGTCTTTACCGATTCCGGCCGCTCTTCGAGAATATCCGCCCCGCCCCTGTGCCTCGCCTCCTCGTCTTCGCCCTTGATCAGCAGCCAGTTTTCGCGGCTTTCTCCGGGCTTGCCATGCATGCGCACCAGATGCCAGCGTCCCCTCAGTTTTTCGCCGTCCAGCTCGAACTCCAGGTGGCCTTTGCGGTAACCCCTGCGGGCATCGCCGACCGGCCGCCAGGTGCCGCGATCCCAGACGATCACGGTACCGCCGCCATATTGCCCCCTGGGGATAACACCTTCGAAATCGCCGTAGCTCAGCGGATGGTCCTCCACATGCACGGCAAGACGCTTGTCCTCGGGATCGAGGCTCGGGCCGCGCGTCACCGCCCAGCTTTTCAGCACCCCATCCATTTCCAGACGGAAATCATAATGCAGGCGGCGGGCGTCGTGTTTCTGGATCACGAAGCTCGATCCCTGCTGTTCGGCCTTCGCGCCTTTGGGTTCTGGCGTCTTGTCGAAGCTGCGCCTGGCGTTATAGGTCTGCAATCCCATGGATCAGCTCGCTTTCCGGGGGGCCTTCCGGCCTCCCGCCGCAGCCTTTTTCCCGCTGCCGGCCCCGGCGCTGCGGCGCAAGGCCTCCTTGAGATCGATGATATTGTCTTCGCTGCGCGCTGGCGGCCTGACGATTTCGCGGCCCTCGATCTTGGCTTTCACCAGCTCCGCCAGCGCATCGTTATACCGGTCGCTATAATCGGCCGGATCGAACGTGCCCGCCCGTTTCTCGATGATGTGACCGGCAAGCTCCAGCATTTCATCGTCGAACGTGATGTCCGGGATCGATTTGAAAACAGCCGTCTGGGACCGAACCTCATAACTGAAATTCAGTGTCGTCGCGACAAGCGCCCTGCCGCTCGGGCGGATCAGCAGGATGCGGTTGCGGCGAAACAGCACCGCCTCGCCAAGTGCGACGACATTTTCATCCTCCATCGCCTTTGCAAGAAGGGTCAGCGCCTCCTCGCCCCCCTGCTGCGTGGGCGCCAGATAATAGGACTTGTCGAAATAGAGCTTGTCGATCTCGTCACAGGGCAGAAAATGACCGATGCGAATGACCTTGTCGCTTTCCGGCATCAGCCTGGCGATCTCATCCCCCTCAATGACGATATGATCGCCATTGTCGAGTTCGTATCCCTTGACCTGATCCTCGCGAAGCACGGGATCACCGGTATCGCCATCGACATATTGCCGCTCGACACGGTGGCCGGTCTTGCGATTGACGATGTTGAACGAGATTTTCTCCGCCGAGGTCAGCGCGGAATAAAGGCCGATTTCGCAGTTGAAATCGGCAAATGCCAGATGGCCTTTCCAGCTCGCCCTTCGGTTCATCTCCGTTGCCCCTCGCCACCCTGACGACAGGACGCTTCGCCGCGCCGGCCATCGCTGCCTTCGACGCCATGGTCAGGGAAAGACGCCACATTCGGCACGCTACCCGGCATTTCCCGGGCCGCGGTTAAGAAGGCCGGGTCCGGATACTGGCGGCGCGGGTCCTGCTGCTCGAGACGGTCTGTCATCGCGGTCTCTCCCATAGAAAGATGTTCATCCGCGGCGCGTTGCATGACAGCGGCGCAATACCGCCCGGTCAGGCTGGTCGTCGGCGCCGCAAGGGCTGCCGAAGCATGGACGTGCCACACGCAACCCTAACGATCTGGCCTCGTTCGCGTTCCATCGACTATGGAAAGGCGGGCGGCGACGGCATGCGCCGCCGCTCTTTTATCAAACGGAGTGTTTCTTCCGCTTGGCGGTGCTCACGGCCTGGGCGGGGGCGACATCCGGCTTGCCGAAGAGATAGCCCTGCGCCTGCGCGCAGCCCTCGTCCACGACCATGCGGTATTGCGCGTCCGTTTCGATCCCCTCCGCCGTCACAGGCAGATCGAGGCTGCGGCCAAGGCCGATCACCGCGCGCACGATGGCGCGGGCATTGTCGTCCTCGCTCATGGCGGCGATGAAGCTGCGGTCGATCTTGATCTTGTCGAAGGGGAAACTCTGCAGGTTGCTGAGCGAGGAATAACCCGTGCCGAAATCGTCCATGACGATGGCGACGCCGAGCGCCTTCAGCTGGTTGAGGATGATCAGCGTCGCCTTGCGGTCTTTGAGAAGCGCGGCCTCGGTGATTTCCAGCTCCAGCCGGTTCGGCGAAAGCCCGGTCTGCATCAGGACCGTGCAGACGACGTGGCCGAGATTGGCCAGCGAAAACTGCAATGGCGAGACATTCACCGCGATCTTCAGATGCGGCGCCCAGCCGGCCGCCTGGCGGCAGGCCTCGCGCAGCACCCATTCGCCGAGCGAGATGATGATCCCGCTCTCTTCGGCAATCGGAATGAAGATATCGGGCGACACCACGCCCCTTGTCGGATGTTGCCAGCGCACCAGCGCCTCATAACCGACAACCTGGCCGCATTCGACTGACAGCACCGGCTGATAATTCAACAACAGTTCGTCGCGACTGATGGCAAGCCGCAGATCGGTCTCAAGCTGGCGGCGTTCGCGCGCCTCCTGGTCCATCACCGGATCGTAAAAGGCCAATATGCCGCGCCCGCCCATCTTGGCGCGATAAAGCGCCAGATCGGCGGCATGCATGATGCTTTCATGGTCCTTTCCGTCACGCGGGAAGACGGCGATGCCGATGCTGACGCCGACCGAGGTCGGGTCGTTGGCGACATTCATCTTCAGCCCGAACATGCCGAGGATCGTCTCGGCCAGCAGGCGCGCCTCATCCGCCCGGGTGTGCCGGGCGGTCAGGATGACGAATTCATCGCCGCCGAGGCGGGCGACCACATCGCCTGCCCTTGCGCATTCATCGAGAATGGCGGCCACTTTTTTCAGGACGCGGTCACCCTCGGCATGGCCGAATATGTCATTGACCGCCTTGAACCGGTCGAGATCGAGCGCCAGCAGCGCAAATTCGTCCTCTTCGTCGCAATTCTCGATCTGCTGGTGAAGACGGGTCTGGAACATGGTGCGGTTGGAAAGGCCCGTCAGCACGTCGTGACGGGCCAGATATTCGATCTCCCGCTGCGCTTCGCGCTTTTCCGTCAGGTCGCGAATGGCCATCACCTCACAGGGACGCCCGCGATATTCGATCGTGCGCACGCTCAGTTCGAATGTCTGTGCCTGCCCGGCGCGCTCGCGAACCGCCTCCACCGGTGCATGGCGCGGCAGATAAGCGGGCTGCCCGTCGATCGCCTTGAAGAGATCGTCGGGGTTCTGTCCGACCAGCGATGATTCCTCCCTGCCCAGAAGGCCGGCAAAACGGGTATTCAGCTCCACGATCCGCCCATCGCGGACGACGGCGAGACCATCCAGCGTTGCATCGACGAGACCCTTGAGATCGACAAGATAACGATCCACCAGGGCGGCAACGGCGGTGGAGGAGAGAATCAGGAATGTGACGCCGGAAATGGCGCAGATCATGATCAGCCGGGCGACATTGTCGGGATCAGGCCCGGATAAGGACGGATCCGGCGAAAGCACCGTGGCCGACATGGCGGTGAAATGCAGCGCGCAGATCGCGAAAATCGCCGATCCGGCCGGCGCGGCGATGCGCTTCCACGAGCCGAGGCGACGGAAAAGAAAAAACGCCAGAAGAAAAGCCGCCCAGGAGACTGCAAAACCACCCAGCACCGGCCCCCACCGGTAGCTGATCGTGGCGGCGACATCCATTCCAGCCATTCCGACGAAATGCATGACGGCGACCGACAGGGTGACCAGCGTACCGACGATAACAGGGCTGTAAGCAGCCTGCGAGCGGGCCGTGAGCGCCAGCCAGAAACCGGCGACGGCGAGAACCGCCGAAAGCGCCGTGAAGACGAAATCGTAACCGATCGGAACCGCGCCCTTATAGGCCAGCATGGCGACGAAATGTGTGGCCCAGACACTGAGACCCCCGGCGAAGGCGGCAACCAGCACCCAATAGGGTTTGCGGCCGGCCGGACTTTCCTCCGCACGCAGCAGAAGGTGAAAAAAAGCAAACATGCCAAGCAGGCAGATGATAGCCGCAAGAAGAACGACCGCCCGGTCGTGCTGTATCGCAACGCATTCCAGAACCGTGAACATGACGCACTCTCCCAGCCTCTGAAGAACCGCTCACGGTGGCACTATGGAAGTGGTTTATTTATAAATCTCTAATGCAACCATTGATAACAAATGATCCGCTCTGCACCGTACCGAAAAGGAACAGGCCGCATGCTACAGCTTCCAGAGCTTTCGCACGCGGCCCGACCAGAACTGCGGAAAAAAGCCTTACTTCCAGCTTCGATAATCAGCCGCGGTGCACCCGAACGGCGCCGGGCCATCGGCAAAACGTTCCTGCAGACGGGCGCAGCCCCATTCATTGAGAGCTGCGGGCAGCATGTTGTTGATATCCATGCCGGGCGAATTGAATTGCGAGGGCGCACTGGTGACGTACCACAGCCAGTAACCGAACACCGCAACGATGATGACCGCCACGATGGCCACGAAAGTGCCCAGCCTGCGCAGAAGGCCCGGTCCTTTCTTTGTCGCCGCGCCCTGGGCCGCCGCAGCCTCCCGTGCGCCACTTGCGACCATCGGGGCAAGCGATGCGAGAGCTTCCGCCCTCTCCCACTCCGTAAGGTCGATCCGCTCCAGCTGATCGTCGAGCAGGACCGGCAACACGCCCTTGCCGTGCAGGACCGCGAGCGCCACGTCATGTTTGCCATCATGGCCGACGACAACGGGAATGCGTCCCCGTTCGAGATGGGTGAAGGACTGCCGCTTGGTCTTGTCCTCTCTGACCGTGTCGGCATAGGTGACGAAAAGGCGGCTGCGTTTTTCGGCAACCGCCCTCAGCGCCACCGGGATGACGGTCAAGGGCGCGGCCTGCCGCAGCTGCAGGCGAACCCGAAGCACACGAAGCAACATGAACAGCAGCACGAGACTGCCGAAACCGAGCAGGGCGACGAACACGCCAAGCGTGATGATGCGGTTCCAGAGCATGTCGAGGCCCAGCGAAATCGTTGCGAGTTCCGGGTTCTTCGCGGAAATGACCAGCCCGGTTTCATAATCGCCGGAATGGAAATCGACGAACATCACCTCGACATTCCTCTTGTAGCTCACACCCGCATGGTCGTAGGACAGATCCGCCTCGCAGGTCGTAAAGATCGCCTTGCGCGTCTTACAACTACCGCTGATATCGCCGTTTTCAATCTCCAGCGGGTCCTTGCTGATCTGATAGTCGCGCAATATGCCCGGACCTTCGGCAACAAGCATGACGATCATGATCACCAGAAGCGCCGGGACGGAAAAATAAGAGGCCGGCGGCACCGAAATGACGCCACGCTTGAGGATCAGCGGCCGCGACGGAAGTTTTATCTGTGCAAGGTTCATGGTCATCAACGTGCTCTGCGGGAAAAAGATGAGCGGAGCTTGCGACTCCCGCTCAGCGGAAAGAATGGTCAACAGACGGTCTAATCCGGCGAAGCCCTTGAGAAAACCCCGGAAATTCTAGGAGGACGACGATAGTCGCCTGCCGCGACAACGGTTCTCTGTCCCGGAAATGCGGGAGGAAGCCATGCGGCGCCTGGTTCCAGGCTGTCGATGCAACTGAAATGCTTCGAGAAACAGTGGTCAGTCCCGAATACACGGTACGACAGCAAAAACGGGCGGTAAAACCGCCCGTCTCATGCCATCTCAGAACCGTGTTTGCCGCTATTCCTTGGTAATATTTTCCAGCCGGGTCGTCTGGCTGGGATGTCCCACATAGTTTTTCACGCGCGTATTGAGCACGATCGGCTCGAATCTCTCGAACATCGGCAATACGGCCGGTTTCTGGGCGACGAACATTTCCTGCATCTGGGTGTAGATTTCTCCACGCTTTTTGGCGTCCGGCTCAAGGGAAGCCTTTGCCGTGAGAGCGGTCAGCTCCGGAATATCCCAGGCGGAACGCCAGACAAAATTGCCGGCATTGTTGGCGGCCAGCGAATTGTCGGGGTTGCTGGAAAACTGCTCCATCGAGCCCAGCACATTCGGCATATAGGCGCCGGTCTGCGGAATGAGCAGATCGAAATCACGCGCGCGGTGCGCGGCAATCACGTCGGAACCATTGCCCTGCTGGATATTGACCTTGATGCCGATCTGGCTGAGCGATGCCTGGATCGCGGTGGCGAGGTCGATGCGCGGTGTCTGCGCAATCGTCTTCAGGTTCAGCGTGAATCCATTCTCATAACCCGCCTCCTTCAAGAGAGCCTTCGCCTTGGGAACGTCGAGTTTCCAGTCCGGGCTCGGAATGGCGTATTCGAAGTTTTCCGGCACCGGCACCGTGCGCGCCCGGCCATAGGGGCCCATGATGGTCTTTTCCATTCCCTTGTAGTCGATGCCATAAGCAATCGCTTCGCGGACCTTGGGGTTGGACAGGGGCTCCTTGCCGGCATTCATGGACAGGACATAAAAGCCGCCGGTCGGCACGCGCTGGATCTGGAAACCTTCCTTGTTGTTGAAGATTGCGAGGTCGGCGGCCGTCAGCGCGCTGGCGATGTCGATATCGCCGCGCTCCAGCATCAGGCGCTCCACCTGGCTTTCCGGCACATGCCGCACGATGACGCGGCGCATTTTAGGGCTGCCGGCCACGTAGTCCTTGTTGGCCTCGAGAATGATGATCTCGTTGGGCGACCAGCGATTGAGCGTAAAGGGTCCGGAACCGGCGGAATTGGTTCTCAGCCAGCCATTGCCCCAGTCGCCACTGCTTTCATGCGTCTTGAGCTCCTTGCTGTCGACGACGCTGGCGATGACCATGGCCAGACGGTAGAGAAGCAGCTCGGACGTCGTTTCGCCGGAAAGATCGATGCGTACCGTTTTTTCATCCGGCGCGCTCACCAGCTTGTCGACATTATCGGCATTATAACCAACGCGCTTGAGGTTGGCTGCGGCCGCCTGGTTCATCTTCAACAGCCGGCTGAGCGAATAGACGACGTCTGCCGAGGTTACCGGATTGCCCGAGGCGAAATTGGCCTCGCGGAGATGGAAGGTGATGCCCTTGTCATCTATCTCCCAGCGCTCGGCAAGCTGCGGTGAAACCTTGCCCGACCCATCGACCGAAATCAGGCGGTCATAGAGGTTGGACATGATTTCGTTGGCTTTTCCTTCGGTGGCCTGATGCGGGTCCAGCGACAGCACCTGCGCCAGCGACGTTCCGATGACAAGCTGGTCGTTCGGCGTCTTGGCCACGGCTGGCGCGGCCTGCACGAGCATGGCGCCCAGGGCCGTGGTGAATGCGAGACGGATCAATGATTTTCTCATACCTGCTCCTCCTACAGATCGGTAATTCATGTTTGGGAAAAAGCCGCGACGCAGCGGGGCGTCGCGGGCCAGAACGGTCAAAGATGTTTGTTATCAAGCGCTTCGATCAGCGCGGCGATGTAGCCGTAGCAGAAGGCGAAAGCGACACCGACGGGATCGCGCCCGGCAATCGTCGGCACATGGTCTGGCATGATCATGTAGCGATAGCCGAGTTCATGATAAAGCTTCAGCGAACGCACCATGTCCATGTCGCCCTCATCGGGGAATGTCTCCATGAAGGAGAGTTTGCCGCCGCTGATATTGCGGAAATGGACGTTGAAGATTTTGTCGCGGCTGCCGAACCACCTGATAATGTCGTCGATTTCCTCGCGCGGATTGTCGAGCATCTCGCCGATCGACCCCTGGCAGAAATTCAGGCCATGATAGGGGCTCTCACGCATCTGCACGAATTTCTTCAGCCCCTCGACCGTGCCGAGAACGCGGGTGACGCCCCTGTAACCCGGTGGGGTATAGGGATCATGCGGATGGCATGCCAGGCGCACGCGGTTGCTTTCGGCCACCGGCACCACACGCTCGAGGAAATAGTCGATGCGTTCCCAGTTCTCGTCTTCGGAAAGAACGCCCGCGAGACCCGGTGCCGCATCATGGTCCGCCTTGTCCCAGCGCCAGGCTTCATTGAGCGAGCCGCCGCGGCCGCGCTCCATTTCCGTGCGCGGAATGCCGATGAGGTTGAGATTGTATTTCGCAGCAGGAATACCGGCTCTCGCAATATCCTCGATCATCCTGCAGACGGCGTCTATCTGCCGGTCGCGATCAGGACCGGCAAGCAGAATATCGGGATACGACGCCTGTTCAATGGGCCGCGACGGCAGCGGCAATTGCACCATGTCGAGAACGAGGCCGAAGCTTTCGACCTTGTCACGGTGGCGCTCGAAGTCTTCAAAAGTCCAGCTCGCGGGTCTTCCGGGCGGATCGGCGTTGATATTTTTGACGCCGAGCTGCGCCCAAACCTTAAAATCCTCGTCATCGCGCGCAGCAACCTGGGTGCCGACATACATCGATTCTCTCCTCTCTCCATGCAAGTCATCATATGACATTGCATGAAATAAGATGAGTGTCGAGATGCTATTGCGCTTCAGATAGCAATCTGTAACGGCGCTGGCTCGCAAGCATATGTTCGCGCATGGCTTTTCGCGCCGCGTCCGGATCCTGCTCGACGATGGCACGCAGGATTGCCTCGTGCTCGGCCTGCACTTTGCGAAGATAATTCGCATCGCCAGTTTCCGGCAGCGTCGGGAACTGCCCGCGCGGTATGGAGCGCGAGCCGAACTGACGCAGAGCCTCCAGATAAAAGCGGTTATTCGTGGCGATCGCGATGGCCGTGTGAAACTCGTAATCGGCATCCACGGTGGTCTCACCCGCATCGATGGCGCGGGCCATTTTCCGGTGCGCCGCCGAGATTGCAGCCTCCTGCTGGGCTGTACGGCGATAGGCGGCGATTGCCGCCGCCTCCCCTTCCGTTGCAAGCCGGAACTCCAGCATCTCAAGCGTTTCGGCAATGGTTCCGACTTCGGATTGCGTCAGTTTCACGCCGGCCCATTCGCTGGCATTGCTGACGAAAACCCCCTTGTCCTGGATGGGAACGACATAGCCGGCAGAGCGCAAATCCGCAATCGCCTCGCGAACCACGGTGCGGCTCACGCCATAGCTGCGCTCAAGCTCCGGTTCAGTGGGAAGCTGATCGCCATTTTTCAGTTTTCCACTGCGAATTTCTGCGCTGAGATTATCGATGATCTGTTGCGCCCGCCTCTCCCGCGGCCTCGCTTTGTCGCCCATCATGCCACTCTTCCCTCTTGCAGAATACGAATCCCTTCGCTACTCATATGATGACATGGCAACACGTCATATGTTTTCATGTTAACTCAGGGAGGAGTTGGGATGAAGTACCATCAAGAGTTTTTACAATGGAGAATTGCCCGTCTGCCGCGAGCAGCGCGCAAGGCCTCGGCCGCTGACGGCGTTCTCACAGGGAAGTGCGACCGGTAATGACGGAAATCTCACTGCGCGGGCTTGGACATCGTTTTCTGCAACTGATCGTCAGCCTCTTCATCCTGCTCTGCATCACCTTCATCATCGGCCGGGTCATGCCGAGTGATCCGGTCGGGGCAATCGTCGGCGAACTTGCCGATCCCAAGGCCTATGAGGCCATGCGAGCGCGGCTGGGGCTCGACCTGCCGCTTTACCAGCAATTCTTCATCTATCTGCGCGGCCTGCTGCATGGCGATTTCGGCATTGCGATCCTGACCGGCAACCCCGTTACCCGCGATCTGGCGCAGGCTTTCCCCGCCACCTTCGAACTCGCCACGCTGGCGATCATCATCTCGACGGTCGTCGGCGTCCCACTCGGTCTAGCCGCCGCCCTCTTCCGCGACACCTTCATCGACAAGTTCGCGCGCGTGTTTGCGCTGGTAGGGCATTCGATACCGGTCTTCTGGTTCGGCATCGTCGGGCTGGTGATTTTCTACGCGAACCTCAACCTTGTCGCCGGCCCCGGTCGGGTCGACGTCTTCTACGAAGGCCTCGTGGAGCCGAAGACGGGATTGATGCTCGTCGACAGCCTGCTCGCAGGCGAGACGGAAATCTTTTGGAACGCGCTTGGACACATCATCCTGCCGGCGATCATCCTAGCCTATATGGCCATGGCCTACATCACCCGCATGACGAGGGCCTTCACCCTCGAACAGCTCAGCCAGGACTATGTCATCGCGGCACGGGCCAAGGGTGTCAGCCCCGCACGCACCATAACCCGCCATGTGCTGCCCAACATCGCCGTGCAGCTCATCACCGTTCTGGCGATCTCCTATGGCAACCTGCTGGAAGGCGCCGTCGTCACGGAGATCGTCTTCTCCTGGCCCGGTATCGGCCAATATATGACGAATGCGCTGCTCATCGGCGACATGAACGCAATTCTGGCCGCCACAATCGTCATCGGCTTCATTTTCATGTTGCTCAACTTCCTCGCCGATCTGGCCTACACCACGCTCGATCCCCGTACACGGGAGGCCGCACGATGACCGATATCGCGCACAACAATACCGTTGATCGTCCCAGCGCCCTGTCGCGCATCTCGACTACCACCGCGCGGACACTTCGAAAGCTCGCGGACGAACCGCTTGGAATGTTCGGCTTCGCCATTCTGGCCATTCTGGTTCTGGTCGCAATCTTTGCTCCGCTCATCGCGCCTTACGATCCTGCCCGTCAGGCTCTGGAAAACGCGCTTCAACCACCCAGCTGGACACATCTGGCCGGAACCGACGAGTTCGGCCGCGACATTTTCAGCCGGCTTGTTTATGGCACCCGCATCACCATCCAGACGGTACTGTCGGTTTCGATCATCGTCGGTCCTATCGGTCTTGCCATTGGCGTGATGGCCGGTTTCTTCGGCGGACGAACCGACGCAATCCTGATGCGCGCGACCGATATCGTCCTGTCCTTCCCCTCGCTCGTGCTGGCGCTTGCCTTTGCGGCCGCCATGGGCGCCGGTCTCGGCACGGCGATCATTGCGATCTCGCTGACCGCATGGCCGCCGATTGCGCGCCTTGCCCGTGCGGAAGCGCTTGTCGTGCGCAATACCGACTACGTCGCCGCCGCCCGTCTTTATGGCGCCTCGCCGCTGCGCATCCTGTTTCTGTACATTGCGCCGATGTGCATTCCCTCGGTCATCGTTCGCCTGACGCTCAACATGGCCGGCATCATCCTGACGGCCGCTTCACTTGGCTTCCTCGGTCTCGGAGCCCAGCCGCCGCTGCCGGAATGGGGCGCGATGATCTCCAGCGGCCGTAAGTTCATGCTCGATTACTGGTGGGTCGCCGTCATGCCCGGCATTGCCATCCTGCTGACGAGCCTTGCCTTCAACATCGCCGGCGATACGCTGCGCGACCTGCTGGATCCGCGTCATGCCCGTTCCTGATAGCTCCCCCATCCTTTCGGTCCGCGACCTCAATGTCCGTTTCGGCCGCAACACCATTCCCGCCGTGTCCAACGTCAATTTCGACGTCGGGCGCGAAAGGGTCGGCATCGTCGGTGAGTCCGGCTCCGGAAAGTCCACCACAGGCCGGGCCGCCATGCGGCTCCTGCCGAAAAGCGCAACGGTGACGGCGGAGCGGATGGATTTCCTGTCCGAGCCGCTGCTCGAAAAATCCGAGCGGCAGATGGGTGCGATCCGCGGCAGCGAGATGGCGCTGATCATGCAGGACCCGCGTTATTCGCTGAACCCGGTGCTGCCTATCGGAAAGCAGGTGGCGGAGGCCGCCGAACTGCATCTGGCGCTGACCGGAAAGGCGGCGAGAAATGCCGCCCGCGACATGTTGCTGCGCGTGCGCATCAACGATCCCGACCGCGTAATGGCGCTTTATCCGCACCAGATATCGGGCGGCATGGGCCAGCGCGTGATGATCGCCATGATGCTGCTCGCCAAGCCGAAGCTGGTCATTGCCGACGAACCGACCTCGGCCCTCGATGTCAGCGTTCGCAAGGATGTGCTTTTGCTTCTGGACGAGATGGTGCGCGAGAATAATTCCGGCCTGATCCTCATCAGCCATGACATCCGCATGGTCGCGGCCTTCTGTGAGCGCGTGCTGGTCATGTATGGCGGGCGCGTCGTGGAAACGCTGACGAAGCTGGAGGAAGCGCAACATCCCTATACGCGGGGCCTGATCGCGGCGATGCCCGATCCCCGCAATCCGGTGCGGCGTCTCAAGGTACTGGACCGTCAGGCCATCGATGCGGAGGTGATGCGATGATCACGGTAGACAAGCTCGACGTCGTCTACGGCGCAAAGGAAAAACGCAATCACGTCGTGCGCGGCGTCAGCCTCACGGTCAACAGGGGTGAAACGCTCGGCATCGTCGGTGAGAGCGGCTGCGGCAAGTCGACATTGCTGCGGTCGCTGGCGGGGCTGGAGGCCGGCTGGACTGGCTCCATCAGCTTTAACGGCAAACCGGTCGGCAAGACCCGCAGTCGCGACGAACTGAAACTGGCGCAGATGGTGTTTCAGGACCCCTACGGTTCGCTGCACCCGCGCCACCGCATCGGTCGGGCGCTCGCCGAACCGATCCGCGCCATGGGACTTGGCGATGGCTGGTCGAAGGTTCCAGCAGCCTTGCAGCAGGTCGGCCTGCCCGCATATTTCGCCGAGCGCTTCCCGCATGAACTTTCCGGCGGCCAGCGGCAGCGCGTGGCAATCGCCCGCGCGCTGATCCTCGAACCGCCGATCCTGCTGCTCGACGAGCCGACATCCGCGCTCGACGTCTCCATCCAGGCCGAAATCCTGAACCTGCTTGCCGACCAGCGCGAAGAACGCGACCTCACCTTCGTTCTCGTCAGCCACGACCTCGCGGTGATCGCCCATATGTGCGACCGTGTGCTGGTCATGCAGAACGGCGATTTTGTCGATGAGTTGACCAAGGCCGATCTTGAAGCGGGCGTTACCCATTCGGCCTATTCAGGCGAGCTGTTCGAAAGCAGTTTCCTGTAACGACCCTCCCACAACGGCAACACCTGGCGGCCCATCCACGGCCGCCCGCCTTCTCCCGTGGCGCGATTTCGGGGATTTCGTCCGACCGGCAGCGGACAATCGCCGGCAGGGGCCGAGCGTCCTTTTGGGCCGATAAATTTCACCACCGACTGCGTTAAAACCACCGGAACAATGCGTTCAGCATTTGTTCTGGATTGCTGTTTGAGTCTTTGCTAATCATTGCGACGACAGGGCAGACAATGGCCGGACATTCCGACGACTGCCGTCTCTGAACAAGGTTCTCACCCGTGGGGACAGGCAGGTTATCTAAGGATTGCTGGCATGGCGGTTGCCTATCTGGAAAAGCTCAACGAACAGCAACGCAGGGCGGTGGAGTATGGCGTTGGGCTGGCAGACGGGCACACGGCCGGGCCGCTGCTGATCATCGCCGGGGCCGGTTCGGGCAAGACCAACACGCTCGCCCACCGTGTTGCGCATCTGATCGTGAATGGCGCCGATCCCCGCCGCATTCTGCTGATGACGTTTTCCAGACGTGCCGCCACGGAAATGTCGCGGCGGGTCGAGCGTATCTGCAAACACGTTATCGGGGCGAATTCGGCAATCATGACAGATGCGCTGGCCTGGTCCGGCACGTTTCACGGCATCGGCGCGCGCCTGCTGCGCATCTATGCCGAGCAGATCGGGCTCAACATCGATTTCACCATCCACGACCGCGAGGATAGCGCCGACCTGATGAACCTCGCCCGGCACGAACTCGGCTTTTCCAAGACCGAAAGCCGCTTTCCAACGAAGGGTACGTGTCTCGCGATCTATTCGCGCGTGGTGAATTCCCAGACGCCGCTCAAGGAGATATTGCGCCAGCATTATCCCTGGGTCGCCAACTGGGAGAGCGAACTTAAAGAACTGTTTGCAGCCTATGTGGAGGCCAAGCAGGTCCAGAACGTGCTCGATTACGACGATCTCCTGCTTTACTGGGCCCAGATGGTCAGCGATCCCATCCTTGCGGACGATATCGGCAACCGCTTCGACCATGTGATGGTCGACGAATATCAGGATACCAACCGGCTTCAGGCCTCGGTGCTGATGGCGCTGAAGCCCGGTGGCCGCGGGTTGACCGTAGTGGGTGACGATGCGCAGTCGATCTATTCCTTCCGGGCGGCGACGGTGCGAAACATCCTCGATTTTCCGGCCTCCTTCAGCCCTGCTGCCGACATCATCACGCTTGACCGCAACTATCGCTCGACGCAGCCGATCCTGGCGGCTGCCAACGGCGTCATCGATCTGGCGCGCGAGCGGTTCACCAAGAACCTCTGGACCGAGCGGCAGTCGCTGGAGCGCCCGAAACTCGTGACGGTGAAGGACGAGACCGAACAGGCGAATTTCATCATCGACCAGATCCTCGCCAACCGCGAAACCGGCATGACGCTGAAACAGCAGGCCGTGCTGTTCCGCACCTCCAGCCATAGCGGCCCGCTCGAGGTGGAACTGACCCGCCGCAACATCCCCTTCGTCAAATTCGGGGGGCTGAAATTCCTCGACAGCGCCCATGTAAAGGACATGCTGGCCGTGCTGCGCTTCGCACAGAACCCGCGCGACCGCGTCGCCGGTTTCCGGCTGCTGCAGATGCTGCCCGGCATCGGACCGAAGAAGGCCGGCAATATTCTCGATGCGATTGCGACAAACCCCGAGCCGCTGCTTGCCCTTGACGAAATTCCGCCGCCGCCGAAGACCGGCGACGACTGGACATCCTTCACGCAAATGCTGGTGGGCCTGCGACAGGCGCCGTACGACTGGCCGGGCCAGATCGGGCAGGCGCGACTGTGGTACGAACCGCATCTGGAACGCATCCATGAGGATGCGGACACCCGCAAGGCCGATTTGCTGCAGCTTGAGCAGATCGCCGGCGGCTACCCCTCACGCGAGCGCTTTCTGACCGAACTCACGCTCGATCCGCCGGACGCCACCAGCGATCAGGCCGGGGTGCCGCTGCTTGACGAGGACTATCTCAGCCTCTCCACCATCCATTCGGCAAAAGGCCAGGAATGGCGCTCCGTCTTCATCCTGAATGTGGTCGATGGCTGCATTCCCTCCGATCTCGGGGTCGGCACCACCCAGGAACTGGAGGAAGAACGCCGGCTGCTTTATGTCGCCATGACGCGCGCCAAGGACAGCCTGTCGCTTATCACGCCGCAACGCTTCTTCACCGGCGGGCAGAACCAGCAGGGCGACCGGCATGTTTACGCCGCAAGAACCCGCTTCATACCGGCGACATTGCTGCAATTCTTCGAAACGGCAACCTGGCCACTGGTGTCGGCTGCCGCTTCCGAACGCAGCGCGCAGCAGATCCGGATTGATGTGGGTGCGCGGATGCGCGCCATGTGGAAATAGAAAGCGGGGCGTTCACCCCGCTCTCATGACTGGCGATTGTTTTCCGGTCGGACGCCGTTGTCAAAACTTCACGCTGGCCGTCAGGCTGACATTGAAGGGCTCGCCCACGGCATTGGCATAGCTGGTGGAACCGATGGACGAGGTGTAATAGGTCTTGTCGAAAATGTTCTTCAGATTGAGCTGCAGCGTCACCGGCTTTTCGAACTGAAGCGTGTAGGTGGCGAAGGCGTCGAAGACCGCATAGCCCGGCAGATTGTAGGAATTGTCGTTGATTCCGGCGCGCTCACCCACCGCCCGGACGCCGCCGCCGATGCGCAGCGTATTGCCGTTCGGACCGACCTCGCCGACATCATAGGCAAGGAAGAGCGAGCCGGTGTGGCGCGCCACATTCGGCAGGCGCTTGCCGGCATAGGTGGGATCTTCGAGCACGAGCGCATCCGTATAGGCATAACTCGCGATGAGATCGAGATCGTTGGTCAGGCTGCCGGCAATATCGACCTCAACACCGCGCGAACGGACGAGGCCGGCGGCCTTCACCGTCGAGACGCCGCCGACATCTTCCGAATAGGCGACATTGCGTTTGCGGGCGTTGAACAGGGCGATATTGGCGTTCAGCCCGGCGAAAAGATCGAACTTCGCGCCCACTTCGTAGGAAATGCCCTCTTCCGGATCGAGCCCGCCATAATAGGCGCCGATGGATGATTGCGGGCGGAAGGTTTTGGCCACATTGGCGTAAAGCGAGGCATTCGGGGTGAGCTTGTAGACCAGGCCGGCATTGGGAATGAGCTCGCCGCCATCCTTCTCGGTATTGACGACGAAGGGACGACCCTTGCCGGCATAGATGTCGTAATACTGGTAACGCAAACCGCCGACCGCGATCCACTGATCGTTAAGGTGCAGGGCGTCCTGCATATAGATCGAGGCGGTGGAGAGCTCCTCCGTCTGGTCGCTGTCGACCGCCCTCACCGTGGTGCAGACCGGCAAGCGGCCATAGACGGGATTGTTGACGTTGAAATTCGTGGAATTCGCGCAACGCAGCATGTCGGTGCGCAGGGTATCGCTGTAATCATAGGACGCGCCGAACAGCAGATCGTTGCGCAGTCCGCCGATTTCGGCCTCGCCCGTCAGATCCGCCCGCACCGCGTGATTGTAGATCGTCGAATATTGCGTCGCATCGGCCCGTCGCGTCACCTGTCCCGTGCGGGAGTTATAATCCATCACGCGCGCCTGATTGTCCGAATATTCGTTGCGGCTATAGGCGTAATTCAGCGACAGCTTCCAGTCATCGGAGAGCTGGCGGTCTATGGCGATGCTCGCCAGATCGGATTTGCCGTCGGTGATGTTGTAGGCTTCATCAAGGCGCAGGCGGCGGCTGACATTGATCGCCTTGCCGGTCGCCGGATCGAAGATCGTACCGCGATCGAACGGCACGCTGTAATCCTCATGCATGTAGGAAACCGTAATATCGGTGTCCTCGCCGCTCCATTTCAGCGAAGGCGCGATCAGCCAGTTCTTCTTCTCACCGAAATTACGCCAATAATCGCTGTTTTCCCCCTCGCCGATCAGGCGATAGGAAAAATCCGTGCCCGCAATCGGGCCGGTCACATCGAAACCGCCCGATGTGCCGTATTTGCCCGCCCCATAGGCGGAAAAGCGCGAATAGGCCTCCGCCGTGAATGTGTCCTCGGGCTTCTTCGTCACGACATTCACCATGCCGCCGGGATCGAGAATGCCGTAAAGCGTGGAGGCAGGTCCCTTCAGCACCTCCACCCGCTCAACCGTATCGTTGAAGGAATGCGGCAGGGCCGTCTTCAGCCCGTTGACGAGAATGGAGCCGTCGCGATTGTCGCCGAAACCGCGGCGGATGACGGCATCCTGGGTACCACCGAGCGTATTTGCCTGGGTGACGCCGCTGACATTGGCCAGCGCTTCGTCCAGCGAGCGCGCCTGCTGGTCGCGCAGCACCTCGGCCGTCACCACATTGACCGATTGCGGAATGTCGAGGAGCGGCGTCTCAGTGCGGGTCGCCGTGCCCGTCGTCACCGGCTGATAACCGCGCGCGCCTTTTTTGACATCGGCATTGACGGTTATGGTTTCGAGCACCGTCGTCCCGTCGGCATTTTTCTTCGTTGCAGCACTCTCCTGCGCAAAAGCAGGCAGGGCAACCCCGGCCAGAAGAAACGCCAGCAGCGCCCCCGAGCGCACCCCAATGATCATCGAACCGTCATGCATCGTGTCTTGTCCCCGGCTGTCCCAAATCGTCATCGCGACGATGCACCGGTCTTTCAATTGATGAATGTAGTAGTCAACTTTATTTCCACATCAACCGGCCGGAGCGTCGACGCCGAGCCCCGCATTCGTGTTTCTGCACGTGTCATTTCAGCCGATGACAACCGCTTTTTGTTCAAATCGACCGGCAAAAACGGCTTTTTCGAACGCCATATACTTGACTACTACAGTCATCAATAATTCTGGTGGCAACGCATCCAGACGGAGACGAGTTTGAACGACGGCATGAGACCCATAAGCACGGATACAGGCCTTGCGGCGCAGGCAATCGAGCTTGCCTATGGCAACACGTCTGTGTTTGCGGATATGTCCATCGATGTCGCGCCGAACCGCTTCACCGTTCTGCTTGGCCCGAACGGCTCTGGAAAATCCACGCTTCTCTGCGCGCTTGCCCGCCTGCACCGGCCCGCGCGCGGCCATATTCTTCTCAACGGTAGCGATATCTTCCGCCACCCGACCAAGGAGGTGGCGAAAAAACTCGGCATGCTGGCGCAGCAGAACCATACGCCGGAGGGACTTTCGGTTTTCGACCTCATCTCCCGCGGCCGCTACCCGCATCAGGGATTTCTGAAGCAATGGAGCGAGGAAGATGCCCGCGCGGTGGAAGAGGCGCTTTCCGTGACCGGCATGTCCAAACTCGCGGATCGAGCGGTCGACAGCCTTTCCGGCGGCCAGCGCCAGCGCGCCTGGATCGCCATGGCGCTGGCGCAGCAGACGGATATAATTCTTCTCGACGAACCGACGACCTTTCTCGATCTGCACCACCAGATAGAGGTGCTGGACATGCTGGCGGGCCTCGTCACCCGCCACAACCGCACGATCGTGGCGGTGCTGCATGACATCAATCTTGCCCTGCAATATGCCGATCACCTGATTTTTCTGAAGGACGGGCAGCTGCGGCACCGGCTGGAAACGGCAGCGGCCTGCGATGCCGGTATCATTGCCGACGTATTCGACATGGCAGTCGCCCAACTTACGCATCCGGTCACGGCACGGCCGGTCTTTCTTCCCCTGCCCGGACGGGCCGGCGCGGCATGAACCCCACCGGTACCAGCGCAAGCACCCTTGCCCTTAGAGAGCGAGCCTATGGCCGCACACTTGCGGCAGCACTTCTCCTGCTGCTTGCCCTGCTGCTTCTGGTGCTGGCGCATATGGCCACCGGCCCGCGCCCCATCGCGCCGCACGTTCTGCAAGACCTGATATTCGCTTATGACGCCCGCAATTTCGACCAGCAGGTTTTGATGCGCCTGCGCCTGCCGCGTCTGCTGGCTGCGCTGCAGGCCGGGGCCTGCCTTGGAACAGCTGGGCTTCTGCTGCAGACCCTGCTTCGAAATCCGCTCGGCGAACCGCATATTCTGGGCTTGAATGCCGGGGCAAGCCTTGCCGTCGTTCTGGCGACAGTGATGCCGCTCGGGCTGATTACAACGCCGCTGTTCCGCCCATTGCTGGCGGGCACGGGCGCTGGCATCAGCTTTTCGCTGGTGCTTCTCCTCGCTTCAGTCGGACGGCAGGGGCTGACACCGGCAAAACTCGTCTTTTGCGGTATTGCGCTTTCCACGCTTGCCGGAACCCTCACCTCCGCCATCCTCATTCTCAATGAGGAAACATTGCAGCAGATGCGTTTCTGGCTGGTGGGCGATACGGCCGGCGTTTCCATGGCAACCATCGCCGCCGCCCTGCCCGCAGCCTTGATCGCGCTCATACTCGCTCTCACCGTCGCCCCCCGGCTCGATCTTCTGGGGTTGGGCGACAGCGCTGCCGCAGCACTCGGTGTGCCGATCCGTTCGACCCGGATTCTGGCGCTTGTCTCCATATCGCTGCTCTGCGGTTCAGCCATCGCCGTCGTCGGTCCCATCGGCTTCGTCGGCCTGGTGGTGCCGCCGCTCGTCGCGCGCGTGAAAACGGGGCGGCTTCTGCTTGCCATGCCCATCGCTGCACTCGGCGGCGCGGTTCTGTTGATCGCCGCCGATCTTGCCGCCCGCCTCATTCTCCTGCCGAAAGAACTGCCCACGGGCGCAATGACCGGCCTTGTCGGCGCGCCGGTCTTTCTCTGGCTGGTGCGCAGGGTGCTGAAATGAACCGTTACCGGGTTGTCCGACTGGGGCGCTTTTCCGTCCGTTTCATGCCGTCGCGGCTCATCATTCTGCTGGCGCTTTTCCTCTGCCTCATGCTTGTCGCCCTATGGTCACTCACCGCCGGCAGCCAGCATATTCCCGCCTCCGCCCTGTGGTCGCTTGTCACCGCAACCAACACCGACCCTGCCATGACCGACGCGGTCGTGGTTCTCGACTTCCGGTTCTCGCGTCTGGCGCTTGCGATGGTGGCCGGCGCCATGCTCGGCATTGCCGGCGCCATCATGCAGGCCACGACCCGCAACGGCCTTGCCGATCCCGGCCTGCTCGGCGTGCGCGAAGGTGCGTCTCTTGCCGTGCTGGGCTGCCTGTTCCTGCTGTCTTCCCTGCCGGTCATGTTGCGCCCCGTCGCGGGCATTGCCGGCGGCATGGCAAGTGCCGCAATCGTTCTGATGCTCTCCGGCGCGACCTCGCGCCTGCGCTTCGTGCTGACCGGCATCGGCTTTTCATGGTTTTTATCAGCTTTGCTTCTTATCCTCATGGCATCGCTCGATATTCGCAATTTGCAGACAGCGATGATCTGGATGGCTGGCAACCTGCAGGGCGCAAGCTGGACCGCCGTTTCAATCCTCTCCGTCATCCTCGTCATCGCCCTTGGCCTTCTGCTCCTGACGGCGCGCGCCGCCGACGTGCAGGCGCTTGGCGATCATGCGGCGACGGCGCTTGGCGTCCATGGCCGTCGCCTTTCGGTGCTTCATGTCACGCTTGCCGTCAGCCTCACCGCATCCTGCGTTTCCTTCACCGGCAGCATCGGTTTTGTCGGCCTGATCGGTCCGCATATCGCCCGGCTTCTGTTGCCCGGTGGCTCCTATCCCGGGCTTGTCATGGGTGCAGGCCTGACAGGCGCAATTCTGGTCGCAGCGTCCGACACCATCGCCCGAACCGCCTTTTCACCTATGGAGCTGCCGACCGGCCTCGTCCTTTCCGCCATCGGCGCACCCACGCTCCTTGCCCTTCTCTGGTTCCACCGGCATCGCCTATAGGTCCCCCCATGCGCAAAACACTTTTCGCCCTTCTTCCGGCAGCCACCCTTTTCCTCGGCACAGCCACGGCCCAGGCCGAGGAGACCAGCCGAAGCTTTACCGACGACCTCGGCCGCAGCGTTTCCATTCCGGCAAAGCCGAAGCGCATCGTGACCTTACACGATATAGACCTCACCATTCCGCTCATCGAACTGGGCGTGACGCCGGTAGGCAGCCACGGCCGCATGGGCACGGACGGCAAACCCTATCTGCGCTCCAGCGCCATTCTGACCGGTGTTGATTTCGACAATAGCGATATCGCCTATATCGGCTCCATCAATGCCGATCTGGAGGCGATCGTCGCCCTCAAGCCCGATCTCATCCTGACCGAACCCGACCGCCCCACCCCCATCGAAAAACTGGAACAGATCGCCCCGACTGTCGCCATCGACAATACCAAGGACGGCGCGCCGCATATTTACAAGATACTGGCCGAGCTCACCGGCACTGAGGAGCGGCTGGCCGTGCTGGACAGGCGCTATCGGGCGCAGATCGACGCGCTGAAGGCTTCGGTCGATACCGGCGCCATCACAGTTTCAGTGTTTCAGCCGCTCAACGGCAAGATCAGCGTCTATCACACCTATAGGGCGCTTGGTCGCGTGCTGCGGGATGCAGGGTTTCGTTTCCCCGCCATCATCGACGCCATTCCGGAGGGTGACCGTATCGAGATCAGCGCCGAACGGCTGCCGGAACTCGATGCCGATATCATCTTCGATCCCTATCGTTCCGATACCGGCACTTCGCCACAGGCTGAAATCGACATGATGGAAGCCGTCATGCCGGGCTTCTGCGATTTCCTCAAAGCCTGCCGCAACGACCGTTATATTCTGCTGCCGCGCGAGGAGGCGATTTCCAACTCCTATGCCGCACTCAGCCTCATGGTCTCCGCCGTCCAGTCACACTTGACCGTACGGCCATCAACCGAGAAATGACGGGGACGCCAGCCATCGACAAAAGCGCTTGCGTCCCGGCTTGGCGCGCTGCTAATTCGTGAAGAAGAGTATAAAACTCAGCTTCGCGGAAGAATCCATGCCGGCTGGCGAAACGCATATATCAAGGCTTCGACGAATCGACCGCTTCAGTGAGCAGCTGCGCAAGCGCCGCGACCGCCTGTCGCCGGGCCTGCTCGCCGTTGCCGAATACATTGACGGCCACCGCCATGCCGTTCTCGCCAAATCGGCGCTGGAAATCGGCTTCGAGACCAATACCTCGGATGCAACCGTCATCCGCGCCATACAGGCGCTCGGCTTTCACGGGCTGGTCGATCTCAAGGAAACGCTGGAGGCCTATCTCGGCGTGGCGGATTCACCCGTCGAAAAAATGGCGGCGACGACAAAATCCATATCAGGCGATTGCAATGCCGCGATTGATTTCGTCCTTGAAAACCAGAAAAACACGCTGGAGATGCTCTCAAGCGCCGAAAACCGCGAAGCCATGGCCTTGGCTGTGCGGCTTCTTTCGCAAGCACGCGGCATCGGCGTGCTCGGCATCGGAGCCTCCGGCATCATCGCCACCTATGCCGCAAGGCTGTTCCAACGCTCCGGCATCCGCGCTTATGCGCTCAACGCCACCGGCATCACCCTCGCCGAACAATTGCTCGAGCTCGAGAACGGCCACGTCCTCATCATGCTCCTGCACGGACGCGCTCACCGCGAGGCCCAGACCGCGATAGCCGAAGCCGGCCGCCTCGACATCCCGATCATCATGCTGCTCGGGCAGGAAGACAGCGTGCTTAAAAAACACGCCAACGCCTGCCTGTTCCTGCCGCGCGCCAAAACGGAAGGGGTCGCGCTCCACGCCCCAACCTTCGTTGCCATGGAAACCATGGCGCTCGCCCTCTCCGCCGCCCTGCCGGAACGAAGCCTTGAGACGCTGGAGCGGCTGGTGGAGCTGAGGACGTCGATCAGGCCGCATAAGCGGGTTTAGAAATAGAGCACCACTATCAAGCGCAGGACGTCGATCCGCACCCTTACGTCGGAATTCTAATTTTGCTACTATCTTGGATTGCATCAAGTATGTCAGATGCGACGTTTCGCCATGTTCGCATTTGTGGTTTGAACTCAGCAATCTTCGCTTTCAGCGCGGTGTATTCATCCGGTTCCAACAAGAGCTTGCGAACCAGATCAGCCAATTCCTCCGGTTTTTCTGGATCGAAATAAAGTGCGAGCGCTCCCCCCGCCTCCCTCAAGGCAGGTACATCCGCGGCAAATGCTGGCGTCCCGCACCATAGAGCCTCGCTGATCGGCAGCCCCCACCCCTCCATCCTGCTCGGTAAAACCAATCCGTAGGCATTTTCGTAGAGTAAACGTAACTCCGCCTGGTTCGGATTAAGCACAAAGTGAAATTTGTCGGCTATTGGGCGGAATTTCTCCTGCTTTAGAAATTTTTCAACTCTTTTGCGTCTCGCACCAGCCAACACCAGTGCGGGCGAAGTGATACCGGATCCCTGCAATGCCAGCATGGCTTCAACAACGCACTCCAAGTTCTTGCGACCGTTGTAAATGCCTACGCCCAGTAGATAACGATCTTGAGGCGGCTTTTTGTCTATCGGCTCAACCGTCTGACGAAGCTCGTTGCAAAGCGGTACCGCCACGACATCGGGCACCGGCGGCAATGTGCCAACACTTGAAAAATGCTCTACCTCCCGGGCCGTAAATTCTGAATTCGTCAAAATCAGCGCGGATGCCGCGATAGCAACCTTATTGTCGTGAATGAAATTCCGCGGAAATGAAAACTGATTCCGATGTGTGAAATCATGCAATGGGATCATATCATGGAGCATCGGAACAAAGATGGCTTTTTCACCGCGTTCATTCAATGCCATGATGTAGTCGGACATGATTTTCGGCCTCCCTAGCGAGACCAGAATCTGTCCGTCCAGGTCAACCTCTCGGACCGCCCCCGCCGGAATAGTTGCCCAGCGTTTGCGATTGCGATGCTCAACTATTGTGCGAACAATACCGTAGAACAGAGACTTTAGAAAATTCTTGTCAAAAAGGTTCTGTCTCAGGCGCAGGGGGGTCGCGCTTGACGGAACGTTTGGATCCAGAACACCTGTTGGCGATGCGTCACCCGTACGTGGAAACACTTCAAAAAACCGACGATGCAACGGCGAATAGATAACATATCTTACGGATTTGTCCGCCAGTGTCAGCTCATAGGCGACCTCCATCACCGTTCTTGCAATTCCGTAATATTTGAATTTCACTCCGGAATTCAGGAACAGTTCGGACAGATCAAAAAAAACTTGGGGCATTTACCGTCCTGCCTGACGGACATATCCGTCATAAAACACATTGGATTGCAAAAGCTTACGGGCTTATATGCCGCACCACTATCGATCGCCCACCACTTAGCTCGGGATATAGATTTTGAACAGCGTACTTGTCAACGGCAAGAACCGTCGGACTGTGCAAAACTACTGTCCCGCAACAACGACCGACACAAGAACTGCCCACATCTTGTGCGCTGCAAAGCCGGTGCCCTTGGACACCACTACCAGAGGGAGATTGACACGTAACGATCACCCATTTAAGTGCACTACACCAATTTCGGATTAGACATGCCGCGGCATTTGGAACCGGTGTTAAGCTTTGAGTTTTCTGAATATGAAACTTGGGCGTATCATATATGAGCGTTACACAGAACATCACGCCGCTGATTTGGGTTTGTTTGCCTGACGTGATAACACTCGCCAACTGCAGTTTCTGCACCAATTAGGAATATCGCTGTGATCGGATCATTTTTGTCGCAAAACGACAAGAAGCTGCTGGTACGACTGTTCAAAGAGAACTTCAAGAAGCATGTCGGCTGGTACTCGATGGCAATCGCGGCTATGGTTGTCGTTGCGGCAACGACATCCCTTAGCGCCTGGATCATGCGCGATATCGTTAACAGCGTCTACCTCAAGCGCGGCTTCGATGTCGTTCTTCAGATTGCGTTCGCGGTCGCCGCGATCTTCATCGTTAAGGGGCTCGCCACATTCGTACAGAGCTATTATCTCAGCAAGGCTGGCAATAGCATCGTAGCTGAGCAGCAGCGTAAGATTTACGATCGGCTTCTGAAACAGGGGGTTTCTTTTTTTCAGAACTTGCCGTCCTCCGAGCTACTCATCCGCGTCACCTATAACGCCCAGGCTGCGCGTAGCGTCATTGATACGATTGTAACATCGTTCGTTCGCGATCTCTTTTCGCTTATCGGGCTGATAATCGTGATGTTTGCCCAGAATTTTCTTCTGAGTGCTATCTCAATGATTATCGGTCCTCTTGCGATATTCAGTGTTCGCCTTGTCCTGCGGCGCGTCCGCAAAATTATGGAGGCAGAGCTTGCCTCATTGGGTGAAATCGTCAACGTTGTGCAGGAAACCAGCATAGGCGTACGCGTTATCAAGGCATTCTCGCTCGAGAAACTGATGCGCCAACGCATGGACAAAGCGGTATCGGACGTCGAGCATCGCGCAAATGGCATAGCGAAACTTGAAGCGGCAACAAGCCCGATCATGGAGACGCTATCAGGTCTCGCGATTGCAGTGGTCATCGCCGTTTCCGGTTATACCGTCCTTGAAAAAGGCGGTTCTCCGGGCGACTTGATGGCCTTCATCACTGCCCTGCTACTTGCTTATGAACCGGCAAAACGTCTTGCACGCATGCGCGTCCAGATCGAAAGTGGCATGATCGGTGTGCGTATGATGTTTGAGGTTCTCGATGCTCCGCTGACTTTGAGCGAGAAAAGCGACGCCTCACCGCTGCCAAAAGCAAGCGGCAATGTCGAACTGAAAAACGTTGGCTTCGAATACGTTTCCGGCCAACCGGTTTTGAAAAACGTCAGTGTCCTTTTCGAAGGGGGCAAGATGACGGCGCTCGTTGGACCTTCAGGAAGCGGTAAATCCACCATTATAAATCTGATTATGCGCCTCTATGACCCGCAAAATGGATCGGTTGAGATCAACGGTATGGATTTGCGCGACGTGTCCTTTGCGAGTTTGCGTGAACATGTATCCTATGTGGGTCAGGAAACCTTCCTATTTTCCGGTACTGTAAAGCACAATATCTCCGTCGGTCGCGACAAGGCTACGGAAGAAGAAATCATTGCTGCGGCCAAGGCCGCAAATGCACACGACTTTATCATGAAGATGCCCGAGGGTTACGACACCAAACTTGGTGAAAACGGCTCCGGTCTGTCCGGTGGTCAACGGCAGCGCGTCGCGATCGCGCGAGCCATGCTTAGAAATGCGGATATTTTGATTCTGGACGAGGCGACAAGTGCTCTGGATTCCGAGTCCGAAGCGCTCGTGCGGGATGCTCTGGAGCGCCTCACGCTCAACAAGACATCAATCGTCATCGCCCATCGCCTTTCCACTATTAACCGGGCAGACAAAATCGTCGTCATGGACAATGGCGAAGTTGTAGAACAGGGTAGCCGCCGTGAATTGCTCTCGACGGACGGCCTCTATAAGCGCCTGCACAGCATTCAGTTCGATGCGGATGTAGCTTAAATTTAGCCAATCTATAAGGCCGCG
>NZ_JAOCCY010000018.1:0-82350 GCF_029840625.1 Agrobacterium sp. GD03872
ACCCTTGCTCGTCCCATTCCTCCGCGTCGCATCCTCGATTTGACCTTTACGTAAAGGGCAAAATCATCTTAGATGCGCCGACATTGACTGTGCGAAGGGAGGAAACCATGGCGCCGGTCGCGACATATGCCTATGAGGATTTTTCCGTTGGGCGGGAATTCCCCCTCGGGCCACAATCGATTTCCGCAGCACAGATCATCGAATTCGCCAGCGAGTTCGATCCCCAGCCCATGCATCTTTCAGAAGAAGCCGGACGCCAGAGCATCCTCGGCGGGTTGGCCGCCTCCGGCTGGCACACTTGCAGCCTGCTGATGCGGATGATGGCCGACAGCTATATTTCGGATTCGACATCGCAGGGCAGCCCCGGCATCGATTATGTCGACTGGAAAAAGCCGGTGCTGGCGGGCGATACGCTTTCGGGAAAATCCATCGTGCTGGAACAGCGCCCTTCCGCTTCGCGCCCCGGCATCGGCCTCGTGAAATTTCGCCACGAGCTTTATAACCAGCGCGGCGTTCTGGTTTCGCACGGCGAAAACACCGTGATGTTCCTGACGCGCGCAAACGGAGACGTTGCAGCATGAGACTGGCAGAACTCTCCCCGATCGGCGAACGCGTCACCCTCGACACGCTGCATTTTTCCGCCGAAGACATTGTTCGCTTCGCCCGTGATTTCGATCCGCAGCCTTTTCACCTTGATGCCGAAGCCGCAAAGAACAGCGTTTTCGGCGGTCTCTGCGCCTCCGGCTGGCACACCGGCGCGGGCTGGATGAAGTGTTTCCTCTCCCACTGGGTAAAGGAAGTGAAGAGGCTGAAGCAGCAGGGCCTCGAACCCCCGAAGCTTGGCCCCTCCCCCGGTTTTCGCGAACTCAGATGGAAAAAACCGGTTTTTGCCGGCGACGATGTCACCTACTTCGTCACCCTGCTCGACGCCCGTCCGCTGGAATCCAGAGCCGGCGTCTGGTTGAACACGACCTTCAATGAAGGCGTCAATCAATCGGGGGAGACGGTGCTAACCTTCCAGAGCGGAGTTCTGGAATTCGAATAGAGGCTCTGGCCCATACCGTCCCGCTGCGATAGCTTCGAAGCAGGTTTCACGGCGGGCGGGTCAATATGGATGATATTCTCAAGGGTTATGCCGAGGCGGCAACGCCGGAGCTGATTTCCAGATTCGATAATCTAGACTGCCGGGAAATTTACGCGCCGGTCATCGACCTGCTGCCCTCGGCACCGTGCCGGATCGCAGATATCGGCAGCGGCACCGGCCGCGACGCCGCATGGTTCGCAGCGCAGGGTCACGATGTCCTGGCAGTCGAGCCGGTCGAGGAACTTCGCGAACCCGGCATGCGATTGCATCCGTCGGACAAGATTACGTGGCTGGATGACAGCTTGCCCGATCTCGCAGAGGCCCGTCTGCAGGGCGTCTTCGATTTGGTCGTCCTGTGCGGCGTCTGGCACCACGTCGATCACGGAGCGAGGCAAACCGCGATGGAAAACCTAGCGGAAATGACGGCGACAGGCGGCTTGCTGATCATGTCACTGCGCCACGGCCCCGCACCCGAAGGTCGTCGCGCCTTTGCCATTTCACCGGCGGAAACCACAGGCGAGGCCGCCCGTTTCGGCTTCACGCTGGTCCGACAGGCTGAAGTCGCCTCCATTCAGGCGGGAAACCGCGCTGTGGGCGTCCACTGGACCTGGATAGCCTTACGGAAGACGGGATAAAGGAGCGGGCTGCCGCAGCAGCCCAGATCGACCTTTCAGCCTCAATGGCCGGAAAACTCCACCAGCGTCCGTACCTCGACACCCAGGTCTTCGAGCTTCTTGCGTCCGCCGAGATCGGGCAGATCGATGACGAAACAGGCCGAAACGATCTCCGCGCCCATCTGCCGCAACAACTTGACCGCGCCTTCAGCAGTGCCGCCGGTGGCGATCAGGTCGTCAACCAGAATGACCTTTTCGCCCGGCTGCACGGCATCCACATGCATTTCCATTTCGTCGACACCATATTCCAGGCTGTAGGCGACACGCACGGTGGTGTGCGGCAGCTTGCCCTTCTTGCGGATCGGTACGAAACCGGCCGACAGCTGATGCGCCACCGCCCCACCCAGAATGAAGCCGCGCGCTTCCATGCCGGCGATCTTGTCGATCTTCGTTCCCGCATAGGGCTGCACGAGTTCGTCCACTGCACGGCGGAAAGCCCGTGGATTGCCGAGCAGTGTCGTGATGTCCCTGAAGATGATGCCCGGCTTCGGATAGTCGGGAATGGAACGGATGGCAGCGGAAAGCTCCGAAGCGATAACGGTCATGGTATTTCCAGTTGAGACAAGGGAAATGGATCAGAGGGTTCGGGTTACCCTATCAACTTGACGGCTGACGACCAACTAAAAAGGCATCAGTGCTCATTCGACCGCCGTCATTCCCTCGATCCGCGCCCATGCCGGGCAGACATCCTCGAAGGAATGCGACAGGGGCCGCAGCGCCTCATCGTCCCTGTCGTCGAAACTTCCCGAGACCAGCGCGACAGTTGGCGCGTCGTCTACGGCGCCAAGCGTACTGCCGCAGACCGGGCAAAAGGCCCGGCTGGAATAATCGGAGGACCGGAAAGTCGAGGGCGCACCGCCTTCACCCGTCCATGTCACCGCATCCCTGTCGAACTCCACCCAGGCAAGGCTGGAGGCGCCGGAATGACGCTGGCAGATATCGCAGGAGCAAGTGTGCGGGTTACCGGGCTCCCCTGTCGCTTCAAAACGGATCGAGCCGCACAGGCAACCGCCGCTGCGAATTTTTGTCATGTCCATCATACTCCCCTCAACACATGAAAAAGCCTCCACGGAAGACCGTGGAGGCGAATGATTGCCGGCATCTGGATGCCAGTTAATGTTCCTTGTTGGCGTAGACCGACTTCTTGGTGAGGTAGATCAGCGCCGTGAAGATGAACAGGAACACCATGACCATGAAGCCGGTGCGCTTGCGCTGCTCCAGATGCGGTTCCGCAGTCCACATCAGGAAGGCGGCAACATCCTTGGAATATTGGTCCACGGTCTGCGGCGCGCCGTCGTCATAGGTCACCTGATCGGCGCTGATGGGCGGAGCCATCTTCAAGGAAGTGGCGCCGACGTAGTACGGGTTGAAGTGCGTACCTTCCGGCACCTTGTACTCCGAACCATCCGTGTTTTTGATGTCGGCCGGCGGGTCCTGATAACCGGTCAGCAGCGCATGGATGTAATCTGGCCCGCCTTCCTGATAACCGCCGATGATCGGGATCATGTCGATGATGAACTGCGGAAAACCACGCTCCACGCCGCGCGCCTTGGCCAGCAGCGACATATCGGGCGGGGCAGCGCCACCATTGGCGGCCGCCGCCGCCTCATGGTTCGGGAACGGCGAAGGGAAATGGTCGGAAGGTACGGCCTTGCGATTATACATTTCGCCGTCGGTATTCGGCCCGTCCTGCACTTCATATTCAGCGGCGAAAGCCTTCACCTGATCTTCCGAATAACCAAGATCTTCCAGCGTGCGGAAGGAAACGAGGCTCATCGAATGGCAGGCGGAGCAGACTTCCTTATAGACCTTCAGGCCGCGCTGAAGCTGGCCCTTGTCGTATTTGCCGAAGGGCCCGGCAAAGGACCAGCTCTGCTCCTCGGGCTTGATGATCGGGAAGTGATTGCCAGCGATCGCATGCTCCGTCCGGGTGGCGAGATCGTGGCTTTCCTCCGCCGCGAGAGCGGCGGCGGAACAGCCTATGGCGGCGATAAACGCGATGCTCGTTACAAGCTTCTTCATTGTCGTCATCCTTCCTTCGCGCTCACACTTCAGCGGCCGCAGATGCGGCGCCCGTCTTGGCGGCGTTCTTTTCGAGAACGGCCTCGGTAATCGAATTCGGAATACGCCGAGGCGTTTCGACCAGACCGAGGATCGGCATGATGACAAGGAAGAAACCGAAGTAGTAGAGTGTACCGAGCTGCGAATAACCGACATAATTGCCTTTGAGATCGCCGGAGAAAATCAGACCGATCAGGCCGCTGCCTTCCGCCGGGCGCGAGCCCAGCCAGCCGAGCAAGATGGCATTCACCACGAACAGCCAGAAGAACATCTTGTACCAGGGACGGTAGACGGCGGAACGAACCTTGGACGTATCGAGCCAGGGCAGGAAGAACAGCACGACGATTGCACCGAACATCACGAGAACGCCACCGAGCTTGGAATCGATGATCCAGATGTTGAAGGTGATGGCGCGCAGCATGGCGTAGAACGGCAGGAAGTACCATTCCGGAACGATATGCGCCGGTGTCTTCAGCGGATCGGCCATGATGTAGTTATCGGGGTGACCGAGGAAGTTCGGCATGTAGAACACGAACCAGGCGTAACCGATCAGGAACACCGAAACCCCAAGCGCATCCTTCAGCGTCGCATAGGGCGTGAAGGGAACCGTGTCGGTCTTGCTCTTCACTTCCACGCCGGTCGGGTTGGTCTGGCCGGTCACATGCAGCGCCCAGATGTGCAGGATGACGACACCCGCGATCATGAAGGGCAGCAGGTAATGCAGCGCGAAGAAGCGGTTCAGCGTCGGCTGGTCCACGGCGAAGCCGCCGAGCAGGAACTGCTGGATCCATTCGCCGATGGCGGGAAACGCCGTGAAGAAGCCGGTGATGACGGTTGCGCCCCAGAAGGACATCTGGCCCCAGGGCAGGACGTAGCCCATGAAACCTGTCGCCATCATCAGCAGGAAGATCACGCAGCCGAGAATCCAGAGGATTTCGCGCGGCGCCTTGTAGGAGCCGTAATAGAGACCGCGGGCGATGTGGAGATAAACCGCGATGAAGAAGAACGACGCACCGTTGGCATGCATGTAGCGCAGCAGCCAGCCATGGTTGACGTCGCGCATGATCTTTTCGACGGAATTGAAGGCGACCGTCGTTTCGGCCGCATAATGCATGGCCAGCACGACGCCGGTGAGGATTTGCACCAGCAGCATGACGGAAAGCATCGCGCCGAAGGTGTAGGCGTAGTTCAGGTTACGCGGGACAGGATAGGCAACGAAGCTGTCATAGATCATGCGCGGCAAGGGAAGCCGCGAATCGATCCACCTTTCGATGCCGGTGGACGGCTGATAACTGGAATGACCACTCATGAATATCTGTCCCCTTATCCGATCTTGATCACGGTATCGGATGTGAATGCAAATGTCGGGATGGCGAGGTTCTGCGGCGCCGGACCCTTACGTATGCGGCCCGCCGTATCGTAGTGCGAGCCATGGCAGGGACAGAACCACCCGCCGAAATCGCCGGCCTGGCCGAGCGGAACGCAGCCGAGATGGGTGCAGGAACCGACCATGACGATCCAGTTTTCCTTGCCCTCGCCGGCGGAACGGTCGATATCGGTCGCCTGCGCGTCGTCGGCGATGTTGGCATTGCGCGCCACGGGATCCTTGAGATCGCCGAGAGCGACGGCCTTGGCTTCCTCGATTTCCTTCTCCGTGCGGTTGCGGATGAAAATCGGCTTGCCGCGCCACTTCACGGTAAGGGACATGCCGGGCTCGACGGCCGCGACATCCACCTCGATGGAGGCGAGCGCCCGGGTCGATGCATCAGGACGCATCTGGTCGATAAAGGGCCATGCGGCGGCGGCGGCACCGACGGCGCCCGCCATTCCCGTCACTAGATAAAGAAAATCGCGACGGGTCGGTTCACCCGAAGCGTCGTGATTGGTTACGTGCTCGCTCACCGCTACACCATCCTCTGCGCTGTTTTTGCCGTAAATCGCATGAGTCCTCCCGCTATGATTTGATCCAAGACAAACTCCGTCCCATCGTCCTGGTCATTCTCGCGGCATTTGAGAAAACCGCGTCATGTGTTTGATCGCAAAATATTGACTGACTTGGCAAGAGCAAAGCACACAAAGCTGCCGTAATTCTGCCGGAGGGGGCCGATTTGGCTCGCATTTTTTCGCCGTCCTTGGCAGGCGGGCAACATTGTGCGCATCCATGCACCATGTTAGGAGACTTCAAGGGAGAGCGCGGAAAGCAGGGATTCGGATGACGGCGAAGCTCTCTTGCATGGTCTTGACGGCGGTGACTGCCGTTCTTTTCATTGCCAGCCTGCGCTACGTCACCGATTTCTGGCTTCTCGCCTTTGTCACCAGCTTCCAGCTGCACATCGCCGTCGCCTGTATCCTGCTGTCATGTCTCGTTTTCTGGCTGACGCGCGATGCGGTTTCGGCGGTCCTCGTCGTCTGGTCGCTCGCGCTCGCCATCCATGCGGTGATGATGCTGATGGAATTTTCCACATCCGCCGTCGCAACGCCAGGGGCAAAGCCGTTTCGGCTGCTGTCCTTCAATGTCTTGATGGACAATGCCGCCAATGCGGAAGCGATTGCCGATAAGATCCTCGAATCGGGTGCCGACGCCGTCTATCTCTTCGAGGCGGCGGCATTGCAATCGGTTCTGCCGCGTCTGCAGCAAACCTATCCCTACAGGCTCGGCTGCTTTGCGGGAACGCCCGGATGCGACCTGGTCATTCTGTCAAAACGACCCTTGCTGGAAGGCCGTTTCCACAGCCTGAGCGATCTGCGCCGTGATCGGTTTGCGATCGCCAGTATCGATCTCGACGGCACGGAGCTGACGCTCGCCGCCGGCCATATCACCAAGCCCTATTTCGACGATTATCATCGCGATGAGCTCGATGAAGTCAGCGAAATCCTCTTTCGCGTCACCGGCCCGCTCATTCTCGCCGGAGATTTCAATTCGTCCAGCATCGCCCCGGATATGCGTGCATTCCTCGCCGCCAACGAGCTGAAGAAAGCCACCTTCGAACCCGCCACATGGCCGACGGAGGCTGGCCGTTTCGGTATCGCCATCGACCACATCTTCGCGCGCGAACCGGCAACACTCATGAAAACCACCCGCCTGCCCGACAGCCTCGGCTCCAACCATTTCGGCCTGATGGCGGATTTCATGATCGGCCGGTAAGGGCAAAGACCCGCAACAAAACGGCGGCCCGAAAGCCGCCGTCCAGATGGTCCCGAGTCGCAGAGCCGTTCAGAACTCGGACCAGTCCTCGGCTGCGGCAGCCTGACGCCCGCCGCCAAAGGCTGCGGCGATTTTACGCCCCATGGTGCGCGCCGGCGAAGGCTGGGCGACAGAGGCCGGACCGGCAGGAACGACATGGTCCGCGCCCTTCTGCAGCACGAACTGGGAAAGAAGCGTGTTAAGGGCGCTGGCCTGCGAGGCAAGGCTGCCGCTCGCCGCTGTCGTCTGCTCCACCATGGCCGCGTTTTTCTGCGTGCCCTGATCCATCAGGTTCACGGCGGAACTGATTTCCGAAAGACCTGTCGACTGCTCGCGCGTCGAAACGGCAATGGATGCGACATGGCGGTTGATTTCCCGCACCTCACCGACGATGCCCGCAAGCGCCTCTCCTGTCTTGCCGACAAGCGTGACACCTTCGCGCACCTGTTCACCGGAGCGGTTGATGAGGATTTTGATCTCCTTGGCGGCATTGGCCGAACGCTGGGCCAGTTCACGAACCTCCTGCGCCACGACGGCAAAGCCCTTGCCGGCATCGCCCGCACGGGCGGCCTCCACGCCGGCATTCAGCGCCAGCAGGTTGGTCTGGAAGGCGATCTCGTCGATGACGCTGATGATGTTGCTGATCTCATTGGCGGATTTTTCGATGTCCTGCACCGCCAGCACCGTACGGGTAACGATCTCCCCGGACATTTCAGCGCTCTCACGCGCCCGCTCCACAAGCCGGCCGGCTTCGGCGGCGCGATGAGCCGAATCCTGCACGGCCGTCGTCACTTCTTCCAGCGCGGCTGCGGTTTCCTCGACGGAGGCGGCCTGCTGTTCGGTGCGGCGGGAAAGATCGCCTGCCGCCTCCAGAATTTCGCCGGCGCCCGCATCGATGGCCCGTGCGTTTTCACCCACCGAGCGCAATGCCGCTTGCAGCGTGGCGACGGATTCGTTGAAATCGCCGCGCAGGCCGTCAAGCCGCTCGGCAAAGGCCATGTCCAGGCGGACGGTCATATCGCCACGGGAAAGCTGATTCAGCCCATTTCCGAGATTTTCGACCGCGAAACGAACTTCTTCCGCTTCTCTGGCCTTTTCTGCCTCATGTTCGATCCGCTCCCGCTCGCTGAGGCTGCGGTTGGCTTCAGTCTCGTGTTCCAGACGCTCACGTTCGATGGCGTTGTCACGGAAAACGGCAACGGCCGCAGCCATTTCACCGATCTCATCCTTACGGCCCGAATGCGGGATGGCGCTCTCCTTGTCCCCGGCCGCAAGACCGTTCATGGCGAAAGTGATATCGGCGATGGGACGGGAAATACGCCTGAAACTGAAGAAGGCAGCACCAAGCGCAACCGCAGCGGCGATGAGCATTACGGCAAGCGACATGATGAGGGCCAGATTGCCCGCATCTTCCGCGGCCTGCTTGTCACTCAAACCGAGCTGGCGATTGTCTTCGATCATTTCTTTCAACAGCGCGCCTGCACTGTTGCCCACCGGCGTCATCCGGGCGATTATGGCGGTGGCGCCATCCATATCACCGGCAACAAGCGTCTTCCGCAGTTCTGCGCCCATGGCCTCATACTTCGCCACCGCAGTGTTGAGACGCTCGAATTTTTCGCGGATTTTCGCAATTTTCAGTTCAGCCGCATAGGCCTCGAATGCTTTTGCCCGTTCTTCCTGATATTGCAGCGTGCGCTGGAAAAGCGCGTTTCGCGCCTCCGGGGTGGAGGCGGTCAAAACGGACAGATAATTGCGCCGGATATCGTCAAGCCGGTCACCGAGATCGGCGATTGCAAGCGACCGCTCCATTCGCAGGACAATATTGCTTGCCTGTCTGTCCATCTCGTCCACGGAACGAATGCTGGCGACGCCCTGCACCAGAGAGAAAAAGACCGTGACGCCAAACAATGTCGGCAAAAGAATACGAATTTTGAAAAAACTCATCATTTCATCCCCAAAAGCCCACAGCCAAGACGGCCAGACATTTTTCTCGCATTGAGGGATAAACAAGAGCTTACCGGCGCGTTATGAAATCTTTGATTGCATATTTTCGTAAATTAACATTTTACCGAGTACTAACAACAACTTTAAATTTCATGATATGCGGTTTTAAATAATCGAAATTTCGAAACCTCTCACGCGTTCTCGCTCGATGCGAGAAACCCACCCGACTGGCGTGCCCACAAATCGGCATAAAGCCCCCCCTGCGCGACAAGCTCGCTATGTTTGCCCTGCTCCACGATGCGCCCGCGATCCATCACGATCAGCCGGTCGAGAGCGGCGATGGTGGACAGGCGATGGGCGATGGCAAGCACTGTCTTGCCCTGCATCAGCTCGTCCAGATTGCTCTGGATCGCCGCCTCCACCTCGGAATCGAGCGCCGACGTCGCCTCATCGAGCACCAGGATCGGCGCATCCTTCAGCATCACGCGGGCAATGGCGATGCGCTGGCGCTGGCCGCCGGAGAGTTTCACGCCGCGTTCGCCCACATGCGCATCGAACCCCTTGCGTCCCCGCTGATCCTCGAGCCTTGCGATGAAATCATCCGCCTTGGCGCGTCGCGTCGCCTGCTGCAACTGCGCCTCGGTGGCATCGGTGCGGCCGAACATGATGTTGTCACGAATGGAGCGATGCAGCAGGGACGTATCCTGCGTGACCATGCCGATATGGGCCCGGAGCGATTCCTGCGTGACGTCGGCGATATCCTGCCCATCGATCAGAATGCGGCCTTTTTCGACATCGTAAAACCGCAGCAGCAGATTGACGAGGGTGGATTTGCCCGCGCCCGAGCGCCCGACGATACCGACCTTCTCACCCGCCCTGATATCGAGATTGAGATTATCGATGACGCCGTTCGCCCGCCCGTAATGGAAGCTGACATTCTCGAAACGGATACTTGGTTTCCTGACTTCCAGCACAGTCGCCTCAGGCGCATCGATGAGACCGATCGGCTGCGAAATCAATTCGGCGGCATTCTGCACCGTGCCGAAATTGCGCATGATGCCGTTGAACTGCGTCATCAGCCGACCGAGCAGAAAGTTGAGACGCAATACCAGCGCCAGCGTGAAAGCCACGGCGCCGGAGCTGATCCTGCCGGACAGCCACAGATCGATGCAGAGCGCCGCCATGGAGGTGATCATCACCCCGGACAGCAGCGCCATCGATGCGCGCACGCCGGTGATGAAGCGCGTGAACGTCATGGTCGCGTGCTGGAAAATATCGAAACCCTGACGCATGTAGCGGTCATTGGCGTCGTCGCGCCCGAACAGCCGCAGCGTCTGGATATTGCTATAGGCATCCACCATGCGACCGGAGAGCATCGAGGCGGCTTCCGCCGTTTCCTTCGAATGGTGGCGGATACGCGGCACGAAATAACGCGCCAGCAGCGAGAAGATCGCCACCCAGACGACAACGACAATCGCAAGCCGCCAGTCCAGCCCGCCGATCAGGAACAGCATGGAAACGGAATAAATGCCGACGAACCACACGCTCTCCATCAGCGAGGTGACGAGATCGCCTGCCGCCTGCCCGCCCGACCAGACCTTGGTGACGATACGGCCGGAAAAATCGTTCTGGAAGAAGGTCAGCGATTGCCGCGCCACGTGCATATAGGACTGCCAGCGCACCAGATTGTAAAAGCCGGGCGTGATGATCTGCTGATCCACCAGAGCGGTGATCATGGTGACGACAAAACGGACGATGCCGATCAGCACCAGCATGCCGACCAGTTCGCCGCCATGCGCCGCAAGCAGCCCCGCCCAGCCTTCTTCGGGTTTGACCGTCGAGAGAATATCGACGAGACGTCCGACGAACCAGAACAGCGCCGCCTCGATGGCCGCCGTCAGCCCGCCCAGCACCAGCATGGCGAAAAACGGCGCCTTGGCCTGCGATATGTAGAACCAGATGAAGGCGAACGTGCTTTCAGGCGGCCGCAAATCGTCCTTGCGGGCGAAGGGCTTTATCCAGTTCTCGAAAAACTCGAAGATGCGGGTAATGACCATGATCCGGATATAGGCGGATTCCCGGAGCGGGAACAGCCGCGGAGGCTGAGGGAGGAGATTATATTTCGGTAACGTTCGGGAAATGAAAAAGGGCGGGGAATGTTCCCCGCCCTCTCGTCTTTCCTTACTCCGCAGCCACTTCCGCCTCATGATCGGCGATGAAGCCGCCGGACTGGCGCCGCCACAGGTCGGCATAGATGCCGCCCATCGCCACCAGTTCCGCATGGCTGCCCGCTTCCACGATCCGGCCCTTGTCGAGGATGATGAGCCGGTCCATTTCGGTCAGCGTCGAAAGGCGGTGGGCGATCGCAATCACCGTCTTGCCTTCCATCAGCGAGAACAGGTTTTCCTGGATCGCCGCCTCGACTTCGGAGTCGAGCGCCGAAGTCGCCTCGTCCAGCACCAGAATCGGCGCATTCTTGAGGAAGACGCGGGCGATGGCGATACGCTGGCGCTGGCCGCCGGAGAGCTTCACGCCGCGTTCGCCTACCTGGGCATCGAGGCCCTGGCGACCATGCATGTCGACAAGCGTCTCGATGAAGTCCCAGGCATTCGCCCGCTTTGCCGCTGCGATCACCTGCTCGTCGGTGGCTTCGGGGTGGCCATAAGCGATGTTGTCGCGGATCGAACGGTGCAGCAGCGACGTATCCTGCGTCACGACGCCGATCAGCTCGCGAAGGCTGTCCTGCGACACCTTGGAGATGTCCTGCCCGTCGATGGTGATCCTGCCGGCTTCGAGGTCGTAGAAGCGCAGAAGCAGGTTCATCAGCGTCGTCTTGCCCGCACCGGAGCGGCCGACCAGACCGACCTTCTCGCCCGGCTTGATGTCGAGCGTCAGCCCGTCGATCACGCCCTTGCTCTTGCCGTAATGGAAGCGGACGTTGTCATAACGGATGGCGCCCTGCGGAGCCGCAAGCTGCGGCGCCTTGGCGACATCGACGATATCGTGCGGCTTCGTCATCATCGACATGCCGTCATAGACCGTGCCGATGTTTTCGAACAGCGAGGTGACTTCCCACATGATCCACTGCGACATGCCGTTGACGCGCATGGCAAGGCTGATGGCGATGGCGACCGAACCGGCCGTGACCGAGCCCTGCATCCAGAAATAAAGACCGAGCGCCGCCGTGGAAAACAGCACCAGGGCGTTGTTGAGGTCGATCAGGATGTTGAAGCCGGAAATCTTGCGCATCTGGCGGTGAACCGTGCCGAGAAACACGTTCATGCCCTCGCGCGCATATCTTTCCTCGCGCCCCGCATGGGAAAACAGCTTGATCGTCGAGATATTGGTGTAGCTGTCGACGATCCGGCCCGTCATCATCGAGCGCGCATCGGCCTGTTCCTGCGCCAGCCGGCCGAGCTTCGGCACGAAATAAGCGAGGATTGCCATATAGATACCGAGCCAGACGAGCAGCGGGATGACCAGCCGCCAGTCCGCCGCCGCCACCATGAACAGCATCGAGACAACGAAGCTGATCGCGTAGACGAAGACGTCGATCACCTTCAGCGCCACTTCGCGGATCGCCAGCGCCGTCTGCATCACCTTGGTCGAAACCCGGCCGGCAAATTCGTTGGCGAAGAAGTTCATCGAGTGACGCAGCAGGAAACGGTGCATCTTCCAGCGCGCGATCATGCCGAAATTGCCGGCCAGCGTCTGGTGCATCGTCATGGTGTGGATCGCGCCCATCAGCGGCAGCAGGAATAGCACCAGCCCCGCCATGCCGATCAGATGCCAGCCTTCATCGGCAAAAAACGTCTCGCGATTGGCCGTGGAAAGCCAGTCGACGATATTGCCGAGGAATTTGTAGAGCATGGCTTCCGCAATGGCGATGCCCATGGACATCAGGCCGAGCAGCAGCAGCCATGGCCACGCAGGCTTCACATAGTGCCACAGGAACGGCAAAAGCTTCTTCGGCGGCACGGAGGGCGCCGAAGCGGGAAAAGGATCGAGGCGTTTTTCAAACCAGCCAAACATAGGCCGAACTCCGGCAATCAATCGTTCCATCGTGACATGGTGAGCGGACACAAATATGGCTCACGAGGGAACGGAAAAGTCTTTGAACATGGCCGCAACAGCCACATGGTGAATCGAAATATGGGAAATGCGGCCGGGCCGCAGGGTACCACCTAAGCCAGCAGACGAACTACTGGGGCCGGGAGGCGAATACGAATGTCATTTGGCATGAGAACCTCCCTTGGCTGGTGTTGAAGACATGGCCTTGTAGCGCAAAAATTAAGCAATGACCAGACGGAAAGACACCGAATGCGCGAGAAACATGCAATGGCCGCCCATAAGGCGAGCAGGTGAAGACAAGCCGAAGGGCCTCCACCCGTCAAACGATGTGGACGTCGCCTTATTCGGCTGCGTCCTGCGCCTGCCCGTTCTCATATTCCGCAATCAGCTCGGCCATTCCAGCCTGCGTATGACGCTTCAGCTCCCGGCGGTCGCTTGGCTGGGGCGCGAAGGTGACGGTGAGGCCCGTGTCCCTTATCGTGCCGATGGCGAAAGACGCACCGGACAGCATCCGCACGCCGGCATGCAGCCACAGCGGATCGGTGGCGAAATGCTGGCCGATGCCGACCACGACAGGAATGCCCTGCCAGTGCGACATGCGGTCGTAATGAATGTGACCCGCCAGAATGCCGATCACATCGTGCTCGAACAATATATCGTCCAGAGCTTCGGTATCGGCGAAGGACAGGGATTCCCACTCCGCATCCGGGCGGTCGAAATCCAGCGCCGGCGCATGGTGCATCACCAGCAGCTTCGGCAGGTCGGGGTGGTTTTCAAGTTCATCCTCGAGCCATTCGATCTGGCCCGGCTCGAAAGCGCCGCCGACCTTGCCCGGAACGCTGGTGTCCATGACGATGATGTGGATGCCAGCAATGACCTCGGCATGGTCATAGGGTTCGTCCAGATCCTCATGACGGTCGAGCATGACGGGGTAAAAACCATCGCGGCGGTCATGGTTGCCGAGCGCGAAGAGCACCGGCACATCCAGTTCCGCCTCGGCCATCAGGCGCTTGAGTTCTTCATAGCTGCCGGCATCGCCCCGGTTGGTCAGATCGCCGCTGACGACGATGAATTCGGGCGCCGGCACCAGCGCCTTGACCTGGGTCAGCGTGGCGGCAAGCGTGGCCGAGGTCTCGGAATAAAGATCGTCGTCCTGCACCTGCGGATTGCCGATATGGAGATCGGTCAGATGGACGAAATTCACCCGTTCGAACATGGCTTTTTTCCTATCATCGCTATTGTGGGATGACTAACATCGGCGCATGACAGCCGAATGACCCCGCACGGCGAAAACCCGTGACAATGGCGCTCCATGCTGGAACATGGGGACCTGACCGGTAGACTGATTCACGGTGAACCATGGCGATTTCCGAACTGCAATTCATCGAATACGTCACCCGAAACGACACCAATAAATGGCTGCTGGAGAGGCTTTCCGGTTTGCAGCTGCCGCAGGCGACATTGACGGCGGGCTGCCTGTTCCAGACCGTCTGGAATCTCAAAAGCGGCGACGAGCCGCAACGGGCGATCAGGGATTATGACGTCTTCTATTTCGACGCCGACGATCTTTCATGGGAAGCCGAAGACGCCGTGATCCAGCAGGCCAACCGGCTGCTTGGCGATCTCGCCGACAAGGTCGAGATCAGGAACCAGGCGCGCGTGCATCTCTGGTATGAACGGAAATTCGGCGTTTCCTGCCCGCCGCTCTTGCGGGTTGAAGACGGCATCGACCGATATCTGGTTGCCTGTACCCGGCTTGGAATTCGGATCGACGATGGCAGCCTCTATGCGCCGGACGGGCTGGACGATATGTGGAACGGCATCCTGCGTCTCAATCCCAACAATCCGCAGGTCGATCTCTTCGAGCGCAAATGCCGCGACTACCAGGCAAGATGGCCGTGGCTGACGATGGCGGTGTGATGCCGAGCCGTGTTAAGCGTTCGCAACAACACGCAAAATATTGAATCAGCGGAAACATGAACAACATCAGGATCGCCCTTTACCAGCCCGATATTCCCGGCAATACCGGCACCATCCTGCGGCTGGCCGCCTGCCTTGGCCTCGGCGTCGACATCATCGAGCCGGCGGGTTTCGATATTTCCGACCGCAACCTGAAGCGGGCGGGCATGGATTACATCGCGGCGGCCTCGCTGACGCGCCATGTCAACTGGGATCGTTTCGAAGAGTGGCGGGCAACCACCGGCCGCCGCCTCGTGCTTGCCTCCACGAAGGCCGCCCTGCCCTATGTAAAAATCGCCTATCGCCCCGACGATATCCTGCTTTTCGGCCGCGAAAGCGCGGGCGTGCCGGACCATGTGCATGAAAAGGCGGATGAGCGAATCATCATCCCGATGGTCGAAGGCCAGCGTTCGATCAACGTCGCCATGTCTGCGGCGATGGTCGCCGGCGAGGCTTTGCGCCAGACGACATGGACGTAAGCGCCATTTTTAGCGCCAATTTTTCGGGCAAATACAAAACTTGACCGTTTTTACTTCAAAACTGTCGCAACCCGGCCTGTACCGGGGGCGTTGAGGCCCCTATACTAATTAGCCGGACAATAAAAATCGCCCTCGCCGGAAACGTCCGCCGGCGGGTGTGAGGAGACGTCGCATGCAATCCACCATTGTCATCGTCAACCTTCTTGGCGCAGTCGCGCTGCTGCTCTTCGGTCTTGCCCAGGTCAAGGACGGGGTTACCCGCGCCTTCGGCATGAAACTCCGAAGCGTGCTGGCCACCGGCACCCGGAACGGCCCCCGTTCCTTCTTTTCCGGCTTCTTCGCCACCGTCGCCCTGCAGAGTTCGACGGCGACGGCGCTGACGGTCGCCTCCTTCGCGGAACGGGACCTCATCAAGCCGCGCATGGCGCAGGTGGTGCTGCTTGGCGCCAATGTCGGCACCGCCGTCACCGCATGGATCGTGGCCGCAGGTGTGGAATGGCTGTCGCCGCTTTTGATCCTTTCAGGCATCGTGCTCAAAAAGGGCAGTTCCAACGCCAGACAGGGCGGTGGAACGGCGCTGGTCGGCATCGGCCTGATGCTTCTTTCGCTGCATCTGTTGAGCGGCGCCACCGAACCGATGCGCGCCTCGCCCGCTCTTGCCGTTTTCATCGGCCTGCTCGACGGCGCATGGCCCGTCGCGCTGATCTTCTCCGCCGTGCTCGCCTTCGTCTCCTCCTCCAGCCTCGCCGTCGTCGTGCTCATCCTGTCGCTGGCCGCCACCGGCACCTTGTCCGCCGGGCTCATCATCGTCCTTATTCTCGGCGCCAATCTCGGCGGCGCCATTCCGCCCGTCATCGCCACGCTTTCCGGCCCCGCATCCGCGCGGCGCATCACCATCGGCAATCTCGTCGTGCGCACCGTCGGCTGCCTCATCGCGCTGCCGCTCGCCTCCTATGGCGCCACGTATCTGCAGCAATTGCCGCTTTCGCCCGCAAAACTGCCTGTTGATGCCCACCTCATCTTCAATGTCATTCTGGCGGCGCTGGCCTGGCCCTTCTCCGGCCTGATACCCGACCTGATGGCCAAGCTGGTGCCGGGCGATCCGAAGGCGGAGGACGGTCCGAATTTCCTCGACCAGCAGGCGCTGGATATGCCTGTCGTGGCGCTTGCCAACGCCACCCGCGAAGTCCTAAGCGTTGGCGACAGCATCGAGCGGATGCTGATCCGTGCCGAAAACGCCTTCAAGCACAATGATCTCACGCCGCTTCAGGAAGTGTCCCTGCTCGAAAAGAAGGTCGACCGCCGCCAGCAGGAGGTGAAGGTCTATCTGTCGCAACTGGGGCGCAAGGGACTTTCCGACGAGGAAGCACGCCGTTCGATCGCCATCATCGACTATGCGATCAACCTCGAACATATCGGCGATATCATCGAAAAGGGCATCTGCGAGCAGATCCGCAAGAAGGTGCTGAACAGCTTCAAGTTTTCCGATGACGGTTATGAGGAGCTGAAGACCCTGTTCGACATGACCATCGAGAACCTGCGCGCCGCCCAGAGCATTCTGGTAACCGGCGATTTCGAGCTCGCCCGCCGGCTGATGGAGAGCAAGGTGGATATACGCCGGCTCGAAAAACAGTCCTCGAACCGCCATCTTGAGCGGCTACGCGACGGGCTGGCGGAAAGCATGCAGACCAGTTCGCTGCATCTCGACATGTTGCGGGATCTGAAGCGCATCAACGCCCATATCGTTTCGGTGGCGCATCCCATTCTGGATGAAAGCGGCGTGCTGATCGAAAGCCGCCTGCGTTACGCGGAACCGCGCGCCTGAGAATTTCCAGGAAAGCTGACCCCTGGTTTTCCGTCCGGAAATGCGAAAACGCTCTAAAACTCAATCGGCCGAGGGCAGCCGCCGCATGGTGAATTCGATGCGGTCACCCTCAAGCTGCCGCCAGCTTTCCACTTCCGTCCAATAGGCCGCTTTGGGAAAGCTGTCGAACCATTCGCGCGCCTTGGCGCGGGCTTCCTCACGGCCGAGGCAGAAGGTCTGGCGCACGAACATGCCGTCGCGCTTTTGTTCACCGCCAGCGCTTTCGCGTTCCCTGCGGTGATTGGCGATCCTGCGCTTCAACCCGTCGAGGGGCGGCGGTCCGGCAAATTTCGTCATGATATTCACCTCTGGCACCTACACCGGTAAAGATAGTGTCGGCGCGCCGCCTTGGCGAGTCGAATTTGTGCGCGGCGCAAACACCTGCTAGACGCGGCAGGCAACAGACTTCACCGCAGGAGAGAGAATATATGGAACGGCCAATCTTGCCGAAGGGCTTGCCCGAGGACATCGAAGACAAGAAGGCCACAGCCGAAGCCTGGTTCCAGCACCTGCGCGATACCATCGTCACCTCCTTCGAAACGCTCGAAAACGAACTCACCGGGCCCCTTGCCGATCAGGAGCCCGGCCGTTTTGTCCAGAAAGACTGGCTGCGCGACAATGGCGAAGGCGGCGGCGGCAGGATGTCGATGATGGAAGGCCGCGTCTTCGAAAAGGTCGGCGTGCACACCTCCACCGTTTATGGCGAGTTTTCGCCCGAGTTCCGCAAGCAGATACCGGGTGCCGAAGAAGACCCGCGCTTCTGGGCCTCCGGCCTCTCGCTCATCGCCCATCCGGTCAATCCCAATGTGCCGGCGGTGCATATGAATACCCGCATGGTCGTCACCACCAGCCACTGGTTCGGCGGCGGTGCGGACCTGACGCCGGTGCTTGGCCGCAGGCGGACGCAGCAGGACCCGGATACCCAGCTGTTCCACCGCGCCTTCGAGATCACCTGCAATCGCCACCCCGTCGCCGACTACCCGAGATACAAGACCTGGTGCGACGAGTATTTCTTCCTGAAGCACCGCAACGAGCCGCGCGGCACCGGCGGCATCTTTTTCGACTGGCTGCACCCTGATGAGGAAAAAGGCGGCTGGGACGCCAATTTCGCCTTCGTGCAGGATGTCGGCCGCGCCTTCAATCTGGTCTATCCGAAGATCGTCCGCGCCAATTTCAACCAGAACTGGACGGAAGAGGACCGCGACGAGCAGCTTATCCGCCGCGGCCGTTACGTGGAGTTCAACCTGCTTTATGACCGCGGCACGATCTTCGGCCTGAAGACGGGCGGCAATGTCGAATCGATTCTCTCCTCCCTGCCGCCGGTGGTGCGCTGGCCCTAAAAAACCTCACGCAAATTTGACGCTCATCAGCCATTTTGTCGCAAATAGCGCAAATTAGGACTTATGGAAAAATCAAGGCAGTGATAGTCTCCTCCCGCAGACGTACTGGAGGAGCTATCGTCATGATTACTTCGGACAGCATGCCTATTTCTGCTTCCCCCGAGGCAGCACCGCAATCCATCGATACCCCTGATCTGATCGACCGCCTGGCCGCGGAAATGCGCGCCACGGGTGATCGCGAACTGCCGCATTCCTTTTATGTCGAACAGGTAAAACGCTCCCTCGCCGGAGAAAAAACGGCACGGCGGGCAGCCAATGACGAAATGCCTCGTACAAAAATTCCGGCAGCCGGCACATCCTCTGTTTTCCAGTGCTGGGCGATGCCCGAATAGGGGCCTGAATAAGGTCGAAGGACGCCGCTCTGGAACATAAGCGGTGAACATTCGTTTCTTGTCGGAGGGACAGCAGGCAATTGAATTGCTGTCCCTCACTCTCGCACATTCTCCCTGTCGAAAATCGATTCCGGTTTTCGACAGGGAGAATGTGCAGACTCAAGATGTTAGAGCGTCCTTTATGCGTCCGAACGGACGCATGGCGCTCTAAAACAGGGAGGCAAGACCATGAGACTGTTTGAATGTGGAACGCTCGTGCCCGGCTGTGCCTGGCACACGCGCGCAGATGACGACGCCGAAGTTGTGCGTCGCACCGTGGAACATATGCGATCGGCGCACGGCGAGACCGTCATCCGCGAGAACATGATCGAAAACATCAAATCCCGCATTCGCGACGAGGCAAATGCGGCCTGAGCCGCAGCGCCGCCGTCGCTGACCTCAATTTTCCAGCATATCCTTCAGCCGGGCGGTCAACGCTGCCCGGTCGAGTGAGAAATTGACGTCGATCCACTTTTCCTCGAGGCTTTTCAGCACTTCGCCCACCTTCGGGCCGGCCTCGACGCCCGCGGCCATCACATCCGCACCGCTCAGCGGAAAGCCGGGTTTGTGGAATTTTTCCGCCCTCGTCAGCAAAGTCGAAAGCCGCGCCACTTTCTGCATGGCCGTGTCGCCAGCGGAAAGATCGGCACGGGCCGAAGCAAGTGCCAGTTTCAGCCGCGTCTTCACGCCCTCGACGCCCTGACGATAAAGCAGCCGGTCTAGCGCCGTTTCCTTCATCTCGGGGTCTACAGCCGGAGCCGAGGCCCAATGGGCAAGATAAGCCCCTTCGGCTTTCGACAGCCGAAGACGCGCGGCAAGAGCGGCCAGCCTGTCCCTGTCAGGCGGCACGATGGCGGCAAGCCGCAGCATCGGGTCCACCGCCCAGCCCAGAGCCTGCTCCGTCGCCACCAGCCCGTGAATGGCGTCGATGCCCCATTTTTCCGTTTCGGGAAGAATTTCCGCCAGAACGCCCGATTGCCGCATCCACAAAAGGGCGCGCGAAGGATCGCGGGCGGAAAGCAGCTTTTTCAGCTCGCTCCACACCCGCTCGGCCGAAAGTGTGCCCAGCCTGTCCTTGGCCCGCGCGCTTGCCCGCAAGCCGTCCGCATCCGGGCGGCCGGAACCGTAATGGGCAAAAAAGCGGAAAAACCGGAGAATCCGCAGGTAATCTTCCGAAATACGCATCGCCGCATCGCCGATGAAGCGCACCGTACCGGTCTCGATATCGCGAAGACCATCGATAAGGTCGATGATCTCGCCCTTTTCGTCGGCATAGAGGGCATTGATCGTGAGGTCGCGCCGCTCGGCATCGGTCTGCCAGTCGGTGCCGAAGGCCACCTGTGCGTGGCGGCCATTGGTTTCGACATCGCGGCGCAACGTCGTCACCTCGAAACCTTCGCCATCGATCACCAGCGTTACCGTGCCGTGTTCGATGCCGGTCGGCACCGCCTTGATGCCCGCCGCCTTGGCCCGCGCAACAACCACGTCAGGGGTCAGCGTCGTCGCCATGTCGACATCGACCACCGGCAGGTCCATCAGCGCATTGCGCACCGCGCCGCCGACGATCCGCACCTCGCCGCCATCGGCATTCAGAAGCGTAAAGATGCGCTTCAGCGCCGGTTTTTGAAACCAGTCCCGCCCGGCAAGGCTGCTCATGAATAAAACCTCTCGTAAATCGTCCTGACGATGCCCGCCGTAATGCCCCAAATGTAACGTTCGCCATAGGGCATTTCATAGAAAAACCGCTCCTTCCCCTGAAAGATGCGGCTGCCGCGCCCGTGATTGGCCGGGTCCATCAGAAAGGACAGCGGCACCTCGAAAACCTCATCCACCTCCGTTGGATTGAGCGTCAGGTCGAAGCCGGGCCGAACGATGGACAGCACCGGCTTGATGCGGAAACCGGTTCCGGAAATATAATCCGGCAGGCGCCCGACCGTTTCCACGAAAGATCGCGAAAGGCCGATTTCCTCTTCCGTCTCGCGCAGCGCCGCCTCTTCCGGCGTCCGGTCCTCGGCATCGATGCCGCCGCCCGGAAATGAAATCTGGCCGGAATGTTTGCGCAGGGTGGCCGTGCGCTGGGTGAAGATCACCCGCGCATCGTTGCCATCGTCGATGACCGGCACCAGCACGGCGGCGTCCTTCAGCCTGATGCCGTTTCCAGACAGCACCACGCCGGGATTGAGCACATGGTCGCCATGTTCCCGCTCCGCCACGCCCTCGCCTTCCTGCAGCACCCGGCAGCGGAAATCGGCGGCGGTAAAAGTCTTGAATGCCGTTGTCGTCATTGCGAAAGCCGTTCCAGTTCATTGGCGGGCATCACCGGAAAAACGATCCCGCCCGAGCGCACGGCGAACATGTCGACGCCCTCCACTTCGATCACCTCGCCAAGTGCGACGAGATCATACATCACCGCCCGCGACACGAGCGCTTCCAGCCGGCCGCGCACCAGAAGATAGGGCCTCAATTCCCGGTTCTCACCGAAAACCTCGAACCGCAGCGGATGCTCCGGCCCCGCCTCCACCACATCGCCGACATTGGTGCGGAAGGTCAGCAGCGGCTCGCCATCATCCTCACCCGCCGTCAGCTTCATTTCCACGGCGACGAAAGGCGCGTCCACGACGCGGATGCCAACTTTTTCCACAGGAGTTACAAGATAGGTTTTGCCGTCCTCATCCTTGCGCAGAACCGTGGAAAACAGCCGCACCAGCGGCGCCCTGCCGATGGGGGTGCCGAGGTAGAACCAGGTGCCATCGGCGCGGATTTCCATGTCGAGATCGCCGCAAAAGGGCGGATTCCAGCGCTCCACCGGGGCCGGCCCGCGTTTGGCGTCGCCGGTCTGTTCGGCGGCGCGGGAAATCATCGCCGCAAGCCCGGCCGCATCATCAGCCGAATTTATCGTCTCCGCTGCCATATTCGAGTCTCGCTTTGCCGATAAGGAAATACTAAGTCACGACATAGTCATTCGAATGGCGCTTGTCAGCGGCCAAGAGAGCAATAAGCTATATGCAGCGCAAAATCCGTCCCGGCCCACTGCCAGCAAAACCGGGATGCGACTGTGACAGCGGCGAAGGTATGAGGAGAGCGACATGGGCGTGATGAATACCGGCGAAACCCTCGATGAAAAGGCCATCGTCGCCGCGGCCGAAAAGGCGCTTTCCGACATAGCGGCCATCCGCACGGAAGTCTCCAAGGTCATTTTCGGCCAGGAAAAAGTGGTGCAGAACACGCTTCTCGCCATCCTCTCCGGCGGCCATGCGCTGCTCGTCGGCGTTCCCGGCCTCGCCAAGACCAAGCTCGTCACCACGCTCGGCACCGTGCTCGGCCTCGATGCCAACCGCATCCAGTTCACGCCGGACCTGATGCCGTCGGACATCCTCGGTTCCGAAGTCATGGATCAGGACGAAAACGGCCGCCGTTCCTTCCGCTTCATCAAGGGTCCGATTTTCGGCCAGCTGCTGATGGCCGACGAAATCAACCGCGCCAGCCCGCGCACGCAGTCCGCCCTTCTGCAGGCCATGCAGGAATATCACATCACCATGGCCGGCCAGACCTATGAGCTGCCGAAGCCGTTCCACGTTCTCGCCACCCAGAATCCGCTGGAGCAGGAAGGCACCTATCCGCTGCCCGAAGCCCAGCTCGACCGCTTCCTGCTTCAGGTCGATGTCGGTTATCCCGAGCTTGCCGCCGAACGCCAGATCCTGCTCGACACGACAGGCACCGCCTCCGGCGAAGCGCGCGGCGTGATCGATGCCGGGCGCCTGATGGAAATCCAGGCCCTCATCCGCCAGATGCCGGTCAGCGACAAGGTGGTGGATGCGATCCTCTCGCTGGTCCGCTCCGCCCGCCCCGGCCATGGCAACAAATTGACCGACAAACACGTTGTCTGGGGACCGGGTCCGCGCGCCGGCCAGTCGCTGATGCTGACGGCCCGCGCCCGTGCGCTCTACGAAGGCCGGCTCGCCCCGTCGCTGGACGATGTCCATGCGCTGGCCGAACCGGTGCTGGAACACCGCATGGCGCTGACCTTCGCGGCCCGCGCCGAAGGCATGTCGGTGCGCGATGTCATCGCAGCCCTCGTGGAGCAGGCGAAGAACTGAAAGCACGTTCGCGAAAGGACTGCATGTGGCATCCATCGGCCAGATCGTAGACAAGACGCCGGGTAGCGAAGTTCTGGCGCGCGCGCGCCAGCGCGCAGCCCTGGTGCCGGACTGCATGGTCGAGGCAAAGCGCATCGCCAACACCGTCACCGCCGGCTGGCACGGCCGCCGCAAACGCGGCATCGGCGAAAATTTCTGGCAGTTCCGTCCCTATGCCGAAGGCGAGAGCCTGTCGCGCATCGACTGGCGGCGTTCTGCCCGCGACGACCATACCTATGTACGCGACCGCGAATGGGAAGCCGCCCACACCATCTGGCTGTGGGCCGACATGTCGCCATCGATGATGTTCAAATCCACCCTCGGCTCCGTCTCCAAGGAAAGCCGGGCGCTGGTGCTGATGCTGGCGCTGGCGGAAATTCTCGCACGTTCGGGCGAGCGCATCGGCTGCCCCGGCATCATGGAGCCGGCTTCGGCCAGAAACGCCGCCGAACGGCTGGCAGCCGCCATCATGCATGCGCCGCTGACAACGGGCATGCCGGAAACGGGCATGATCCGCGGCGCGAGCGACATCGTCCTCATCGGCGATTTTCTCGATGATGCTAAAGCCGTGATGGAGCGGATTTCGCCGCTCGCGCGGCGAGGCCTGCGCGGCCATGTGGTGGAAATTGCCGATCCGGCCGAAGAGACCTTCCCCTATTCCGGCCGTACCGAATTCACCGATCCGGAAACCGGCGAAAAACTGGTGTCCGGCCGTGCCGAAACCATTCGCGAGGATTACACCCGCGCCTATCTCGCCAGGCGTGAGGCGCTGTCCTCGTCGCTGCGCCGTCTCGGCTGGAACTTCGTGTTCCACCGCACCGATCATCTGGCTTCCGAGGCGCTCGTCGCCATGCACATGTATCTTTCCGGCGCGCCCGCGCAAGGCGGTGGCCGTCGATGAACGCATTGCCTTTCGTGTTCACCAGCCCCTACATCCTCTTCGGCCTCTTGGCGCTGCCCGCCATCTGGTGGCTGCTGCGGCTCACGCCGCCGCGCCCCAAGGCGGAGGTGTTTCCGCCGCTGAAGATATTGGCGACGGTGCTGAAACGCGAGGAAACGCCGTCGAAAAGCCCATGGTGGCTGACCCTGCTGCGCATGGCGCTCGCTGCGGCCGTGATCTTTGCGCTGGCAGACCCCGTGGTGAACCCGCGCAACAGCAGCATCGCCGGCAGCGGCCCGCTGGTGCTCGTCGTCGATAATAGCTGGGCCTCCGCACCCGACTGGGAGCGGCGCGTGGCAACCGCGCAAGCCCTGATCGGCGATGCGGAGCGGGCCGACCGCCCCGTTTCCATCACGTTCACCGCCGACGCCGAACATGACGCCGTGCCGGGAACGACAGCCGTTGCATTGGAAAAGCTCGCCGCAGCAACGCCAAAGCCACTGGTTCCCGATCGTATCCGCACGGCTGAGGCCATCACCGAGGCGCTGAACAGCACGCCCCCCGGCACGCTGGCCTACATCACCGATGGTGTGCAGAGTGCGCAGGATGAAAGCGCCATGCGAACGCTTGCCAGCCTCTCCCCGGCCGAATTCCGCATCGTGAAGGGCGACGGCAAGGCGATCACCGCCATATCAGGCGCCACCAACAATGCCGACGCCATGAGCGTCACGCTTTCGCGTCTGGACACGGCCGAAGCCGTCCGGCTGACCGTCAATGCACAGGACAGCCAGGGCCGCATTCTCGCCAACGGCACCGCCAGCTTCGCGCCCGGCGAAGCCGAGACGACGGCAACGGTCGAAGCACCCTTCGAACTGCGCAACGATTTCGCCCGCCTCTCCCTCGAAGGCGCGTCGACGGCGGGCGCGGTGCATCTTCTCGACGACGGCTTCCGCCGCCGCCGCGTGGCGCTGCTGGCTGGCGAAACCGGCAATGATTTCCAGCCGCTGCTGCAGCCGCTTTATTATATCAGCCGCGCGCTTCAGCCTTTCGCCGATCTCATTCCGCAGCGGCAGGCCGATCTGGCGCAGGCGATCCCGGAAATCCTGCAATCCAATCCTTCGGTCATCGTCATGGCCGATATCGGCCGTATACCGCAGGAAACCTATGAGCCGATGCAGCGGTGGCTCGCCGGCGGCGGCACGCTGATCCGTTTCGCCGGACCGCGACTTGCGGCGGCACCCGCAGACGATCCGCTGGTGCCGGTAACGCTCAGACAGGGCGAACGCGCACTTGGCGGCGCGCTCTCCTGGGCCGAGCCGCAGCCGCTGGCCGATTTCCCGAGCTTCGGCGCTTTCGCCGGCATGCCGAAGGCCGATGGCATTCTCGTCAAACGCCAGGTTCTGGCCGAACCGACACCGGATCTGGCTGAGCGCACCTGGGCAAGCCTTGCCGATGGCACGCCGCTCGTCACCACCCGCACTGTCGAGGCGGGCCGCATCGTGCTCTTCCATGTCAGCGCCGAGGCGAGCTGGTCCGACCTGCCGATCTCGGGCCATTTCGTCGATATGCTGCGCCGTATCGTGCAATTGTCGAAAGCGGGCGGCGCTTCCGCCAACGCCAATGCCCCGGCTGCCGCCCTGCCGCCCTTCCGGCTGCTGACGGCCGAAGGCGCGCTTTCAGCCGAAATCGGCACTGCCCGGCCGCTGGAAATGCGCGCCGGCCAGCCGCCCCGCACCGGTTTCGACAATCCCCCCGGCCTCTATGGCACAGAGGATGGTTTCGTGGCTCTAAACCTCCTGCCGGCAGGCGCGACGCTGCGCCCGCTCGACACGTCCGCCGCCGGTGTCAGCACCACCAGCGAAGCCCTGATCGGCGAAACGGCGAAATCGCTGCGCCCTGCTCTGTTCATCGCCGCTTTCCTGATGCTGATTGCCGACAGCCTGATCGTGCTCTTCATGAACGGCGCCTTCGCCCGCCTGCCAAAAGCCCGCAGCGCGACCGCCGCCACCGTGCTGCTGGCGCTTGGCGCCTTTGCCGCCATGTCGCCAACCGACGCCCGCGCCGCCGATCCGAAACCCGGAGACGAGCAGATTTTCGAGCGGCTGGATACGACGCATCTCGCTTATGTCCGCACCGGCGAAAACGATGTCGACCGTATTTCCGAGCAGGGACTGCAGGGCCTCAGCGAGTTCCTGACCTGGCGCACGACGCTGGAACCCGGTCAGCCGGTTGGACTGGATATTTCCAAGGATGAATTGTCCTTCTATCCCATCATCTACTGGCCGGTTTCCGCAACGGCACCCATGCCGTCGAGCGCCGCCATCTCGCGCATCGACGCCTATATGCGCGCCGGCGGCACCGTGCTGTTCGACACACGCGACCAGTTCTCTTCGCTCGACACCGGCGCGACCAGCCCTAACGGCGAACGCCTGCAGGCGATCCTCGCCAATATCGATATCCCACCGCTGGAGCCTGTGCCGGAAGACCACGTTCTGACGCGGTCCTTCTATCTGCTCACCAATTTCCCCGGCCGTTACAATGGCTCACCGCTCTGGGTGGAATCGCGACAGGGAGCCGCCAAGACCACCTCAGGCCTCTCTTCTTCCGGCGATGGCGTGACGCCGATCATGATAACGGGCAACGATTTCGCCGGCGCCTGGGCCGTCGATCCGCAGGGTGCGCCGGTTCTGCCAACAGTGCCGCCGGACGAGATGCAGCGCGAGCACGCCTTCCGCTCCGGCGTCAACATCATGATGTATATGCTGACCGGCAACTACAAGGCCGATCAGGTCCACGTTCCCGCACTTCTCGAACGGTTGGGGCAGTGACATGACATTGACCTTCGCCCCCTTCCTGCCGTGGATCGTGATTGCCGTTCTGGCCGTCGCCGCCCTTGCCCTCTCCTTCATCGGCCTGTGGCGCGGCGTGCGCGGCGCATGGCTGCGCGGGCTGGCGCTTGCCGCTTTGCTTGCGGCCATCGCCAATCCGCTTCTGACGCAGGAGGAGCGCGAGCCGCTCTCCACCATCGTTCCCGTCATCGTCGACCGTTCGCAGAGCCAGGACGTGCAGGATCGGCCGCAGATGACCGATACGGCGCTGGAGACGCTGAAAGACCGGCTCTCCCGTTTCCCGCGCATCGAACCGCGCATCGTGGAAGTGCGCGACAACGGTGAGAACGACTCACCCTCGACGCAGCTGTTCTCCGCACTTTCCTCCGCCGTTTCGGATGTCTCGCCGTCGCGTGTCGGCGGCGCGATCTTCCTCAGCGACGGCCAGATTCATGACATACCGAATGCCCTGCCCAATGCCGAACAGGCGCTCGGCTTCCGCGCCCCCGTGCACGGGCTGATCACCGGCAAGGCCGATGAATTCGACCGCCGTATCGAGATCGTCCGCGCCCCGCGCTTCGGCATCGTCAATGAGGAACAGCAGCTGACGCTGCGTGTCTTCGATGACGGCCGCCCCGCCGGCGGCGGTTCGGCGGAAGTGACCGTCAAGATGAACGGGCAGGAAATCGCCACGTTGCAGGCCACACCCGGCCAGCCGACGCCGTTCAATTTCAAGGTTCCGCGCGGCGGCAACAATGTCATGGAATTTTCCGTCGCCGAGCTTCCGGGTGAAGTGACGGCTGCCAATAACCGCGCCGTTCACCTGATCGAAGGCATCCGCCAGAACCTGCGCGTGCTGCTCGTCTCAGGCGAACCCCATGCCGGCGAACGGGCGTGGCGCAACCTCCTGAAATCCGACGCCTCGGTCGATCTGGTGCATTTCACCATTCTGCGCCCGCCGGAAAAACAGGACGGCACGCCGATCAACGAACTCTCGCTGATCGCCTTCCCCACCCGCGAATTGTTCGTCGAGAAGATCAATGATTTCGACCTCATCATCTTCGACCGCTACCAGCATCGCGGCGTACTGCCGATCCTCTATTACGATTACATCGCCCAATATGTCGAAAAGGGCGGCGCGCTTCTGATCGCAGCCGGACCGGAACATGCCGGTCAGGATTCGATCGCCATGACGCCTTTGGCCTCCGTGCTGCCGGCCCAGCCGACCGGTGAGGTGCATCAGGCCGCCTTTTATCCGCGCCTTTCGGAAGCGGGCAAAAAACACCCCGTCACCCGCGGGCTGGAGGGATCGGGCAATGAGCCGCCGCAATGGGGCCGCTGGTTCCGCACCATCAGCGTCGACCCGCCGCAGGGCCAGACCGTGATGCTGGGCGATGGGCAGGATCCGCTTCTGGTGCTCAACCGTCAGGGCGAAGGCCGTGTCGCCATGCTGCTGTCCGATCAGGGCTGGCTGTGGGCGCGCGGTTTCGAAGGCGGCGGCCCGCATGTGGCGCTTTATCGCCGCATCGCCCACTGGCTGATGAAGGAACCCGAACTTGAGGAAGAGGCGCTGACGGCGCGAGCGAACGGTCGCACCCTGCAGATCACCCGCCAGACCATCGGCGACGATCCCGGTCAGGCCAGCGTGCGTTTCCCTTCCGGCAGGACCGAGAACATGGCCTTCACCAGCACCGAGCCCGGTCTTTACAGGATCGAGCGCCGCATGGACGAAACCGGCCTGTTCGAAATCAGGAACGGCGATTTCACCACCCTCGTCCATGTCGGCGCGGTGGATGCGCCGGAATTCAAGGCGATGATTTCGACCACCGAAACGCTGAAACCGCTGGCCGACGCCACCAGAGGCGGCGTGCACCGCGTCGCCGATAATTCCGGCCGTATCGCGCTGCCCGATATATTGCCGGTGCGGGGAGATATCAGGGTTGCCGACGAGGATCGCATGCTGATACGCGTGACCGACGAGACGGTGCTGAAAGGCGTCAACACCCTGCCGCTCTTTGCCGGTTTTGCCGGGCTTGCCGCCCTGCTGCTCGCCTTCTCCGCGCTGTGGTGGCGTGAGGGCCGGTAAGGGCGTTTCCGTCTCCAGTTAGAAACAGAAAGCGGTCGCCGCCCGGCGTCTGGAGAAGAGCATGAATTTCATTTTGAGCGATGTCGCGGACGCGGAGGCCGAAAAGGCCATCCGCGATCCGCTGGTGGCCTATAATCTCGCCCGTTTCGGCGAAAGCGACAAACGCGAACTCATCATCACCATCCGCGATGGCGAAGATATCGTCACCGGCGGTCTGGTGGGTTATACCGCGCGCGGCTGGCTTTATGTGCAGCTTCTTTTCGTGCCGGAGGCCATGCGCGGTCAGGGCACAGGCCCGAAACTGCTTGCAATGGCGGAGGAGGAAGCCAGAAAGCGCGGCTGCATGGGAGCCTATATCGACACGATGAACCCGGATGCGCTTCGGCTCTACCAACGCTTCGGCTTCACAAAAATCGGATCGCTTTCGCCGCTCTCCACCGGCCAGTCGATCACATGGCTGGAGAAACGTTTCCAGGCCGTCGAATCATAAGCGCTCCCACGGCCCTATTAAGGCGCCTTGGACCATGGCCCATTCGGTAAACGCACAAATTTGGGCGGCTGGTTAAGCGTGCGCCGCCTCAAGGATGAGCGCAGTGACATCAACCGGGTGCGAAGCCAACGACGCGTGGCTGGCTTCGAGTTCGATCTTCTTCACCGGCTTCATTCGATCGGCCATCATCTGTTCGTTTTCCGGGTTAATCATCCGGTCGCTGGTCGAGACCTGATAATAGCTCGGCTTCTTCCGCCAGGCGGGCGCCGTAACATTGTCGCCAAAAGTGCTCCCGACCGGAGCCTTTTGGGTCACGGCCATGACCAGCGCTTCCTCTTCCGACAAATCCTGACAGAAGCTCTCCCGGAACTTCTCGGGCTTGATCCACAAAAAGCCATCGCTGTCCGGCGCGATATTCGCAAAGGCCGCCGGCGGCCTGGCTTGCGAAATCCCGCCCGCGCTCTCACCGGCGTCCGGTGCGAAGGCGGCGATGTAAACGAGCGCCTTCACATTGGGCATGTCGCCCGCTTGCGTAATCACCTTGCCGCCATATGAGTGCCCGACCAGAACGACGGGACCTTCAATCTGAGCAACCATCTTGCTGGTGCGCGCCACATCGTCCGCGAGAGACGTCAGGGGGTTCTCGACCGCGTGGATATTCTTGGCCCCATAGCCATTCTTGCTTAACTCATTGATGACCTTCGCCCAATGGGCTGCGCCGCCCCAAAAACCATGTACCAGTACGATGCTTGGCTTGTCAGGCATGTTTCCCTCCCAGGAAAGGCGTTAAAGGCTGCGGGAACGATACAATATGTTGCCGTTCAAGACACGCACATTCTTGCCAGACCGCTCATCTGAGGCAGCTTTTGACCCAACACGGCATTTCCGCATTATGGGTTCGCAACCTGAAATTCCATCTAGGCCGCGATACCCGATATGCTGCAATCAACGGTTCGGCCCATGACCTCGCGGATTTGCTGGCGAAGCCACATGGCGCCAAGATCGGCATCCGTCTGCAAGGTCCAGACCATGGCGACAGGCGGGAAACTCAAGGTCACCGGCACCGGGCTCACCTCAAGCCCCAGCATCGGCGCATAACGCAGCGCGATGCGCGAAGACACGGTCGCGAGCACCGCCGAGGATCGCGCGGTTGACAGAACCGAAAGGAAATCCGGCGCGGCGGTAACGACGTCGATCTCGATACCGCTCAGTTCCAGCGCATCCTTGAAGCAGCCATGCAGGCTATCCGTCTGCGATATGACCGCGTGCTTGGCTTCCATATAGGCGTCCAATCCCACAGGATTGGGCAGATCAAGCAAGGCCGGGTTGAAACAGCAAAGAACGCTGGAGGAATAAAGCGGCTCGCAATGATGGCGCTGCTCCTGCGAATAGGTGCACCCCACGGCCATATCGACGACGCCCGTATCCAGCATCGCCGTGACTTCCTGCTCCTGCCCGCCGCGGACCAGAAGGCGGATGCCGGGCGCGATCTCACGCAGCAGAGCCGTCAGATCCGGCAACAGCAAAAGCTCCACCTCGCTCGACATGGCCAGCCGGAACGTGCGGCGTTCCGTCGCCGGATCGAACACATCCGCCGTCAGCACCGCCGCCTGCGCCTGCCTGAGCGCCTGCCGCACCGGTCCCGCCAGATTGAGCGCCCGCGCCGTCGGTTTCATCTCCTGCCCCACACGGATGAAAAGCTCATCCCGAAACAGGGTGCGCAGGGTCGAGATATTATGGCTCATGGCCGGCTGCTGGATTTTCAGCCGGCGCGCGGCGCGCGTGACGCTCATTTCCTCCATCATCGCATCGAAGGCGATGAGAAGATTGAGATCGAAAGAACGAAGATTGAAATGATCGATAGTCTGCATAAGTCACATCGATTTGATTGCTGGCTTTCCTACACTTAGCTGGAGTTTGGAAAGTTTCAAGACGTTGCCTCAACCCAGGAGCCATCAATGCCGTCACGTCGCTCACTTCTCAAAGGCGCCGCCAGCGCCATCATCGCCGCCCCCTTCGTTGCTCCCTCACTCGCATTCGCCAAGGCGCCGCTTGCCGCCACGCAGGCCCCCGGCTTTTACCGGCTGATGATCGGCAAGGTGGAGGTCACCGCGCTTTCGGACGGCGTCGTCGCGCTGCCGCTCGCCAAGATCTACACCAACACCACGCCGGAACATGCGGGCAAGGTGCTGCGGGATGCCTTCCTGCCGGAAGAGACGCCCACATCGGTCAATGCGTTTCTCGTCAACACCGGAGACAGGCTGGTGCTGATCGATGCCGGCACCGGCGCCTATCTCGGCCCGAGCCTCGGCAGGCTCGTCGCCAATATCGAGGCCTCCGGATACAAAACCGCGGATATAGATGACATTATCCTCACCCATATCCATACGGACCATTCCGGCGGGCTGTCGGCAGGTGGCAAGCGCGTCTTCACCAATGCGACGCTGAGGGTCAATGCGCGTGAAGCCGCCTTCTGGCTTGACGAGGCAAAGGCCAAGGCGGCTCCTGAAGCGCTGAAGAAAGGTTATGCCGAAGCGAAAGAAAGCATCCAGCCCTATGTGGATGCCGGCAAGTTCGAGACCTTCGGCGACAATGCCGCGCCGGTGCCCGGTCTCGGCTCGATCCTTTACGCAGGTCACACGCCCGGCCACAGCGCCGTCACTCTCGAAAACGACGGCCAGAAGATCGTCTTCTGGGGCGACATCACCCATGGCGATATCCTCCAGTTCGATGAGCCCAATGTCGCCGTGGAGTTCGATGTCGACCAGAAGGCCGCCGTCGTCGCACGCGATCTGGCGTTCAAACAGGCGGTGGAAGGCAAATATCTGGTGGCAGGCGCGCATATCGCCTTCCCCGGTATCGGCCATGTGCGCACCGACAGCACCAACTATGATTGGCTGCCGGTCAATTACACGGCGCTGTAAGCTGCCAAACGGCATGGCCTGATCCTGAACGGCTCAGGCCATTGCAGGGGAGCCGCGGGTCAGGTCAGCGCCACCTGCCGCGTTTCCGCATTGATCATGGTTGCGGCAATGGCGGCCAGCACCAGCAGACCGGCGAAAATGCCGATCGCGACACCAAAACCCTGCGCAATGGCATAACCGAGCAGGGACGGCGCCAAGAGGCCGCCGAGCCGCGCCATGGCGCCCGCCGCGCCCATGCCGGTCGCCCGCGATTCCGTCGGATAAAGTTCCGGCGTGTAAGCATAAAGCGCACCCCAGGTGCCGAGCAGCGCAAAGCTCATGATGAGAAGCGAGGCGGCGATCATCGCACCCGCCGAGGCGAGCGTGAAGAGCAGGCATCCGAGCGCGGAGAGCAGGCAGAAACCGATCAGCGTCGGCTTGCGGCCCCATTTTTCGACGCCATGGGCGGCAAGCGCATAACCGGGGATTTGCGCCAGCGCCACCAGCACCAGAAACCCGTAACCGCGCACGAAACCGAAACCATCCCCGGCCAGTTTCGCCGGCATCCAGGTGAAGACGCCGTAATAGGAAACGGAGACGAGAAACCAGATGGCGAGGATCATGATGCTGCGCTGCCGGAGCGCCGGTGAAAATATCCCCTGCCCCTTGGCCACATCAGGCTGGAAAAGCCCGGTCCCGGCATCGAGCGGCGCGCGGCCATTCGTCACCAGCATGCGGTTGACGACGGCCTTGGCTTCCTCCGACCGCCCGCTGCGCAAGAGGTAAAGCGGCGATTCCGGCACCAGAAAGCGCAGGCCAAGGCCGAGGACAGCCGGAAAGGCCGTCACGGCGAAAATATAACGCCAGGCATCGGCCACACCGGCAAGGCTCGCCCCCCAGGCCGCCAGCGCCACGATCAGCGTTCCGACAGCCCAGAAGCCTTCCAGAAAGACCAGCCAGCGCCCGCGATTTTTGGCGGGCAGAAACTCGGCCATCATCGCATAATCCACCGGCAGCGTGCCGCCGACGGCGGCGCCGGTGAGGAAACGCAGGATGAGCAGAATGGTGAAATCGGGCGAAAACACCGAAAGCACGCCGAACAGGGCATCGCAGGCCACGGTGACGATCAGTACACGGCGACGTCCATAACGATCCGCCAGCCGCCCGAAACCGGCAGCACCAAGCAGCATACCGAAAAAGAACGCCGTGCCGGTCTGCAAAGCCTGCGGCACCGTCAGCCCGAAGGTCGCGGCAATCGACGCGGCGGTGAAGCCAACGGCCAGAACCTGCATGGCATCCGCCGCCCAGACGAGGCCGAATATGCCCATCAGCCGCCGCTGATAGGCGCCTGCGCCTGCGCGCTCCAGCGCATCGTTCATGGTGATAGCCGTCATGCCCCGCCCCTTTGCAGAAATCGACTTTCACTAGCTATCGCATGGGTGGAGGAAACGGAATTGAATTCTGTGGAATGATGCGCTCGGTTGGGACGAAATGCTCGGCGCAACGATAGGCGAATCCCTGTGCTTGCCACAGGGATCCAGCCAGCCCGAGTCCTTGGGCTGAAAAGAGTCCTCGCGTCGCGCAGACGCGCGCCGGCTGGATTCCTGTGACAAGCACAGGAATGAGGGAACACAGTAGCGCTGGCGAGAAAAGGCAAAGCTGCCTTGTAGGAAACCCCTCAGCCGTAAACCCTGAGCGGCTCCTCAAAACCCTCATCTTCCGCCGAAGCGGCCGGCATAGCAGCCTCACATTTGCGCCAGCCGATCTTACCCTTCAGCCGCTGGTGCACGTCGTCACCAATCGGCACGACGAGCACCCGGTTCGGGTCGACCGGGCCGGGAAAATCGAGCGCCGCATAAGCGACCTTTTCAAAACCGAGCGGCATGTAATAGGGCGGATCGCCGATCAGGATCACGGCCTCGGAGCCCTTGCGCCTTGCAGCCGCAATGGCGATCCGGACAAGTTCCCGGCCGATGCCCATATTCTTGTGCGAAGGCCGCACCGCAAGCGGGCCAAGCATATGGCCCTTCACCCCGCCGGCCAGCACCGGCGTCATGCGCACCGAAGCGATGGTCTCGCCATCATCGGCGCAGACGAAGGACAGCGACCGGTCATGCGGCCCCTGCTCACGAATGCGCGCTGCGGCACGGGTATGCCGGCCCGGGCCGAATGCTTCTTCGTTGATGACGTCGATGATGGCGTCGTGCGACGCGTCCTCGGTGAGGTAGACAAGATCGTGCTTGGACATGAAGAGACCGAAACTTCCAGAATGCGGATGCGACAATAGATGACGGCTGCGCCGGTAAGGGCGTTCAGGAGCGTCAGCGTCGTCGGAGCATCCGTGGTTCGATCATAGTCAAAAATTTCCTCAGATTTGTGAAAATCGCAATTATCAGGAAAATCACCACCCGTCCAGAACAAATCTCGACGCTTCCCCATTCACCCTGTTCGGGGCCGGAAACGCATTGTTCAATGCCTTGCGGGTTCGCCGCGTGGCGCAAAACGGGTAGGATCGCCGCCAAGGAAACAATCAAGGAGATCGTCATGGGCATGCTGGTGGAAGGCGTATGGAAAGACGTCTGGTATGACACCAAGGAAACCAAGGGGCACTTCAGGCGCAGCGCCTCGCAATTCCGCAACTGGATAACGGCTGATGGCGCACCCGGCCCTTCCGGAGAAGGCGGCTTTGAGGCTGAGAGGGATCGTTATCACCTCTATGTCTCCTTCGCCTGCCCCTGGGCGCACCGCACCCTGATCTTCCGCAGGCTGAAAAAGCTGGAGGACCTGATCTCCGTCTCCGTCGTCGATCCGCTGATGCTGGAAAACGGCTGGGAATTCAAGCCTGAGGGCGAACGCACGCCGGGCGCGACCGAGGACCACCTCTTCGGCTCGTCCACGCTCTGGCAGGTCTATACCAAAGCAGACCCCAAATATTCCGGGCGCGTCACCGTGCCGGTTCTCTGGGATAAGAAACGCGGCACCATCGTCTCCAATGAATCGGCGGAAATCATTCGCATGTTCAACTCCGCCTTCAACGATCTCACCGGATCGGAAGAGGATTATTATCCCGAAACGCTGCGCGCCGAGATCGATGCGCTGAACGACGTGATCTATGACACCATCAATAACGGCGTCTACAAGGCCGGTTTCGCCACCACGCAGGACGCCTATCAGCAGAATGCCGTGAAGGTGTTCGAAACGCTTGATATGCTGGAAGACCGCCTGAAGGACAAACGCTTCCTGTTCGGTTCAGAACAGACGGAAGCGGACTGGCGCCTGTTCACCACGATGGTGCGGTTCGACCCCGTCTATGTCGGCCATTTCAAATGCAATATCCGCCGCATCCACGACTATCCGCACCTGACGGGTTATCTGCGCGATCTTTACCAAACGCCCGGCGTGCCTGACACGGTGGATATGCGCCACATCAAGGAACATTATTACCGCAGCCACCGCACCATCAACCCGACCGGCATCGTGCCCATCGGCCCCGAGCTGGACCTGACCATGGCCCATGGCCGCGAGGCGCTTTCCTGACGGAAAGCCGCCGCTACCAGTGATCGGCGAGCGCCGCTTCGCCGGCAAGTTCGGCAAGGCGGCGGCGGGTTGCGGCCGTCACCCCTTCGGGCAGTTCCGACAGGTCGAAAAAGCCGCTTTCGGCAATTTCATGATCCGGCTTTTTCGGCCGGGTCTGGGTGACCTCCAGCCGGTAAAGCGCCACATGGTCGCGATTGCTGCCCTCCAGATTGAGGTAGACGTGGAAAAGCTCCGGCTTTGAGGCAGCTTCGAGATTGCCTTCCTCGCGGATTTCCTTGTGCAGCGCCATCAGCAGGGTTTCACCACGCTCCACACCGCCGCCCGGCAGATACCAGCCGGGCAGGTAAGTGTGCCGCACCAGAAAAATCCTGCCCTTTTCATCAAAACACGCCGCCCGCACGCCAAGGGTTGCGCCCCGCGTGAACAGGAAAACGAAATGCAGGAAACGGATGAAGACACGCATATGGAACGGACGGGCCTGCCGCCCGGTTGTCTCGTCATTCACCCTGGTTTCTCCCCGCCTGCCGGCTTTTATTGGACGCGCGGCATATCATAGGTTATCTCTGCCGCCATGTTCAAACTTGCCCATATTTCAGACGTCCATTTGGGGCCACTGCCAAAACTCACTTTCCGGGAACTTGCATCCAAGCGTATCACCGGTTTCGTCAACTGGCACCGCAACCGCCGCAAGCATCTCTTCACCGACACCTTGGAAAAGCTGCTCGACGATCTGGAGACGAAGTCACCGGATCATCTGGCTATTACCGGTGATCTCGTCAATCTTGCGACCGGCATCGAAATTCGCGCCGCCGCCGACTGGCTGGAGGAAGTGGGCGATCCTGAAAAGACCTCCGTCGTTCCCGGCAATCACGACGCCTATGTTTCCGGCGCGCACGACAAGGCCATGCAGGCCTGGTACCCTTATGTGCGTGGCGACGGCGACCCGCCGGAATGGGACGATGACCGCAAGATTTTCCCCTATATGCGCGTGCGCGGTCCCGTCGCACTGATCGGCTGCTCCACCTCGATTGCGACGCCGCCCTTTTCGGCAACCGGCTATTTCGGCAACCGGCAGGCGCGCGCCACGGCGGAGCTTCTGAAAAAAGCCGGTGAACAGGGCCTCTTCCGCGTTGTGATGATCCATCATCCGCCGATCCGGGGTGCCACTGCCGCCCATAAACGCATGTTCGGCGTTCGTCGCTTTGCCGCCGCTCTCGGCGTCGGTGGCGCGGAACTCGTGCTGCACGGTCATACCCATTTGAATACGGTCTACTGGCTGAACACCCACCACGGGGAAGACCACATCCCGGTCGTGGGCATTTCCTCCGCCAGCCAGGGACCGGGCGGTGAAAAACCGCGCGCGGCCTATAATCTCTTCCACATTTCCGGTGGCCCCGGCACCTGGAATGTCGCCTGCGAGCGCCACAGCCTCAATGAGACGGGGACGGGTGTGGCGCTGGAGGATGTGCGGGTGTTTTATGAGAATGGGCGGCCGCTGGGGTTTTCGCGGCTGGGAGAATAGGTTCGCAAGATTAAGGTTCGAGCCTGTGGCTTACCCCCCTCTGCCCTGCCGGGCATCTCCCCCTCAAGGGGGGAGATCGACCCGAGGCTTGCCCTCGGCCATCTCAATGTTTGAGAATGAAGCGGTGGTGGTGCTTCCTGCTGATCTCCCCCCTTGAGGGGGAGATATCCGGCAGGACAGAGGGGGGTGCCCTGCCCCACCCTGAAGACAAGCTTACTTCGCCCGCTCTTCCAGCACCCGATTGGCCGCCGAAACAATCGCCTCCAGCGACGCCGCCACGATATTCGTATTGACGCCTGCCCCGAACAGCTTGCCGCCCGGATGCTCCATCTCGACATAAGCGATGGCCGAAGCATTCGACCCATGCTGCAGCGAATGCTCGGAATAATCATTCACCGACAGATCGATGCCGAGATAGACCGACAGCGCATTGATGAACCCGTCGATCGGGCCGGTGCCCTTGCCCTCGATACGCTTCACCTCGCCATTATCGGTAATTTCGGCAGCCACGATGCGCACGCCCTTGAAATCGCCGGCCGGATAGGTGTGGTGATCGACGAACTTGATGCGCGCATTCGGCTGCGTCACATAACGCTCGATAAAGCGCTCGTAGATGCGCTTGGCCGGCAGCTCCACACCCTCTTCATCGGTGATGCGCTGGATATCCTCGCGGAATTCCACCTGCAGGTTGCGCGGCAGGTTGATGCCGTAATCCTGCTGCAGAATATAGGCGATACCGCCCTTGCCGGATTGCGAGTTGATGCGGATGATCGCCTCGTAGGAGCGGCCGACATCCTTCGGATCGATCGGCAGATAGGGCACTTCCCAGACGGGATGATTGGCGACCTTGATCGCCTTCATGCCCTTGTTGATCGCATCCTGGTGCGAGCCGGAAAAGGCGGTGTAGACCAGCTCGCCGACATAAGGATGGCGCTCGGGGATCGTCATCTCGTTGGAATATTCGTAGACCGCCTTGATGCGCTCGATATCGCGGCAATCCAGCTCGGGATCCACACCCTGCGTATACATGTTCAGCGCCAGCGTCACGACGTCGACATTGCCGGTGCGCTCGCCATTGCCGAACAGCGTGCCTTCAACGCGGTCCGCACCGGCCATCAGGCCCAGTTCGGTCGCGGCGATGCCGGTGCCGCGGTCATTATGCGGATGCAGCGAGATGATGACGTTTTCACGATTGTCGATGTTGCGGCACATCCATTCGATCTGGTCGGCATAGATGTTCGGCGTCGCCATTTCCACCGTCGAGGGCAGGTTCAGGATCAGCTTGTTGTCGGCCGTCGGCTTCACAACCTCGACCACGGCGTTGCAGATTTCCAGCGCCACTTCCAGCTCTGTGCCGGTAAAGCTCTCCGGCGAATATTCGAAGCGGTAGCCGCCGCCGGCCTTCGCCGCCATATCGGTGATCATCTTGGCCGCATCGACGGCGATCTGCTTGATGCCGTGCACATCCTTGCCGAACACCACGCGGCGCTGCAATTCCGAGGTGGAATTGTAGAAGTGGATGATCGGCTTGTTGGCGCCTTCCAGCGCCTCGAACGTGCGGGTAATCAGTTCCGGACGGCACTGCACCAGCACTTGCAGGGAAACATCGTCAGGCACATTGCCCTCTTCCACGCACCAGCGGGCGAAATCGAAGTCCGTCTGCGAGGCGGAAGGAAAACCGATCTCGATTTCCTTGAAGCCCATCTCCAAGAGCAGCTTGAACATGCGGGCCTTGCGGTCGTGGCCCATGGGGTTGACCAGCGACTGGTTGCCGTCGCGCAGGTCCACCGAACACCAGATCGGCGCCTTGTCGATAGTCTTGCCCGGCCATGTGCGGTCAGGAATATTGATGGTCGGGTAAGGGCGATACTTCACGCTCGCGTCTGACATGCCCTTGGAAATATTGGTGATCTTGCCGTCCATTTCGCTTCCTCCTTGCGCAGTCCGCGGGCGTCTTTCGCCATCGGCGGATGCGCGGCCCTTGAGGGCCTAAATCCAGTATAAAATGAGATTTCGAGATGAGGAGCGTTCGCACCAGCGGGCTTTCGGCCGCCGGGCGCTCCTCACTGGACCCGGCAACCGCGTGTAAGGTCGAGGCTAAGAAGCGAGAGTGCACCGCACGGCGAGGCCTTCGCAGAAATCTGCGCGCTCATGCCGGAAATGGTTGCGATGCTGTTGCTCATAGCGATGTGTATAAACAGCGGCTGGCGGTCTGACAAGTGATCTTGTGCTGCGGAAGGTTATTTTCCCTGCCTGCCGCTCTCCAGCCTTTCGGCAATCCATTCGGCCATCAGGGATTGTCGTGTCCTGCCAAGGCGCACCGCTTCCGCATCCACTTTCCGCAAAAGCTTTTCAGGCAGATCAATATCGACATGCACCATTTCCAGTCCAGGACGGCTCGCCTTGGACCAGTCGAGATAATCGTCGATGTCTTCACCATCGTCGAATTTCCTGTCAAATTCTTCAGCGCTGATCGTCTTCATAACGCTGCTCCCAATCCCCGGAACGCGCGACGGAAATGAATCCATAAATAATATTTCTTCGAAACAATAAGCTCCCTACCTAACCACGCTTCACCATCCGCTGCAACGCCATCATCAGCCCGCCGCCGATCAGGCCCCAGAAGGCCCCGGAAACGCCGCCGAAAGAAAGGCCGGAAGCCGTGATGAGGAAAGTGATGGCCGCCGCCTCGCGGGTTTCCGGCTCCCTGAACGCTGCGACAGCGGAACCGGAAAAGGCCCCAACCAATGCCAGCCCCGCCACCGCCTGAATGAGGATGGGCGGCGCCAGCGCCACGAAGGCGGTGACCACGCCCGCCAGCAGGCCGAAAATAATATAGCCGACACCGCCGATGATCGCCGCCCAGTAACGCCGCTTTGGATCAGGATGGGCGTCTTCGCCCGCGCACATGGCCGCCGTGATGGCGGCAAGATTGACGGCGTGGCCGCCAAAGGGTGCGGAAAGCAGCGAAAAAAAGCCGGTCGAGGCAAAAAGCGGTCCGGGCTGCGGATCATAGTGATTGACCTTCAGCACCGCGATACCGGGAATATTCTGCGAGGCCATGGTGACGATGAAGAGCGGCAGCGCGATGGAAACAACCGCGTGGAGACTGAAGACGGGCGTTACCCACTCCATTGGCGGCGTCAGCGATTGCGCCACGCTATCAAGTGCACCCGCCGGAATTTCGACGCCGAAAATCATCACCAGCACGAAGGCGGCAAGGGCGGCGGGCACGGCGAACAGCCGTTTGAAGGCTCCCACCACGATCCAGGCGAGGATGATGGGCAATCCGAGCGCCGGGTTGAAGCCGATCGCCTTGATGGGCGCGAAACACAGGCCAATGATGACGCCTGACAGCATGGCGTTGGCGAGCGGCGCGGGAATGGAGGCCACCGCCCGCCCAAGCGGCTTGAACAGGCCTGCGACGATGATGAGCACGGCGCAGATGATGAAACCGCCGACGGCCGCCGGAAAGCCGCCCTCAATGACGCCGGTGGTCGCAAGCAGTGCCGCACCCGGTGTCGACCATGCGATGCTGATGGGTAGTCGGGTGGCGGCGGAGAGAATAATGGCGCAAAGCCCCATCGCCACCGAAAGCGCCATCAGCCCCGACGCCGCCTCGAAATCCGTCGCACCGACAGCTTTCAGGCCCTGCAGCACGACGGCGAAGGAGCTGGCGAAACCGACAAAGGCGGTGAGGCAGCCCATGAACAGGCTCTGGACGGAAAAATCTTTCAGCATGAAGCACTCTGCGGCCTGCTGTCTGTCGCAAACAACCGCAGCGGTCCGCATTGGCGACAGGCAGAAACAAAACTGAAGCGTGACGCGCGAATCCGGGGATGGCGACACGCTTTGGATGAAGCGTGGTTATATTCAGGATCAAAAAAGACGCCGCTTGGCAAGATGAGCCGCCAGACTTCAGGTACGGCAGCATGGAAAACGTCATCAAAGTTTAGCGGCACGGCGCTAATCCTCCCTGCATCACAACCGGTCATCCGCCACAAGAGGGACCCTTGCCATGCTCCGCATCGTCACCATCGTCGCCTGCTGTTTTGCAGCTCTTCCGGCCGCTGCCCAGACCCCGCCGCCGCCCGCCTTTCTCGGCCAGATCGTCGTTCCATCGGGCCTCTCCATCGATGGCGTCACCTTCGGCGGCATTTCCGATCTCGCCTTCGACAGCGAAACCGGCCGTTATCTCGCAATTTCCGATGACCGCGTGGAAAAAGGCTCGGCCCGTTATTACGAGCTGGAACTGGCCGTGACGGAAGGCGCCGCCACGCTCAACATCGCCGCCATGCACGAATTGAAGGACGAGACCGGCGCTGCCTTCGCGCCGAAGGGCATCGATGCGGAGGGCATCGCGCTCGACCGCAAGGGCGGCAAACTCTATTGGTCTTCCGAACGCGATCTCAAGAACCAGCCGGCGCTTTACGTATCGGACCTCGACGGCGGCAATGTGAAGCGGCTGGAGCTGCCCGACGCCTATTTGGTCGATGACGCCAAGACCAAAGGCGTTCAGAACAACCTCGCTTTCGAAGGCCTGACGCTGATGCCCGGCCGGCTGATCGCCGCCACCGAAAATGCGCTCACCCAGGACGGCCCCAAGGCGACGCCGCAGGCGGGCAGCCCGGCCCGTATCCTCGTCATCGACACGGCGACGCTGAAGCCGGTCGCCGAACATGTCTATGTCACCGAGGCGATCTCGAAGACGCCGACAGCCGCCGAGCCGAAATATAACGACAACGGCCTTTCCGCCATCGCGGCCCTGCCGGATGGCCGTTTCGTCGCCGTCGAGCGCAATTTCGCCTCTGGTGTCGGCAATCATATCCGCTTCTTCATCGCTGACATGTCCCGCGCCGACAATATTCTCGGCAAGGACAAGATCGATCCGGCATCCGTGGCCGCCGTATCCAAATCGGCCTGGTTTGAAATCAACGAAGGCGATTTCGGCCTCGATATCGACAATATCGAGAGCTTCGCCTTCGGTCCGGTGGTGGATGGCAAGCAGCTCTTCGTCATCGCCTCCGATGACAATTTCAACACCGGCAAGCAGTTCACCCAGTTTGCCGCATTCGCAATTCCCGCCAATCTGGGGCAGTAATATCCCTGAGGCACAAGAGCCGGCTAGAACAAACAGGTTCGGGCCGGCATCATGGCCAGAACACCACCGGCACAGGGCCCACCTTCACCAGCGGAGCAGACGTGAACCGGCGAAAGCCCCAATCGCTCCGGTCGCAAGAATGCCCAGCGAATACCAGATCAGCACGAAAGCCATGCCGTTTTCCGTGCAGAACCACGAATAGACCCAGGCCCCTGCCGCACCGGCCGCTATACCGGCGACAAAACCCGCTAGCGTCGGATCGGCGGGAGCCGAGCGCTTGAGAACCGAGAAATTCGCCAGCAACAGCGGCGTCGCGAAAGCAAAAATCAAAAACGGGCAATGCAGCGCCGATGATCCGAGAATGAGGGCGCGATAGGTGCCGGGCACGGCAAATCCAAGCTGGACAAGCGCTATCGCCGCCATGGCGACAAAAATCGCGGCGATCCACACGAACAGGGCGCCCCTCTCGCCTTCCGGCCGCGCAAGACGCATGACGGCCAGAAATGCCGTCAGCGCCAGCAGGGCGTTATACGCGGATTTAACCCAGAAACCCGGTTCGGTCATGGCTTCATCCATATCGCCGCGAAGCCCCAGAATGACGACCATCAGGAGAAGTGAAACGCCGAGCGCAAGCAGGGCCGCGAATGCGAGCCTGCGCTTCAGCGCGAAAGCGGGCACAGGTTTCAGATCACCCGCCAGTTGTTCGATGATGTCTTCCGTTTTCCTCATGTGTCCCCCCGCAACTTCGCCGCCAGGACTTTCAGCGTTCTGTGAATACCAACCCTCGCCGCAAGTTCGGTCTGGCCGGATTTTTGTGCCGCTTCGGCAATCGACTGGCCTTCCAGCTTCACCCTGCGAATGAGATCGCGTTGCCGCTCGGGCAAGTCGTCGAGCAGCCGCTCCACATCCATGCGGGCCGTGACCGCATCGACGGAGGGTTCCGCCTCCAGTGTTTCATCGAGTTCCACTTCCGCCTGCGCGCGAGCGCCCCGGCCTCGATAGTGATCGATGAGCTTGTAGCGCGCTATGGAAAAGAACCATGCCGTGAACGGTCGCGCACGATCATAGGTCTCCCGCTTCGCATGCAGCGACAACAGGGTTTCCTGCACAAGATCTTCCACATCGCCTCTGGAGGCGACGGCCATGCGCCTGCCGTAATAGGCGACAAGCAGCCGCCTCAGGGCATGAAGCAAATGCCTGTAGGCGCCGTCGTCCCCATCGAGGGAACGCAGCATCAACATTTTCAGTGTCTCTTCCGAAGGGCTGCCTGTCATCGTCACTATCGGGTTATTCGCAATCGGCAGGATATTGTTACATAGTGGCTTTAAAAAAATCTCGCCCGAACTTGTCGTCACAAGCGCGTGAAGATGTAACGACCGGCCGTTTCCGCCCGAATGGACTATTGTGAGCCCCGGCACGATGCCGGCGGACATTCGACGACGTCCAGAGGAGACCCTTCATGACCCGCATTTTTACCGCCATTGCCGCCGCTTCCCTGTTCTCCGCTCTTTCCTTCACCGGCCTCGCCCACGCCGAGAGCATGAAAACCGATACGATGAAGACCGATACAATGAAGAAAGACACCATGAAGACGGAAGCGATGAAAAAGGACGGCATGTCCATGGCCAGCAAGAAGGACTGCATGGACAAGGCCGGCATGGAAATGGACAAGATGAAAAAAGCCGACATGATGAAGGCCTGCGACATGATGAAATAACACCGGCCTGAACGGAAAAAGCCCGCACCGGTTTTCACCGATGCGGGCTTTCTCAACTGAAAACCGGAAACTCAGAGTTCCGACTGGCTTTCGACGATCTTGCCGACGAGACCGTAATCCTTGGCCTCTTCCGCGCCGAGCCAATAATCGCGATCGATATCCTTGGCGATCTTTTCTTCGCTCTGGCCGGTGGCCTTGGAGAAGATCTTGATCAGGCGCTGGTTCATCTTGATGATTTCGCGGGCCTGGATTTCGATGTCGGACGCCATGCCGCGCGTACCGCCGGAGGGTTGGTGCAGCAGGAAGCGGGTGTTCGGCAGGCAGAGGCGGCGTTCCTTCGGCACCGAAACATAGATCAGCGCGCCGGCGGAAGCGACCCAGCCCGTGCCGATGATATAGACCTTCGGCTTGATGAACTTGATCATGTCATGGATGGAATCACCCGATTCCACGTGACCGCCCGGCGAATTGACGTAAACGCGAATGTCGTCGTCGCTGGCGGCGGCGAGAGCCACGAGCTGCGTGCAGACCTTCTGCGCCAGTTCCTGCGTGATGCCACCATAGATGAAGATCGAACGCGACTTGAAAAGATTCGCTTCCGTTTCCTTGCCGATCGGCAGTTCCTTGCTCTTGTCGTCTTCGTCTTCGTTCATCAACGGCTCTCCAGCGTAAGTCTTGCATGCCCTTCGGACATAGTGCGACTTGTTACGTAAGGCAATGAGCGAAAAAGGCAAGGTTTGCCCGCCAACAATAAACACCACCCCCGGCAGATGACGCATGGACAGCCTGTCCGCCTTCGCAATATCGTCAACGCCTCATTGCCGCGCCGGCCGCCGCGGGAAACCCAATATACCGCTGCGGACGGCAATAATTTAAAGAGGGAATCATGCTGAAAAGACTAAGCCTCACCACCGCCGCGCTCGGCCTCACCGCCCTGCCCGCCTTCGCCCATCTGAACCCGGAAGAACACGGTTCCTTCATGGCTGGCGTCTCCCACCCGTTTTTCGGCGCGGACCACATTCTGGCGATGGTGGCTGTCGGCATCTGGGCCTCGCAGATCGCCGTCGCTCAGAGCGACCGCAAGGCGCTGTGGATCGTGCCCTCCGCCTTCGTCGGCACCATGGCCGCCGGTTTCCTGATGGCGGTTTATAGTATCGGGCTTCCCTTCGTCGAACCGGCAATCCTCGCCTCCGTCATCGGTCTCGGCCTGCTCGTTGCCATGGCGGCAAGGCTTCCCACGGTGGCGGCGGCAGCCATTGTCGGCGCTTTCGCGCTTTTCCACGGCCATGCCCATGGCGGTGAACTCGGCAGCGCAGGCGCGCTTCAATTCGGCATCGGCTTCATGATCGCTACTGCCGCCCTACATGCGGCCGGCATCGCGCTTGGCCTCGGCATTGCCCGTTTCGGCTCGGCAGCCAGCCGCACCTTCGGCGCGCTAACGGCAATCGCCGGCCTGTCGCTCGCCTTCGGCGGCTGACGATCATTACCGAAATTTAAAATTCGGGCCGCTTTGAAAAGCCAGAATTGAGGCCTACCTCCTTATCGTGGATTTTCGCTTCACGGTAAGGAGGCAGCCTATGTCACCGGAAGAAAGCCAGCTTCTCAAGGGCCTGTTCGACAGGACCAGAACCGCATCCGCCACTCCGCGTGACCGCGAGGCGGAAACATTGATCGCAGACGCCGTGCGCGATCAGCCCGCAGCCCCCTATTATCTCGCCCAGGCGGTGATCGTTCAGGAAAAGGGTCTGGAAGCGGCGGCAGCCCATATCAAGCAGCTCGAAGACCGTATCCACGCGCTGGAAAGCGGCAACGGCGCCCCGCAGGCCGCAGCGCAGGGCGGTTTTCTGAGCTCCATCTTCGGAACCGGCCAACCGCAGCCGCCCGCACCAGCCCCTGCGGCCGCGCCGAACTCATGGCGCAACGATACCGCAGGCCAGACGGCGGGCCCTTGGGGAGCGGCAGCCAATCAGCAGCAGCCCGGTGGCCCATGGAGCCAGGCCGCCGCAGGCGGACGTTCAGGCGGTGGATTTCTGCAAGGCGCGCTCGGCACCGCTGCCGGTGTCGCGGGCGGCATGCTGCTCGCCAATTCGCTGAGCGGCATTTTCGGCAGCCACATGTCGTCGCTCGGCCTTGGCTCGCCCTTCGGCGGCGGCAATGCCGCAGGTAACGCGCCCGCCGAGGAAACCGTCATCAATAATTACTACGGTGACGGCGCCAGCCCGCAGAACAACGACGATGACGATATCCAGCAGGCCGATGACGACAGCGCCGACGATGCGGATTTCGATTCAGGCGACGACGGTTCGTTCGCCTGAATTCCGGATCGCATAAACAGCCGGATCAGCCGCGACCGCGATAGGTGGCGACGCCCTGATCCGGCAGCCATACGCCTTCAGGCGCCGGTCCCGTCTGCCAGAAGACATCGATCGGAATACCGCCGCGCGGATACCAGTAGGCGCCGATTCTCAACCATTTCGGTTGCAGCAGCTCCACAAGTCGCTTGGCGATATAGACCGAGCAATCCTCGTGGAATGCGCCGTGATTGCGGAAGGACTGCAAAAACAGCTTCAGCGACTTCGATTCCACCAGGAAATCGCCCGGAATATAGTCGATGACGATATGGGCGAAATCCGGCTGGCCGGTCATCGGGCAAAGCGAGGTGAATTCGGGCGCGGTGAAACGCACCACGTAGTCGGTGCCGGCATTGCCGTTCGGCACCTTTTCGAGAACGGCCTTTTCCGGGCTTTCAGGCGTATCGACCTTCGTGCCCAGCTGCGACAGGCCGGAAACATCCGTCACGGACATGGAAAACTCCTGTTTTTCAAACAATCACTTTGACACCATGCGCCTTTTCGCCTTCCGGCTCGACGTGAATGGCAAGGCTGGCGCCCGGTATGACGTCCCTTATGGCATCTTCAAGGCGGTCGCAAATATCATGCGCCTCGCGCACCGTCATGATGGCGGGAACGACCACATGAAAATCGATGAAGGCGGCCGAACCGGCGCGCCGCGTCCTGAGATCATGCACACCGATGACGCCGGCTGAATTTTCCGCGATTGCCTTCTTGATCGCCTCGTCTTCTTCCGGCTCCACCACCCGGTCCATCAGGCCGTTCAGCGAATGCAGAATGACTTTCGAGCCCTGAAACAGGATGTTGATGGCGACCAGGATGGCGAGCAGCGGGTCGAGAATGGCGTAACCCGTCAGCAGCGCCAGAACGAGACCGACAAGCACGCCTGCCGAGGTCACGACATCGGACATGATGTGATGGCCGTCGGCGGTGAGCGCAGGCGAAGAATATTTCCTGCCGACGCGGATGAGGATCGTCGCCCAGACGGCATTGATCGCACCCGCCGCCGCATTGATGACAAGGCCGAGAACCGGCGCTTCCGGCAGTCTCGGATTGAAGAGCGCGCCCCAGGCCTCCTGCACGATCAGCAGCGCGGCGACGACGATCAGCACGCCCTCCACGACAGCGGAAATATATTCCGCCTTGTGGTGGCCGAACTGGTGGTCGTCATCGGCGGGTTTCTGCGCATAACGAATGACGAAATAGGCGATGAAGGCCGCGACCACATTGACGGTCGATTCCAGGCCATCAGACAGAAGCGCGACCGAACCCGTGACCCACCAGGCGACGAGCTTGAGACCCAGCACGCCAAGGGAAAGCGGGATGCTCCAGAATGCCAGCTTCCTTACCAGCGCATTGCCTTCACTGTTCATTTTTGCCCCCGTGCGGATGCGAACGAATTGCATGACCGATTGCCAAAACGCACGAACCGCGCGCACGGGGTCTCCGTGCGCGCGGTTCGCTATTGAGGTCTCTATCGTTCAAACGGAGTACAAGGTCAAGGGCCTTGCGCTCACGCCCAAAACATCATTCTTCGCTTTTCTGCTCGCAGAAACGAATGCGGTTGCCGAACGGATCGGTCACTTCCATCACATCGCCCCAGGGCAATTGTTCAACGCCGGGCTTCATGAAACGATAGTCCTTCGCCGCCAGCTCCCGTTGATAGGCGTGAACGCCATACATGGTGACGAAGATGTTGGAACCCGGCGTCGCATCGCCGTGATGGCCGCTGAGGTGAAGCCCCATTCCGGCCCTTGAAACCTGCATGTAAAGCGGAAAATTATCGCCGAAGCGGTGTTCCCAGTCGATCTCGAAACCGAGAAAATCGACGTAGAACTCCCGCGCCTTGGCTTCGTCGAATATCCGGACGATCGGGAATATCCGCTGGAAACCGATGTCTCCTTCAACGCCCGTCCCGGCATTGGTCATGCTGCGTCACCTTTTTCAGTCCGTAAAATGAAACCGGCCGCACCAGGTGCGGCCGGTAGGATCAGCTTATTCGGCTGCGACGATCTTGCCGTCCTGCCACTTGAACAGCGAGAAGGCCTGCGAGGTCAGGTCGCCGTTTTCGCCATAGGTGACCTTGCCGATTGCCGTCGGGAAAGCGTCGCCGCTCTTCAGTGCCGTGGCGACCGCTGTGGAATCCTTGGCGCTTCCGGCTTTTTCGATACCGGCCTTCAGGACTTCGACGGCAGCATAGGCGTTGAGCGTGAAGGCTTCGGCCGGAATGTTGGCGGCCTTCAGCGCTTCGGCAGCGGCCTTGGAATCGTCGTTCTTCAGCGCGTCGGAAGCATTGGTGAAGATCGTGCCTTCGCCGGCCTGCGAGCCGATGTTCCAGAACTCGCTGTTCGACAGGCCGTCACCGCCGATGACGGCAGCCTTGGAGCCGATGTCCTTCAGCTGGCGCACCAGAAGACCCGCTTCCGGATGATAACCGCCGAAATAGACGATGTCGGCATTGTCGGATTTCAGGCGAGCCGTCAGCGCACCAAGGTCCTTTTCGCCCGGCGTCAGGGCATCGTAGAGAACTTCGGTCACACCGCCGGCGTTCAGCGTGGTCTTGAAGGCGTCCGCCAGACCTTTGCCGTAAGCGCCCTTGTCGTGAATGATGGCGATCTTCTTGTCTTTGAGGTTGGCGAGAACATATTTCGCCGCAACCTCCGCCTGCTGGTCGTCACGACCGCAGGTTCGGAAGACGTTGGAAAGGCCGCGGTTGGTCAGGCCCGGCGCGGTCGCCGTCGGCGTCACCATCAGCACGCCGTTTTCGGCAAAGACATCCGATGCCGGAATGGCAACGCCAGACGTCACCGGACCGACGACGAAATGGATGCCTTCGGCAACCAGCTGGTTGGCCGCGGAAACGCCCTGCTTCGGCTCACCGCCGTCGTCAGCGAGCTTCAGCACGACCTGTTCGCCGAGGATGCCGCCCTTTTTGTTGATTTCATTGACTGCCGTCTGGGCGCCGTTCTTGACCTGGTCGCCATAAGCGGCGACAGGACCGGTGAGCGGCGCAATCAGGCCGATGACGATTTCGGCATGGGCAAGAGGTGCGAATGCGAAGGACGCTGCGAGCGTCACGCTGGTCAATGTCTTCAGTTTCATCCTGGTGTCTCCTTAAAAGGGGTCGCGGACCCGGTGAGCGCCATGGGCGTCGACCGAATGAAACTATCGGACGCCTCCCGGCGAAAACTCGTTCCATTTTTGAATTCCGAGCCTTCCACTCAACTCATACGGAAGGTTTGATGATTTATGCAAGTCACCTTTGCTGGATTAACTCTATTCCCGGTAAATCAATCGCCAGGCTGGCCGGGATTACCCCCGTGGAAGGACGAATCGAGCTTCCGTAAACGCTTGGCGTTTGGCCGCCGCTGGAGGATAATACGCCATGATCGCAGCAGATGAAGAGTTTCTGACGGGCCTGCCCGTCTTCCGGCATTTTGAAGACGTGGCCGACCCGGCGCTCTACCGCGCCCTGCCGCCGGGATGGGGGCTGGCCATCGCCGATATCGTCGACTCGACCTCGGCCATCGGCACCGGCCGATACAAGGCGGTCAACATGGCGGGTGCGGCGGTCATATCGGGCGTATCGAACAGTCTCGGGCGTCACGACCTGCCTTTCGTTTTCGGCGGCGATGGCGCCGCCGTTGCCGTGCCGCCCTCCGGCCTGCCCCTTGCGCGCATCGCGCTGTCCAGTGTCCAGCGCTGGGTAAAGGACGATCTCGATCTCACCATGCGTGTGGCGCTGGTTCCCGTCGAGGATATCCGCAGCAATGGCTTCGATATTCGTGTCGCACGTTTTCAGGCGAGCGAGGATGTCTCCTACGCCATGTTTTCAGGCGGCGGCAACAGCTGGGCGGAGGCGCGGATGAAGGAGGGGCAATATGCCCTGGCCGCCGCCGAAGCAGGCGAGCACCCGGACCTGACAGGTCTTTCATGCCGCTGGAACCCCATTCCCGCGACCCACGGCAAGGTGGTGTCGATCATTGCCGTACCGGGGCCGTCGCGGGACATGCCGGCATTCCGCAAACTGGTCATCGATGTTGTCGATCTGGCCGAACAGGATGCGAGGCACGGTCACCCCGTGCCCGAGGATGGGCCGAAACTCGGTTTCGTGCGTGAAGGTCTCAGCCTCGAAGCGCGGGCCGGCGCGGCCCATCACGATGTCTGGGGCAAGATGCGCCGTTCATTCCGCATTCTCGCGGAGAGCCTGCTCGTCAATCTCCTCAGCGCGACGCAGCTGTCGCTCGGCCGGTTCAACGCCGTTCGCTACCGCCGCTCGGTCGCCAGCAATACCGATTTCAGGAAATTCGACGACGGCCTGAAAATGACGGTGGATATCGATGCCGCACGGCTCGAAAAAATCCGCGCCCGGCTGGAACAGGGCCGCGTATCGGGAAGCTGTTATTATGGCCTGCATGAACAGGAGGCCGCATTGATGACCTGTATCGTGCCCTCTCCGCTTTCGAGAGACCACATGCATTTCGTGGACGGCGCGGACGGCGGCTATGCGGCTGCGGCAAGCCGTCTCAAGCAGCAGATGCAGGTTGCGGCATCCGGCTGAAAACCACGCCTGTTCCCGATCCTCGATAACCGCATTGGAAACCACGAAAAGGCCGTTGAAAAGAAAAACCGGCGTCGTGCGCCGGTTTCAATCGAGTGATGCTGCCGGGGGGCTAGACAGGGCCGTGGGATCAGGCGGCTGTCTTGCTGCTCTTCTGCGCCTGACAATAAATTTCCTCGAGGGAGGCGAGGATTTTTTTCACGGATTCGGAGTTGCTGGAATAGTAGATGGTCTGCGCGTCCCGTCGTGTCTTCACCAGCCGCTGCGCACGCAATTTCGAAAGATGCTGCGAGAGCGCTGACTGGCTGAGACCAACCTGTGAGGCGAGAACACCAACCGGCACTTCCGTATCCACCAGCGTGCACAAGATCATCAGGCGCTTGGGATTCGCCATCGCTGAGAGCAAGTCTGCAGCGGCGATGCTATGTTCCGACAGAGATTGGTTATCCATACGCTCAAGTCTCCTGATGACAGTCGAAAAAGACGGTCATGGTGGCTATAATAGGTGTTCCAAAAGGTGTTTTTATAGTTCAGCTGATACGTTGTATATACCTAAATCTTGCTTATATCGTGTCCCTTTCAAAGACTATTCTTCATCCGTTATTGACTTAAGACATTATGACTAAATTATCAGCTTTTCGCCTGTTTTTTGTCGGTTCAATGATAAAGACATGTATTAGTGGCAGTATTCATAAGCAATAAACGATCAAAAGTTGAGCGCCGAAATCTTGATAGCCAATGCCTGATTTTAGGGTTGCAATCTATTACCACCTTAAATTTAGCAGCGAGCTACAGAATCTAGATTAACTTTGCGCAATTTTCTCTTAGTTTGCAATATGATTTTTATTAGTAATTATTTTAATGCATAACTTGCGATATCAAAAATATTCTTTGCTACCGTGGGAAGGTATAACTTGCATTGCAAAGATCTTGCGGAACAAGAAAAAGGGCCCTCCGATGGCGGAAGGCCCTTCGTTTTTTCCCTCACAGGCGAATCATTATTTTTTGCGGTGACGCGTCAGCCCCGCCACGATTTCATCTGCCGAAATCGTGCCTATGATCGCACCATTGTCAACAACCCCGATCGCGCCGGAATGTTTGGACAGCGCATCGAGTATATCGATCAGCGGCGATGATGGACGGGCGGTGGCGGCGACGGTCATCTGGCCGTTGCGTTCGTCCACGCCGCGCTTCATCACGTCGGCGGCGGTCAGCATGGAGATCGGGTTCATGTTCTGCACGAAATCCGCGACATAGGACGTGGCCGGCTGCTTGACGATCTGCTGCGGAGTGCCGCACTGGATGATGCGCCCGCCTTCCATCATGGCGATACGGTTGCCGATGCGGAACGCCTCGTCCAGATCATGACTGACAAAGAGGATCGTTTTCTTCAACCGGCTCTGGAATTCCAGAAGCTCATCCTGCAGGCGGCTTCTGATGAGGGGATCGAGCGCCGAGAAAGGCTCGTCCATCAGGAGAATGGGCGCACCTGTGGCGAAGGCCCGCGCCAGTCCCACGCGCTGCTGCATGCCGCCGGAAAGCTCTCCCACCTTGCGGTCGGCCCAGGCCGAGAGGTTCACCAGCTCGAGCTGCTCGGCCACCATGCGCTTGCGCTCTGCCTCCGGCACGCCGGAAAGCTCGAGACCGAAACCGACATTGTCGGCCACATTGCGCCAGGGCAGAAGGCCGAACTGCTGGAAGACCATGGAGACCGTATGCGTGCGCAGGTCGCGCAGCGCCTTCGCCGGGCAGCGATAGGGATCGACGTAACCGGACTTGGTTTTCACGCCGACATTGCCGCGCACCACCGGTGCAAGCCCGTTGACGGCCCTGAGCAGGGTCGACTTGCCGGAGCCGGAAAGCCCCATCAGCACGAGTATCTCGCCCTCGCTGACCGAGAGCGAAGCATTGGCGACGCCGAGAACCAGCCCGGTCTCGGCATTGATCTCGTCACGCGTGCTGCCCCTGTCGATCAGCGGCAGCGCCGCATCGGGCCGGTCGCCGAAGACGATATCGACATTTCCGAAGATGATGGCGTCACTCATAGGTCATCCTCCTGGCCGGGCAAGCGGAACAACCGGTCGAGGACGATCGCCAAAATGACGATGCACAGTCCCGCCTCGAAGCCCATGGCGATATTGACGGTATTGAGCGCACGCACCACCGGAACGCCGAGACCGTTGGCGCCGACAAGGGCGGAAATGACCACCATCGACAGCGACAGCATGATCGTCTGGGTCAACCCCGCCATGATCTGCGGCGCAGCGAAGGGAAGCTCCACCTTGCGCAACACCTGCGACGGCGTCGCGCCGAAGGCGACCGCCGCCTCCACCAGCGCCGGCGGCGTCGAGACGATGCCGAGGCGGGTGAGACGCACGGGTGCCGGAATGGCGAAGATGACGGTGGCGATGAGGCCCGGAACCATGCCAAGACCGAACAGCACCAGCGCCGGAATGAGATAAACGAAGGTCGGGATGGTCTGCATCAGGTCCAGCACCGGGCGCATGCCGGCATAGATCCATTTGCGCCGCGCCGCCAATATGCCGAGCGGTATGCCGATGATCATGCAAACGGCGCTGGCGGCGATGACGAGCGCCAGCGTCTCCGTCGTCGCCTTCCAGTAGCCGAGATTGATGATCAGCAGCAGGCCGAGCGCGGTGAAGAGCGGCATGCCGACGGAGCGGCGCGTCCAGGCCGAAAGCGCCGTCAGGATCGCCACGATGATCAGCGGATGCGGCGCCTGCAGCACATAAAGCAGGGCGTTGATGACGCTTTGGAAAATGAAGGAAAGCCAATCGAAGAAAAAAGCGAGATTGCCGGTCAGCCAGTCAATGGCCTCCTTGGCATATCGGCCGACGGGCAGGCGGTTTTCAGGAGCGCTGAGCCATTCCACGGTAAGAAAAGACCTTTCGTGAACCAAAACAATTCCGGCAAAAATACTGGGTTTTGCGTCCGGAATTGCGCAGACAACAAAGAAACGGAGCATCGTTATCCCGTGTTACCGGATTGCTCCAATGCAGAAATGACGGCCGGCAGCGGAACTGCCGGACGCGGTGCTGGCGCATGACCTTCAATCTCTGAAAATTCACAGGCAAGGTCGTGCATGGGCATCGTTATTTCCCGCTGATCCGGCCTGCCATGCAGGCCGGATACAGTCATGCATCGTCTTGCGGCTTAAAGGCCGAGCGCCTTCTTTGCGGCCGGCAGGGCGTCAGCGCTGCCGTCCCTGGTCTTGACATTGGCGAGCCATGGCTCGATCGCCGCCGGATTGGCCTTCAGCCAGGCGGTTGCGGCCGCCTCGCCTTCAAGGCCGTCATTCAGGATCTTGCCCATGATCTCGTTTTCCATGGGCAGCGAAAATTGCAGGTTCTTGAGGAAAGCGCCGACATTCGGGCATTCCTCGACATAACCCTTGCGGACATTGGTATGGATCGTCGCGCCGCCGAGATTGGGACCGAAGACCTCGTCGCCGCCGGTCAGATAGGTCAGCTTGAAATTCGCATTCATCGGATGTGGTTCCCAACCGAGGAAGACGATCGGCTCGCCGGATTTTTCCGCGCGCGCCACCTGCGACAGCATGCCCTGTTCGGATGATTCGACCACCTCGAACGACTTCAGTCCGAAACTGTCCTTGGCCACCATGTCAAGGATCAGGCGATTGCCGTCATTGCCGGGTTCGATGCCATAGATCTTGCCGCCGAGATCAGCGCTATGGGCGGCGATGTCCTTGAAATCCTTGATGCCGAGTTCGGCGCCCTTGGCATTGGTCGCCAGCGTGTATTTGGCGCCGGTCAGGTTTTCCCGCAGCGTTTCCACGGATTTGTCTTCGCGGTAAGGCGCGATATCGCCTTCCATGGTCGGCATCCAGTTGCCGAGGAAGACGTCGATGTCCTTGTTTTTCAGCGATGTATAGGTAACGGGTACGGAGAGAAGCTTGACGTCGGTTTCATAACCGAGACTTTTCAGAAGCACCGTGGCGGTTGCCGTCGTGGCGGTGATGTCAGTCCAGCCCACATCGGAGAAACGCACCGTACCGCAACTTGCCGGTTCGGCGGCGCCGGCCGCGCTGAACGTCATGGAGGAGATTGCTGCGGCCAAGGCCAGACAGCGACTTCTATTTGCAAACATCGCTTGCTCCCTGTTTTTTCGTTCCCTTGCCATTATCAATATCTGCCGGACACAATCAACTCGCGTGCATTTGCGTGCTTTGGCCCACCGTTTGCGACAAATTCGTGAAAATAAGGGGGTTTCACTGTCAGACGCAGGGAAGAGGCAGGGTGCGGAAATCTGTGTTTTTCCCACCATGGCACTTTTCAACCCGCCTCTTCGCCGTCAAAAGACGCTTAATGCAGCATCGGCTCATAAAGCGGACTCACTTTTGTGAGGCCGACATGCCGATTCAACAGGTTGGAAGAACCCCGCAAGACGTCCGGAGGACGGCAAGGCGCTCCGGGAGTGGATAATGGCAAAACTCTATTTCAATTATTCAACGATGAACGCCGGTAAATCGACCATGCTGCTGCAGGCATCCTATAATTATCAGGAACGCGGCATGCGCACGCTGATCTTCACGGCTGCCTTTGACGACCGGGCCGGCGTCGGCCGTGTCGCCTCGCGCATCGGCCTGTCCTCCGACGCGCTCACCTTCGATGACAATACCGACCTGTTCGCCGAGGTATCGGCCCTCAATGCCCAAGCATCGGTCGCCTGCGTTTTCATCGATGAAGCCAATTTTCTCGCCGAACACCATGTCTGGCAGCTTGCCGATATTGTCGACAGGCTGAACATTCCGGTCATGGCCTATGGCCTGCGCACCGATTTTCAGGGAAAGCTCTTCCCCGCTTCGAAAGAACTGCTCGCCATTGCCGACGAGCTGCGCGAAATCCGCACCATCTGCCATTGCGGCCGCAAGGCGACGATGGTGGCCCGCTTCGACAATGAAGGAAAGGTCGTGACGGAAGGCGCTCAGATCGATGTCGGCGGCAACGAAAAATATGTTTCCTTCTGCCGCCGCCACTGGGTGGAAACGTTCAAGGGCGATTGATCCTCTGCGGCCGGTTGCCGCATTTGATTTTTCGCAAGGATGGCTCCCCGGCTCCTGGGCTAGAACCACGGCGACACATTCGCGTGGATGTGCTTTCTCTCAGGAGCAAAATGATGCAGGACAAAACTGCCAAATTCGCCGGCTTCGCCATTGTCGCGGCTCTTTTCGCCTTCCCCGCCCTGTCGGCCGAAATCGAAGTGAAGATGCTCAACAAGGGCAGCGACGGTCAGGCGATGGTCTTCGAACCCGCGACCGTCAAGGCCGCCGTCGGCGACGTCATCACCTTCGTCCCGGTCGACAAGGGCCATGATGCGGCGGCCGTGAAGGGCATGATCCCCGAGGGCGTTGCCGAGTTCAAGGGCAAGATGAACGAGACGGTGAAGGTGACGGTCGATAAGGAAGGCGCCTATGTCGTCAAATGCACACCCCATCTCGGCATGGGCATGATAGCGCTCGTTGTCGTCGGCGATGCCGCGCCGGCCAATCTGGACGCCGTCAAGAACGGAAAACTGCCCAAAAAGGCACGCGACCGGCTGAATGACGAGATCGCCAAGCTCGGTCTCTGAGCGCATATCCCTTCGGTTCCGCGGCGGCTGTTGCTCCACAATCGATGTGGAAAGCGATAATGGCCGGCGCGGACCGCAGGTTGAGAAAAGTTTCGCAATCATGTTGTATCGCGGTTGACCGGGACATATCTGGAAGACAGTAAATGACCGAGGTTTATACGAAGCGCCGAAGGATGCGGCCGGACTGAGGTTCTTTCTTCCGGCGTCCAGCCCACGGGCAGAGGAGACTATGACGACATGATCGACCGGATCACCGCTTTGATTCAGGCAGCCTTCAGCGCCATCGGCAGGGCCGCCGGTCTTCTCGTCGCCTGGCTTTTGTGGCCCTTCATGGCCGCCCATGGCTGGTACAGCGGCCGCAACTGGCTCATCAAGGGCCCGATCGCCCTCATCGTCATTCTCCTTGCCGGCTTTTACGGATATTTCATCTGGCAAACCCAGGTCTGGACGAATTTCGACCCGGACTACGTCGCGCGCTACAAGCTGGAAGAGCGCACCGTGCCCGCCGGCCAGGAGCTGCCGGCCGCCGCCCCGGCGGGTGGCGCAACGGGCGCCGCAGCCAACACATCCGCGCCGGTCTGCCAGCGTTCGGCGATTGTCGACGCCGCCGCCGATCTCACCGATTTCAACGTCAACCAGAACGCCTGGATTTCGTCCATGCTGCTCTATCGTCTCGGCCTCTTCGGCATGGACTGGGACAGCACGCCGTTTCTCGATAACAAGGCCTCGTTCCAGCGCGGTGTAAACCAGGCCGTGCGCCGCACCTCTATCGAACTGGTGGATACGCTCGGCCGCGTGCGCGGAACCTCCGGTATCAACAACAATCTCCAGGAAGCGCGTGGCAACATGCAGTTCAGCGAATATTCTTGGTATTTCGGCCTCGATCCCTTCGGCCCGAAGACGCCGACCCCCGCCTATTACCGCGCCGCCATCCGCAGCTTCCAGGCCTTCAACGGCGAACTCGTCGCCTGCAAGGCGGTGTTCGATACCCGTGCCGACAACCTCATCCAGTTCATCGACCGTATCGCTGGCGATATCGGCTCCACCTCTGCAATCCTGCGCGAGCGCTCGGAAAACTATAATGGCGGCTGGTTCGACACCCGCGCCGACGACCGTTTCTGGTTCGCTTACGGCCAGCTTTACGGTTATTACGGTGTGCTTTCCGCCGCCGGATCGGACTTTGCGCAGGTCATCCGCGAGCGTAACCTCACCAATCTGTGGAACGACACGCTGTCGCAGACCCGCGCAGCCCTGCGCATCCAGCCGGCGATCATTTCCAATGGCGAGGAAAGCGGCTGGATCATGCCCTCGCATCTCGCCACCATGGGATTTTACGTTCTGCGGGTTCGCTCGAACCTCGTCGAGCTTCGCTCGGTTCTCGACCGCTAAGGCAGAGACTTCCCCGCAGCGGCGGGGGCGATCAGTCTATCAGGCCAAGGCGTATCGCCTTGGCCACGAGCTGGGTACGATTGACGCAGTCGAGCTTGCGGATGGCGTTGTTCATATAGGCGTTGACGGTATGTTCCGAGATGGAAAGAAGCTCGGCGATCTCCACGGATGTCTTTCCCTGCGACGTCCAGCGCACCACGTCGAGTTCCCGTTTCGTCAACGGCGACGGACCTTTTGAGTTGGTGCGACAGAGGCGCACATAGACCTCCAGCGCATGCAGCACGATCATGCACAATTCGTTCAGCGCGGCCTGCGGCAGCACATCGCGATCGCCGGCGAAATTCATCAGATGCCGGTTGCCGTACATGCCGTGCACCGGCACCATCAGGCCGGACGTGATGCCCATGCTGTTCAGCGAAGCCGCCGCATCCACCAGCGACCCGCAGGTAATATCCGGGTCCTGCAGCGACCAATATTGCGGCAGCATCGATGACGCGCCGCGCCTGATGACGGGACAATCCCCAAGCGCGCCGTCCTTGGTCATCGCATTCACGACCCAGATCGGCAGGCTGCTTTCGACAACTGTCGGCAAGGCATAGATATTTTGACCGCCGGGTAACCGCAGCAGGGTCACATGGGCATAATCGAAGGCGCGCATCACCTCCCGCAGCGCCTCCAGCCATTGCGATTTGTCAGCCGCGGCCGACAGATCGCCGCAAAGTCTGGCCTGGCGCTCCGTCTTCACCATTCACGCGCCCTCGCCGCACCGGAACGCCGTGTCCGGAGTGAGAAACATGCTGCATGGCCAGGACGGGGTTACTGCCTTCATATCGGCTGGGCCACCTTGATCAAAGCACCGGCTTTTCGGATTTGTCCTTCGGCTTGGCCATCAGTTTTTCCAGGAAACCGAGCATGACCGCCGAGACGACAAAAGCCAGATGGATGATGGTGAACCACATCAGCTTGCTGTCCGAATATTGATTGGCGTTGAGGAATATCTGCAGCAGGTGGATCGACGAAATGGCCACGATCGACGACGCAACCTTGATTTTCAGGCTGCCGGCATCGAGCTTGCCCAGAAACGAAACCTCGGCATCCGCTTCATCGAAGCGGCTGACGAAATTCTCGTAGCCCGAGATCATCACCATGACGATCAGGCTGGCGACCAGCGCCGCATCGATCAGGCCGAGCATGGCGAGGATCATGTCCGATTCATCATAGGTGAAAACGTTCTTCGCGACTTTCAGAAACTTGAGCGCGAAGGAAAACGCATAAACCGCCAGCGCCGCGACGAGCCCGAGATAAAACACGACGAGCAGCCAGCGGCTGGAGAGAATGATCCGCTCGACGAGCAGTTCAAGAGACTTCATTTCCGTATCCGATTAATAATCTGTTTATTGTTGGAGCATGTTCTGTTTCGCCATGTAAACTGGCTGCGAATAACCTAGCAAGCGGCAATGTCGGGACTTTGACCGCAGCGTGGCGTTTTCGCACCCATTCGCCGGTCCGGTTCCGACGGGGATCGGCGTCGTATTTTTGCAACATACCGTTATGCTTTAAAACATGATGCAAAAAGTCATATATAATATGTTGACAGTTATCATCATGTTTTTTAGTCCTCACTTATCGGCTCGCCCGTAACAATCAAAACAGTTTCAGCCGCGGCAGCAGGCGCGGTGTGCTTTTGCACGCCGTGGCTATCCGTGCGCCTACCTGGGGGTACTTCATGTCCATTTCGCGCACGCGTTCCGCGCTGCTTCTGTGCACCGCCATTTCTCTTCTGCCCCTTACCGGCCCTGTCTGGGCGCAGGACGCCGCTTCGCAGGCGGACGGCACCACCACCACGCTCGAAAAGATCGTGGTCAAGGGCAAGCGCGTCAAAAGCGCCAACGCCGCCGCCGATACGCCGCTGGCGAGCCAGACCACGGCGGAAGACATCCGCAAGAAGGACATCGGCAGCATCAAGGATCTCGGCAACAGCACGGAACCGGGCGTCGATTATGTCGATGCCAAGCCCGGCCGGCCCGGCGGATTGTTCATTCGCGGCCTCGGCGGCGCACGCGTCGTCACTTTGATCGACAATATTCCCGTTCCCTACTTCAACAATTTCGCCCGTCAGGGCCAGGCCACCACCACCCTCAGCGATACGAGTTCGAGCTTCGATTTCTCCTCGCTCTCGACGGTCGATGTGGTGCGCGGCGCGGATTCCAGCCGTATCGGCTCCGGCGCCCTTGGCGGCGCGCTGGTGCTGCGCACGCTCGAGCCGGAAGACCTGATCGGCGAAGGCAGGGACTGGGGCGGTGTGGCCAAGACCACCTATGACAGCGAGGACAGAAGCGTCGGCGGATCGCTCGCCGTCGCCAAGAAGATCGAGAATACCTCGGTCCTGTTCCAGGGCTCCTACAAGCGCGGCAACGAGACGGACAACAAGGGTACGGCCGATGTCTACGGAACACGCCGCACCAAGCCCAACCCGGCCGACACCTATGAAAGCAACCTGATGTTCAAGATCCGTCAGGACCTTGAAGGCGGTCACCGCATAGGGCTTACGGCCGAACGTTATTCGGTGAGAAACCGCAGCGACATGAAGACCCTGCAGGGCGTCAGCGTATCGGGCTCGACCTACCGGATCGGCGATTACAGGGGTTACGAGGATACCGAGCGTGATCGCGTATCGCTCGATTACGAATACGAAGCGCCCTCGACCGACGGTTTCATCGACGCCGCCAATCTTTCGCTCTACTGGACGCGTCTTTCCAAGGACTCCGGCGCCGGCGACCGCCTGACCAACAATTCGCTCTATATTCGCGAAGACAGCATGCGCAACAGCGCATTCGGCATCGTCGGCGGTCTCGAATCCGGCTTCGAACTCGGCGGCGTGCAGCACACGGTGCGCTTCGGCGGCAACGCCATGACGACCGATTTCAGCCAGGAGCTTTTCGCCAACACGGCAGGATCGACCTCGTCCTCGCAATCGGACATGCCCGATGTGAGCGGCAAGAGCCTCGGCCTTTATCTCGATGACGAAATCGCCTTCGGCAACGGTTTCCGCCTGACCCCCGGCCTGCGCTTCGATTCCTACGACTACGACCCTGATGGTTCGGTTTCCAGCAACAGCGGCTACAGAACCTTCGGCCTGCCGACCGGCAATAGCGGCTCGCGCTTCTCGCCGAAACTGCTTGCAACTTACGACGTCACGTCGGAACTGCAGCTCTTCGCGCAATGGTCGATGGCCTATCGCGCCCCGACGATCAACGAACTGTACCTGAATTTCTCCAACGTCAGCTCCGGTTACGCTGTTGTCGGCAATTCCGCCCTCAACCCCGAGACCAGCAACGGTTTCGAAATCGGCGCGAACTATGCCTCCGGTGACCTGGCGGGAAGCCTGACGCTGTTCCACAACAAGTACAAGAACTTCATCGAGCAATATACGACCTCGACGACGCTGTTCCCCGGCTTCGGCGGCAGGGGCAACGGATCGCTCTTCACCTATCGCAACCGTAACAATGTCGAAATCTCCGGTGTCGAGGCCAAGGTCCGCAAGGAACTGGCAAACGGCTTCTTCGCCCACGCCTCGCTTGCCTACGCCTATGGCAAGGACACCGATACCAACGAATTCATCCGCACCGTCGCACCGTTCAAGTCCGTCCTCGGCATCGGCTATGCGCAGGAAGCCTGGGGCACGGAATTTACCGGCGTCTTCTCCTCCGGCATGCGCGACGACAGGGTGGCCAACACCTTCGACGCCCCCGGCTATGGCGTCTTCAACCTGACCGGCTGGTGGGAGCCGGAACAGACCAAGGGCCTGCGCATCCAGGCAGGCATCTACAATCTGTTCGACAGGAAATACTGGAATGCCGTTGGCGTCCGCGACGTGAACCCGAATTCCGTCAGCACCGTCAACCAGCCGGTGGACTTCTATACGGAAGCCGGACGCACCTTCAAAATCTCCCTGACCCAGAAATTCTAAAACCGGGCGGAGATATCATCTCCAGTCGGGGCGGCCTTCGGGCCGCCCTTTTTTTTGTCAGCGGCAATAGAGATAGCCGCCCTTTCGCTCCAGCACGTCGAGATGCAGGTGATCCTGATGGGTGGCGTCGCTGCCGGGCGAAAGAACCGTGCGGAAGAACAGGCAGGCGGCGGCGGTAATCGTGCGCTGGAAAGCGCCTTCCGGCGTTCCGTCCTCACCGCGCGGCTTCATCACCAGCGGCTCGCCCTTATCGAAGGCGATCGTGGAAATATCGACGGCATTGCCCCTGGCATGTTCGGAAATCTTGCCGTTTTCCGCGCTGTTGCGGTTACGGCAGATATAGGTCGAGGCATTGGCGATGGCCGTCACCTTTCTCTCAGGCAAAGCCAGAGCCGCAGCCGGCAGCATCATCTCCTTTGTCCAGCGGGAAAGCGCAAGCGCGGTTTCACAGCGCATGGTGCCTGAAGGTTCGAGCTTGATGCCCGGCAGCACCACGGAAAGCTCGACAGGCGCTTCGATGCCGCAGCCCTGCTCCTTGTCCCGGATCGGTTCAAGCTTTTTGAATTCTGCACCGATCTCCTTTAGTGCGCCAAGGCAGGCCTCAAGTGCCGCCGGGTCTTCCGGTTTCACCGGCTCCGGCGGCTTCTCCTCCGTTTTTTTCATCTCGTCGGCGGATTTCTGCTGTTCCCCGCCATCCTTGCCCTCGCCTTCCTTTTTGGGGTCATCGGACCCCTTGTCAGCGGGGCTCTTTTCGACATCCGGTTTCGACGCTTCCGGGACCTGCGGTTTCGGGACCGGCTTCGGTGCTTCCGCCGGGCTTTGCGGCACCTCGTCCGACGGCTTTTCCGAGGAGGTGGAGCATTGCCCCTCGCCCGGTTTCGGCTGCGGCACCGGCACCTGCGCCGACGGTTCAGAGGCGGAAATCAATGCGAGGGCGGTTGCCAGAAGACACAGGCGATGAAGCATTTTTCGGGGCACTCCTGACCGTTTCGGCAGGAGTGCAACGCCGCGGCGGCCCGTAAGGTTCAATCCCTCACCGAAATCCGCTTGCCAAGGCGGATCGTGCACGCTAACAATTTTCCCATGAATATCGTGTCTAAGAACATTGCTAGCTGGTGGTGGGGCAGCTTTTTGCGGCCTTGACCAGTCATGTCTTCAGACAAAGTCCAAGCCGCCCGAATTTTCAGGCGGCTTTTTTGTTATTTTGCCGCCTGTCATCGGGCCTGAACAACAGGAAGTACGAAAGAAATGGTAACGATCATTCAGGATGACGGAGCGGAGACCTACGAGACGAAGGGCGGCATCAAGGTCAGCCGGAAGCGCCGGCCCGCCGATTACGCCAACGCCATCGACAATTACGTCGAAAAGCTCGATTCGCATCGCGGCGCGGTGTTCTCGTCCAACTATGAATATCCCGGCCGCTACACCCGCTGGGACACGGCCATCATCGACCCGCCGCTCGGCATTTCCTGTTTCGGTCGCAAGATGTGGATCGAGGCCTATAATGGCCGTGGCGAAGTGCTGCTCGGCTTCATCACCGATAAACTGAAGGCGACGCCCGATCTCACGCTTGGCGCTTCCACCGCGCGCCGTCTCGACCTCACCGTCAACGAGCCGGACCGCGTTTTCACCGAGGAAGAACGCTCGAAGATCCCGACCGTCTTCACCGCGCTGCGCGCCATTGTCGACCTCTTCTATTCGAATGCGGATTCGGCCATCGGCCTGTTCGGCGCCTTTGGTTACGATCTCGCCTTCCAGTTCGACGCCATCAAGCTGTCGCTGGCACGGCCGGAAGACCAGCGCGACATGGTGCTGTTCCTGCCTGATGAAATCCTTGTCGTCGATCACTATTCCGCCAAGGCCTGGATCGACCGCTACGATTTCGAAAAGGCCGGTGTTACAACGGATGGGAAGTCTTCCGACATCACACCGGAGCCCTTCAAGACCACCGACACGATCCCGCCCAAGGGCGATCACCGTCCCGGCGAATATTCCGAACTTGTCGTGAAGGCCAAGGAAAGCTTCCGCCGCGGCGATCTGTTCGAGGTCGTTCCCGGCCAGAAGTTCATGGAACGTTGCGAAAGCAATCCATCGGCGATCTCCCGCCGCCTGAAGGCGATCAATCCCTCGCCCTATTCCTTCTTCATCAATCTCGGCCATCAGGAATATCTGGTCGGCGCCTCGCCGGAAATGTTCGTGCGCGTCTCCGGCCGCCGCATCGAGACCTGCCCGATCTCGGGCACCATCAAGCGCGGCGACGATCCGATTGCCGACAGCGAGCAGATCCTGAAGCTGCTGAATTCGAAAAAGGACGAATCCGAACTCACCATGTGCTCGGATGTCGACCGCAACGACAAGAGCCGCGTCTGCGAGCCGGGTTCGGTGAAGGTCATCGGCCGCCGCCAGATCGAGATGTATTCGCGCCTGATCCACACGGTCGACCACATCGAGGGCCGCCTGCGCGACGATATGGACGCCTTTGACGGCTTCCTCAGCCACGCCTGGGCCGTCACTGTCACCGGTGCGCCGAAACTGTGGGCCATGCGCTTCATCGAAGGCCATGAAAAGAGCCCGCGCGCCTGGTATGGCGGCGCAATCGGCATGGTTGGCTTCAACGGCGACATGAATACCGGGCTCACACTGCGCACCATCCGCATCAAGGACGGCATCGCGGAAGTGCGCGCCGGTGCGACGCTGCTCAACGATTCCAACCCGCAGGAAGAAGAAGCAGAAACCGAACTGAAGGCTTCCGCGATGATATCGGCCATTCGCGATGCCAAGGGCACCAACGCCGCTGCCACCAAGCGCGATGCGGCCAAGGTGGGCACCGGTGTGAAGATCCTGCTCGTCGACCACGAGGACAGCTTCGTGCATACGCTGGCGAATTATTTCCGCCAGACGGGCGCGACCGTCTCCACCGTCAGAACCCCGGTTGCCGCAGAGGTGTTCGATCGCTTCCAGCCCGATCTGGTTGTGCTTTCGCCCGGACCCGGCAGCCCGACGGACTTCGACTGCAAGGCGACGATCAAGGCCGCCTGCGCCCGCGAGCTGCCGATCTTCGGCGTCTGCCTCGGTCTTCAGGCTTTGGCGGAAGCCTATGGCGGCGAGCTTCGCCAGCTTGCGGTACCGATGCACGGCAAGCCGTCGCGCATCCGCGTGCTGGAGCCCGGCCTCGTCTTCTCCGGCCTCGGCAAGGAAGTGACGGTCGGCCGTTACCATTCGATCTTCGCCGACCCCACCACGCTTCCGCGTGATTTCATCATCACTGCGGAAAGCGAGGACGGCACGATCATGGGCATCGAACACGCCAAGGAGCCGGTGGCCGCCGTTCAGTTCCATCCGGAATCGATCATGACGCTCGGCCAGGACGCCGGCATGCGGATGATCGAGAACGTCGTGGTGCATCTGACCCGCAAGGCGAAGACAAAGGCTGCATGATGGCTGCTGCCGACGCCATCAGCATCGACCCCATCCGGGCGGAGCACGTTGAAAGCTTTCACCGTGCTCTCGATGCGGTATCGCGCGAGCGGAAATATCTGAGCTTCCTGGAGGCGCCGCCGCTCGATTCGGTTCGCGCCTTCGTTCTCGACATGATTGAAAACGACCATCCGCAATTCGTGGCGATTGCGGATGGCGAAGTGGCCGGCTGGTGCGATATTCGCCGCGGGAGCAGGGCAACCCGCAGCCATTGCGGCACGCTCGGCATGGGCATCCTGCCCGCCTATCGTGACAAGGGACTTGGCGCGCGGCTGATGCGGCGGACACTCGATGCCGCACGTCAATGCGGGCTGCATCGCGTCGAGCTAAGCGTGCATGCGGACAATGCGAGGGCAATTGCGCTTTATGAAAAGACCGGTTTTGTGCATGAAGGCCGGAGCCGCGATGCCGTTCTGATCGACGGGCGTTACATCGACAGCCTGAACATGGCGATCGTCTTCGGCAGCTAAATCCTCGGCAGCGAGGCGGAGATGCAGAGCGCGAACTTCTTCAGAAGCTGCGTGTCGAAATGCCCGTCCCGGCGCAGCATCCAGGTCAGCGCGTCATTCGCCGTCCAAGGTTTCTTGTAGGGCCGGACCGAGGTGACGGCATCGTATACATCGCAGATCGCTGCAATCCGCGCGTAAAGGCTGATCTCGCCGCCCGCGCGGCCGCTTGGATAACCGCCGCCATCCATCCGCTCGTGATGATTGAAGCAGACATCGATCACCATTTCGGGCATCTGCGCATTACGCGACAATATATCCCGGCCGAAGGCGGGATGGAGATTGATGATCTCCCGCTCGTTGGCGTTCAGCCCATCCGCCTTGTTGAGGATCGATGACGGGATTTCCACCTTGCCGATATCGTGCAGCAACCCGCTGATGCCGAGCAGATCGACCGTTCCCCTGTCGAGCCCGAGATAATTCCCGAAAAGGATCATCAGCCCGCTGACCGAGACCGAATGCACGAAGGTCGTTTCATCCTTCGATTTCAGGCGGGTGACGCCGATGAAAATCGCCGGATTCGACTGCACCGCATCGGAAATCTTGCCGGTGGCCGTTGCCATGCCTTTCAGCGAGACAGAACCGCCGGCCTCGGCGGAGGCAAAGGTCTCGGCAATCGCATCGGCGGCGGAGCGCACGGCGTGGGTGACGGCGGCAACGGTTTCCGGGCAATTGTCCGGCTGCGGCGAGACCGCTGCGGAACGGGCACTGCTTCCGGCGTCATATCCCTTGGCCGTGTTGATGATGATGCTCTCGGCGCCGCTCAATTTCAATTGACGCATCAATTCCTCATGCCGCAAAAGAAAGCGGTGCCGCTGCGAAAATCTCTGGTTCGAAAGCGTTCCTTCGACCGCTTCGACAAACATGCCAAGCGTCAGTTGCTGGGTGGAAATTCGTTTGAGCATCAGACGCTTTTATTTTCCTTCCCGGGAATGATAACCTGAACCACAATTCGCAAAAAAGTCGGCCTGAAACCGGCTAGACTATAGAGGTGAAGTCAAGCCTTCCCAAAGCCGCCTAAACTTGAACCCCGGTAGATTAGATAACACAAATATGAAAATTTTTTACTCAGGATATATTTAAAACTCAAGGAATCAACCTGAATAGACCAAGAAACAACCTTTGAATGTAAATAATAAAAACTCTCGTATACGACGTAAATCAGGAGCCGAAGAAACCCGCATGAATTCCAGACTTGAAACACGCATCGACCAGGGCACGGGCCGCGAGCCGGCGGACATGGTTCTCAAGGGCGGTCGCTTCTTCGACCTCGTCACCGGAGAACTCGTCGCATCGGATATCGCCATCTGCGGCGACATGATCGTTGGAACCTCGGAGGGTTACAAAGGCCGGCGCGAAATCGACATTTCCGGAAAAATCGTCGTCCCGGGCTTCATCGATACACATCTCCACATCGAATCGTCCCTCGTCACGCCGCACGAATTCGACCGCTGCGTTTTGCCCTATGGCGTCACGACCGCAATTTGCGATCCGCATGAGATCGCCAATGTTCTCGGCGTGGAAGGGCTTCAGTTCTTCCTCGACAGCGCCATGGAAACCATCATGGACATCCGCGTGCAGCTCTCCTCCTGCGTGCCCGCCACCCATCTGGAAACATCGGGCGCCGATCTGCCGATCGAAAAGCTGCTGCCGTTCCGAGGGCACCCAAAGGTCATCGGTCTCGCCGAATTCATGAATTTTCCGGGTGTCATCCACAAGGACCCGGTGTGCATGGCAAAGCTCGAGGCCTTTCAGGCCCAGCATATCGACGGGCATGCACCGCTTCTGTCCGGAACGGCGCTGAACGGTTATCTCGCCGCCGGCATCCGCACCGAACATGAATGCACGAGCGCCGCCGAAGCGCTCGAGAAAATCCGCAAGGGCATGCATATCCTGGTGCGCGAAGGCTCGGTCTCGAAGGACCTGCACGCCCTGATGCCCATCATCACCGAACGCCTGTCGCCCTATCTGGCGCTCTGTACCGATGATCGCAACCCGCTCGACATCGCCGAACAGGGCCATCTCGACTATATGATCCGCACGGCGATCGCCAGCGGCGTGGAACCGCTCGCCATCTACCGCGCCGCCTCGATTTCCGCCGCAAAAGCCTTTGGCCTGCGCGACCGCGGCCTTGTCGCACCGGGCTGGCGCGCCGATCTCGTGGTCGTCGACAGCCTGCAGAACTGCAAGGCCAGCATGGTGCTGTCCGGCGGACGAATCGTCGATGACGCCCTGTTTGCTACGCGCAAACCGGTCGCACCCGTCGGCCTCGACAGCGTCAAGGCAAGACCCGTACTCGCCTCGCATTTCGGTGTGCCGGTCACGGAGGGCGAAAGCCCCGTCATGGGCGTGCTCCCCGGCAAGATCATCACCGAGCACCGTCGCTACAGGCTGCCGACGGATGGCAATCAGACCACCGTCGATCTTGCGAACGACATCATCAAGGTCGCCGTCATCGAACGACACGGCAAGAACGGCAACCATGCCAATGGTTTCGTTCAGGGCTTCGGCCTGAAGAAAGGCGCCATCGCCTCAACCGTCGGCCATGACAGCCACAATATCTGCGTTGTCGGCGTGAGCGAAGACGACATGGCGCTGGCCGCCAACCGGCTCGGCGAAATCAAGGGCGGTTTCGTGGTGGTGGAAGACGGCAGGGTGACGGGCGAGATCGCTTTGCCCGTGGCAGGGCTGATGAGCCTCGAACCCTATGAAACCGTGCGCGATACGCTGCATACGCTCAGAAAAGCAGCCTATGCGCTCGGCACGACGCTGGAAGAACCCTTCCTGCAGGTCGCTTTCCTGCCGCTGCCCGTCATTCCGCATCTGAAGATTTCGGATATGGGCATGGTGGATGTGGACCGGTTTGCGCTGATCTGACCGGAGAAAATGCCTCGGCGGAAGACGGGAAACACGCATGAAACACCAACCTCCTCATTCCTGTGCTTGTCACGGGAATGAGGGAAGCAGGATGCGTAGCCAGCAGAGATCGCTGCATCTTCTGCTGCGCCTATACCCTCAATCCGAAGGCAGAAGCTTGCGGAAATAAACCACCCGCTGCGTTTCCTCAAATCCCAGCGCCGCATGCATACGATGTGAAGTGACATTGGAAATATCGGCATCGGAAGCAAGCTCGCTCACACCCTTGCCGGTCGCCCAACGGGTTACTTCGGCAATCAATGCCGCCGCAACGCCCTGTTTGCGAAACGCCTCCTCCACATAAACGCCTTCGAGAAACGCCACGGGCGAGGTGTCGCATCCGTTGACATAATCCCGCCGCAGGCTGGCTTCGGCAAAACCGATGGCCATGCCCGCCGGATCATAGGCAATAAATCCAACCTCATTGTCGGAGACGTCCTGCAATTCCGCCCGGTGTTCGGCGGGTGAAGCATCGGACCACAAGCGGTGCCGCAGGAGGGACCACTCATCGAGCGATATTTTGCCAGCCGTCTCGATGACAAATTGCCCACTCATGCGACGACCCCGCAAAACACATCCAGCCCATCGAGCTTCACCATCCCCGCATCGAAAAGCGGCGCAAAACCCGGCATCGGCAGGATGTCCGTGACGCGCATGGCCTTCGGCACGGGAAATTCCACTGCCTCGCGCGTCAGGTTAAAGACGAATAGCAGTTTCTCCTCACCCTTCTGTCGCGTAAAGGCCAGCACATCGAGATTGGTCTTGAGGAAATGCATGTCGCCGTCGCGCAGTGCGCCATGGCTTTTGCGGAAAGACAAGACAGCACGATAATGGTTCAGAACCGAGTCCGGCTTGCGCTCCTGCGCATCCACGGCCTGCATGGCATGAACATAGGGCACCGGCAGCCAGGGCTTTTCAGCGCTTGAAAAACCGGCATTCGGCTTGCCGGTCTCCCACACCATCGGCGTGCGGCATCCGTCCCGCCCCTTGAAGGCGGGCCAGAAGCGGATGCCGTAGGGATCGCGCAGATCCTCGAAGGCAAGTTCCGCCTCGGTCAAACCCAGCTCCTCGCCCTGATAGAGGCAGATGGAGCCGCGCAGGCTGGCGAGAACACAGATGGCGAGCTTCGCCACCCGTGTCTGTTCTTCAGCACCTTCGGAAAACCGGCTGAGGTGGCGCACCACATCGTGGTTGGAAAAGGCCCAGCACACCCAGCCATCCGTCACCACCTTGCCGAAGGTCTCGACCGAGGCGCGCAGATGCTTCGCGCTGAAATCCGGCCCCAGCAGGTCGAAAGTGTAGCACATGTTGAGCTTGTCGTTGCCGGACGTATAGGCCGCCACCGTCTTCAGCGACCGCGCCCCGTCTCCCACCTCGCCCACCGTGGCGCGGCCCTCATAGTCGTCTAGCAACGCGCGAAAACGCTTCAGGAAGGCCACGTTTTCCGGCCGCGTCTTGTCGTAGAGATGGTCCTGCATGCCATAGGGATTGACGTCGGACGCGTCGAGACCGAAACTCTCCTCGTCGAAGAGCGACGGGTTGTCGCGCAACAGCCTGTCGTGGAAATAATGGTTGACGGTATCGAGCCGGAAACCGTCCACACCGCGATCCAGCCAGAAGCGCACGGTTTCGAGAAGCGCATCCTGAACCTCGGGGTTGTGAAAATTCAGGTCCGGCTGCGAGGCGAGGAAGCTGTGCATGTAATATTGCTTGCGCACGCCGTCCCATTCCCAGGCCGGGCCGCCGAACACGGAAAGCCAGTTTGTCGGCGCCGTGCCATCCGGCTTGGGATTGGCCCAGACATACCAGTCGGCCTTGCTGTTGCTGCGACTGGCGCGGCTGTCCACGAACCAGGGATGCCGGTCGGACGTATGCGAAATGACCTGATCGATGATGACCTTCAGTCCCAGCCGGTGCGCCTCGGCCATCAGCGCATCGAAATCGGCAAGCGTGCCGAACATCGGATCGACATTGCAATAATCGGAGACATCATAACCCATATCGGCCATGGGCGAGGTGAAGAAGGGCGAAAGCCAGATGGCATCGACACCGAGCGAGGCGATATAGGGCAGGCGTTTCGTCACCCCGGCAAGATCGCCGTAACCGTCGCCGGTCGTGTCCTGAAACGAGCGCGGATAGACCTGATAGATCACCGCTCCCTTCCACCAGTCCGATTGCGCCTGGGATTTGTGGACCGGGGCATGGGTTAGCGGCATGGGCGATCTCCTGATGGTGGCCGGCGCATGTCTCCCAAAAGTGTGACGCGGTTTTGGGAAAGAGACATGCGTAAAAAAGAGACACGGCGCTTTCGCGATTCGAAGAAAAGCGAAAGCGCCGTGGCACGAGAATATAAAGCTGTCGCGGCCGCGTAAACCGGAACTTCGCACATGCACAAACGGCCACAACCGCCCTTGTCAGCAGCGCGCGCTCGTCGTAAGCCGCATGGCTGGAAAAAACGGGAGGATGACGGCGTGGGCGGACGGTTTCTGTCGATTGGCGAATGCATGGTGGAACTGTCGCAGGCCGGCAACGGGCTGCTGCGCAAGGGTTTTGCCGGCGATACCTTCAATACCGCCTGGTATGCCCGCGCCTGCCTGCCGGACGACTGGTCGGTCGATTATTTTACCGCACTCGGCGACGATCCTCTCTCTGAAGACATGCTCACCTTCATCGCCGATGCCGGCATCGGCACGGAAAAAATTCGCCGCATCAAGGGCGGTACGCCCGGCCTTTACCTCATCAACCTGAAGGACGGCGAGCGCACCTTCAGCTACTGGCGCAACGCCGCTGCGGCAAGGCAGCTGGCCGCTGACGCGGATCATCTGCGCAAAACGGTGGAAAGCGCCGATGTCGTCTATTTCTCCGGCATCACCCTCGCCATTCTCGCCTCCGCCCATGATGTCGATACGTTTCTGGCCGAACTGCGCCGCGCCAGGGCGGCGGGCAAGCTGGTGGTCTTCGACCCCAACATCCGCCCGCGCCTGTGGGCGGACAGGGATGTAATGCTCGAGACCATCTCCAACGGCGCCCGCGCCGCAACGCTGGTCATGCCGAGCTTCGATGACGAAGCCAGCCATTTCGGCGACGCCTCCGTGGAAGCGACCATCGACCGTTACCGTTCGCTCGGCGTCGAAAACATCGTCGTGAAGGACGGCGCCAAGGGTGCGACGCTCGATTTTAGCGGCAGCCGCAGCCACGCCCCGGCGGTGAAGGCCGTGGAGGTGGTGGACACGACGAGCGCCGGCGACAGCTTCAACGGCGCGTTCCTGGCCTGTTACGTGACAGGCAGCTCTCCCGAAGAGGCCGCCACTTTCGCCGCAAGGGCCGCCGCAACCGTCATCGGCCATCACGGCGCGCTGATCAGCCCCGAGCTGCTGCCATTGGTGGGATAGGCCTCTCAGCCCGCCTCCCCGCCGTCACAGACCCTGACATGATCCTGTAACACGCACCCCGCATATACGGGCAGAAGCCGGGCAATGGGGATTCGCCCGCGCGCAGATGAGCAGGATCAGTGTTTCATGACGAGAATCACGATTGTCACAGATGCCTGGCACCCGCAGGTCAACGGCGTGGTTCGCTCGATAGAAAACACCAATACCGAACTCGCGCGGCTCGGCATCGATGTGCGCATGGTCACGCCGCAGAGTTTCTATAGCATCCCCTGCCCGACCTATCCGGAAATCCGCCTCTCGGTCGCCGGTTATCGCCGTGTGGCGGCGGAGATCGAAAAAAGCCAGCCTTCCTTCGTGCATATTGCCACGGAAGGGCCGCTCGGCTTCATGGCGCGGCGCTGGTGCGTGAAGAACCGCATGCGTTTTTCCACCAGCTATCACACCCGCTTTCCCGAATATGTGGCGGCGCGTTTTCCGGTTCCGGAAAGCTGGCTCTACGCCTTCGTGCGCTGGTTCCACAATGGCGGCAATACCTGCATGGTGGCGACGCCGAGCCTTGAGACCGAACTGGAAGCGCGCGGCGTGCGCAACCTGAAGCGCTGGAGCCGCGGCATCGACGCCGAGCTTTTCCATCCGCGCCCGAAAGCAAAACTGCCCTTCGACCTGCCGAGACCGATTTTCATGACGGTAGGACGTGTGGCGGTGGAGAAGAACCTGCCGGAATTCCTGGAGCTGGACCTGCCGGGATCGAAGGTCGTCATCGGCGACGGTCCGGCCCGCCAGGAATTGCAGGAAAAATATCCTGATGTGCTGTTCACCGGCGTCAAGACCGGCGAGGAGCTGGCCGACGCCTATGCGCAGGCCGATGTCTTCGTATTCCCTTCGAAGACCGATACATTCGGCAACACCATTCTGGAAGCGCTGGCAAGCGGCGTGCCCGTGGCCGCCTTCCCGGTCACCGGACCGATCGACATTCTCGGCGGCAATCCCGCCGCCGGCGCGCTGGATGACAATCTTCGCGATGCCTGTTTGGCGGCGCTTCATTGTTCGCCCCAGGCGGCGCTGGCGCTTTCCAAAAGCTACAGCTGGGAAAAGGCGTCCAGGCAATTCCTCGACAATGTCATCCATGCCGCCGGGAAATCGCTGCCGCTGTTATCCCGTTCGCAACTGGCATGAAGGCAATCCCCGAGATTTTCTGCGGGAATAGTGGACGAAACGAAGCAGGAATGTCACAAGGCGATCAGGACGCGACTGCCGTTATCTTTAGAACGGGGTCGGGCTGCTGATTGACGTCAGGCGGCTGCCGCGAGAACACGCTGGCCGTCCTCTGTTTCCGGATGATACCGCCATTTTCAGATGCCGCTTCAGGATAAGGGAAGCAGTTCTTTCTGCTGGGCCGCGCACCAGTGATTGATCTTCTCGATAATATCCTTTGGAGCCATCGGCAGGGCGCTATTGGGTATGACGACCACCGTTCCGTGGAAAACCAGCACCAGACTGTCCGGCGGCGTGATGGCAATGTGATAGCGCGCCCAGCTCAGCTGCACCGTGTCCAGCCGTGTCACCTGCCTGTAGCCCTGAGGTCCGATCTCTATCTGCGTCTGCGGCGTATACATTCGCTCGTTGGCGATATTCCAGTGCGCCAGAACCTCGTAATAGGATTTCGCCTCCCGTCTCGCGCCCTGCCAGATAATGCACCAGATGGCAAGGGCCACAAACGGTGCAGGGGCGAACACCCAATAACCGACCACCGGCCAGACGCCCGGGAACCACGGCAGGCTTATCGAATAGATGAAGGCCGCAGCCAGTCCGGCGAACAACGACAGCTTGACTCGCGCCGAGGAAAAATGGCGAGCCCAGGACCTGTCGAAAATCATGCTGTAATTTTCATAGGCCTGATGTTGATAACCATGGACATAGGAAGGGACATGTTTCGGGTCGGGCGTGAAGCTTATTGAAATCGTGTCATCGGCCATAGGAGCGTCATTCCCGTTCCTGTTGAGTCCAATCTGCGTGGCAACGTCGCCCTTATAAATCAAAGAACGCTCACTGCCAAAGCCTTCGGGACCGGCGCTATGGCGCGTGACCTGCCTTCACCATGCTCCGGTGAGCATCTGGCCGGAAAGCGGCACGGTCCGCGCCTTGCCGTCGCGATCCGTTACCGAAAGCGAGGCGGCCATCTGCTTCGGCGATTTGCGGAACCAGTTGGCGGCAACGCTCGCCATATCGCCGATCATTGCCTGCCTGTGCCAGTCGGCAAAGCGCTTGGCCGTGGCTTCAGGTTCGGAACGATAGAAGAAATCGCCGGATTGCCCGAGATCGTTGATGGAGGCCGCCATGGCGACAAGCGGCCGCTGGAACATTTTCGCCGGCACCGAGAGCCCATCGGCGCCTTCCGAAAATGCCGGCGCCATGAAGTCGACCGCCCAGCCATCCGCCTCCACCCAGCAGTGGAAATTCTCGCCCGCACCCGTCACATAACCGTCTTCACGATGATCGGCGAAGAGCAAAACCGTGCCGCCGAGATTATAGGCCGCAAGCCCGCCCTTCGGCACGGCCTTCAGCTTGTAATGCTGCTGCAGGATGAAAGCGCCGAAGGTGCTGAAATACATCGAGGCCGAAGCGGGATCGGCATTCTGGCTGATGAGCAGGCTGTTGATGACGCGGTAAATCCGGTGATAGTCGGTCTGCTTGATCAGCATGGTCTTTTACTCTTCAAAACAAGGCGTTGGATGAGCGTCCGCCGCTTGTTTCTTCTCCCCGAGGGGGAGAAGTCCGCGGCAGCGGGATGAGGGGGCGAGGCCAGTGATATACGGAGAGCTTGCCCCCTCATCCGACCCTTCGGGCCACCTTCTCCCCGGCGGGGAGAAGAAACAGCCCGCAACGCCTCCGCGTCAAGTCACCGCTTCTTCTTCGCCTTGCTCTCGAACGGATTGTCCGAACCGCGATAATGCACACGGATCGGCACGCCCGGCATGTCAAAATCCTTGCGCAGACCGTTCACCAGATAACGCGTATAGCTTTCCGGAATAGCTTCCGGCCGCGTGCAGGAAATCATGAAGGCCGGCGGGCGGGCCTTTACCTGCGTCATATATTTCAGCTTCAGGCGGCGGCCGGAAACGGCCGGCGGCGGATGCTGCGTCGTCTGCGAATCCAGCCAGCGGTTCAGCTTGGCCGTGGAGATGCGGCGGTTCCAGACCTTGTCGGTATCGATGATGTTCTGCATCAGCCGGTCGAGGCCATAACCCGTCTGGCCGGAAATCGGCACGGCGCGAATGCCGCGCGCCTGCGGCAGCAGACGCTCGGTCTTTTCACGCAAATCGGCCAGATAGGCCTGCGGGTCTTCCACCAGATCCCACTTGTTGAAGGCGAGCACGGCGGCGCGGCCTTCGCGGATGACGAGATCGACCAGCTGCAAATCCTGCTTTTCGAAGGGAATGGTGCTGTCGAACACGATCACCACGGTTTCCGCAAAGCGGATGGAGCGCAGCGAATCCGCCACAGAAAGCTTTTCCAGCTTCTCCGTCACCTTGGCCTTGCGGCGCATGCCGGCCGTATCGAACATCTTGATGGTGCGGCCGCGCCAGTCCCATTCGACCGAAATACTGTCGCGGGTAATGCCGGCTTCCGGGCCGGTCAGCAGCCGGTCTTCGCCGAGGAAACGGTTGATGAGCGTGGACTTGCCCGCATTCGGCCGGCCGATAATGGCGACGCGCAACGGCTTGGTCTCATCGTAAACCGGCTCTTCGTCTTCTTCGTCCTCACTGCCCGGCTCGCTGCGCGGCAGAACGATATCCGTCTCCGCCTCATCCACTTCAGGCGGGAAAGCGACGTCTTCGCCGATTGCCTCAACAATGGCGTCGCGCAGGTCGATCATGCCCTGACCGTGTTCGGCCGAGATCGGGCACGGATCGCCGAGGCCGAGCGTGAAGGCGTCGTAGAAACCGGCGTCCGAGCCGCGCGCCTCGGACTTGTTGGCCACCAGCACCACCGGCTTGCCGCGGCGGCGCAGCATCTCGGCCAGCGTCTCGTCGGCCGGCGTCAGGCCCGCCTTGGCGTCCACGACAAACAGCGTCACGTCGGCATCGTCAATCGCCGCTTCGGTCTGCGCCCACATGCGGCCCTGAAGCGTTTCCGGTCCGGACTGCTCCAGACCGGCGGTATCGATGATGGTGAAACGCAGGTCGACGAGCTTCGCCTCGCCGGGGCGGCGGTCACGGGTCACGCCGGGCGTGTCATCCACCAAGGCCAGCTTCTTTCCGACCAGACGGTTGAAAAGCGTGGACTTGCCGACATTGGGGCGCCCGACTATGGCGACGGTGAAGCTCATTGATCCTGGTTCCCTAGAGCAAGTCTGCCCAAAACGTTACCTGTTTTGGGCAAAGGACATGCGTAAAATAAAGAGTTGGATCGCTTTGGCAATGCGAAGAAATGCCGGGGCGATCCTGCGTGGCAAAGCGGCCTTAAGCAGCCTTGCCCGAAGCGGTGATATTGTCGAGCATGATCTGCGCGCGGTTCGTCACGTTGCGCGGCGCCTGCGCGTCGCTGACGATCTGCTCGAACCATTGTTTGGCCTTGGCGAAATCGCCGGCCTTGTAGGCGGCGAGGCCCAGGGCCTCACGGGCGGAAGCGCGCATGGTCTGGCCTTCGGCGCTGAGCGGCTCGGCCAGCGCCACGACCTGGTCATAGGTGCCGTTATCGACCAGCAGCCAGGCCGCGCGCACCCTGGCGGTATCGCGGAAGACCTGCGGCGCGGAGGTGTCGTTGCCGATGGCGGTGAAGGCGGCGATGGCGCCTGCCGCATCACCCTTCTGCGCAAGCAGCGTGGCGGAGCGGAACTTCGCCAGAACAGGGTAATTGCCGTGACCGGAGGTTTCGAGATCGGCAAAGGCCTTCAGCGCCTCATCCGTCTTGTTTTCGGAAGCGAGCTTCAGCGCTGCAAGGAACTGGTCGCCGGAATTGGACGCGCGGCTGGTGTTCCAGTATTCATAGATGCCGGCGCCGGCAGCGCCAAGAACCACGAGAACGGCGGCGCCCGCGACCACGATACCGTACCGGCCCCAGAAGCGCGACAGCTGTTCGGAACGGATCTGCTCGTTCACTTCGCGGATAAAGGTATCATTTTCGTTTGCCATCAAATTCTCCGTTACCCGCGCGGAGATCGTTTCCGATCCATCCATCCGCGGACATACCAAGCCGCTTACCCGGGTCAGCAAAAGCAAGGCCAGCCGGGTCATGGTCGGCCTTCTAGCCTATTTTGCCTGATATGTAAGGGGGAAACGTTGATTTCCTACATGGCGATGGGCTGAACGCCGATCAACCATTCGTGCAGTTTCAGGATGAAAGCACCCCACAGGACGATGCCGCCGACGATGGCCACCAGATCGTAGCGGCTGGAAACGAAGTCGCGGACCACTTTTTCGCCCGCGCGTTCCCGGCGCTTCAGCGAAATCCGCATCACCACGCCCCAGGCAAGGAACGATGCGAAAAGAAGGATCGAAGACGTCTCGCCATTGGCAAGGAGATGCGCAAGCGCCCAGATCTTGACCGAGAGGATGAGCGGATGTTTCGTCTTCGTCGCGATGTGGCCAGCCGGTATGAGGCTGGCGATAAGACAGATCATCGCCGGCAGCATCAGGGTCACGGCGATGTGGCTCATCCAGACCGGCGGATACCACAACATTCCGGTTTCCTGCCGTGCTTCGCCGAAGGCATAGATGACGAGGCCGAGCGTGACGAGGCTAACGGCGGAATAAACGCCCTTGAAGGGGCCTTCGCCCATCGACGCGATCATGCGGGCGCGAAATTGCGGCGCGACCACCTTCAGAAGATGGGTCAGCAGGAACAAGGCAAGACAGAGTGCGAGAAAAAGCATGGAACACGGTCCCCCGGTGGAACGAAGCGGCCCTATCACCGCAGTTGAGAACAGGAATTAGGCTGAAAGTCATGAAAATGCCAGACTATTCAAAGCTTCGCCTTATTCCACCCGCAAAAGGCCACCGTGTTTCATATGACGGATAACTGATGTTTCGCTCACTTGCCGCTTTTTCCCTGTCGTTTCTCACCGCCCTTCCCGCTTTTGCCGAAGAGGCGCAGAAACCGAAGCAGCTCGTCATCGTGTCCTTCGACGGGGCGGGCGACAATACGCTGTGGGACAGAAGCCGTGCGACGGCCAAGGAAGTCGGCGCGCATTTCACCTATTTCCTTGCCTGCACGCTGGTGATGGACCGGAAGACCAGCGCCAAGACCTATCAGGGACCCGGCCAGAAGGCGGGCCGCTCCAATATCGGCTTCGGCCAGTCACCTGAAGAGGTGGAAACCCGGCTCCGCAACATCTGGACGGCCTATCGCGAAGGCCACGAGATCGGCAGCCACACCTGCGGCCATTTCGATGGCGGGCAATGGACGGCCGAACAATGGGACGGCGAATTCACCACCTTCACCAGCACGCTGGAAAACGCCTGGCAGATGATCGGCAAGAAGGGCGAGGAACCCGAAGGCTGGCGCGACATGGTGAAGAACATCGACGGCTTCCGCGCACCCTATCTTTCGCAGGGACCGGCGCTGACCGCCGCGCAGAAAAAGCACGGCTTCATCTACGACGCCACCAGCGTCACCAAGGGGCCGGAATGGCCGGTGAAACGCGACGGCATCGCGCATTTCGGCCTGCCGCTCATTCCGGAAGGTCCGGGCAACCGCCCGATCATCGCCATGGATTACAATCTCTTCATCCGCCACTCCATCGGCGTCGAGACGCCGGAGCGTTCCAGGGAATTCGAGGACCGCGCCTATACGGCCTTCCGCAACGCATTCGACAGGCAATATAATGGCGAGCGCATTCCGCTACAGATGGGCTTCCACTTCGTGAAGATGAATGGCGGCGCCTATTGGAACGCCTATGAGCGGCTGCTGCGTGAAGTCTGCGGCAGGCAGGATGTCGCCTGTGTGAGCTATGCCGAGGCGATGCCGATGATCGAGGCGCGGAAGAAGCAGAAGACCGAGGGCTGAAGCCCTTCAAAACAGGTGAAAAAGGCGGCCGAACGGCCGCCTTTTCTGTTTTACGGACGGTTGGCCTCCATCGGGCCGCCAGCCGCCTCGCGCTGCAGATAACGCTCGTCGATATCAGGCAGCGGCTGATCGTCAATCGCCGATTCGAAAGCAACCAGACGTTTGCGGATCGAAAGGAGCTCGATGATCGTCGACCAGGAGCTCACCAGATACTGGAAGCTGTCGCTGACCTGACCGAAGGCGGTGGCGATCTGCTGCCAGATACCCATGGTGATCTTGGCGGCCACGATGGTGGGGATCAGCATGAAGGTCAGGATAAGGGCGTCGAGCTGACCGAAGGTGTAGCGGGCAACGTTGAAATAGAGATAGTGGAAATACATGCGGAAATAGTTCTTCCGCACATTTGCGAAGAGTTCGCGCATGGTCGGCGGCTGGGCGCGGTCTGCATGGTCCTCGCCATAGACCAGTTCCTTGCGGAAGGCCGCCTCGACACGCTGGTTGCGGAATTGCAGGCCCGGCAGCTTCATACCGACAACGGCCAGCAATACCGTGCCGAAAACCGACCACAACAGAGCAAGCCAGAAAAGCGAATGCGGGATGGCGCCAAGGAAGGGCAGTTCCGTGACATGCGCCGACATCTGAAACAGAAGCGGCAGAAACACCACCAGCGTCATCACCGAATTGATGAGGACCACACCCAGGCCCTCGACGATGGATGCAAATCGCATCGTATCTTCCTGCACACGCTGCGAAGCGCCTTCGATATGACGCAGCTTCTCCCACTTCGACAGATAGAAATCATTCATGGCGGTACGCCAACGGAACACGTAGTGGCTGGTGAAAAAGGCGGTGATGACGTTCATCGCCACGCCAACCATGCCGATTTCGAAAAACCGCAACTGAAGCGAATAGAACTGCCCTGCCGTAATGCCGGGCTGGCTTTCAAGCGCACGCTGGAAGAGGTCGAAGAACGGACCACGCCAGTTATTGATCGCAACCGAGACCTGCACGGCAAAATAGGCGATGAAGATGATGAAGGCCGAACCCCAGATGGACCAGTTCGTCCAGGGGTGGTCCTTGGCGATCAATTGCCAGGTGACACCAAAAATCCCGACGAAGATCGTGAAATAGAGATAGAACCAGACATTATCCCGCGAGAAAAAATACGCGATGCCGAGGGGAGCGCTTTCTCCGGGGGCCAGAGGCGGCATTCCGAGGGCAGCGCCCAGTTGCGGACCGATACTGTACCACACCAGAATACACACGACTGTCCACAAGGCGGCGGAGGTGAAGAACAATTTCGGTTTGGGAAAGAAGGAATGAAACAAGTTTCGAACTCACGCGCGTTTGAAATCAGCCATTATTGGCGAAGCACTGGATGGCCCGAACCTAGGGCAGAAATTTGTGCACAGCAACGACGAAGCGCTGACCTTAACAAGATGTAAGGCGCAGGTGGCGGGCGATGCCCAACGGAAACACCAGATTAAAGGCAGGAAAAGACGGCCAGCGGCCTAACGGAGCCGCTCTGCGGCGAGCACCGGCAGCATCAGCAGAATGCTGACGACGAGCACGGCCGAAGCGAGAATGCTGGGGGCGGTAAAACTTCCCGTTACCTCGGCAATCCAGCCGGCGGCGAGTGGCCCAACGATCTGGCCCGTCCCGAAAGCGGCCGTCATCAGCGCAAAGGCGCGACGCGGGCTCGGCCCGGCAAATTCCCGACCGAGCTGCAGGCCATAAGCGGTGATGACCATGAAGGTCAGCCCGAGAAGCAGGCCTCCGGCGAGAACACCCGGCACCGGCGGCAACATGACGGAAGCGAAGACGCCGGCGGCTTCCACGGCAAGAACGATGACGAAGGCGCGTTTCAGCCCCTGCGATTTCAAGACCGGTTTCCAGAGGAAAAGCGAAATGGCGGCGGCGCAGCCGGTGATGAACCAGGCCAGAAACTCCACGAAAGCGCCGGCGGCGGCCATGCGGGCGATCGCCACGATGAAGGTGGCGGTGATGACATAACCGAAGCCAAAAAGCCCATAGGCCAGCGTCGTCAGGAAGAGCGGCCGCGTCCAGTGGAGCGGCGGCTCCGCAACAGAGGATGCATGTCGCGGCGGGCCTGCGGGCAGCACCCGCCAGACGAGAATGAATGTGATGAAGGAAAAGACAGCACCTGCGATCCACTCCTCCCGCCATGAGGAGCCGCCGCCGTCAAAAACGACGCCGATCAGATAGACCGCAAGCGAGGAGATCGCGATGCCCGCACCGACACCGCCATAATGCAGCGCCTGAACGCTGTCCCTGCCCGCCTTGACGGCATGGCCGATAACGATCTGCGAGGTGAAGATCATGGTCAGCGCGCTGGCGACACCGGCCAGAAACCGGATGACGGTGAAAGCCGCGACGGAGTTGAAAGCCGCCATGGCAAGCAACAATGCGCCGGTGGAAAACAGGCCACAAAGCGCCACCAGCCGTTCCCGTCCCGAACCCCATGAATAGGCCGCCAGAACCGCCCCGGCCAGATAACCGGCGAAGTTACCCGCCGCCACGATCCCCGCATCCCCCGCCGAAAGCGGAACATCCGCCATCATGCCGGGCAGAATGGGGGTGAAGGAAAAGCGGCCGAAACCCATGGCGGAGGCCATCATCAGCGCCCCGGAAAACCCGAGTGCGGTCAGATGTCTGGCGGAAAGTGGCTTGTCGATGCTCATGCATGGCTTATCGCAACCGGGCGGATGAGGGACAAGCGAGTTATTTTGATCGGCGTTATAAGCGGTCGTTATCTGTCATGAATCGTCGGATGTTGCCGCTTGTTTCTTCTCCCCGCCGGGGAGAAGGTGGCCCGAAGGGTCGGATGAGGGGGCAAGCTCTCCGAAATCCAGCGAGGG
>NZ_JAOCCY010000019.1:0-76360 GCF_029840625.1 Agrobacterium sp. GD03872
AACCTGAACTCCACTCCAATCAAATCCATCTCGCCCATATAGTTTCCGTACATAACAATCCTCCAATCAAAACAGCAAATTCAACATAAAATTCATATATTTGCACGTAATCGCTCCACAATCCGCAAATTACAGGCCGTAAAAGTCGATTTTATCAGCGGATTCCTGCCCGCCTTCAGTCACACATATACAATTCATCGCAACATATATTTTATATATTTATGCGCTGGTTATTATATAAATATATGTTTACGGGAGTCGTCCAGATCGAATCTGGCCTGCCCTCTTCATATCCGCCAACGAATTCATATTCCCCTTTTGGTTGTATAAATATTGCTTCTTGAGCTGACGGTTTCGAAGCTTTGCCCTGGCATAAAGAGATCGTGCCAGCCTCCTCCTCATCAGGGCAGTATCTGCACGAGCCGCAAGGACATACATCTTATAGAGACCCATTAAACACACCTTTCCTATCACGCGACGCAGTTGCGACCGTGTTATGAGCTTCATCTCTTTTCCCATCAGCCTTTCAGCTCGATGGGCATTGCAACGGGGCACTGAAAACTGTCGCCTGTGGAAAAATAAAGACACTTATCAGTGCCCCGCATCAGCGGATTATGCCTGTCAGAGTGTATCCTTCAGCAAACGCGTTTCGAAGAAATAGAAAGGCCCACCACAAACCATATTCTATCTCTCTTCCGGTCACAGCCAGAGGACTTTGCCTGTCAGACCCCGAAATATGAGAGTGACGTCTTTCTCTCACAACCGGAGTTGGCTCCGCTTCAAAACTGGAATGTCTCCCGGTTCATCGCGGAACAGGTGCAGTATAGAGCAGGAAAACAGGGTGAGGATGAACGGGGAAACAAAAATCCTTCCTCAAAGCTAAAGAAATTAGGAGGACAGCGTCAATTCGTTGAAAACATACATCCTTTCAAGTCGAAATATACAGGTGGCAACCACGGCAGCCAGTCAAAACAACTTTTCACTTTGGCTTCATCGACAAGCTAGCATGATTATGTCCACTTCTGGCCCAGAGCGGGCATTCCGAGATTGCTCTGGTAACACGGGCTGTTAAGATCAGTGTGGACAAGATTACTGTATGTTTCTATGGCTGATTACCGATTTTTCACGGCAAGCGTGTAGCGGTCGATCAATGAGAATGGGGATATTGTCATGATCGATTACAGCAAACCGCCGAAATTTGAGAAGCGAAACCATCACATCGTGCCATCGGCAGGCGCATAAAAGCGATAGGCTGCCATAACTAGCGACGCTTGTTTCGGCCGATTACACCATCAGCAGAGACGGCTCTAAACTCGCTGTCGTCCGCACGCATTGCGGGAGTCAGTTCCTTTTGCAAGGCATCCCATGCCTCGTCGCGGGTTTGCATGTCACGCCGAATAAGCACTCGAATATATTCGCTCGCATTCTCATAAAGACCGTCATCACCAATCTGCTGCTGGATATGGTCTTGCAGCGCACCGCTGACTTTGACGTGAATGCTTCCTGACGCCATGGCGTTTTCCTTTCGCTCTCCTCAGCCATGAAAAGCGTAGCATATATTGTCAATATTCATCATAGCGTGCCGACAGCGCGTGCCCCTTGGTCGATCGTGAGCGCTACAGGGGTCAAATCGCTATATCGTTTACTTTGCCGAACGGTTGAAATATTTCTAGTCTAACGAGAAAATACAAATGAGGATCAGGAATTGAACGTCATTACAGGAACAGGATTTGCCGCTGCTGCCCTGCTTTTTTCGAGCTCTGCCGCCTTTGCCGCGCCGACATATCTCAGCTGTGAATTCGCAACTTCGAAGGGAACCCCTCAGGTGTTCAATTTCGCCCTCGACGAAGCCACCGGGACATTTGGAGTTTATGTCCCGGCTTCTGGAAGTCAGAGAATGGAGAAAGGCACCTTTGCCGGTGGTAAAGCGAGTCTGAATGAAGGCTCGGTGGCATGGGAGATCGACATCGCCAAGGGTTCAGTCATTCGTGACAAGCGCATGGTTGGCGAAAAGGACAGCGGGACCTGCAAGACGATCTCGCATGCGCAGAGCGGCTTTGAAGAGTAATTGCCGATCTAGGCCCTGGACTCGTTTTGACGGAGTACGATGCGAATGCAGATCGATGAAGCCGAGAAATTGGGTCTTCTCAACGTTGGCGGCAACTGCAATTCCTGACGCCAGAAGGCACCTGCGAAAGTTGGTGGTTTACAGTCATGCTTTCTAGACTCCCTACGAAACCCGCACACGTCAGAAGCGGTGACGCCGCCTGCCCGGCTCTATCAGGACTTCATTTTCAGCAACTCAGGAAAATCATAATAACGCAACCGCTTGTCACGGCAGCGGTAGTCATTCTTTGAGACGTCCACACTCACGTTCTGATATAGGGCTACACCGATATAGGACCAATTCGGGTTGGCACGTTCCGCCGTCCGCGTGCAATAAGCGTACATCTGCCTTTCAGGATCGAGCAGCACTACGCTCGAAATCTCGGCTTTCGTGAAATCTCCGGGTTTGATGGTTCCGCGCAAGGCGTCCACATATTCGCGTTTTATCGATCTGGACGGAGGACGTTGCGAATCCAAAACAGATTGTGGCGCCGGAGTCTGGCAGCCAGTCAGTGTCATTGCGGCTGCACAGAGTAATAGAGTCGTCCTCATTCAATTCATTCCCCAAAAGGCAAGGTACAACACGCACAATATATCCTGCAAATATTGAGATAATATCCTCAACGCACAGGTATCCACAGCCTATAGTATCAAGATCACTCTTCGATAGTCCGGGCAATAACCATGCATCAAGCAGGTTGCGGTCTGCCGGTTCCTGTCGCATATCCAAAATCGGATGCAGCCTCCCAATAGGCCAGGTATTCGCGAAGTGGCACACAACTAAAAATTTGGTAATTTAATCCGCACGCTGCGTTGGACATTTGAGGCGGCGCTACTAAAAGATAAGCAAGGGGATCAGCCATTACCCGTCTCGTGATCGACCATAACGACAATATCAGGTGGATTGTCCTTTCCTTTGGCGGCATGGCCTGGCTGATCAGAACCTGAAACTGAACCCGCCGCACCCGGTTGCCATACCACGCGGCAAGCATTTGGCGCCATCATGCGACTTAGCACCATCACGAACCTCGCTTATGCCGTGACACTGATATTGACGACAGTGTCGGCGACCACATTCATTTTATCGGCCAGGAGCGCTTCTAAAGAGCGTGCAGCAATAGAGACTCACCTTGAACTGAATGATCTCGGCGAGGAGCTGGCAATTGTCGCCAATGAGCGCACAGAAGAGGCGCGCCTCTACATCATGCGGGGCGATGAACAGCATCTGGCAAAGTTCTATGTCGACGAGGACCAGGAAAACCGGCTTGAAACGAATCTGGACAAACTCTCTGAGCACGGTGCTTCGCAGCAGGAGCAGGAATTGTTTCTGGACATACGCGGAAGCGCCGACACGCTGGATAAGATCGAGCGTCAGGCCATCGGATTTTATCGCTCCGGCCGCCAGAGCGATGCGCAACAGCTCCTGTTCGGCAATGAATATTACCAACTGCATGAGGGCTTGCTGAAGAGTGTCTCAACGCTGAGAGAAACCGTTGCGGCTCGCACCCAGGCGATGGTCGATCAGGCAAAGAGCCGAAGCGATTTCTACGGATCGATCGCGAAGGTCATGCTGGCGCTAACGGCGCTGATGTTTTTAGCCGTGCTTTATTTTGTCCTGAGCAGGCGAGTGGCCGCCCCCCTGATCAGGATGAGCAACATTGTCATGCGCCTTGCCAGGCAGGACTACAGTATCGATGTACCCGACGAAGGGCGTCGCGATGAAATTGGAGAGATGAACCAGGCTATAAGGATCTTCCGCAGCAACGGGCTGGAGCGGGAACGGCTTGATGCGGAGCATCGTAAAAATCAGCGCATCAAGGACCTGATCCTGCAGATGATGCATCGGATTCAGGCATGCCAGAATCAGAACGAGCTTTCCGACGTGGTATCGAAGTTCATGCCGCAGATTTTTCCCGCCATCGCAGGACGCCTGCTTGTCTTCAAAGAAAACAGCTCGCTACTTCAATCTGGCGGCAAATGGTCCGACCCGTCGTTTTCCGCGGCAGAGTTTCTAATCGATGATTGTTGGGCACTGCGCCGCGGGCGCCCCCACACCAGCAATCCGGACGGCGACGATGTCGTCTGCCACCATCTACAGGAAAACTCCGGCACCGGCCTCTGTATCCCGCTGACTGCTCTGGGGGAGACCGTTGGCCTGTTGTATCTCGAAATCCTGACAAGAAGCGAAACGCTCGAAACAGAGCGACTTTATCTGGAACTTCTCGCAGAGAATATTGGCCTTGCGGTCGCAAATCTCCAGCTTAGGCAGCGGTTGGTGGGCATGGCCAAACAGGATGCGCTGACAGGTCTTTCAAACCGCCGGTCTCTTGATGAAGCACTGAACAGGCATCTTGAAAAGCCGGATGAGCCGCTCGCCTGCCTGATGCTGGACATCGACTATTTCAAGCGTTTCAACGACCGCTTTGGCCACGATGCCGGTGACGCTGTCATGCAATACGTGGCACAGGTTCTTTCCGAAGCCGTTGGCGATGCGGGTCATCTCTTCCGTTTCGGTGGGGAGGAATTCACCGTGCTGATGCCTGGAGCGGGAATTGAAGCAGGAATGAAGGTTGCGGAAAAACTCCGGCGTGCTGTCGAGCAGGCGCCGGTCAACTACCGCGGTCGTCTTCTCGACCCTATTACCGTCTCTGTCGGTATAGCAACTGCACCCGCCGGCGGGACTGTCAGCAGCGTGCTGGAACGAGCCGATGCAGCACTGTTGAACGCCAAACAGAGCGGTCGCAACAGATGGGTATCGTTCGACACGATCTAGCGAACGGTTTCCCGGCCAATAGCAGCACAGGACGTGAACACCAAAAAATTGAAGACAGTGCGGCCTCAAGCACGCGTGACTTAACCGATAGAGCTGGCTCCACGAACTCAAAGATCTCGCGATTGACGCCAGATGCCATGAAGCGCGATCCACTTGCGGGTCGAACACCGCCATGACGTGACCGAAGCGATCGCGCAGCGACGTGCCCAACGTTGTGCGGCGCACAAAATTCGGAGGAATAGGCATGAAATTTGGATTTTTAGATACATATCATCCGAAAAAATTCGTCTAAAACTCTCCCAACTCAAGGAGAGAAACCATGACGGACACGACATCAGAATTTGATGGGTCAACAATTGCCCTGGAGGCCGCCGAGCAACCCGCATGGACCGCTGCGACCTGGTTCGCGGTTCTTTCGATGGCGGCCACCAGCTTTGCGCTGGTATCGGCCGAGTTCCTGCCCGCGGGATTGTTGACGCCCATGGCGCGCGATCTCGGCATTACCGAGGGTACGGCCGGGCAGGTTGTTACGGCGACAGCTTCCGTGGGCGCCGTGACGGCTTTGCTGAGCAATGTCCTCATCGGCAAACTGAACCGCAAGACCGTGCTTGTCGGTCTTAGCGCACTGGCGATCGGCTCCAACATTCTCGCATCAGTTGCTGCCGATTTCTGGCTGTTGTTGGTGGGCCGGGCCGGACTGGGTATTGCGCTCAGCGGTTTCTGGGCACTTTCGGTTGCCGTTGTGGCGCGGCTCGTCGGTGCGAATTCGACCGGGCGCGGCATGGCTATCGTCACCCTCGGCGTTTCGCTCGCCACCATTGCGGCTCCTTCGATGGGCGCCTTGATCAGCGACTGGCTGGGATGGCGCATCGCCATGTCGATGACGGCGGGACTTGCCATAATTGCCATGCTGCTGCAGATACTCAGCCTGCCGTCGCTGCCGGCAAGTACGAGCAACAGTCTTTCCGATGTTTTCCGGCTGACGCGGCGGCGCAGCGTTCAACTGGGCATGCTGGCAATCCTGTTGCTGATGACGGGGCATTTTGCCGGTTCGGTCTATGTGCGTCCCTTCCTCGAACAGGTGACGCTGCTTGAGACCACGCCGATCGCTCTCGCCCTGCTCGGCTTTGGCGTGGCTTCCGTGATCGGCAATGTACTGGGGGGCCGGATGGCTGACACCAGTATCCGCCTCGCACTCATCGTTACCGCCGCCCTGATGGCATTTGCGACGATCGCCCTCGTTGTCTGGGGTGTTCATACCGGCGCCGCATTTGCTCTCGTCGCTCTTTGGGGGCTTGCCTTCGGCATGGCGCCTGTGGTGCTGCCCACCAACCTTTCCCGCGGCGCACCCGACGCGCTGGAAGCGGCAGGCAGTCTGATGGTTGTTTCTTTTCAGGTGGCCATCAGTATCGGGGCGGTTTTGGGCGGCTACATCGTTGACTCCTATGGTGCTATTGCTCCGCTGGCTCTGACCGCGATCCTTGCCGCATCCACGGTCGCTCTCGCCCTGCTGCAGCGCCCCGAGTGATCGTTGCTTTTCCTCCTCACACTGTCTGGAGGGAAGACGTCTGATCAAGCACCATCGCGCCGGCGTCGCACGAAAAAGCACGCCGGCGGACATATCGGCGATCTGCGGCCGCATTTAGCGGTGTAAAAACCGGGCGACGGATGACCGCCGCCCGGTCGACGCGTCGATAGGGCATCAGCCGCCGAGGACGAAACGGGAGAATGCCAGGGCATTGCGGGCATCCTCATCCATTTTCGCGAGGTCGGCGCCGTCGCTGAGGTCACGCCATACCTTGATGTCGGAGCCGATCGTCCCGCCGGTCTTGACGAAGGGTTCCATGACGACCGCGCCGGTGTAATCTATATCGCGAAGCGCGAGGCCGATTTCGTGCCAGGGCATCCTGCCCTTGCCCGGCACGCGGCGATTGCTCTCGCCGGTGTGGAAATGCCCGAGCAACGGGCCGGCCGTGCGGATGGCTTCACCAAAACTGTCTTCCTCGATATTCATGTGGAAGGTATCCAGCATGACCTTCACATTGTTCTTGCCGACATCGCTGACGAAGGCAACGCCTTCGGCCGCGGTATTGAGCACGTGGTTTTCAAAGCGGTTGAGGACTTCGATGCACAGGTTGATGCCGAGATCATTGGCGAAATCCGCAATGCCGTTGATACCCTCGACGCCGCGGGCGTAATCGCCCGCCTTGTCGACGGGTTGGGAATAGTCGATCGGCCAGTAGGAATGCAGTGCGCCGCCGATGGTGCGGATGTCGAGCTTGGCGACATTGGCAAGGGTGCGTTCAAAAAACGCCTTGCCCGCCGCGCGCACCGAAGCATCCTCCGAGGACAGGTTCTTCGTTTTCGACGGGCCGATGCCGGCGGTGAGGATGATGCCGTTGTCCCTAGCGCTCCGCTTGATGTCGGCAAGTTCGGCGTCGCTATAGTCGTTGATGTGGTGTGCGGCGACCTCGATGACGTCGAAACCGAGCTTCGCGACCTTCTCGACATAGGGACCGAACTTGGCGCTCCACTCATGTTCCCAGTAAGAATAATAGATGCCGTGTTTCATGGGGGTCTCTTTCACTTTTCTGTTTCGCTGGTTCTTGATTGGAGGCGCGCGTTCAGCCGATGTCAGGAGCAGGATTTTTTTCCCGGATTTCCGATGCGAAGGTCCGGTTGCGTGCTCGTGGAAATGATGAACCGGCCGTTCGGAAGGTCGTTCTCCTCAACCTTGCGGTTGATCTCGTCTTCGGCGAGGCCAAAGCTGCGCCAGCGCTCCCTGAGGCGGTTGCGCAGGTCGTCCTCGCCGACATCGACGAAGACGGTCAGGTCGAATATCGGTTTGAGGCGATCCCAGGGCGACTGGCCGGCAAGCAGATAGTTGCCCTCACAGACAATGATATCGACGGATTGCGGGATAAGGCGGCCGCCGGCGCGGGCGATCTCGATCGCGCGGTCAAAGACGGGGACGGCGACGATATCATCCTCATTGGCCTTCAGACGCCCAAGCATGTGCCGCAATCCGTGGGCGTCAAAGGTATCGATGGCGCCCTTGAACGGACGGCGCTTCATCTCCTCAAGCACGGCATCGTCATAATGAAAGCCGTCCATCGGAAAAAGCGCGGCGGATACGCCTTCACCAGCGTTCAGAACATCCACCACACGTTCGGCGATGGCGGATTTTCCCGATCCCGGCGCGCCGGCAATGGCGATCATCACGCGCCGGCCATTCGCGCCGGCGGAACGTTTGAGGGCGAGGGCCGCAATTTCACGGGCATTGTCGTCAATTTTACTCAAGGTACTCTTCGCCTCGATGAATGATGGGGCAACCGGCCTTGATCGGGCCGGCGATCAGAAAATCCGGTACTGGTTTGCCTTGTCGCGCAGGAAGGCCAGTCCCTTGTCCAGCACCTCCTCGGCGCTGGCGGCGACGGGCCGCCAGGTCGAAATCGCTCCCGCCATGTCCGCGGGCATGGCCGCAAAACTCTCGAGCGTCAGCACGCCCTTGAAATCGATGGCGGCGAGTGCGGAAAACACTTCGTCCCATGCGACATTGCCGAATCCCGGCGTGCCGCGGTCACTCTCCGACATATGCATGTATTTCAGGTGATCGCGGGCGGCGACGATGCCGTTTGCGATGCCCTTTTCCTCCATGTTCATGTGGAAGGTATCGAGATGGACAAAGACATTGTCCGCGCCGATGCGTTCGACCAGCGCCACCGCCTGTTCAGCGGAATTGAGCAGATGGTTTTCATAGCGGTTGACGGTCTCGATGCCGAATTGCAGGCCGCGTGTTTTGGCGTGGCGGGCGGCGCTGGAGAGCGCCCTCGTCAGATTGTCATATTCACCCGGCGTCGGCGGAAATCCGGTTCGCTCATGGGTGCCGCCATAGGTGACCCCGGTCAGCGCTTCCGCCCCCATATCCGCAGCCTTGTCGAGCGCGGCCCCGAGATGTTCCACGGCGGCTTCCGGACGAACCGATGCCCAGGCCGGTTCCGGCAGCACCAGCGAGCAGACGGCGCGCAAGCCGTATTTTTCGAGCAGGGCGCGCGTATGCGCCGCATCGACGGAGGGGATATCGATAAGCGGGATCTCGATGAAATCCTGGCCGTAATCCGCGGCAGCGGCGATGGACCGCCCGGCGTTTTCGTGGTCCCATTTCAGAGACCACATCATTGCGTGAACACCGAAGCCTTTCACGTCATACCTTCTTTCTCAGAGATGCGAAGTAGCTTGAAAACAGGCCGCGCGCCGCCATGACGACAATCATCAGCACGCCCCAGAGCGCCGTTGCCAGATGCTGGTTGGCGCCGAGGAGATTGAGGCCTGATGACAGCAGCTGCAGGACGATGAGCGCGACGAAGACGGGCAGGACGCGGCCGAAACCGCCGAAGGGATTGATGCCGCCGAGGAAAGCCGCCAGCACTGTTATCAGCAGATAGGATTCCCCGTGACCGACACGGACGGAATTGAAACGGGCAAGCATGATGATGCCGGCGACAGCGCACATCAGGCCAGAAAGCGTATAAACGAGCACGAGGATCTTGCGCGTATTGAGGCCGGAATAACGTGCGGCCTCGATGTTCGAGCCGATCATCAACAGCCCGAAGCCGAGCCTCGTGCGCGTCAACAGCACATGCCAGAGGCCGACGCAGACGATGAAGATCAGAAGCGGGATCGGCAGGCCGAGAAGCGTGCCATGGCCGAGCGGCGCCATATAGGCCGGAAAACCGGAAACATCGCCGCCCCGCGTCAAAAACTCGCCAAGGCCCCGCAGGAAGATCATCATCGACAGCGTCACCAGAATGGGGTGTGCGCGGGTGTAGGCAATCGCCGCTCCGGTCATTGCGCCGGCCGCGCCGCCGGTGGCGAGCGCCGCAAGGCAGGCCAACAGGAAGGCGCTCGGCGGCGCATCCACGCCGCCATGGGCCTGCAGCACCCAGGCTGCGGCAAGCCCCGACAGGTTGGCGGCGAAGGTGACGGACAGATTGATGCCGCCCGTCAGCAGAGGCAGCAGCATCGCCAGCGTCAGCAGGCCAAGCTCCGGCAGCTGGAAGGCGACCGAACCGAATGTGGCGAGCGAGAGAAAATTATCGGCAAAGGTCCCGAAGATGAGCATGACGGCGATGAAGGCAATCACCGGCCCGGCCATATCCGCACCGAAAATCGCATTGAATTTCCTGATGAGACTGCTCATCGCTGCGCGCTCCCCTTCTTTGCGGATATACGTAGAGCGCCCGGCAGAAGCCTGTCGAAGCGGGTGGAAGAGAGCGTGATGGCGATGAGGATGATGGCCCCGACGATCATCTTGAAGGCAAAGGGAGAAACGCCCATCAGGTTGAGGCCGTTCTGGGTGATCGACACCATCAGCACCCCGAGCACGCAGCCGATGACGGAGCCCTTGCCGCCGCCAAGCCGCGCGCCGCCGAGGACGGTTGCGGCAAGCACATCCAGCTCGCGGCCATAAAGCGCGTTGGGCACCACCTCCTGCGCATAATGCGCCTGCATGAGCCCTGCAATGCCCGCCATCAGGCCGAGCCAGCCGAAGGAAATGTAGTGCATGGCGCCGATATTGATGCCGAAGCGGCGCGCGCCCTCCGGATTGTCGCCGAAGGCATAAAGCTTGCGCCCGACAGTGGTGCGCGAAATCATGAACCAGGTGGCGAAGCAGCAGAGGATCATGACCACGACGGGCAGCGTCAGCTCCACCCACGAACCGTCAGCCATCTCGCGCTCGTAAAACACCACGCGCGTCGACAGCCACTCGGGCAGGTCGTAGATCGACACGCCCTTGGTGAAGAACATCAACAACCCGAAGAAGATGTTGAATGTGGAAATGGTCGCGACGATGGAAATGATGTTGAGCCGCCAGACGAGGAAGGCGTTGACGAAACCGAGACTAAGGCCAACCGCGCCGGCAATGATGAAACCTTCCGCCCAGTTGCCGCCGCCGAGCGCATTGAGCGCCAGCACCGTCACATATTGAACGACGGAGGCGGCGACCGCGAAGGAAATGTCGATGCCGCCGGAAATCAGCACCACGAGCAGGCCGACCGCGAAGATGATATTGACCGCCGAAACATTCAGCACGTCAAAGGCGTTGGAGATGGTGAGGAACCGGTCGGTGGCAAAAGACAGCCCCGTGCAGAGCAGCACCATGACCACAAGCAGCGTGAATTCGGTGGTATGTCCGAGGATGAGCCTACGCATAGATGGCGGATTCCAGTTCGGTGAGCGACAGGTGTCGCGGATCATGGGTGGCGTGAAACCGGCCTTCGACCATGTGGATGATCCTGTCGGTGTTGAAATAGACTTCCGGCGGCTCGTCGGAGATCACGATGATCGACAGCCCTTCTGACGCCAGCTTGCGGACGATTTCGAAGATGCCGGCGCGCGCACCGACATCGACACCAACCGTCGGCGCATCGAGGATGAGGATTTTCGGCCCGATGGCCAGCCACTTGGCAATCGCCACACGCTGCTGGTTGCCGCCCGAAAGCGTGCGGATCGGATCTTCCGGCAGGCCGATCTTCACCCCGAGCGCAGAAATCCAGCGGGAAACGACATCCGCCTTTTTTGACGGCGAGATCAGGCCGCCGCTCAGCAGCCGGTCGAGCGAGGCCATGACGAGATTGTCGGCAATGGATTGCGGCTGGTTCAGGCCAAGCGAAAGCCGGTCTTCGGAAAGATAGGCGACGCCCGCCCGGATCGCATCGCGGTTGGAATGAAAATCCACCTTCTTTCCATCAATGAGGATTTCACCCGATTGCGGCCGATGCATGCCGAACAGCGTCAAGGCCAGTTCGGTGCGGCCGGCTCCCAAGAGGCCGGTAATGCCGAGCGTTTCGCCCCGGCGCAGATCGAACGAAACATCCTCGAACTCGCCGGCGCGGCCGAGCCCGCGCACCGAGAGAACGACGGGCTTGTCATCGTGATCGGCGGCGATGACGGCGCTGTCGAAATTGCGGCCGGTCATCAATTCGGTTACCCGCGACTGGGTCATGCCTTCGACCGGGAAGACGCCGACGAGCGATCCATCCCGCAAAACGGTGATGCGGTCCGAAATCTCCAGCACTTCCGCAAGCCGATGCGAAACGAACACAACCGCGACACCCGAGGCCGACAGGTTGCGGACGATGTCGATCAGGTAATCGGTTTCAGACTGCGTGAGCGAGGCGGTCGGCTCATCCATGAAAACGAGCCGTGCTTCCCCGACCAGCGCGCGGGCAATCGCCACGATCTGACGCTGGGCGATGGGCAATTCCTTGAGCGGCTTGTCGAGGTCGATCTCGACACCGAGCCGCGCCAGCGCCTTTTCGGCTGCCTGTTCGATGGCGCGCTTGTCGACCAACCCGTATTTTCCATTCACCGCATACTGAAAACCGATATTTTCAGCCACCGTCATTTCATCGAACAGCGCCAGATCCTGCCAGATCACCTGAATGCCAAGCGATTGCGCAAGCGTCGGGTTCATCGCGGTGATCTGCTTGCCGTCGAAATAGAGTTCGGCATCGCTTTCGGGCGTATAGACGCCTGTGATGACCTTGATCAGCGTGCTTTTACCGCAGCCGTTTTCACCGGCAAGGCAATGCACTTCACCCGGATTGACCTCGAAAGAAACACCTTTCAGGGCGCGGACGCCGCCGAAAGTGACCTTGATATTTTTGAGGGACAGGAGCGGTTCTGCGCTCATGATAGCGTCAATCTCCTTCCGCCGCGAAAGCATTGCAGACGTGGCGCTCGGCATGTTTTTCCAGATGGGACGCCGCGCGAGTATTACACCTCGCGCGGCGTCCCTGGCCTTGGGGAGGATCAGAGGCCCATGGAAACGAGCTTGTCGATGCTTTCCTTGTCGATCTTCAGAAGTTGGTCGACAACGATGGTGTTACCTTCTGGATTGATGGTGCCGAGACCTTCGATATTATCGCCGGCCTTGGGTGTCTCGCCCTTGGCGATACGGTCGGCGAGCGTGATGAAGACCTCACCGGCCTGCTTCGGATTCCACATGAACCCGCCCGTCAGCGCACCTGACTTGATGAGCTTGGCGCCCTGCCCCGGCGAGAACGGGCCGATGACGAAGACCTTGCCATCCTTACGCCGCTCTTCGACGGCGCGCCCGGCGCCGATCGGTCCCTGCGAACCAAAGGCGAGGAAACCGCTCAGGTCTGCATTGGCGGACATCAGGTCAAGCGCCGTCGAACGGCTCTTGTCGAGATCTTCGGCGACACCGTAGCGGTCGCCGACCAGCTTCATGTCGGGATAATTGGCTTTGATATAAGCGATAGCGGCATCGGCCCAGGCGTTATGGAGCGGGACGGTGAGAGAGCCGACGAACACGGCATAGGAGCCCTTGCCGCCCATCTTTTCCGCCAGCAGCTTGCCATGTGCTTCACCGAAGCCCTTGGCGGAAGCCAGTTCGAAATCCCAGTCTGCGCCGAGCTGCTTGGGCGATTCATGGGTGATGACCTTGATGCCGGCGGCCTGGGCTTTTTTCAGCACCGGCTCCAGCACCTTTGCATCATTGGGCACGACGCCGATGAAATCGACCTTCTGAGCGATAAGGTCCTCGATGGCGCGGACCTGCAGGGCGGGATCGGCGCTGGTCGGGCCGACCATGAAACCGTCGACGCCGAGCTTCTTGCTCTGCTCCTTGATACCCGCCTCCATGGCGTTGAACCACGGAATGCCGCCGATCTTGACGACGACGCCCACCTTCGGGCCTTCGGCGAAGGCGGCGGACGAGAGCAGCGCGAGCGACAGGCCGACCGCTGCAGCAATAATTTTCTTCATGATGTTCCTCCTCAAAAAACCAGGCAAACGAAACCCGCCGCAGCCATTTTTCATCTGGCGCGTTCAAAATTTCTCATCTCGCTTATTCGAGACTCTCCCTTGCCACTCCCACAGCAACCATCTTGCACAATCGATATTGCCAAGCTGCACAATCGATGGTGCAATAACCATATCATGAAGCGCCCTTCCGTCAAGGGGACGCGTGCTCTAATAATTGGAATCAGTTGGGGAGATCACTGTGACGGGCATAAGTTCCAAGAAAGCCACCATTTATGACTTGTCGATATTATCGGGTGCATCGGCCTCGACGGTGAGCGCCGTGTTGAACGGATCGTGGCGCAAGCGACGGATTTCGGAGGAGACTGCCGATAGGATTCTCTCGCTCGCCAAGGCGCATCGCTACACCGCCAACCTGCAGGCCCGCGGCCTGAGGAGTTCGAAATCCGGTCTCGTCGGGCTTCTGGTGCCCATTTATGACAACCGGTTCTTTTCATCGATGGCGCAGACATTCGAAGGGCAGGCCCGCAAACGCGGCCTGTCGCCCATGGTCGTTTCCGGGCGGCGCGATCCCGAGGAGGAACGCCGCACCGTGGAGACCCTGATCGCCTATTCGATCGATGCCCTGTTCATTGCCGGCGCGACCGATCCCGACGGCGTGCACCAGGTCTGCGCCCGCGCCGCACTGCCGCATGTCAATATCGACCTTCCCGGCAAATTTGTGCCCTCGGTTATTTCCGACAACAGGCAGGGCGCGGAAATACTGACGTCCGCCATCCTTGCCCATGCGGTAAAAGGCGGGCCTCTCGGTCCTGACGACGTCGTCCTGTTCGGGGGGCATGACGACCACGCCAGCCGCGCACGTATCGACGGCTTCCACGCCGCCAAGGCTTCCTATTTCGGGGTTGAAAGCGCAGACGATATCGAGATCACCGGTTATTCACCGCGCATGACGGAACTGGCTTTCGAACGTTTCTTTGAGCGCAAGGGCCGCCTGCCCCGCTGTTTCTTCGTCAATTCGTCGATCAATTTCGAAGGGCTGCTTCGTTTCATGGGGCGTCATGACGGCGAGGCGTTTGGCGACATCGTTGTCGGCTGTTTTGACTACGACCCGTTCGCCTCGTTCCTTCCTTTCCCGGTCTACATGATCAAGCCCGATATAGCGCAGATGCTCAACAAGGGTTTCGAACTCCTGGAAGAGAACCGGACCGAGCCTGAAGTCACCATTATCGAACCAAAGCTCATTCCGCCGCGAACCGCGCTGGAAGGCCCGCTCGACGACATATGGGATCCCCTTGCATTGCGCCGGCTGGCGCGATGAACATGCAAAACGCCGCTTGACCTCAACTAGGCTTGAGGTCGTACCGATGCATGGTGCTTCACCATTGCAACGGGATAGTGATGATTCAACAACTCATGAAGATGCTGGAAGACGGACGGGACAGTCCGCTCCTGCGCTTTTCAATCGCAAAGACCCTGGCCGCCACAGGGCAGTTCGAAGATGCCGCGCATCATCTCCACGAGGCCATCCGGCAGGATCCCGACTATTCGGCGGTCTGGGCCGAACTCGGCGAATGTCGCGCAAAGCTGGGAGATGACAACGGCGCCATTGCGGCGTGGGTGGAAGGTATCTCGGCGGCCGTCAGGCGGGGCGACATTCAGGCAAAGAGGCAGATGGAAGTCCGGCTGCGGCGTTTGCGGTCACGCGGCCTGAAGGGCAGCGGATGAGACAGGCAGCCGGTGTCGCAATATCTGTCGCTGCTGCCCAAGGCGAGACAGGTGGGGCCGAAGACACCCGTCCAGGGGCTGCAAAACCGCACCATCTGCCCTGATCGGGCCTCAAGCACCGGCCCGCCTCGCCGAGACGGGCCGGCCATCTGACCGCTAGGATTTGTCGGATCGCCAGAACCGATAAAGCTCCGCGATGTTGCCGCTGGTCATGAGCGGCATTGCCGCCTTCAGCCGTTCCGCCGGCCAATCCCACCATTTCATCTCAAGCAGCAGGGCGATGCTGCCGTCATCGAACCGCTTGCGGATCGTTTTCGCGGGATTGCCGCCGACGATGGCATAGGGTTCGACATTCTTCGTCACCAGCGCCCGCGTTCCGATCACCGCCCCATCGCCGACCGTGATGCCCGGCATGATGATGGCCTCCGAGCCGATCCAGACATCGTTGCCGATGACGGTATCGCCCGCCGGCAGATAACCATTCGCGGCATTCTCGAATTCCGGCACCTCCGGCATGAAGAAGAACGGAAACGTGCTGATCCACTCGTTGCGATGGCCCTGATTGCCCGCCATGATGAAGGCGGCGCCCGAACCGATCGAGCAGAAGCTTCCGATCACCAGCCTGTCCGCGCCTTCATCCGGCAACAGATAGCGGGCGCAATCCTCAAAGCTGTGGCCATGATAATAGCCGGAATAATAGCTGTATTTGCCGACCACAAGGTTGGGGTTCCTGACCTGCCTGTCGAGCGTAATGCCCCTGAAAGGGCTTTCGAAATAGTTTTCCATTGGAGTTGTCTCACTGCATCTGTTCGCATTCGCCTGCCTTCAGGCAAGCATAAGCAAGGCGCCAAACCGACCGGTTTTGCGCCCAATGCTCCTCGCGCTGCGGCGGGAGCTAGATGCAGGTGATACTCGAAGCTTTGATCATGGATTCTGGTTAGCGCAAAACGCGCCTGCCGCCAAGCCCGCCCATGCCGTCATGTTTGCGCCTTACGACGCCATGGCGAGGATGGCGGCAATTGCGACCAGCATCGGCCCCATCCACCTGAAGTGACGGACCACCCGCGGCTGGTAGGCGGGATTTTTGGACAGGGCCAGATATCCGAACCCCACCAGCGTCATCCAGAGCCCGGCGCAGAAAAAGATGAATTCATCGATATAGGCCGCGATCATGGTTCTCCGCCTCCAAACAATCCCGCAAATGGCGACGAGGCTAGTCGGCTTGATGAGCGATGGCAATGCGGAGCCAATGTCGTTGCCGCAATCGCATGGCCCAAAAACATGACACCGAAAAGCAGAGCAGCCTCCGCTTTCCGGCGCCAAATGTTCAATCCGACCTCCCGTATGCCTCAGGCTCGGTCGGCGCAGATAAACGGAGTGTCAGAACTCCTCCCAATTGTCGGCGGAGGTGTTCAGCGCGGCATTACCGGAAAACGCAGCCCTTATCCTGCCGCCAAGCGCACGGGCGGGAGACGCCGCCGGCCTGTCGGCAACCGACGCCGTGCGCACGGGCGCAGACGCCTCGGCATGGCTGCCTTCGGACAGTTTGAACTGGGCGATCAGCCGGTTCAGCGAAGACGCCTCGTTTGCAAGGCCGTGGCTTGCCGCCGTGCTTTCTTCCACCATGGCGGCGTTTTTCTGGGTGTCCTGATCCATCTGGTTTACGGCCGTATTGATCTGCTGCAGGCCGGAGGATTGCTCCTGCGCCGATTCGGCGATCGCAGCGACGTGCCGGTTGATCTCCTGCACTTCCGTGACGATCAGTTCCAGCGCCCGGCCGGTTTCGCCAACCAGCTGCACGCCCTGCTGGACCTGCCCGTTCGATGTCGTGATCAGGTTCTTGATCTCCTTGGCGGCATTGGCCGAACGCTGTGCCAGCTCGCGCACTTCCTGCGCCACCACGGCAAAGCCCTTGCCGGCCTCTCCCGCACGGGCGGCTTCCACGCCGGCATTCAGCGCCAGCAGGTTCGTCTGGAAAGCGATCTCGTCGATGACACCGATAATGTTGGAAATCTCATTGGCGGAGCTGGCAATCTGCTCCATCGCGGAGACGGCTTTCTGAACCACTTCCCCCGACTTTTCCGCGCCGATTTTCGCGCGGCTGACGAGATTACCCGCCTCCTGCGCCCGCCTCGTCGAATCCTTCACCGTGGTGGTGATCTCTTCCAGAGCCGCCGCCGTTTCTTCAACCGCCGCCGCCTGCTGCTCCGTGCGCTTGGCCAGATCGTCTGCGGCAGACCTGATCTCGTTGGCGCCGGAATCGATGCCGCGTGCATTCTGCGCCACCTGGGTCAGCGTCGATTGCAGCTGCTGGGCCGCCCTGTTGAAATCGCCGCGAATACCATCGAGGCTCGGGACAAAAGGCTGGGCAATACGGTGGGTCACATCCCCTTCGGCGATCCTGGAAAGCGCCGTGGCGAGATTGTTGACCGCGAACTGCACGTCGGCGGCCTCCTGCGCCTTCTGTCTTTCGCGCTCGATCCGGTCCTTCTCGGACATCGAACGACTGGCTTCCGTTTCATTCTCGAGCCGCACGCGTGCGATTGCATTTTCACGGAACGCCTGAACGGTTGCGGCCATCTGGCCTACCTCGTCCTTGCGGTTCATTCCGTCGATCTCGCTTGCCGTATCGCCGGCGGCAAGCGATTCCATGCGGGCGCGAAGCCTTGCGATGGGGGTGGTGATGCCGCGCGACGAGATGAGCAGGCCAAGCGCGATCACGGCGAGAGACACCAGCGCGAGGGTGACGAGACCCGTCCAGATCGTCGTATCGGTGCTGGCCGTCAGGCGTTCCCTGCCGTCATTCATCACCTGGATGAGCTGCTCGTTGCCCGCGCTGATCTTTGGGGAAACCTCGGTGATCTTCCGCAGCACGTTGAGCGCCATCTGCTGGGCTTCGGCACGCTGCCCCGCCTGCATGAGGGCGATGACCTGATTGCCGATCTCCTCGACCTCGACAACACCCTTGAGAATGTCACGGGCGGCTTCCGTGCGCGCCGGCACCAGCTCCACGATCTTGTTCTGCCGCTCTTCGAGCTGCTTGCGGTCGGCCCTGAAGGTTGTAACGGCGGCTTCGAAATCGCTGCTTTCCGGATCATTGAGGCTGGCGCGCAGCATCTGCATGCCGAGCGCATTGAGATTGCCGCTGGTCCTGGCATTCAGCACCGCAGCAAGCGCCTCATGGCCGATGAAATGGCTATAGACGGTGTCGGTGCTTTTATATTGCAGGCTGACATAGCTTATTCCGGAAAGCGACATCAGGCTCATCAACGAGATGACAAAAACGACCTTCGTTTTTATCTTGGTATTCTTCAGGAAAGACATGAATGGCCTCAAGGCAAGCGCTCTCCAGCCGCCCGCACGGGAGGTCGGAGAACCATATGATGAAACATTGCGGGTAGCTGTTGCCCCTCCTCATGGGGCGACAAGCGGGTGCCGTCTTCGAGCCGCCGCCGGGCAGGTCGTCACGGGTCCGCTTGTTCTACCGGCTCCGCCGATGAAACCTTGGAACCTGCGTATTTTAGATTTCACAAAACCACTAAATGAAGTGTTACCCGGACCATGCAAGGGCTGACAATTTGCCCCCCTCAAGCCCGTTTTCCTGTTAAATCGAATTATAAGAGATCATCGCCATACAAATGAAAACGCAGCGGAAATCAATTCCGCTGCGTTTGTTGATCCGATGCCGCTACGCGCGGCCCATGCCTGCGGGCATTCGCAGGCCGGAGCCTGCGAAGTTCGATGCTCAATAGTGAACCGACTGGGAATCGATCGGCGTTACCTTCGGCGGGGCGAACTTCGTCAGATCGATTCCTTCGACGGCGGAGCGATACTCCTCGATGCTCGGCGTGCGGCCGAGGATGGCCGAGAGCACCACGACCGGCGTGGAGGCCAGAAGCGATTCGCCCTTCTTTTCAGCCGTGTCTTCCACCACGCGGCCCTGGAACAGACGGGTGGAGGTCGCCAGAACGGTGTCGCCCTTTTCGGCCTTTTCCTGGTTGCCCATGCACAGGTTGCAGCCCGGGCGTTCGAGATAGAGAATATTCTCGTATTCCGTCCGGTTGGTGGTTTTCGGCTTCAGATCGTCGAACTCGAAGCCGGAATATTTCTGCAGGATTTCCCAGTCGCCTTCCGCCTTCAGTTCATCGATGATGTTGTAGGTCGGCGCGGCGACGACGAGCGGCGCCTTGAACTCGACCTTGCCTTCGGCCTTCTCGATGTTCTTCAGCATCTGGGCGACGATCTTCATATCGCCCTTGTGCACCATGCACGAACCGACGAAACCGAGATCGACCTTCTTGGTGCCGCCGTAATAGGAGACCGGGCGGATCGTATCGTGGGTGTAGCGTCGGGACACGTCGTTGTTGTTGACGTCAGGGTCGGCGATCATCGGCTCGTCGATCACGTCGAGATCCACGACGACTTCGGCGAAATATTTCGCATTGTCATCGGGCTTCAGCGCCGGCTTTTCGCCGGAGCGGATTTCGGCGATGCGCTGATCCGCCTTGGCAATCAGGCCCTTGAGCGTCTGGGCGGGGTTATCCATGCCCTTGTCGATCATGATCTGGATGCGCGACTTGGCGATTTCCAGCGACTCGATCAGCGTTTCGTCCTGCGAGATGCAGATCGACGCCTTGGCCTTCATTTCGGCCGTCCAGTCGGTGAAGGTGAAGGCCTGATCGGCAAGCAGCGTGCCGATATGCACTTCGATGATGCGGCCCTGGAAGACGTTGTCGCCGTGCTGCTTCAGCATCTGCGCCTGCGTGGCGTGCACCACGTCGCGGAAGTCCATATAGGGCTGCATCGTGCCCTTGAAGGTGACCTTGACCGATTGCGGGATCGGCATGGTCGCCTCGCCCGTTGCCAGCGCCAGTGCGACGGTGCCGGAGTCAGCGCCGAAGGCGACGCCCTTGGACATGCGGGTGTGGCTGTCGCCGCCGATGATGATCGCCCAGTCATCCACGGTGATGTCGTTCAGCACCTTGTGGATCACGTCCGTCATGGAGTGATAGGCGCCCTTCGGATCGCGCGCGGTGATGACGCCGAAATTGTTCATGAAGGACATGAGCTTCGGAATATTCGCCTGCGCCTTCTTGTCCCAGACGGAGGCCGTGTGGCAGCCCGACTGGTAGGCGCCATCCACCAGCGGCGAAATGACGGTTGCCGCCATCGCTTCCAGTTCCTGCGCGGTCATCAGGCCGGTCGTATCCTGCGAGCCGACGATGTTGACCTTGACGCGAACGTCCGAGCCGGCATGCAGCACCTTGCCGGGGGTGACGCCGACGGCGTTGCGGTTGAAAATCTTCTCGACGGCGGTGAGGCCCTGGCCTTCGATCGCGATTTCCTTGTTGGGTGCGAAGACCGGAGTGGTCTCGACACCGAGCGTTTCAGCCGCAAATGTCTGGAGCTTCTTGCCGAAGACGATAGCGTAAGAGCTGCCGGCCTTCATGAACTCCATTTTCTGGGGCGTAAAGGAAGAGGCGATATCCACCAGTTCCGTGCCGGCCTCGTCGCGGAGCTTGCGGTTCCTGGCGTCGATCTTGAGGACGGTGCCTGTTTCAACTGAATATTTCTGCTCGAGGATCGGGTTGCCGTCATTGTTGAGGATCGGCTTGCCGTCTTCGCCGAGCTTCTTCACCCAGTTCTTCAGGTTGATGCCGATGCCGCCCGTCACATCGACGGTGGTGGCGAAAATCGGCGAGATGCCGTTGGTGCCGGCGACGATGGGTGCGTAATTGACGAAGGGCACATAGGGGCTTGCCTGCTTGCCGGTCCACAGCGCCACGTTGTTGACGCCCGACATGCGCGACGAGCCGACGCCCATCGTGCCCTTTTCGGCGATCATCATCACCCGCTTGTCCGGATGCTGCTTCTGCAGCGCGACGATTTCCGCCTGCGCTTCCGGCGAGATCATACACTGGCCGTGCAGCTGGCGGTCCGAACGCGAATGCGCCTGGTTGCCGGGAGACAGGAGGTCGGTGGAAATATCGCCTTCGGCGGCGATGAAGGTGACGATCTTGATCTCGTCTTCGACGTCGGGAAGCTTGGTGAAGAATTCAGCCTTGGCGTAGCTTTCCAGCACGTCCCTGGCGATGGCGTTGCCGGCCTTGTAGGCGTCGCGCAGGCGGAACATGTCGGCGTCATAAAGGAAGACCTGGGTCTTCAACACTTCGCCGGCCTCGGCTGCAATCGCGGCATCGTTACCGAGCGCAACATCGAGCAGCACCTTGATCGACGGGCCGCCCTTCATGTGCGACAGCAGTTCCAGCGCGAAGGAAGGGGTGATCTCCGGCACGACGACTTCGCCGAGGATGATCTGCTTCAGGAAGGCCGCCTTGACGCCGGCCGCGCTGGTGGTGCCCGGCAGGGTGTTGTAGATGAAGAATTTCAGGGCGTCAGTGCGGTGTTCGCTGCCGGCGTCCTTGATGAGTTCGATGATTTCGGCCGTCAGCGCGCCGTCGTCGATCGGTTTGGGAGCAAGCCCCTGTTGTTCTCTGCTTTTGATTTCAGCCAGGTAATCCAGGTAAAGGTTCATCGCAATCCCAACGTCGTGATGTCTATGGAGCCGGTGCAGAGCGCCACCGAACGGTACTGTTAATCGGCCCGTGGTTTCTATCGATTTCGACTACGCCAACCGGGGCCGGCTGACAAGATGTCGCCTTTCAGTAAAAAACTCGTAGACGGGATTTAACCCCGATCGGGTGCCACAAAATCCGCCGCGGACCATACACTTTTGATTGTGGCAACCGCTGCATTTCAGCCAGTGGTTTTTCAGGGATCGCCATTAAGGATTCGTTAACCAAATCAGCGCGAATATTAGGTCATTCTAATTACCCGTTATTGGCGTAATTCCATGTTGCGCATCGGAAAGTCAGCAGCGCAACAGCTTGGGGAGGCAGCATGAAGTTTGCAGCATCAGGCTATCTATTATCGTTTGCGGCACTGGTTCTCACACCGGCATCGGGGATCGCGCAGGTCGCCACGACGAATTTCAACGTCCAGATCACCATTCAGGCGGCGTGCCAGATCAACTCCGCCGGTAATCTCAATTTCGGCACCAATGGCGTCATCGGCGGCAATATCGACGCGACCAGCGACATTGTCGTGCAATGCACGACAAGCACGCCCTTCAGCCTCGGCCTCAGCGCCGGCGCCGGCTCGGGGGCGACGGTCGCCAACCGTCTGATGACATCGCCGGCGGGCGCGACCATTTCCTATTCACTTTATACGACTGCGGCGCACAGCACGGTGTGGGGCAACACCGTGGGAACGGACCGGCAAACGGGCACGGGCACCGGCGCACCGCAGACCTTCACTGTCTATGGGCGCGTACCCGCCCAGACGACACCCGCGGTCGGCGTCTATACCGATACGGTGACGGCCACGCTCAACTACTGATCGCCACAGGGAGGATCGCGCATGCGTGTTTTTACCTTAGCGGCTGCGTTTTTTGCCGGTTTGAGTGTTTCACCTTCACAGGCTGCATCATTGCGGGTAGCACCCGTGCTTCTGGATATTAAAGCGCCCACGGCGGCCTCCAGCCTGCGCATCTGGAACGATGCGAAAACCCCGATCAATGTTCAGGTCCGGATTTTCCGCTGGACCCAGCAGAACGGGCAGGATGTCTATACGGCGGCGCAGGACGTCGTCGCCAGCCCGCCGATGACGCAGCTCAAGGGTGGCGCGGAAAATCTTATCCGCATCGTCCGGCTGTCCAAGGCGCCGCTCAGGGCTGAGGAGAGCTACCGCGTCATCGTCGACGAATTGCCGCCGGCGGGAAAACCGCAATCCGGCACCGTCAATCTGGTGGTGCGCCACTCCATACCGGTTTTCTTCTCGCCCGCCTCCACGGGCGATGCGCAGCCGGTCTGGAAGGTTACGCCGCAGGGCAAAGGGTACAGGGTCTCGGTATCCAATGCGGGCGACAGGCGGATAAGGATCGCCAACCTGATGCTTTCCGGCGGCGGCCAGCCGATTGCCCGGCAGCAGGGGCTGGTGGGCTATGTGCTCGGCAAATCCGCCGCAAGCTTCCTTGTTCCGGCAACCGGCGGCAGGGCCGGCGGCACGCTGAAGATTTCGGCAGACAGCGAAGGCGGCCCCGTCAATGCGACGGCGCGCGTCTCGGGCGGCTGACCTTGCCGTTTTGACGATTGCCGCTCTGACGGTCATTTCATCGGGCAGTATTTCCGTGGCGCAGGATATCCCCCCTGCGGCGCAACCGACTTCCATTGTCCCGGGAGAGGCCGGGCCATTGCAGCTCGAAGTCTACATCAACGATGCTCCGACGGACCTGATCGCCACTTTTCGTCAAAACGACGCCGGATCGCTTCTCATCGAGCCGGAGCAGCTGAAGAATATCGGGATATCCCCGGTTGAAAGCGCCGTCGGCGCAGATGGCTGGATCGATGTGTCCCGACTGCCTGACGTGGTGGCGCGTTACGATGAAGGCACCCAGTCCGTGCATTTCACCCTGCCGATGGCGGCGCGGGCGAGCAAGGTGATCGACGCCTCCGGCAGGCCGCCGCAGGAAGAGGACGAAGCGACAGGGGAAAAGGCCACGAGCGATTTTGGAGGTCTGGTGAATTACACGGTCTATGGCTCCTCCGGCGGCAATAATTGGTCGGATATCGCCGATTTCAACGGCGTCTCCGCCCTCCTCGAAAGCCGCGCCTTCGGTCCGCTCGGCGTGCTTTCCTCATCGCAGGTTCTCAGCACGTCGCGCCTGTCGGAATTCGATACACAGCGTCTCGATACCACCTGGAGCTATTCGAATGAGGAAACGCTGACGACCTACCGCGCCGGCGACCTGATCACCGGCGGGCTGAGCTGGACGCGCCCGACCCGGCTCGGCGGCCTGCAGATCCGCCGCAACTTCGATCTGCGCCCGGATATCGTCACCATGCCGATGCCGGAATTCGCCGGCTCGGCGGCCGTGCCCTCCACGGTCGACGTCTATGTCAACAATATCCGCCGCCTGTCGCAGGATGTTCCGGAAGGACCGTTCTCGATTACCAATCTCCCCGTCATCAGCGGCGCCGGCAATGCGAGACTGGTGGTGCGGGATGCGCTGGGCCGCGAAACCGTATCCGAAACGCCGTTTTATACCTCCCCGGACCTGCTGGCGCAGGGTCTCCTCGATTTTTCCGCAGAGCTTGGCTTCGCGCGGCGCAACTACGGAACCTCGTCCTTCGATTATGATGACAGACCGCTGGGCTCGGCAACGTTGCGTTACGGATTTTCGGACGGGCTGACGCTGGAAGGCCATGCGGAAGGCGGCGAGGAATTCTACAATGTCGGCTTCGGCGGCGTCTTCACCCTCGGAGCCCATGGATTGGCGGCGGTTTCAGGCGCAACGAGCCGTTTTGGCGGGGAAAGCGGTTATCAGCTTTCGGCCAGTGTCGAGGCCGAATTGCTCGGCGTAAAATTTCACGCGCGGTCGCAGCGGACATTCGGCGACTATCACGACATGGCGTCCGTTTCCGCCGATACGTCGGAGATAAGGACGATATCCGGCCTGCTCAGCGCGCGGCCGCCGCGCGCCCTGGACCAGATTTCCGTTTCCACCCAACTCGGCTTTGATCAGACCAGCCTCAATTTTTCCTACACCGAGCTCGAAACCTTCGATGAGCGGCGGTCCCGGCTGCTCGGTCTTTCCGCCACGCGGCCTTTCGGAGAAAACGGCAATATCTTCGTCACCGCCTACAAGGACCTTGAGGACAGCGATTCCTACGGCATCTTTGCCGGCCTCTCCTGGTCGTTCGGCGGCGGCGTCTCCGGTTCGGCCGGCATGTCGTCGGATGCCGATGGATATTCGCTGACGGCCGAGGTCGGAAAATCCGAAGAACAGGCCGAGGGAAGTTACGGCTGGCGTCTGCGCGGCGCGGTCGGCGGCAACGATATCGCCTCCGTTTCCGGCAGTTATCGCGGCAGCGCCGCCCGCGTTTCGGCCGGCGTCGATCAATTCAACCGCACGACGCAGGCCTATGCCCAGATCGAAGGATCGATAGCGCTCGCCGGCGGCGATGTCTTTGTCGGCAACCGGATCGACGACGCTTTCGCGGTGGTGGATGCGGGCGCGCCGGGCGTCGATATCCTGCTGGAAAACCGCCCCATCGGCCAGACCAACCGCCGCGGCAAGATATTGCTTCCGAACCTGCGCTCCTACGACGTCAACAACATCAGCCTCGATCCGGGCAATCTGCCCGTCGACGCCCGCATCGACCGCACGAAACAGACTGTTACGCCGACGGAACGCGCGGGAGCCGTCGTCAATTTCAAGGTGGAGACCGAGGGACAGGTGGCGCTGGTAACGCTGAAGAACGAGGCCGGCGAATTCATCGAAACCGGATCGACAGGCACAATCGACGGCAAGCGCGATTTCATCGTCGGTTATGACGGGCAGGCCTATCTCGACAATATCGGCAAAACGCACCGGCTCCACGTCACGCAACCGACGAAAGGCGCGTGCGAGGCCGAGATCACCGTGCCTTCCGCCGGCAATACACGACGCGCAACTCTCGAAACCATATGCAGGAGCGTTCAATGAAGGTCCGGACCCGCGCCGCCCTCGCCATCGCCGCCTTTCTCTGCGCCTCTCCGGCGCTGGCGCAAAGCTGCACCTTCAACATGTCGGACATGAATTTCGGCTTCGTCAATCTCGCGGGCGGCAGCGCCGTGGATACCACGGCAACCCTGTCCGTCACCTGTTCCAACCCCCTGTCGCTGGCGCTTTCCATCCGCATCTGCCCCAATATCAATGCCGGAAGCGGCGGACAGTCGGGCGGCATCCGCCGCATGCTTCAGGGCAGCAACATTCTCAACTACCAGCTCTATCAAAATCCCGCGCGGACCACCTCCTGGGGATCGGTCACCCAGCCCGCGCTCGGATCGCCTCCGCCGATCGACATGGCGCTGCCGCTTTTGATAAACACCACCAGCCGCACCGTCTATGGCCGCATCAACGCCGGCCAGGCCTCGGCGGCGCGCGGCCTTTATCTCTCCAGCTTTGCCGGCGCGGAGACCAACTTCACCTATACGAGCTATACGTTGCTCGCACCGAGCTGCTCTTCGGTGACCCAGAACCCCACCCAGGTCCCGTTCAACGTGACGGCCGCGGTGGCGCCGACCTGTATCGTCTCCGCCCAGAACATCGATTTCGGCAGCCACGGCGTGCTCAACACGGCGGTCGATGCGACAGGCGCGATCAACCTCACCTGCACCACCAGCCTGAACTACAGCGTTGCGCTGAATGGCGGGCTGAGCAACAGCCCGCCCGCCGCGCGCCAGATGGTGCAGGGCGGCGCATCGATAGTCTACGGCCTCTATCGCGACGTGAACCGCACCAATGTTTGGGGAAGCGCCGCCGGCCAGATTGCCACCGGCACCGGAACGGGCAGCCTGCAGACACTGACCGTTTATGGACGCGTACCGGCGCAGAATACGCCGGCGCCGGGAAATTACTCCGACACCGTGGTCGTGACCGTGAACTACTGAAGCGTCACAGCATCGAAACATCAGCGGCGTGGCGATACGCCGAGTTCCAGCCGCCTGTCGATGCCGATGCCGGCGAGAAACGCCTCGTCATGGCTGACGACCAGCAATGCACCGTCATAGGCCCGCAGACCTGCCTCCACGGCCGCGATGGAATCGATATCCAGATGATTTGTCGGCTCATCGAGGATCAGCAATTGCGGCGGGTGCGGTCCGCCCAGGACGCAGGCGAGACCGGCGCGCAGCATCTGCCCTCCCGAAAGCGTTCCGACAATCTGCAGGGCGGCATCGGCGCGGAACATGAAGCGGGCAAGCGCCGCCCGGCAGGCGTTCTCGCCGGCCTGCGGATTGAGCTGCAGGAAATTATCGCGGATCGACAGCTTCGCATCCAGCAGGCTGACCTGCTGGTCGAGAAAAACCGACTTCACGCCGAGGCGGACCGTTCCGGAAAACGGCGGCAGATCCCCCGTGACCACCGCAAGCAGCGTCGTTTTTCCCGATCCGTTCGGGCCGGTGACGGCGACACGCTGCGGGCCGGTGATCTCGAAGGACAGATCGGTGAGCACGGGTTGTTCGCTCGCATATCCCGCCGTCAGCTTATGCAGGCTCAGCACTGTTTTTGTCATGTGCAAGCCGCTGGGCGGCAATGTGACGGTGACGCCCTCAAGGATTTCGATCCGCTGCCGCGCCGCCTTCAAATCCTCGCTCGCCTCATTTTTCAGGCGGCTGGCCAGATTGGCGTTGTCGCCGCTCGTCTTTTCGGCGCGCCTTTTCATCGCTCCGGCAGCGATACGCGGCATGTCCCCCCTCGCCGCCTTTGCAGCACCATTGGCGTCGCGGCGGGCCTTGCGTTCCAGTGCCTCCTGCGACCTTCGCTTGGCCTCGGACAGGCGTTTTTCCGCACTGGCAAGGTCCTGTTCGGCAGCGGCCAGTTCCAGCGCCTTCTGCGCCCGGTAATGGCTCCAGTTGCCGCCATAGCGGGTTGCACCCAGCGTGGTCATTTCAACGATGGCATCGAGCGTCTCGAGAAGTTCCCGATCATGGCTGACGACGATCGCTCCGCCACGCCAGGCCGTCAGAAAACCGGCGACGAACAGACGCCCGTCGCGGTCGAGATTGTTGGTCGGCTCATCGAGGATGAGAAAATCAGGGGCGGCATGGATCTGGGCGGCAAGCGCCGCCCGCGTGCGCTGTCCGCCGGAGAGCGCCGAAAGCGGCGTGGAAGGCAATGCATCCAGGCCGACTTGCGCCAGCGCATCGGCAATTTTTTCCTCCAGCATCCAGTCGATGTCGCCGAGTTCTTCGAGCGTCGCCGCGCCGGCCTGCGCCCGTGCGAGCACATCCAGCGCATAGCGCGCCTCGAAGAGATCGGCCACCGTCTCGTCGGACGCGACCTGCACGCTCTGACGCAGGAGATTGACGCTGCCGGATACGGCGACCGTTCCCGCTGACGGCGACAATTCGCCGGCTATCAGCTTCAGGAGCGTCGTCTTGCCGACGCCGTTTCGCCCGACAAGGCCGGTGCGTTCCGCGCCGAAGCGGAGGTTGATGTTGGAAAAAAGCGGATGACCGTCAGGCGTGGACCACGACAGGTCTGAAAGGGTGATGGAATGCGGCATGGATATGGGTTCCCCTGATGACAAGGCGTTTGGGCTTTGCGATCGGGTGGAAATCCATGGTTCACCGTCCTGTTGGTGTTGCGGAGAGAGCGCCTTAAGGGAAAAAAGCGGCGCGTTCATGACGTCGATCTGAAAACGCCGGAGGATATCCCCCGGCGCATCGTTTTTTTCAGGCTACCAGACCCTTGGTCAGTTCCAGCGCCTGCCGTTCGAACAGCCGGCGATAGATGCCGTCATGAAGACGGATCAGGGCCTGATGGTCACCTTCCTCGACGATATTGCCCTTGTCGAAGACCAGCAGCCGGTCCAGCGCCCTGACGGTCGAGAGCCGGTGTGCGATGACGAGCGTGGTGCGGCCCACCATCAGGCGTTCCATGGCCTGCTGGATCTGCACTTCGCTTTCGCTGTCGAGGCTCGATGTGGCCTCGTCCAGAATGAGCACCGGTGCATCCGCCAGAAAGGCGCGGGCAATGGCGACGCGCTGGCGTTCCCCGCCCGACAGTTTGACGCCGCGTTCGCCCACCATGGTCTCATAACCCTTGGGAAGGGACATGATGAAATCATGGGCGCTCGCCTGTCTCGCCGCCTGTTCGATCTGGCGTCGTGAGGCGTCCGGCCGGCCATAGGCGATGTTTTCCGCCAGCGTGCGGTGGAACAGGATGGGCTCCTGCTGCACGATGGCGATCTGGCCGCGCAGGCTCGATTGCGTCACCCCGGCAATATCCTGCCCATCGATGCGGATCGCGCCCGACTTGACGTCGTAGAGTCGCTGGATGAGCTTGACGAAGGTCGTCTTGCCCGAGCCGGAATGGCCGACCAGACCCACGCGCTCACCCGGCTTGATGGTGACCGAAAAGTCCTCATAAAGCGGCGTGGCGTGCGCACCGTACTGGAAGGTGACGTGATCGAAGACGATCCCGCCCTTGCTGATCTTGATCGGTCCGGCGTCCGGCCTGTCCTCGATACCGAGCGGCATCTTGTCGAGCAGCACCAGCTCTTCCATGTCGTTGACGGCGCGTTGCAGGTTGCGGATATCCTGCCCCACATCGCGCAGATAACCCTGCAGCACGAAGAACATGGCAAGCACGAAGGTGATGTCGCCCGGCGTCGCCAGCCCCTGCCGCCACATGATGAGGCCGGTGCCGAGAATGCCGGCCTGCATCGACACCATCATGAAGCTCTGGATCGTGCCGTTCAGCGTGCCGCGCCGCCATGTCCTGCGCGTGCGGTTATCCCACTTCACCAGCACCTGACCCAGCCGCGCTTCTTCGCGCGTTTCAGCGCCGAAGGCCTTGACCACCGAGTTGCAGCTGATTGCATCCGCCAGCGCGCCGCCGAGGCGTGTATCCCAGGCATTGGCAAGCCGCGCCGCAGGCGACACATAGCCCATGGAAAGGCCGACGGTGACACCGACATAGATCAGCGAGCCCAGGCCGACGATAAGGCCCATGACCGGCCAGTAGCTGCCGAGCACGATGGTCGCGCCGACCAGCATCACGAGGGATGGCAAAAGCGCGATGAGCAGCAGGTCGTTGAGCGAATCCAGCGCCCACATGCCGCGTGTGATCTTGCGCACCGTCGAACCGGCGAAGCTGTTGGCATGCCAGTCGGTGGAGAAACGTTGGACCTTGTGGAAGCCGTTATTGGTGACATCCGCCATCGTCTTCAGCGTGAGCCTGATGATGCCGTTGAAGATGAACCAGCGCAGCACGACGCTGGTAAGTCCCAGCGCCACCACGATGACGAAGGCGCGCAGCGCCCCTTCGGCGCCATTGCCCGCCCCATTGCCGCCGGCAATGGCATCGACGATCTGGCCGGAAAAGACCGGCACCATCACTTCGGCCAGGGTGCTGGCAATCACCAGCACGATGATGAAACCCACCAGCGTCGGCCGATGGCGCCAATGGTTGAAAACAAAGCCGAGCACATGGCGATAGGCATCGGCGCGGAAATCGAGCTTCTTGCGAGTCATTGCTACCAGCCCGGCGCCACGAATTCGGCAACCGGTCCTCAAAACGGAAGTTGGATGGCACAGCCCGGGCGGGAGACAAAATGATCCCGTCAGATCAATCGGGCTATGGGGGAAAACAGAACCGCATGTCGGGCGCGCTTCAGGCGGGCCGCGAATGGATATGACCTAGTGTCGGGTCATTCCCTGCGGGAGGGTTTTGATGAATGCTGGTGTCATGCAACGCCTCCCTTTGTTCGATCTGATGCGGTGAAATTTTTTGTAGCTGAGCCGCTCGATCTTGCCAAGCGGTTTTTTGCAACCTTATGGCAAGTGATGCGCAAACGACACACCGGCGGGTGCGGCGAAATTCATCGCGGCCAAGATTTTTCGTCGCCAGTCGTCTCCGCCGCGCAGCCGGCAGGCCGCGCGGCGGGAATTCAGAAGCGGATTTACCCTTCCCGGTCAGTCCATCTGCACATTGGCGTTCTTGACCACCGGTTCCCACTTGGCGATTTCCGCCGCGACATGGTTCTTGAGCTCATCCGGCGAGGAAGCGACGATCTTCGCGCTGAAATCCGCCATCCGCGCGGCGACGCCCGGATCGGCAAGCGCTTTCTTGGCGGCGGCGTTCAGCTTGTCGACCACATCGGCCGGCGTGCCTGCGGGCGCAAAGAGCGCGTTCCAGGTATAGGTCTCGTAACCCGGTACGGTTTCGGCAATCGTCGGCATATCCGGGAAGGACGACGCCCGTTCCTTGGTGGTCACGCCGAGCGCCCGCAATGTGCCGGATTTTATATGTCCTGATGAGGACGGCAGATTGTCGAACATGATGGAAATCTGGTTGCCGAGCAGATCGTTGAGCGCCGGGCCGGCGCCCTTATAGGGAACATGCTGCATGCTCACCCCCGCCATGCTCTTGAAAAGCTCGCCGGAAAGATGCAGCGGCGTGCCGTTGCCGGAAGAGGCATAGGCATATTTGTCCGGCTCGGCCTTCAGCAGCGCAATCAGCTCCGCAACGCTGTTGACGTTAAGCTTCGGATTGATCACCAGCACATTCGGAACCACCACGAGCAGCGAAACCGGCGTGAAATCCTTTTCCGGATCGTAAGGCTTGGTCTTGAGAATGAGCGGGTTGAGGGCGTGGGTGGCAACCGTGCCCATCAGGATCGTATAGCCATCCGGATCGGCGCGGGCCACGCGGTCGGCGCCGAGATTGCCGCCGGCGCCGGCGACGTTTTCGACGACGATCTGCTGGCCGAGTTCATCACCCATCTTCTGCGCGATAACCCGGGCCACCACATCGGTGGAGCCGCCCGCCGCGAAAGGAACGACCAGCGTGATCGTTCGGTCGGGGAAGCCCTGCGCACCCGCAGCCGTTCCCAGCATGCCCAACGAAACCGCCGCGGCGGCAAGTTTCAGCACCATGCGCCGTTTTGAAGACCGGTAAATCATGAACCCTCCTTAAACATGGCCTCCTCGCCATCGGCGCATAGTAGCTCAAATGCACCTCAGGGCAACCCGCCGGGCTCCGCCGGTTCCTGTGAAAAAGGCCCTCCCGGCTGGGAGGGCCTTGCCCGGTCAGTACCGATAATAATCGCGACGGTCCCGCCAGTCGCGATAATCCCGGCGGTCGCGCCATTCGCGCCATTCCCTTCTGGCCTGGCGTTCACGCCATTCCCGGCGGTTTTCCCAGCGGTCGCGCCGGTCCCAGCCGCGCTCGTAACGCGGTCCGTTCGGACGGCAATAGCCGCGTGGTGTGAGATGGAAACCACGTCCGCAGGCATAATCCACCTTCTGGATGTGGGATACCGAAGGTGCGGACGGCTGGCCGACAGGCATGGCATTCGCACCGGTGCCGAACAGGGCGCCGAAAATCAGTCCGGCGGTTAGAATCATCTTGCGCATCTTATTTCCCTCCTTGTGGGATGAGGCGATTTAGCGCCCGGGCCGGTGAACTGCGGCTGAATGAATCGTGATCTTTTCGTGGCAGCGGGCCGCCCCGGGGGCGGAACGTTCCGTCCGTCCGGAACCCGCTTCGGCAGCCGCCGCCTGTCACGAAAGCGTTATGGAAAGACATTAGAACCGCCGCCGACCCGTCCAGAAAATGCACGGCTGTGCAACGACCGGTCAGCGTCTTTCCCGCCCCCTTTCGAAGGGTCAGCGCTCAGCAGTTCCACTCGCGCCCGAAAACATCGGAGACATAGATGAAACGCCGCACCTTTATGATGTCCGCCGCAGGCGCCGCCGCCGGTCTTGCCCTTGCACCCCGCATGAGCTTCGCCGCGCCGGGCACGATCGACTGGTACACCAGCTCGGATACCAATATCCTCGATTTCTGGTCCAATACGATCAAGCCCGCCTTTGAGGCCGCCAATCCCGGACTTAAGCTCAATCTCGTCGATGCCGGCGACGGCGCGGGCATTATCGCCATCGGCGAGCGCGCCATTGCCGCCAAAAAGACGGGCACCGATCCGCAGGCCGATTATTTCGAAACCGCCGATCCGCTGCTGCCCGCCGGCGCCATCGATGCCGGCATCTATGTGAACATGGCGAAAGCCGGCCTTTCCAATTATTCGCGCGTCAACCCGCTGGCCATCCAGAGCGAATACAGCCTGCCCTATCGCGGCAGCCAGGTTCTGCTCGCCTATGACACCAGCAAGCTGAAGCCGGCGGATGCGCCGAAGAACTGGGATCAGCTCGTCAGCTGGATCAAGGCCAATCCCGGCCAGTTCGTTTATAACCGTCCCGACAAGGGCGGTTCGGGCGGCAACTTCGTCCGCCGCGCCATCCATCAGGCGAACGGCCTCGACCCCAAGGCCTTCACGGTCGACAACTACACCCAGGAAGCCGGCGACAAGGCTCTCGGCAAGGCATGGGAACTGCTCAAGGACATCGCGCCGTCGCTTTATGACAAGGGCGCCTACTCCTCCGGCAACACCCAGTCCCTGCAGCTCCTCTCCCAGGGTGTGGTCACCATGACCCCGGTCTGGTCCGATCAGGTGCTTCAGGCCATCGACCAGGGTGTTCTGCCGAAAGAAACCGGCCTCGTTCAGCTTCAGGATCTGGCGCTTTGCGGCAATTTCTCGCGCGCTGTCGTGCTGGCCAACGGCGCCAATCGCGACGCCGCCCTGAAGCTTGCGAATTTTGTGCTCTCCGAAGAAATCCAGGGCGCCATCCTCACCGAACTCGGCGGTTTCCCCGGCGTTTCCTGGGACTATGTGCCGGCCGAGCTGCGCAAGCGCTTCGCCGACATCATTCCCCAGACCATTCCGACCTTCCCGGGCGGCAAATGGGAAACCGCCATCAATGATGGCTGGTACCGCAACGTCGCTCCCAACGTCGACCGCAAGTCGTGACCGAGGTTGCGGAAGGAGCGGTTCGCCCGCTCATCGACAATACGGCAGGCAGGAGGCCCATCGGCCTCCTGCTCGTCGCCATTCCCGTGTTCCTGATGATCTGGCTGGTCATCTGGCCTGCCATCAACGCCATCGGCCGCACTGTCTGGCGCACCGGAGCGAGCGGCGAGACGAGTTTCGATCTTTCGAGCTACGGCTTCTTCTTCTCGGACCGCTACAGCCTCGACAATCTTGCCGTGACGTTGTGGACGACAATGGTCTGCGCCGCCCTCCTGCTGGTAATCTGCCTGCCGATCGCGCTTTACCTTCGCTTTTCGCAAGGTCGTCTTCCGGCCTATGTGCAGGCGCTCGCCATCTTTCCGATGTTCGTGCCCTCCATCATCCTCGCTTTCGCCTTCATCCGCGTTCTCGGGCCGAACGGCATGGTGGACATATTGCTCAATGCGGTCGACCTGCCGAAAATCCGCACGCCCTATCTCACGCCCTGGGGGCCGGTCATCGGTCTTGTCTGGGACAATATTCCGCTGACCGTGCTCATCCTTCTCGCGGGGCTCGGCAGTGTCGCCAACCAGTCCGTGGAGGCGGCGCGCGATGTTGGGGCCAATGCGCTTCAGGTCTTCTGGCACATCATCCTGCCGCGCATTTCCAATTCCATCCTCGTGGCGCTTTCCTTTTCGGTGCTCGGCATTTTTTCCTCCTTCACCCTGCCCTATCTTTTGGGCCCTGCCTCTCCCGAAATGCTCGGCCCCTTCATGCAGCGCACGCTGCGCGAAGTGCAGGATCCCATCGGCGCCATGACCCAGGCCGTCATCGCTTTCGGTTTCTGCATCGCATTCGGCCTGTTCTACGTGCGTTCGGTCGCGCGCAACCAGGGGAAATGACATGACGACGCTGACGCGGGCGCGAACCCGCATGGACTGGCCCGGCATCTTCTTCGCCGTCCTTCTCACCATCGCCATCGTCGGGCCACTGCTTGTCGTTGGCACCTGGGCATTCACCGAGGTCTGGCGTTTTCCCAATGTCATTCCCCAGCAGTTCGGATTCCGTTTCTGGGGCCAGACGCTGGGACGCGCCGACGTGTGGAATGCGCTGATGCTGAGCCTGCGGCTGACAACGGTGGTGACGCTACTTTCGGCGCTGATCTGCCTTCCCGCCGCCTATGCCTTTGCGCGCATGAGCTTTCCCGGCCGCAACCTGCTGTTCTTCTCCTTCCTGGCCGGCCATGCCTTCCCGAAATTCGGGCTTCTGGTGGCGATCGCCGCCATTTTCCTGCAGCTCAACCTCATCGGCACCTTCTGGGGCGTCGTTCTCATCCAGCTCGTCGGCACGCTGATGTTCATGATCTGGATTCCCGTGGCGGCATTTCAGGCCGTCGACCGGCGCATGGAAGAGGCGGCCCGCGATGTCGGCGCCAGCCCGCTCCGGGTCTTCTGGTCGATTACCCTGCCGCAGGCGGGACCGACCATCGCCGCCGCCGTGCTGCTGAGCTTCGTCGGCACCTTTTACGAGACCGAAGGCGCATGGCTCATCGGCGCGCCGGCCATCCGCACCATGCCGGTGCTGATGATCAGCTACATCAACAACCAGATGGTCATTCAATATGGCGCGGTCCTGTCCGTCCTGCTCTGGGTGCCGTCCTTCATTGCCCTCATGTTCGCCCGCCGCGTCATCGGCGGCGGCGCATTTGCCCGCGGTTTCGGCGGTTAGGAAATCATCATGTCCGTACTTCATATCCGCCAGGTCACGAAAACCTATACCGGCGGCACCAAGGCAGTCGACAGCTTCTCGCTCGATGTCGCCGATGGCGAACTCGTCTGCCTTCTCGGCCCCTCCGGTTCGGGCAAGTCGACGCTGCTGCGCATGGTCGGCGGTTTCGAGCAGCCGACGGGCGGGCAGATCACCATCGATGGCGAAGATGTCACCCACCTGCCGCCGGAACGACGGCCGACCGGCATGGTGTTTCAGAGCCACGCGCTCTGGAGCCATATGAATGTCTTCAAAAACCTCGCTTTCGGCCTCAAGCTGCGCCGCATGCCGGCTGCCGTGATCAAGCAGAAAGTGGAGGCCGTGCTCGAACTCGTCGGGCTTTCCGGTTATGGCGAGCGCGCCACCGGCCAGCTTTCCGGCGGCCAGCAGCAGCGCGTGGCGCTCGCCCGCTCGCTGGTTCTCGAACCGAAAATCCTGTTGCTCGACGAACCCTTCGCCAGCCTCGACCAGCATCTGCGCGAGCGGCTGCGGGAAGAGGTGCGCGATATCCAGCAGCGTCTCGGCATCACCACGCTGTTCGTCACCCACGGTCAGGATGAGGCCCTTTCCATGGCCGACCGCATCGTGGTGATGGCGAACGGCAAGACCGAACAGATCGACCGGCCGAACGTCATCTATCGCGAACCGCAGACCCCGTTCGTCGCCGGCTTCATCGGCACCATGAACCTGATAGAGGGCGCGGTTTCGGACGGAAACTTCATGCGCGCCGATTTCAGCCTGCCGCTTCCCGTCTCCGACGGGCCTGCCGTCCTCGCCGTCCGCCCGGAAGCCATCGATCTGACGATCTCCGAAACACCGGAAGCGCATGTGCACCGGGTGACGGATTACGGCACCCACGGCCTTGTCGACCTCGATCTTGCCGATGGTACAAGGATCAAATCCATGGTCGCTCACCCGGATATGTTCCAGGCGGGACAGGGCGTGCAGATTTCGCCCCGTGCCGTCACGGCCTATCGCGACAACCGCCCAATCTATCGGAGCTGACATGAACCAGCCGATCCTTATCGACCGCAACGGCCACAGAACATGGCTCAAATGGCATCGCGCCCGCCGCCGGGCAGCGGACCCGGTGTTCACCGGCGAGCGCATCATTGAGGCCATGCGGCTCGGCGCCAGCATTGAGGTGGATCTCGTCATCCATGCCGACCATGGCTGCGCCGTCCTGCATGACCGGACGCTGGAGCGGGAAACCACCGGCACCGGCCGGGTGCGCGACACATCCGCCGCCACGCTGCGCCAGCTTCACCTGCGCGACAATGACGGCCAGCCCATCGATGCCAAGGTCATGCTGCTCGAAGGCCTTTGCGCCCTGCTTGCCGAGGGCGCCGTTCATCCCGACGCCCTGCTCCAGCTCGATTTCAAGGAAGACCGGCAGGCGCTTACCCCGCAGGTGGTCGCCGGTTTCGGGGCGAGCGTTTCGCCCATGGCGAAGTCGGTGATCCTGTCGGGCGGCGATTTCGATGCCATCGCCACGCTGGCCGGCTCAGCTCCCGGCCTTCGCACGGGTTATGATCCCTGCCATCGCGGCACGCTAGCCGAACTGAAGGCAAGCGGAAACTATCTGGGCTTCATCGAAGACGCCCTTGCCACCGCGCCCGATGCGGACATGATCTACCTCGCCTACGAGATCGTGCTTGCCGCCGAGGATGCGGGCGTCGATATCATCGCCCCCATCCACGCCGCCGGTCGCCGGGTCGATGCCTGGACGATCAACAGCGTCACGCCGCAATCCATAGAACAGGTGAAACGCCTGCTGCGGCTCAAGGTGGACCAGATCACCACCGATGATCCGGAAGGGCTCGCCGAGGTTTTCAGCCGATGACAGTCAATTACAGCACCATTCTCGACCATATGGTCGCCACCGCCCGCGACGCCGGCGCATTGACGCTCGACCATTTCAGGCGCTTCCGGGAGATCGAGATCGGCGTCAAGGGACCGGGTGATTTCGTTTCCGATGCGGACAGGGATTCCGAAACGCTGATCCGCGAGCGCCTGCTCGGGCAATATCCCTGGGGACTGACGGGCGAGGAATTCGCACCCGTCGAGGGAGCGGATCAGGATCACCGCTGGCTGGTCGACCCCATCGACGGCACCACCAACTTCATCTTCGGCCAGCACTATACCATCACCATCGCGCTTCGCCGCGGCAATGAAACGATCTGCGGGCTGGTCTACAATCCCGTTTCCGACGAAATGTTCACCGCGATCAAGGGAGACGGCGCCTATCTCAACGGCGAGCGCCTGCGGGTTAATGACAGCACCGATGTCGCCCTGATGTGCGTCGGCACCGGCCTGCCCACGCCCAATCTCCAGCTTTATCCCGGCGCCTATCAGCGCCTCGACGCCATTCGTGCGCCCATCGGCGCGGTCCGCGTGGTCGGCAGCGCCGCCAATTCCTGCGCTTACGTCGCCTGCGGCCGGCTGACCGGCTATTACGAGGAAACGGGCTTCGTGGACACGGCAGCCGGCATTCTGCTGGTGCAGGAGGCCGGCGGCATCGTGACCGACTGGTGGGGCCGCGGACCTGAGTTCTATGAGAAGACCGGTACGCTGATCGTTGCCAATGCCGCGACCCATGCCTATCTCATGGAGCACCTGCGCGGCGTTCCGCCCAAGAACCCCGCATAACGGCTTCTCCTTCGGAGCATCCATGCCGCAGCAATCGTCTCAGGCCACCTGCACCAGATGGCCGGGCGACACCGTCCTGTAATTCCGCACCGGCGTTTCATATCCCATGGCCCGTATCGGGCTCTTCAGCTCGTCATTGGATATGCCGCGCCTTATCCCGCGCCTTGCCGGATCCGGCACCGGCACGGCGGCCATAAGCTTTTTCGTATAGGGATGTTGCGGATTGTCGAAGACGGCCGCACGCGGGCCGATCTCGACGATCTCGCCGAGATACATCACCGCCACACGATGGCTGACGCGCTCCACCACCGCCATGTCATGGCTGATGAACAGGAAGGCGAGGTTGAGACTCTGCTGCAGGTCGAGCAGCAGGTTGCAGACCTGCGCCTTGATGGAGACATCGAGCGCTGAGACGCTTTCATCGGCGACGATGACCTTCGGATCGAGCGCAAGCGCCCGGGCAATGGCGATGCGCTGGCGCTGGCCGCCGGAAAATTCATGTGGATAGCGGCTGGCCATATCGGCGGAGAGGCCCACCTTTTCGAGAAGATCGGCAGTCTTTTCCTTCGCCTGTCTGCTGCTGCCCAGCTTGTGCTTGATGAAGGGCTCGGAAATCGCCGTGCCCACCGTCATGCGCGGATTGAGTGAGGAAAAAGGGTCCTGAAAGATCATCTGGACAGATTTGCGCATGTTGCGCAGGCCGACATTATCGAGCCGCATCACATCGTAACCGTCGAGCGACACATCGCCGGACGACGGCTCCACAAGGCGCATGATCGAGCGGCCGGTGGTGGATTTGCCGCAGCCGGATTCACCAACCAGCGACAGTGTTTCCCCCTGAAACAGGTCGAAGGAGACGTTTTCGACGGCATGAACCGCGCCCGTCTGGCGCGCCAGGAGGCCGGAGCGGATGGGAAAGCGCGTGACGAGGTTCTTGACCGACAATACCGGCGTCTGACCGCTGGCGACCGTTTCCGCCACCTCCTCCGGCTCGGTCGAAAGACCGGTTTTCATGTCGAGCACGGGAAAACGTGTCGGCCATTGCCGGTCGCGCATCGAGCCGAGCTTCGGTACCGCCGAAAGCAACGCCCGCGTATAGGGATGTTTGCCGCGTTTGAATATCTCCTCGGTCGGCCCTGTCTCAACCTCGTCACCACGATACATCACGATGGTACGATCGGCGATTTCGGCCACCACACCCATGTCATGGGTGATGAAGAGAACCGACATGCCCTCCTCTTCCTGCAGCAACTTGATGAGATCAAGTATCTGGCCCTGAATGGTGACGTCGAGCGCCGTCGTCGGTTCGTCGGCGATCAGCAGTTTCGGGCGGGAGGCGAGCGCCATGGCGATCATCACGCGCTGGCGCATGCCGCCGGAAAACTGGTGCGGATATTCATCGAAACGACCTGCCGCATTGGGAATGCGCACCTTTTCCAGCAGCCGCACCGTCTCCGCCCGCGCCTCCTGCTTCGAAAGCCCCTTGTGGCGGATGAGCACTTCGGAAATCTGGCGACCGATGGTGAAGATCGGATTGAGCGAGGTCATCGGCTCCTGGAAAATCATCGATATATCGTTGCCACGCACGCCGCGCATTTCTCTTTCGGAAAGCGCAAGAAGATCGCGCCCGTTGAGCAGCACTTCCCCTTCAATCCGGCTGGAGGCCGGGGCAAGCAGGCGCATGAGAGACAGCGACGTCACCGATTTACCGGAACCGGATTCGCCGACAATCGCGACGGTTTCGCCGGGCGCGACATCGAAGGAGACGTTGCGCACGACGCTTTTCCACGCACCATCGACGAGGAATGAGGTGGTGAGGTTACGAACGGCGAGGACTGGTTTTGTCTCCATGGTGTCACCGCCCCACCGCATAGGCCTGCATCAGCCGTGGCGTCGCTGCGGCGCGCAGCAGACCGTCGGCATCGCGGCGCGCGGCGGTAAGCCGCCCGACCGACCAGGCATCGGCAACTGTCACCCGGTGGCCGCGGCGGCGAAGCTCATCGAGTGTCGCCTCACCCACCGCGCCTTCCACCGTGATTTCACCCGGCGAACTGGTGCGCGGATAAAACGAACCCGGAAAATGCGCGGTGTGGAACAGCGGCATGTCGATGGCGGCCTGCAGGTTCTTGCCGTGATGGGCATAACGCAGGAAGAAAGGCAGCTGCCACTGGTCCTGCTGGTCGCCACCGGGCGTGCCGAAAACCATCGCGGGACGTCCCCGATGCAGCGCAAGCGATGGCGTCAGCGTGGTGCGCGGGCGTTTGCCCGGCGCAAGCGAGGTCGGCAGGCCTTCCTTCAGCCAGAACATCTGGGCGCGGGAATTGAGCGCGAAGCCGAGGCCCGGAACGATGGGCGAGGATTGCAGCCAGCCGCCCGACGGCGTGGTGGACACCATGTTGCCCCAGCGGTCGATGACATCGATATGCACGGTGTCACCGCGCTTCTCCGTCAGATGCGACATGGTCGGCTCGTAGACGGTGCCCCTGCCGCTCATCTCGTCCAGCATCGCCATGGTGGCGTCCACCTGCTTTTCGTAACCCGGTACGGTGCCGGGGCGCAGCTCCAGCGAGGCGTCGCTGCCGATCAGCGCCCGGCGTCCGGCATTATAACCTTCGGAGAGAAGATATTCCGTCGGTATCTGGCCAAATTCCGGATCGCCGTAATAGACCTCGCGGTCGGCAAAGGCGAGCTTCATGGCTTCAACGATGGTGTGGATGAAATCGGGACCGGACGGGTCCATGGCCGCAATGTCGAAACCCTTCAGAAGCGCGAGCGATTGCAGCAGAACCGGACCCTGCCCCCAGGCCGGCGTCTTGGCAATCGCCCAGTCGTGATAATCGAGCGTCTGCGGCGCTTCAACGGTCGCGCTCCACCCGGCCATATCCTGCGCCGTCAGCACGCCCTTGTGCTTAGCACCGCTGGCATCCATGATTTCCGCGGTCCTCACGTAACCGTCGATGGCTTCCGCTACGAAACCCCGGTAAAAGGCATCACGCGCCGCCTCGATCTGGTTTTCGCGGCCGGAACACGCTTCGGCTTCGGTAACGATCCGCTGATAGGTCGCGGCCAGAACCGGATTGCGGAAATTGGCGTGGGGCTCGGGTGCCGCACCGCCCGGCAGCCATGTCTCATGGGATGTCGGCCATTCCTTCTCGAAGAAATCCGCCAGCCCCTTGATGGTGGCGGAGACGCGCGGCAGCGTCGGGTGCCCGTGCTCGGCATAATAGATGGCGGGTTCCAGCACCTCGCGCACGCTCATCGTGCCATAATCGCGCAGCATCAGCATCCAGCCGTCGAAGGCGCCGGGAATGACGGTGGCCAGCAACCCGTCGCCGGGGATCAGCTTCAGCCCTTCCGAGGTATAATGTTCAATGGTCGCCCCGCTCGGGGCCGGGCCCTGTGCGCAGATGACTTCCACCTTGTCCGTCTTTTTCGAATAGAATACGGCGGGCATGTCGCCGCCCGGGCCGCAGAGATGCGGTTCCACGATCTGCAGAACGAAGCCGGTGGCGACGGCGGCGTCGAAAGCATTGCCACCCTTTTCGAGGATCGCCATGCCAACAGCCGAGGCGATCCAGTGCGTTGAGGTGACGACGCCGAAGGTGCCAAGGATTTCAGGGCGTGTGGTGAATTCAGTCATTCCGATATTCCTTGTAAAAAATCATGCTTCGCGCGGATCGAGCGCATCGCGCAGGCCGTCGCCCAGAAGATTGAAACCGATGACGACGAGGAAGATGGCGATGCCGGGCCACATCGTCATCCACGGCGCCTGGCTGAGGAAATTCTTCGCGGTGTTCAGCATCGAACCCCAGGAAGGCGCCGGCGCCTGCTGGCCAAGGCCGAGGAAAGAGAGGCTCGCCTCCGCAATGATGGCGGTGGCGACCGTCAGGGTCGCCTGCACGATGATGGGGGCGAAGACATTTGGCAGGATGTAACGCGTCATGATGTCGACGTGGTTGAGGCCGATCGACCTTGCGCCCTCGACATAATCCTCCATCTTGACCGCCAGCACCTGCCCACGCGTCAACCGCACGAAAATCGGCATGGCGGAAAGACCAATCGCGATCATGGCATTGGTGAGGCTCGGCCCGAGGAAGGCTGCGAGCGCAATCGCCATGATGAGGAAGGGCATGGCCAGCAGCGCTTCGGTGATACGGGATATGACCATATCCACCCAGCCGCCGAAATAGCCGGAAATCAGGCCGAAGGGCACGCCGATGACCACGGCGATCATCACCGAGACGACGCCGGCCATCAGCGAGGCGCGCGCGCCATAGATCATGCGCGAGAGAATATCGCGGCCGAGATCATCGGTGCCGAGCCAGTGGGCCGCCGAGGGCGCCTTGCGGATGGCCGACCAGCTGGTCGTAACCGGGTCGGCAATCGGCAGGATCGGCGCGGCTATGGCAAGGACGGCGAAGAACAGCACGATGACCATGCCGACAAGCGCCGATTTGTTGCGCTTCATCTTCTTCCAGGCGCGGCTTTCCTGCCGCGTTACCGCTACGGAGAGGTTTTGATCGAGAACGGTCATGATATCGGGGCCTCAGATCGTCGCCCTGAGGCGGGGGTTGAGCAGGACATAGGCAATATCGGCAAGAAGGTTCATGAGGATGAAACCGACGGCGGTGCAAAGAACGATGCCCTGCACGACGGCATAATCGCGGGTGAACACCGCATCGACCGTCATCTTGCCGAAGCCGGGAATGGTGAATATCTGCTCCGTCAGGACCGCCCCGGCCAGCAATTCACCGAACAGCAGCGCCAGCAGCGTGATGACCGGCAGCAGCGCGTTGCGGAAACTATGCGACAGGATGATCTCGCGCGGCGAAAGCCCCTTGGCGCGGGCGGTGCGGATATAGTCGGAACTCAACACCGCCACCATCGCCGAACGTGTATGGCGCATCAGCGTCGCCGCAAGCGCGTTGCCCAGCACGAAGGCCGGCATGATCATGGTTTCGATGGAACGGACCGGGTCGACGAAGATCGATTCATAACCGGATGCCGGCAGCCAGCCGAGTTTCACCGAGACCAGCAGGATCAGCATGATGCCGAGCCAGAAATTCGGGATCGAAAGGCCGGAAAGCGCCACGATATTGGCCGTATAGTCGATCCACGTATTCTTCTTGACGGCGGCCAGAATGCCGATGGGAATGCCGATGACCATGGCAAAGAACATCGCCATGACAGCCAGCTGAATGGTGACCGGCAGCTTCTGGCCGATCAGTTCCAGCACCGGCTGGTTGGTGCGCAGCGAAATACCGAAATCGCCCGTCACCACGCCGCCCAGCCAGTTGACATATTGCAGCGGCACGGGGTCGTTGAGGCGATATTTCTCGCGCAAGAATTCAATCGTCGCGGGATCGCGTTCCTCGCCCGCCATGGCAAGCACCGGATCGCCCGGCAAAAGTTTCTGCAGCGAGAAAACGAAGATGGAAATGATCAGAAGCGTCGGGATCGCGACCAGCAGTCGCTTGCCGATGTAAACAGGCATGGCATTGCCCCCGTTTGGGTCCGGTCTGGGGGCCGCACAGCGAGCCGTGCGGCCTATGCGAAGCGGTCAGTCCTTGGAAACGCCGAGAAGGCGGATCATGCCATCGGGCGACGGCGCCCAACCCTTGACCCTGTTGGAGATGGCATAGGCATAGGGCTGGTGACCGAGATAGATGATCGGCATGTCATCGTTGAGGATGACGCTTGCGGCATCGTATTTTTCCTTGCGGACCGCATCGTCGGTGGAGGCGCGGGCCTCGTTCAGCAGCTTGTCGACTTCCGGGTTGCAATATTTCACATCGTTGATGCCGCCCTTGCAGGTGACGAACTGGTGCAGGTTGCCATCGGGATCGATACGCCCCGACCAGTCGGAACGGCTGAGCTGGTAATTGCCGGCGGTCTGTTCGGACAGAAGCGTCGCGAATTCGGTCGCCTTCAGGGTGACGTTGAAACCGGCTTCGGCCGCCATGGACTGGATGACCTGCATCATCTGCGTCTGCGTGGTGTTGTTGGCGTGTTGAAGCTCGACGTCGAGCGTCTCGTAACCCGCCTCCTTCATCAGCTGCTTGGCCTTGTCGATATCGCGCGGCGGCACCGGCAGGTCCTGGTTGAACCAGGGGCTTGTCGGCGGGAAAGCCTGATTGCCGCCCTTGGACGTGCCTTCAAAGACGATCTGGCCGATGGCCTCGCGGTCGATAGCATAGGAGAAAGCCTGCCGCAGGCGCTTGTCCTTGCCGAGCGGATTATCCGCACGCGCGCCATTGTTCATGTTGACATACATGGCCATGTAACCGGGACCGATCACATCGGCATAGGTCAACTTGGGGTCGTTCCTGACGGATTCCGCATCTGACGCTGAAATGCGTTCGGCGATGTCGAGGTCGCCGGCGCGAAGGTTTGCAAGCTTTACCGTGGTATCGGGGATCGGCAGATAGACGATCTTGTCAACGAGGATCTTGTCCTTGTCCCAATAATCGGCGAATTTCTCCAGCACGATACGGTCCTGCTGGATGCGCTCGACAAATTTGAACGGGCCGGCGCAGACCGGCTTGGAGCCGAAATTGGCGCCCAGTTCCTTGGCCGCTTTCGGCGCAACGATCATGCCGGCGCGGTCGGAAAGCTGCGCCAGCAGGGTGACGTCAGGCGTCTTCAGCGTGAACTTCACTTCCAGCGGCCCGGTCGCCTCGACCTTCTCGACCGAGGACAGCTCGCTCTTGCGGCGCGATTCCGGCAGCGTCATGTTGCGCTCGATGGTGGCGACGACGGCGGCCGCATCCAGCGTCTCGCCATCGTGGAACTTGACGCCATCGCGGATCTTCATGGTCAGCACCTTGCCGCCTTCCGACCACGCCCATTCGGTGGCAAGCTGCGGCACGATCTTCATGTCCTGCGAAATATCCACCAGCTTGTCGCACATCGCGGTGTAGACGATGCGGCCGACGAAGGTGCGCGATTGCGCGGGATCGAGAACGTCGGCGTCGTCATTGAGGCCGATGCGCAATTCGGACGACAGCGCCGGCGTCGCCAGGAATGCGCCTGCCAACAGCGCAGCGGTGAATGTCTGGGTTTTCTTCATGTTCGTTCCTCTGGTGTGGTTGTCTTTGTTTTATTTTATTTTCATTGGCCGGCCTGAATGGCCGACAGGTCGGTTCTGCGGCTTATGAAGCCGGAGTAAGCGGATTGTCGGCATCCCCCCTGCTGCCGGCGGCGGCGTCCTCTTCGGTCTTCTCCTCCAGAAAGCCGAGCGAGGTGGCGCGGATCAGCCTTTCCTGATGCATGAGAAGATGCTGGCGCATCGCTTCACCGGCCCTGGCCGGATCGCGGTCGGCTATGGCATCGACGATGGCCAGGTGCTGCTCGAAAGACGCCCTACCATTCGTGCCGCTGCGCCGCGCAAGTTCGCGGATCGATTGCCAGGCATCGTCCTGGCGAACGCGGTTGATGACATCGAAAATCGACAGGAAGAGCTTGTTGCCGGCGCTCTGGGCGATCTGGCGGTGAAGCGAACCGTCCCACAGCTCCTTGGCGTCCGCATCGGTGCTCTGCCCGGTTTTTTCCACAAGCGCGCGCATGCGCTCCACTTCGGCGGGCTTGGCGCGCATGGCCGCGAGCTGTGCCAGCTGCGGTTCGATCCTGAGGCGCACTTCCATGATTTCCATGAAATCCGTGCCGGCAACGAGTTCGGTGACCTGCGCGGACCAATCATCCGGCTTTTCACCCAAAAAGGTTCCAGCCCCCTGCCGGCGCCAGATCAGGCCTTCGGCTTCCAGAACCTCAAGGGCGCGGCGAATGGAGCGACGGCCGACATTCAGGGCCTCCGCAAAAGCCCGCTCCGTCGGCAGCTTGCCATCCCTCGCGAGTTGATTCGTCCGGATGTACTCCCGCAGCTTCGCCAGGGCGTAATTGGAATTATCGTTGGGGTTTGCAGTCACGCCGCACCATTTTATCGAACCAATCTTATATTGGTTCATTTGGTGATAAATTTGCGCAAGCGTCAAGCTCATTTCTGAGCGACAAACACATGCGCTCAAAATATGGGCAGACAGCATGCGTGAGAAGCGGAATCCCTGCGTCGGGTCGGACAGGGTGGCGAGTGTCGGGGTCGGGATTATGGTTTCCCGACCGGGCCGCCCGGGATCGTGGAGCTCAAACGAAACCGGGCAGCCGAAGGGCTGCCCGGATAGTTTCGACGATGTTGACGCTCAACCGAACAGCGCAAGGCTGCTCCTCACCGTCACCCACACGCCCCAGAGAAGCGGAATGCCGACCGCAGCCCAGGCAAGGGCCGCCTTGGCATCGAGCCCGCCGCGCCCGATACCGAAGGAGCCTGTGGGCCCGGCATTGGCGGCAGCCGTCTTCGCCTGCAAGGCGGCAACCTCCGCATCGGACATGAACCACTTGTCGGCAAGCGGGCGGACGAAGGCATTGGCGACAAGGCCGATGGCCAGCATGCCCGCCAGAATATACATGGTGCTGGTATAGAGCGCCGGCCCGGGAGCCACACCCGCCGCGATCTGCGCCTCGCGGATGTAGTTGACGACAACGGGTCCGGCGATGCCGGCCGTCGCCCATGCGGTCAGCAGGCGGCCATGGATTGCGCCCACGAACTGTGTCCCGAAAATATCGGCGAGATAGGCGGGAATGGTTGCGAAACCGCCGCCATACATGGAGAGGATGATGCCGAAGGCCAGAACGAACAGCGCCTTGTTGCCCATCGTCGCAAGCGTCGGCGCCAGCGCATAAAGGATGATGCCGAGAATGAAGAAGCAGAAATAGGTGTTCTTGCGCCCGATCCTGTCGGACATCGACGCCCAGAAGAAGCGCCCGCCGATATTGAACAGCGAGAGCAGCCCGGTGAAACCGGCGGCAATGGCCGCGATCTGGGCCTTCTGGCCGGCATCGAGATCGGCGAAACCAACGCCCGGCAGGCCGATGAGCGAGCCCGCGAAGATTTCCTGCAGCATGGGCGAGGCCATGCCGATAACCCCGATGCCCGCTGAGACGTTAAGGCACAGCACCGCCCAGATCAGCCAGAATTGCGGCGTCTTGTGCGCGTCGCGCAGGTGCACATGCCGGTGGGTTATCATCGCGCTTTTGGCGGCCGGCGCCGTCCAGCCTTCCGGACGCCAGCCGGCTGGCGGGATTCGATAACCGAAGGCGCCCGCCATCATGAAGGCGAAATAGATCAGCGCCATGACGACGAAAGTCTGCCAGACGCCGACGGACGTGTCGGTCTTGAAGATGTTCATCAACAGGTTGGCGAGCGGCGCGCCGATCATCGCCCCGCCGCCGAAGCCCATGATGGCCATGCCCGTCGCCATGCCGCGACGGTCCGGAAACCATTTGATCAGGGTCGACACCGGCGAAATATAACCAAGGCCGAGACCGACCCCGCCGATGACACCCGCGCCCAGCCACATCAGCCACAGCTGGTGCGTCATGACGCCGAGCGCCGCAACGAGAATGCCGCCGCACCAGCAGCAGGCGGAGACGAAGCCCGCCTTGCGCGGTCCGACCCGTTCCAGCCAGCCGCCCCAGATGGCAGCCGAGCAACCGAGAAGAACGAAGAACAGCGTGTAAATCCAGCCGAGATCGGCCACACGCCAGTTGCACTGCGTGGTGAACAGCGCCCCCATGAGGGTGAGGCTGGAGCAGCTTGGGTCCGTCGCCGGCAGCGCCTTCGACAGCGGCAGCCAGAAGACGCTGAAGCCATAGGCCATGCCGATGCATAAATGGATTGCCAGGGCTGCCGGCGGCACCAGCCAGCGATTGAAACCCGGCCTTGCGATTATTCTTTCGCGGTCCAACAATCCGGCCTGCGCCGCCTCTCCCGCCGTTACGCCTGCTACTGCCATCGACATTACCTCCCTCGTGGATGTCTGGACATTTCCCATTCGCCCCGCCAGGCGACTATTCATGTCGCCGAACGTCCCCCGCGCGGCGACACGCTTGATCTGCAGCCGCCAGGCTCAGGCCCGCGTCGTTTCCGGTACGCTCGGCTCGGAAAGGGACCCGCCGGCCATCGCCCCCTTGCCGCCCGGTGCACCCGTCGCGTCGCCGCCAGGCCCCGCGGCAGCGGCGACCGACGCATCGGGCCTTCTGATCTTTGCGGATGCCGCAAGCACGAGCGGCAGAAACTCGCCGGCGCCGGCATCCACCATTTCGAAGAAGCGGCGGCGCATGCGCGGCTCCCAGAACTTGTTGATATGGGTGGCGACCCCTTCGATACGGATATTCTCCGGCTGCGACAGGAAAAACGTCGCGATCTGGTTCGCCATCCTCACCAGCTTTTCATCCGTGTGATTGAGCAGCATGACCTCATCCCCCGCGCCGGTTCACCGCCAGCGCCTCCATGTGAGAAGGCCGGGAGAGACCCGGCCCGCAATTATTCCGCGGCTTCGAGCTTGCCAGAAATCCGCCGCGCACGGCGGCCGAGCGCGTCATATTCTTCCTGCCATTCCGTCGGCCCGTTGGAGGGCGAGACCTGCACTGCCGTCACCTTGTATTCCGGACAATTGGTCGCCCAGTCCGAAAAATCCGTGGTGATGACGTTCGCCTGCGTACCGGGATGGTGGAAGGTTGTATAGACCACGCCCGGCGCCACACGGTCGGTAATCAGCGCTCTCAGCGTCGTGTCGCCCGAGCGGCTGGCGAGCTTGATCCAGTCGCCATCCTTCACGCCACGCTGTTCGGCATCATGCGGATGGATTTCGAGCCGATCCTCCTCATGCCAGACGACGTTTTCCGTGCGCCGTGTCTGCGCGCCGACATTGTATTGCGACAGGATGCGGCCGGTGGTGAGCAGCAGCGGGAAACGCGGCCCCGTGCGTTCGTCCGTGGCCACATATTCGGTGCGGATGAACTTGCCCTTGCCGCGCACGAAACCGTCCACATGCATGATCGGCGAACCCTCAGGGAATTTTTCGTTGCAGGGCCACTGCACCGAGCCCTTCTCTTCCAGATAGGTATAGGAGACATTGGCGAAACTTGGCGTCGTCGCGGCGATTTCGTCCATAATCTCGGACGGATGGGCGTAGTTCCATGCAAGCCCCATGGCCTGCGCCAGATTCTGTGTCACTTCCCAGTCTGCATAACCGTTTTTCGGTGACATGACCTTGCGCACGCGGTTGATGCGGCGCTCGGCATTGGTGAAGGTGCCGTCCTTTTCGAGGAAGGTGGAACCCGGCAGGAAGACATGCGCGTAATTCGCCGTCTCGTTCAGGAAGAGATCGTGCACCACGACACATTCCATGGCGGCGAGACCGGCCGAAACATGCTTCGTATCCGGATCCGACTGGAGAATATCCTCGCCCTGAATGTAGATGCCCTTGAAGCTGCCATCCACGGCCGCATCGAGCATGTTGGGGATACGCAGCCCCGGCTCGTTATTGAGCTTCACGCCCCAGAGTTTTTCGAAGACGTCGCGCGTCGCATCGTCGGAAATATGCCGGTAACCCGGAAGCTCATGCGGGAAAGACCCCATGTCACAGGAGCCCTGCACATTGTTCTGCCCCCGCAGCGGATTGACCCCCACGCCGGGACGGCCGATATTGCCGGTCGCCATGGCGAGGTTGGCGATCGCCATCACCGTGGTGGACCCCTGGCTGTGTTCGGTGACACCGAGCCCGTAATAGATGGCGCCATTGCCGCCCTTGGCATAAAGACGTGCGGCGCCGCGCACCTCTTCCGCCGGCACACCGGTGAAGCTTTCGGTTTCTTCCGGGCTGTGCTGGGGTTCCGCAACGAAAGCGGCCCAATCCTCGAATTCCGACCAGTCACAGCGCTCGCGGATGAAGGCTTCGTTGAACAGCCCTTCCGTGACGATGACATGCGCAAGCGAAGTCAGCACCGCAACGTTGGTTCCGGGCTTCAGCGGCAGATGGAAGGACGCCTCCACATGCGGCGTGCGGACGAGATCGATGCGGCGCGGATCGATGACGATCAGTTTTGCGCCCTGGCGCAGCCGCTTCTTCAGCCGCGAACCGAAAACCGGATGTCCATCCGTCGGATTGGCGCCGATGACCAGCACCACGTCGGACTGCTCGACACTGTCGAAATTCTGCGTGCCGGCGGAGGTGCCGAAAGCCTGGCCGAGACCATAACCCGTCGGCGAATGGCAGACGCGGGCGCAGGTATCGACGTTGTTATTGCCGAAACCGGCACGGATGAGTTTCTGCACGAGGAAGGTTTCTTCGTTCGTGCAGCGAGACGAGGTGATGCCGCCGATGGATTCCCGGCCATATTGACCCTGAATACGCCGGAACTCCGACGCGACATGGGAGAAGGCCTCCTCCCATGTGACTTCCCGCCATGGATCGCTGATCTTTTCGCGGATCATCGGGTTGAGAATGCGGTCCCTGTGGGTGGCATAACCATAAGCGAAGCGGCCCTTGACGCAGGAATGGCCGCGATTGGCCTGCCCGTCCTTCCACGGCACCATGCGCACCAGCTCTTCACCGCGCATTTCCGCCTTGAAGGAGCAGCCGACACCGCAATAGGCGCAGGTCGTGACCAGCGAATGCTCCGGCTGGCCGATCTCGATCACCGATTTTTCGGTGAGCGTCGCGGTGGGACAGGCCTGCACGCAGGCGCCGCAGGAAACGCAGTCGGAATCGAGGAACGCCTCATGCGCACCGGGCGACACCCGGCTTTCAAAACCACGGCCTTCGATCGTCAGCGCGAAGGTGCCCTGCACTTCCTCGCAGGCGCGCACGCAGCGGGAACAGACGATGCATTTGGAAGGATCATAGGTGAAATAGGGATTGCTTTCGTCCTTCGGCATCCAGCGGGCATTGAGATCGCCATCGCCGGTGCGGGCCTTGACGTGGTTGTCGCCTTCATAACCGTAACGCACATCGCGCAGGCCAACGGCGCCGGCCATGTCCTGCAGCTCGCAATCGCCATTGGCGGCGCAGGTCAGACAGTCGAGCGGGTGGTCGGAGATATAAAGCTCCATCACGCCCTTGCGGATCTGCTTCAGCCGCTCGGTCTGCGTGTGCACGACGAGACCGGGGGCGACGGGCGTGGTGCAGGAGGCGGGAGTGCCATTGCGGCCCTCCACCTCGATCAGACAGAGGCGGCAGGAACCAAAGGCGTCAACCATGTCGGTGGCGCAGAGTTTGGGAACATCGATGCCCGCTTCGCGCGAGGCGCGCATGATCGAGGTTCCGGCCGGCACGGTCACCTGCCTGCCGTCGATGGTGAGCGTCACCATGTCGGTCGCGCGGGATTTCGGGGTTCCATAGTCGAATTCTGTCACAAGGGCCATGGTCTTACTCCGCCGCTTCAACCCGTGGGGTGGGGGCAAAATCATCAGGGAAATGCCGGAGCGCGCTCATGACGGGATAGGGCGTGAAACCGCCGAGCGCACAGAGCGAACCGAATTTCATGGTTTCGCAGAGGTCTGCGAGGAGCGCCGTATTTTTCTCCCGCTCGATGCCGAGCGCGATCCTGTCCACCGTCTCGACGCCGCGTGTGGAGCCGATGCGGCAGGGTGTGCACTTGCCGCAGCTTTCGACGGCGCAGAATTCCAGCGCGAACCGCGCCTGATGCAGCATGTCGGCAGTATCGTCAAACACCACGATGCCGGCATGCCCGATGAGGCCGCCAGCGGCGGTAAAGGCTTCATAGTCGAAGATCGTGTCGAACAGCGAAACCGGGAAATAGGCCCCGAGCGGACCGCCCACCTGCACCGCCTTGACCGGGCGGCCGGTGATCGTGCCGCCGCCGATGTCATTGACCAGCTGTCCGAGCGGCAGGCCGAAGGCGGTTTCGTAGAGACCGCCATGCCTGATGTTTCCGGCAAGCTGGATGGGGATGGTGCCATGCGAACGGCCGACGCCGAAATCGCGATAAAAGGCCGCGCCGCGATCCATGATGACTGGAATGGAGGCGAGCGAGATCACATTGTTGACGACGGTGGGCCTGCCGAACAGGCCCTGCAAAGCAGGCAGCGGCGGCTTGGCGCGCACGGTGCCGCGCTTGCCTTCCAGACTGTTCAGAAGCGAGGTTTCCTCGCCGCAGACATAGGCGCCGGCGCCCATGCGGACTTCCATGTCAAAAGCACGGCCGGAACCGAGCACGGACGGGCCGATGATGCCTTCGCGGCGGGCGATCTCGATCGCCTGCTCCATGACCTTGATGGCATAAGGATATTCCGAGCGCGTATAGATGAAGCCTTTCGTCGCGCCGGCGGCGAGGCCGGCAATCGCCATGCCTTCGATCAGCACGAAGGGATCGCCTTCCATGATCATGCGGTCGGCGAAGGTGCCGCTATCGCCCTCGTCCGCATTGCAGACGATATATTTCTGGTCTGCCACCGCATCGGCGACAGTCTTCCATTTGATACCGGTCGGGAAACCCGCCCCACCACGTCCGCGCAGGCCGCTTTCGGTCACCTGAGCGACTATGTCGAGCGGCGCCATGGCGACGGCTTTTTCGAGGCCTTTCAAGCCCTGATAGGCGCGATAGTCCTCCAGCGACAGGGGATCGGTAACGCCGCAGCGGGCAAATGTCAGGCGCGTCTGGCTTTTCAGGAACGGAATGTCCTTTGTCGGCCCGAGACAGAGACGATGCGCGCCGCCGGTGAGAAAATCCGCATCGAAAAGCGAAGCAACGTCGCCGGCCTTGACCGGCCCGTAGGCGATGCGGCCATGTTCGCTGCGCACTTCCACCAGCACTTCAAGCCAGAGCATGCCGCGCGAACCGTTACGGACAATATGCACATCGAGATTGCGGCTGGCCGCCTCACGGACGATGGCGTCGGCCACGCGGTCTGCGCCAACGGCAAGGGCGGCGGAATCGCCCGGAACAAAAACGGTGACACTCATCGGCGCGCCTCCGCCAGAATGTCGCCGAGACAGTGCTCATCCAGTCTTGCATGAAGCTCGCCATCCAGCATCAGCGCCGGCGCCTGCGCACAGAGCCCGAGGCAGAAAACCGGCTCCAGCGTGACGGAACCGTCGGCGGCGGTTTCATGCCAGTCAAGGCCAAGCCGGGACTTGATGGTTTCCGCAAGAGGCTCGCCACCCATCGACTGGCAAGCCTCGGCGCGACAGAGCTTCAAAACATGCCGACCGGACGGATGATCGCGAAAATCGGGATAGAAGGTCACGACGCCATGAACCTCGGCGCGCGATATGTTCAGTGCGGATGCAATGATCTGCTTGGCGCTTTCCGGGATGTAGCCGAATTCCTCCTGCATCGCGTGCAGGATGGGTAGCAACGGCCCCTCCAGATGGAGACAGTCATCAATGATAGCGGAGACACGGGCCGCCTCATCTGCGGCAACCGCACGGATATTCATAAGCCAGTCCTCCCAAACCGACAGGGGCAGGTACGGCGAGCGGCGCATGTTTCAGAGCCTGCGCAGTCCCTGCGTCGTCCGGGAGAATGGCGAGGCCGGCCGGATCAGGTCAATAATGTGTTTTCGTCGCCCGATAGGAAATTCCTATCAAAAACCATCGCCGCTGCGCGCTGACGCGCCTCATGAAGAAGCGCGGAAACAAGCGGCGTATGTGGTTCGCGATGGGTCGCGATCAATCCCACCAAATGTTCCGCATCCGGCTCGGTAATCGGTATCATTCTGATCTGCTTTGGAAAACCAAATGATTCCGCTATGTTACGCGGCATTATTGAAGCCCATTGTCCTGTTCGGATATGTGAAAACAGCACAATCATGGAGTTGGACTCCAATGTCGGTTTCACCTCCACCCCCGCTTCAGCCATATGCTTGTTGATGATGCGGCGGTTCTGCATATCCGAAGTCAATAGGCATAACCTAAGACCTGAAACCTGCCTCCAGGTAACGCTTTCCTGATCGGCGAGCGGCGTTCCGGCTGCTGCAATCAGGTGATATCGCTCCGAATAAAGCGGCACCGTGGTCACACGACCCAGCGGTTCGTTGTCGAGATAGCTGATTCCCGCATCGATCTCGAGGTTTTCGATCTGGCTCAAAACCTGCAGCGAGGTGCGCGACGTCACGGAAAAAGTGACATCGGGATGCCGCGCCTGAAAGGATTCCGTCAGTCGCGGCACCATCGCAAGCGCCGTCGGAATGACTGCGAGCCGGATGTGACCCGCCAGACCCTTGCGCGCCGCGCGCATCTCCTCGCGCATGGTGCGCGCATCGGCGACGATGCGACGCGCCCATTCGAGCACCCGCTGGCCCTCCGGCGTCAGCCCCTGATAACGCGCCGCGCGCACCACGAGGACGACGCCAAGCTGGTCCTCCAGCTGCCGGATCGCCGCCGAGAGACTGGGCTGCGAAACGCCGCACTCCTCCGCCGCGCGGCCGAAATGTTCTGCCCGCGCCAGTGCAATGAAAAATTCCAGCTTGTCGATCATGCGTCCTCCCGCGTCACTCGCGACCATGCGGATGCTGCGCGCAGAAGAACACTAGAACGGGACGGAGAGGCCCGCAAATGGCTTCCAGTGTTTCCCTGCAAACTGCGTGCGGACGGCACGCGTGGATTCCGCCCCGCCCGGGCAAACATGGGCATCGGCTCGACCTCGCCGCGGCCCTGCCTCACCCGTCAAGGCATTCACGCACCGTCCGGCTTGATGAAGTCGGTGATCGGGGGCGCCTTGAGGACAAACTGGCGATCCGAGCTGATATAATTGTCGGCGTGCAGGCGCGCGATCGGCTGATATCGGTCCGGATCGACATAACGCCCCTCCGCGTCGAGGCAATCCTTGTGAACATGCATGTGCACCACCTCCCCCAAAACCAGGGTACGGCGCGGATAATCGATCAAACGCTCCACACGGCACTCGAAGGCGCAGGGCGATTCCGCCGCAAAGCTCGCATCGATCTTGCTACAGGGTGTCGCCGTCAACCCGGCAATCGAAAGTTCATCCACCTCGCTGTCGAAGCCGAGGCCGCAGACCAGCATCTGTTCGGACAGGGCCATATCGACCATGTTGATGACAAATTCGGCGGTGCGGCGAATATTGGCCATCGTATCCTTCTCCTCGCCCGTCACACGTGGCTGGATACCGAGAACAACGATCGGCGGATCATGGGAGAAAACGTTGAAAAAGCTCATCGGCGCGGCATTGTTGTGGCCGGCGGGCGAACGCGTCGTGACAAGCGCTATCGGTCGCGGGCCGATAAAATTGGTCAGCAAACGATAACGGCTCTGCGGTTCAAGCGCGGTAAAATCGAATTCCATGGCAGTACCTGATTTATTGTATACAATAAAATATCATATTGAAGACAATTCCTCAATCACTCCTCACCTTGAGAAGGTCGATTTTTGCGCCAGGTTGCCGGGAGCCACGGAAGGTCCCGGGCCTCTTCGCATTTCCAGCTGTCAAAAGGGAACTGCCCCGTCCAGCTATCAGAACAAATAAAAACTCCCCGGCCTGATAGGTCCGGGGAGCAAACCTGACATCATGTCAGGAACTTTGACTGGAGCTAGTACTCACCCGTTCGGAAACGGGGTGGATCTGAGTGGCCTAACCCGATTATGCTTTTTTATTTGGACTATTAGAACGAACGCTGCAGGCGAACGAAACCGGTCCACTTGTCGCCGCCACCGTTTACGCCTTCACGACCGTCTACGTCCTGATAGGTAACCGAAGCGAGCGTGGAGAAGCCCGAGGTGATCTTGTAGCCAACGGCTACGCCAGCGCGCCATGCATCGCGGTCGCCAACGAAATCGTTGTTAGCGCCGATATCGATCGTGCCGAAGTACTGGAAGCCGGGGGTGATCGTCAGCTTATCAGTTGCCTTGATGGCGTATTCAGCAGCAACCGTCCATTCGGATTCTTCATAGTAGTAGTTTGCACCAGAAGCCCAAGCACCGGAAAGGCCAAGCGTGCCAGGACCAATGTCAGCCGTGACGATTGCACGGATAGCACCGTTTTCTTGGTTCGTGTCGTAACCGCCGAGCAGGTTGGCCTTAACGCCGCCGAACTTGGCGCCGATGATAGCGCTGACGCCAACATCGTTCGTATTGGTCTTGAACTTGCCGCCCTTCAGAACGCCGAGTTCGGAAGTGCCCTTACGCGAGCCTTCGAGTTCTTCAACTGCAACACCAGCATAGAAGGAGCCAGCGTCGTAGGTGTAACGGATAGCGTTCAGACGGGTGCGGTTGGAGCTGAGCTGGTCATACTCGCCGGAGAGACCATCGTCCCACCAGTTGTAGTAGAAACCGACCTTCAGGCCTGCGAGTTCGATGAAAGCCTGATCGAGAACGACGTTACGGTCGGTGTCGTTATCGGCCTGGCCGCGGAAACCGAAGTAGCCGCGCAGAGCGCCGAGCTCGGTGTCCGAACGGGTGTCGACGTTGAACTGGGCGCGCGTGAACGAATCCCAGTCAGAGGTGCCGGACTGGTCACGACCGAAGTCGGTCTGGAAACGGATGTAACCGTCGAACTTCAGGCAGGTTTCGGTGCCGGGGATGTAGAAGAAGCCGGTGCCGAAAGCGTCGCAGACGCGAACATATTCCATGGGCTCGGGCTCGGCAGCGACGATGGCGTCAGCGGCCTGTGCGCCGGATACTGCCGTGAGAGCGGCAGCGGAGCCGATCAAAAGGCTCTTGATGTTCATTTGTAATCTCCAGTCAAAAATTTTTCAACGAATGCGCAAATTTGAGGGCTGGTCTTTCCCTGCCGCCCGCTTCCCTGCGCTGATTCAGCAAATGACAGAAGTTGCCGCGGACTCGCAATTTAAATCGGTGAAATACAAATACAAATAAAGTACACAGTCAAATTACGTAGTAAAATTACAACAAATTAACAATTCAAAATATAATATTTTTGAGATTTATTCTCAAATAATCAAATAAATTACTAAATAAATATTCTATTAAATAGCAAATTATATAATTATAAAATAGCATCCTCTTTGATATCAGGGGGCGCCCACGCGCGCCTGCCCCCCGGATAACGAGGCGGTTTTCATTGCGGGCCGGGCCGCAGGAAATGTAATCGATACCGCATTGGACGACGCCGCTCGCCCTCATCAGGCAAACCGTACCGGGCCGATCCGGAGCGTCGCCGAAGCGGCCTAGAGGGTGCTTTGGGATAAGCCGGTGGGCAATAATGCCATCTTCGCCAGCATGTCTGCGATCGCCTCTGCCGGCACCGGGCGGCTGAAATAATAACCCTGCCCATAGGGGCAGCCGGCGTTACGCAGAAATGTCGCCTGCTCGCTGGTTTCCACACCTTCGGCAATGACATCGATGCCGAGAGACCCGGCAAGCTGGATCATGATCGAAACGATGGCGCTATCCTTGGTTTTTCCCGGCAGGTGCGTCAGGAACGAGCGGTCGATCTTCATGCAGGATAGCGGGAATGTCTTCAGCATGCCGAGACAGGAATAACCGATGCCGAAATCGTCCAGCGCCAGGCTGACGCCCATCTGTTTTATGGCGCGCATGATCCGCACCGATGTATCGACATCCTGAATGATGAGCGTCTCGGTGATTTCGATTTCGAGCATGGATGGCGCAAGGCCGGTTTCCTTCAGCACCGAGCGGATCTGCTGCACCAGCCCGCCCTGAAACTGCCGCGGCGAGATATTGACGGCCATCTTGACCGGCGAGAGGCCCGCCGCAGCCCATGCCTGCGCCTGACGGCACGCTTTGTTGAGGATGCTTTCCCCAAGTTCCACGATCAGGCCGGTCTCTTCCGCAAGGCCGATGAATTCGGCAGGCCCCAGCAGACCTTCCACCGGATGCTGCCAGCGCACCAGCGCCTCGACCCCGCTGATGCGGCCGCTGACGAGATCGACCTGCGGCTGGAAATGCAGGACGAATTCGTCCCTTTCAACCGCCTTGCGCAATTCCTCGATGCGGGTGAATTTCTTCCGCAGATCGTCCGCCATGTTCGGCGTGAAGGTGGCGATGCTGTCGCGCCCGTTATGCTTGGCGTCATACATGGCAAGATCGGCCGCCGCGACGATTTCCGCGGTGGTTTCCCCATGTTCGGGGAAAAAGGCCATGCCGATGCTGCATGTAATCTTGATATCGTAATTGCCGATGCGCAACGGCTGCGAGACCGCGGCCCGGATGCTGCGCAGACGGGTTTCGACATCGTCCCTGCGCTCTTCGAGAATGATGACGAACTCATCCCCGCCGACCCTGAGAACGAGATCGTCTCGCCGAAGGCTTTTCGCGATGCGCCCGGCGGTCTTCGACAGCAGCTCATCGCCGATGCTGTGGCCGAGCGTATCGTTGATCTGCTTGAAATTGTCGAGATCGAGAAATCCGATGCCGACCCTTCGGTTCGCTTTTGTCGCCGCCGCCAGTATTTCCGGCAGTCTTGTATCCAGGAAGCGGCGGTTCGGCAGCCGGGTCAGCATATCGTGATCCGCCAGAAAGGCGATGTGTTCCGCCGCCCTTTTGCGGTCGATCGCCAGACCCGCCATGCGCGCAGCCGCGCCGATGAATTCCACCAGTTCCGCATCCGGCTTGCGGCCGGCCAGCATGCACCAGACGAAGCCATGCGCCTTGCCTTCGCTTGCGGGAATGTCGAAGCTAAAGGCCGTGTTTCCCACCGGCTGGGGCAGGCTTTCCGGATCGCTGACGCTGGAAACGAGCGCGGCCAGCCCCTCCTGCCGCGCAAGCGCGGGCGAGGCATAAACAGAGGGTTCGCCAGCTGCGGCAGCGAACACCCGCACGGCACAGGCCAGCCCGGTTGCGAGATTTTCAATTTCCTTGACGAATTCTTCGAGAAAATCCTCGATACGCGCCGCCGCCACGATCATTTCCAGAATATGCGCCTGCGCCTGTAGCAGCCTTTCCGAAGCCTTCTTCTGGGTTATATCCCGCGAGGCCCCCACCACGCCGATGATGTTGCCGGCCTTGTCCCTCAGCGGCACACGCGACATCATGAGCCAGCGATCGATATCGCCCCGCATGGCGCGTTCCTCGTAACCGAGATCCGGTTCCCCGGTGCGCATCACCCGCGCTTCGGTATCGGGAATGCCCGCGCGCTGCGCCGCCTCGCCATGAATATCGTAGTCGGTGAGCCCGATCAGCTCCTCCACCGCGCGGAAACCGTTTTCGGTGACGATTGCGCGATTGGCAAAAAGGAAGCGGCCTTCCAGATCCTTGGCGTAGATGAAATCCGGCACATGATCGATCATGGCCTCCAGAAGCGCATATCGGTCAGAGGGATTGTCGGTTGCGCTTGCCGCAGGAGAAGCAGATGGCGCAATGCCGCGCTTTTTTCGCGACATCCGGTCCTGCACGGGTGTCTTCGGGCCTTTGGAACGCACCTCTCCGCCTCATCGCTTGGGAAGGAAGCAGAATAGTAGGATTATACATATTATATAATGATGAACAATGAACGGAGATCGAAACGCACGGCGCGACAAATGCCGCGCCGTGCGTTTCGTTCTCCTTGAAAAGAATATCTCACACCACCGGCGTCGGCAGGTCCTTGCCGGCAAAATGGGCATCGAGATTGGCGAGAACCAGATCAGCCATGGCGCGCCGCGTCTGGTGCGTGCCGCTGCCGACATGCGGGGCGAGCGTGACGGTGTCGAAAGCGAAAAGCGCTTCCGGCACGCGCGGCTCATCCTCGAAGACATCCAGCGCAGCGCCGCCGATCGTGCCGTTCGAAAGCGCCTCGACCAGCGCCTTCTCATCCACCAGCGAACCGCGCGCCACATTGACGAGCACGCCCTGGGGACCAAGGGCCTTCAACACATCCGCATTGACGATATGGCGCGTTTCGGCGGTGGCGGCAGCGGCGATGATCAGCACGTCACAATTGGCGGCCAGTTCTTCTATACTGCCGTAATAATCATAAGCGACATCGCGGCGGTTTCTGGCAGTATAGGAAATGCGCGCATCAAAACCTTCGAGCCGCTTTGCGATGGCCTGGCCGATGCGGCCGAGGCCGAATATGCCGTAACGGCGGCCGGCCACGCGGGTGGAAAGCCCCATATCGCCCTTCAGCCATTGGCCTGTGCGCACATGCTGGTCCGCCTGCGGCAACTTGCGCGCCTGCGCCAGAACCAGACCCAGCGCGAGGTCAGCGACATCCGCCGTCAACACGTCAGGCGTATTGGAAACGCGGAAACCGCGCCGTTTGGCATCAGTGAGATCGACCTTGTCGAAACCGACGCCGTTGATGGCGACGATTTCAAGATTGGGGAGTGCAGCACCAATATCCGCCGGTAGGCCGATATGGCCGCCGGTGACGACGCCGCGGATCGCCGCGCCCTTTTCGGAAAGGTACGCCGCCTTGTCCGCAGTCTCGAACAGGCGATGCACGGTGAAGCGCTGCGCAAGTTCCTCTTCCAGTGCCGGGATGAGCGGGCACAGTTGCACGATTTCAGTGGTCATGATTTTTCCTTTGCGCCGGTGAGCTATTTCACATCGGCCTTGACGAATTGCCGGAGTTCCGGCGTTTGCGGGTTGGCGAAGAGTTCGGACGAACGACCCTGTTCCCAGATCTTGCCCTTGTGCATGAAGATGGTTTCGGTCGCCACGCGGCGCGCAAAGGCCATTTCATGGGTGACGAGGATCATGGTCATGCCGTCTTTCGCGAGGTTTTCCATGACGGTCAGCACTTCCTCGGTCAATTCAGGATCGAGCGCCGAGGTCACCTCGTCGAACAGCATCACCTTCGGCCGCATGGCGAGCGAACGGGCAATCGCCACGCGCTGCTGCTGGCCGCCGGAAAGCTGGTCGGGATAGGAATCGAATTTCTCCGAAAGGCCGACGAGTTGCAGAACTTCGCGGGCAATATCCTTGGTTTCCGATTTCGCCACATCCTTGACGATGCGCGGCGCGAGCATGATGTTTTCGCCGACCGTCAGATGCGGAAAGAGATTGTAGCTCTGGAACACGATGCCGACATCGGTGCGCAGCTTGCGCAGCGCCTTGGCATCTTCGCCGATCGCATGACCGGCGATTTCGATGCGGCCCGAATTGATCTTCTCCAGCCCGTTCATGCAGCGCAGCAGCGTGCTCTTGCCCGAACCCGAGCGGCCGATGAGGGCGAAAACTTCACCGCGGCCGACCGTCAGCGACACGCCTTTGAGGACTTCCAGAGCGCCAAAGCTCTTGTGAACGTTTTCAACGATTACTTCCGGCATGAAGCCTCCTTTCCAGCCAACGCGACAGCTGGGACAACGGGTAGCAGACGATGAAATAAAGCACGGCCACGGCGACGAAGACGCGGAACGGCTGGAACGTGGCATTGTTGATGAGCTGCCCCGCTCTCGCCAGTTCGACGAAACCGATGATCGATGCGATGGACGTATTCTTGACGACCTGAACGGCAAAACCGACGGTCGGCGGCAGTGAAATGCGGATCGCCTGCGGCAGGATGACGTAGCGATATTGCTGGGCGCGGGTCAGCGCCAGCGATTCCGACGCTTCCCATTGCTGCTTCGGCACCGCCTGGATGCAGCCGCGCCAGATTTCCGCGAGATAACCCGATGTATAGATCGTCATCGAGGCGCCGGCGGCAAAGAGCGGCGGCAGTTCCAGCCCGGCAAGGCTGAGGCCGTAATAGGACAGGAACAGGATCATCAGCACCGGAATGCCCTGAATCACCTGAATATAGGTGCCGGCGGCAATGCGCAGCGCCTTGAAATTCGAGGTGCGGGCGAGCGCCACGAAGAAGCCGACAATGCCGCCGCCGATAAGCGCAATGATCGTCAGAAGCACGGTCCATTGCAGGGCGGTCAGCAGGAAGCCGAATTCGTTCCAGCCGAAAGTTCGAAGAGTCATGACTGCACCTCCGGCATGGCGGTCATCGTCTTGCGGGCAACGCGGCGGCCGAACAGCCACATGCCGACAAGGGCAAGGATGAGCCGCAGGCTGAGCGCCAGCGCAAGATAGATGAGCGTGACGACGATATAGACCTCGAAGGAGCGATAGGTCTGCGATTCCACGAAGGCTGCGGCAGCCGCAAGCTCATGGGTGGAAATGGCCGAACATATGCTCGATGCCAGCATCATCAGCACGAACTGGCTGCACAGCGAGGGATAGACCTTGGCGATGGCAGGCACGATGATGACGTGGCGATAGATCTGATACTTGGTGAAGCCGAGCGCCTCGCCCGCCTCGATCTGCGACTTGTGCACCGCCTCGATGCCGGCGCGGATGATTTCCGTCGAATAGGCCGCAAGGTTGATCGTCATGCCGATCAGCGCCGCCGTATCCGCCCCTACCCTGAAGCCGAGGCCCGGCAGGCCGAAATAGACGATGAAAAGCTGCACGAGAAACGGCGTATTGCGGATGACTTCCACATAACCGTCCACGATGATGCGGACGATGCCACCATTGATGGACCGCAGCGAGGCCAAAAGAATGCCGAAAGCGCAGCCGAGCACGATGGACATGACAGACAGCTTGATCGTCAGCCATATGCCGTTCAGAATCTCGTTCTGATACTGGGCGAGCGCGCCGAATTGGAATGTATAGGACATGCGTCACTCCGTTGACATTTCCCGGGCCCGCCGAAAATCTTCCCGGCGGGCGCGTTGAAAGGCTCAATCAGAAGCTTGGCAATTGCGGCAGCGGACGGCCGGTCCACTTGACCGAGATGCGGTCGAGATCGCCGGACATCTTCATGAGGTAGATGGAGGTGTTCAGCCATTGGCGCAGCTCGAAGTCCTCAAGCTTGGTCGCCATGGAATTGCCCTGCTGGAAGAAGGTGAAACCAACCTGCAGACCGGCTTCTGGGCGCTGTTTGATGATCGCTTCGCCAACCGTGGACGGCAGTGCGACGGCATCGACCTGACCGGCGAGCAGGGCCTGGGCGCTGGTGGAATCGTCTTCGTAAACGACGATTTCGAGACCTTCGACATTGGCCTTGCGTAGCGCGGTTTCCTGCGAGGAACCGCGATTGACCGAAACGCGCTTGCCCTTGAGGCTGTCGAGATTTTCGAACTTCTGGTCCTTGCCGGAAATAATGTCCATGTTGAAGGCGCTGTAGGGCTGCGTGAACATCACGGTCTTGGCGCGTTCACCGGTCGGCGCAAGCGTCGCAACAAGGAAATCGACCTTGCCGGTCTGAAGTGCGGGAATGCGCGCGGGCGGTGTCAGCGGCACCAGTTCCACCGGCAGCGACAGATAGGTGCCAATGAGGTTGGCGACATCCACGTCATAACCGGAAGGATTACCCTTCTCGTCCACCATGCCCATCGGCGGCGCACCGGTCAGAACACCGATCTTGACCTTGCCGCGCGCCGTGATCTCGCTGAGCGATACGGCATGGGCGGATGTGCTGGCCGCAAGCGTTGCTGCTGCAACACCGACGGCAACGGTCATGTTCTTCAGAAATCTTGAAATGCTCATGGTTTCTCCTCCAACCTTATAAGTGGCTGCCCAGAATGGAACAGCGGCCTTGCGCAAACCGAAAAATGTTCTCGATAACATTTTAACGCGATTGACTAAAAACTCCTCCCAAGAAACCGCGAAAGCACAAAACCAGATGAATTTCCCATGAAATTCAATGTTTTCGGCTGGTTATCGATTTTCCTCTGTTCGACACCGTTTCACGTTCTTGGCAGGATCAATAATGCATGTTATCGGTATCATTGCAAGTCCGATCTACAGAACTGTTTCGGTCGGCAATCATTCGGGAGGAAACATGTATACACGCTCGGCAATTTTCGAAGGCAGGATTCACGCTGGCCGGGAGGAGGAGTTTTTCCGCATCGTCGAGGAAAAATTGCTGCCGGTCTGGAAACGCATGCCGAATGCACAGGCCGTTCGGGTGATGCGCACCGAGCGGACCGATCCGGACGCCGCCTCGATCATCATGGTGCAGGAAATCGACTATCCGTCGATGGAGGCAGTGGAGGAAGCGCTGGTTTCCCCCGTCCGGCTGGAAGGCCGGGTGCTAACGGATGAGATGATGAGCATGTGCGACGGGCGTTTTTACCATCTGGTCTATAGCCGCGTCGCATAAATCCGGTGCACGCCGCATCGATCTGCAATCATACGGCGTGCTTTCCCTTGATATCTTCGTGTATGTCTTGTCCTGAACCGGTTCGAATTTAGGGAGACATGCTTTGGTGGAGCGCACGCCCTTGGCCGCAGCGTTAGTCACGTCAAAAAAAGCTACCATGAGCGATGTCTCGAAACTCGCGGGCGTCTCCAAGATGACCGTTTCGCGGGTACTGGCCGATCCCGCGCTGGTGTCGGAAGAGACTCGTCAGAAGGTGATGAAAGCCATCGAGAAGCTGGGTTATGTGCCAGACCGGATCGCCGGCTCGCTATCCTCCCGCCGCACCAATTTCATCACCGCCATCCTGCCGACGCTCACCAACTCCAACTTCGCCGATAGCGCACAGGGGCTTGCCAATGCGCTGCGCGCCGCCGATTACCAATTGCTGATCGGTTACACCATGTACGATCTGCAGGAGGAGGAACGCGTCATCCGCACCATGATGGAGCGCCGTCCCGATGCCATCGTCGTCGCCGGCACGGTGCATACCAAAATGGCGAGCGAGGTGCTGATGCGCGCTGGCATTCCGATCGTGGAAATCTGGGATGTGCCCGAACACCCGATCGACCACGCGGTCGGTTTTTCCAACTACGAAGTGGGAAGAACCGCCGCCAAATATCTGATATCGCTCGGCTTCAAGCGAATCGGCGCGCTCGGCTCAAGGGCCGATGGCGATGTGAAGGACTGGCGCGGCGAAAGCCGCCTGCTCGGCTTTGGTGCCGCACTTCGCGAAGCCGGCATTGCCGACGATCTCATCATCCGCGAAGGCAGCGCCCCGGTCTCCTATGACCACGGGGCAAAAACACTGGGCTCGCTGCTTGAAAAGGCGCCGGATGTCGAAGGCATTTTCGCAGTCTCCGATATTTCCGCCGTCGGCGCGCTGATGGAATGTCATCGCCGTGGCATTCATGTGCCCGATCAGGTCTCGATTCTCGGCTTCGGCGATTTCGATATCGGCCGGCAATGTTACCCGGCGATTTCAACGATCCGCGTCGATGCCCAGATGATCGGCCGCAAGGCGGGCGAATTGCTGCTGTCGATACTGGAGGCGGAGAAGGATGCCATTGTTCCCGAGGGTGCAAGGGTGGATGTCGGCTTCGAGCTGATCGTGCGGGAGACGACGAAGCGGTTGAGCCAGTGAGCGTCTAGCCCTATTGGGACGAGCGGGTGCTACTTGCTTCTTCTCCCCGCCGGGGAGAAGTCCGCGGCAGCGGGATGAGGGGCTAGCTCTCCGCATATCGTTAGCGTTGCCCCCTCATCCGACCCTTCGGGCCACCCTCTCCCCGGCGGGGAGAAGAAATATCATCGCTCCCCCATCTCGACGTCATCCTCGGGCTCGACCCGAGGATCCATGGTAACGCCGGAAGGTGGATCCTCGGGTCAAGCCCGAGGATGACGGAGGAGGTCTGGAGAGGGTCTTACCGCGCACCCCAGGTATCCGTCAGACGATACCCTTCCGGCCACGGATCGGACGGATCGAGCATGTGCTGGTGGATACCGGTGATCCAGCCGCGGCCGGAGATTTCCGGCAGGATGGCCGGACGATCACCGACCGTTGTCGTTCCAAGAATACGGCCGGTGAAGGTGGAGCCGATCAGCGACACCGCCGTCAGGGTTTCGCCTTCCTTCATCTCGCCGCGCGCATGCAGCACCGCCATGCGGGCCGAAAGCGCCGTGCCTGTCGGTGAACGGTCCACCTTGCCCGGCTGGATGGCGACGGCCGCCCCTGCCCGCAGGCCTTCGGCCGTGCGCTCCACCTTGCCGGCGAACAGGCAGAAGGAAAAATGCCGCCAGTCCGGGTTTTCGGGATGGTCGAAACCCAAAGCCCTGTTGGCGGCATTGGTGATGCGTACGCCGAGGCGGGCGATGTCATGCGCCTCTTCCGGCTTCAGGCTGAAACCCATGGCTTCGGCGTCGACGATGACGAAACTGTCGCCGCCATAAGCGGTGTCCACTTTCAGCTTTCCGAGACCTTCGACCTCGAGTTCGGCATCGAGTTTCGCGGCAAAGCTCGGCAGGTTCTGCACGAAAATGCGCTCCGCCTTGCCGTTGCGGCATTCGGCGCGCACCTTCACCAGTCCGCCCGGCGCTTCCAGCAGCATATGGGTTTCCGGCTCCTGCATCGGCACGATACCGCCATCCAGCAGCACGGTGGAAACGCAGATGGAGTTGGAACCGGACATGGGCGGCGTGTCTTCCGGCTCCATGATGATGAAGGCGGCATCCGCGTCAGGATGTTTCGGCGGCACCAGCAGGTTGACATGGCGGAACACGCCGCCGCGCGGCTCGTTGAGCACGAAGTTGCGCAGCGTCTCATCGCGGGCGATGAAGCGGCTCTGCTCCCAGATCGTCTCGCCCGGCGGCGGCCTGACGCCACCAACGATCACATCTCCCACCTCACCTTCCGCATGGGCGGAAATGACGTGAACGGTCTTGATACTGCGCATTCAAAACTCCTTAGGAAAGCCATGAAGGAAGAAGGGATGGGGCACGGCCGGTCAGCGCGCTTTCAACGCAATCGGCAAGGCTGCCGAAGCGCACGGCGCGGCCGCTGAGGCCGGGTCCGTAATGGGCATATTTGCCGGAATTGGTCATCAGGGCACGGGTCTTCGTCGGGAAAACCGGCTCGGAAATGGAGCACCAGCAAAGATCAGGCAGCACCTGCACGCCGCTGTCGCGCAGGCTTTGCAAAGTGCCGTCCTGCCCGGCCGCATCGATGACCTGCTGGCCGGCTGTGACGATGACGGCGACATCCGCGTGACGCCGACGGCCGGCAAATTCAGCCGCAAGCGCGTGGCACTCCTCCAGCGAGGCATGCGGACTGCCGATGGCGACAAGTTGCACCTCTTCCGGTCCCTCATTGAGAAGCGACCAGCCGGCGGCCATATCGGAAGGTGAAACAGTAACGATATCGGCCGTTTCGAGAGGCGGAAGACCGGCTTCCGGCGTTACGCCCTCTATATGAAGCATGGGCGCAGCGGAGGTGGTGCCGAAAGCGGCGCAAAGCGCCTTTAGATCATCCCGTGATGGCTTCGCAGGGCCAAGGCCGCGCAGCAGCGGAATGCAATCCGGTGCGGCCTTGCCCGCCAGATAACCGATGAGCGGCCAGAAGGCATCATCCACGCCCTGCGGCAACGCCACATTGACGATGCGCTGAGGACGGCGATTTTCCTCCAGATAGACGCCGGCAAGCGGCGCCCTGCCCGTCAGCGCGATGCAGAGATCGAGAAAATCCGGATGTTTCGCCGTGCGCGCGCCAAGAACCGTATTGGCGAAGATCACCGCGTTCGATTCGGCCCAGGCGATCATGTCGCCGGCCTGCGGCGCGCTGTCGAGCAGGTAAGGCGAACAGGTGAAAGTCGGGCGACAGCCCATGCGCACATAGGCATCCGCCAGCCTTGCGGCCGGGTCGCCGAAATCCTCCGGCATGCCCTGCGAACGCCAATGCGCCTTGTCCACCGAAATGGCGTTCATGGTCGTCGGCACCCGTACCTTCGCACCCATCTCCGCCATTTTTTCCGCGAAGGTGAGATTTGCGGGGCTGGCATAGATGCAGCCGTCAATATGGCCCTGCGTGACATCGACAAGCGCCGATGCCCCCTGCTGGGCGGCCATGGCGACGGTGATGCGCATGGCCTGCTGCACGGCGATGCCATCGCGCCCTTCGAGCATGGCCCGGTCGTCATCCCTGAGATCGAGATGCGCCGTCGCCGGCGGCGTGATGGCAAGGGAAACGCCATCGGCTTCGATGGCCGTCTCATCGATACGGACATGAACGGCTTTGGAGAACCGGGCGAAATTTTCCGCGTCAAGGCGCAGCACCGGCAAAGGCTTGCCGAACATTTCGGCGGCGATCAGCGCGCCCAGTGTCAGCACGTCCTCGGCCTCGCAGAAGACCAGCGCCGAGGGCGCACGGCCCGTCAGGATAAGATCGAGCAAGACGCCCGAACCGGTGCAGGAGCCACGGCTGGTGGGCATGAACAGCACGCCGCCGGTGAGACAGACACCATGCAATGGGTGGTGCACGTCGATCACCCCACCGGTGGCGGGATCGACGCCGCCCCAGAAACTCAGCGCTTCGGTCGTCGCAATCACGGGACCTTCAGCCGCCCCCGGCAAAATGCTGCGGGCTTCAGGAACGGCTGTTGTCGAAACGGCAGAAGACATCGAAAATCTCCCCAAAGCATTTCCAGTAAAACTGCGTAGCGGTTTTACGCCCGGAAAATGCGTGAAAAAAAGCTAGAGAATTTTTGCGTTTCGGAGAAAAGCCAAAACTCTCTAGAAACGTTGCGGCGAAAATGCCCTTGTATCGATGGCGGGTTTTTGCCCCGTCAGAAGATCGGCGACGATGCGGGCCGTGCCCGCCGATTGCGTCAGCCCCAGATGCCCGTGGCCGAAAGCATAGACCACCCGCGCCGTATGCCGCGCCTGCCCGATGGCCGGAAGGCTGTCTGGCAGCGACGGGCGAAAGCCCATCCACTGCTTGCCGCCTTCGGTTTTCAGGCCGGGCAGGAAGGCCTTCGCCTTGGCCAGCAGCGCTTCGGAGCGGGCGAAATTGGGCGGAAGCTCCAGCCCGCCGAGCTCCACAGCGCCGCCAACGCGAATGCCGGAGGAAAGCCGCGTGACAACGAAACCATGGCCGCCGAAGGTCACCTGCGTGCGCAGGTCGAAAGCGCCCGAAGGCAGGGTGGTATTATAGCCCCGTTCCGTTTCCAGCGGAATTTTTTCCCCGAGCGAACGGGCGATGCGGTGCGAAAAGGCGCCCGCCGCCAGCACCACCTTGCTCGCCTTGCGTGTGCGGCCATCCTGACTCACCACCTCGACGCCGTCTTCCAGCGGTCTCAGCGAAGCGATGTCGAGGCATTCGATGCGTCCGCCAATGGTGCGGAAATGCTCGGCCAGCGCCAGCGTATAAAATTTGGGATCGGCAATGGAATACCAGCCGGGCGTAAACGTGCCGCAGGTGAAACGCGGCGCAATGCCGGGCTGTATCTCGGCCATCTGCTCGGCATTCAGATGCCGGAACTCGATGCCGTGGCGTTCGCGCGCCTTCCAGCCGGCAAGCGAGGCTTCGAATTCCGCCTCGCTTTCATAGACCTGAAGGTTGCCCTCCTTGCGCAGCATGGCTGTCGTGTCGGTCTTTTTCAGGAACGGCTCCAGCTCGGCCCGGGCGAAATCCATCAGCGCCGTCTGGGCGGCGGTGGAATGTTCCACCTTCGAGGAGGCGCAGGCCCGCCAGAAGCGGAACATCCATGGCGCGATCTTCAGCGCATAGGCCGGCGGCACGCTGAGCGGGCCAAGCGGATCGAGAAGCCACTTCGGCGCTTTCCAGAGAATGCCCGGCGATGCGAGCGGCAGGATATCGGTGAAGGCGAAAGCGCCGGCATTGCCCGCCGAAGCGCCCGCCGCCGGTCCCTCGCGGTCGATGACCGTGACCGAGAGGCCGCGGCCCTGCGCCGCGATTGCCGCCGAGAGGCCGACGACGCCGGCCCCGATGACGATGACATCATTGGCTGGCATTACCGCACGCTCGCCAGGAACTTCTGGGTTTCAGGATGCTGCGGCGCGCCGAACAGCTGGTCCGGTGTGCCGATTTCCGCCATCACGCCCTGATGGAAGAAGGCGACGCGGTTCGAGACATCACGGGCAAACGCCATTTCATGGGTGACGCAGATCATCGTCATGCCCTCATCCGCCAGCATTTTCAGCGTGTCGAGCACTTCGCCAACCAGCATGGGATCAAGCGCCGAGGTGACTTCGTCGAACAGCATATATTCCGGGGACATGGCGAGCGCCCTGGCAATCGCCATACGCTGCTGCTGGCCGCCCGACATGCGGTTCGGATAGACCTTCAGCTTTTCGGCAAGGCCCACATGGGTCAGCTGCTTGACCGCAATCTCTTCGGCCTGCTCCTTCGAGATTCCGAGCACCTTGCGGGGCGCCAGCATGACATTTTCGAGCACCGTCAGATGCGGAAAGGCGTTCCATTGCTGAAAGACGATGCCGACCTTGCGGCGCAGCTTGTTGAGGTCCGTGGACTTCGCATGCACCTCGGTGCCGTCGATGACGATCTTGCCGCTGTCGATCGGCTCAAGGCCGTTGATGCAGGTGAGCAGCGTCGACTTGCCGGAACCGGAGCCGCCGATGATGGTGACGACCTCGCCCTTGTTGACGGTGAGGTTGATCCCTTTCAGAACCTCCAGCGGGCCGAAGGATTTGCGGACGTTTTCGATCTCAATCATTGGGGGACCACCGTCTTTCGAGATACCCGCCGAAACGGGCGATGGGGAAGCTGATAAGGAAGTAGATGGCGCCGCAGATCATCAGGATCGTCAGCGGTTCCTGCAGGCGGGTGACAAGGATCTGCGAGGCGCGCAGAAGCTCGATGAGGCCGAGCCACAGCACCAGCGCCGAATCCTTCATGACACCGAGGGTAAGCCCGATCCATGAGGGCAGCGACACGCGGGTGGCAAGCGGCAGCACGATGTAGCGCATGTCCTGCGACCAGGTCATGCCGAGCGAGCGGCAGGCGCGGCGGGTGTTTGAAGGCACGGCCTCTACGCCGCCGCGCACGATCTCAGTGCAATAGGCGGCCGTATAAAGCGACAGCACCACGCAGGAGGTGGTAAAAGGCGGCCAGCCAAGCTTGGCGATCGACTGGAAGGCGTTGCCGAGGACGAGCTGGATCAGCAGCGGCACGGAACGGAAAATATCCAGCACGAAGGTCAGCGGCAGCGACCAATAGGGGCCGAACTGGAAACGGATGATACCGAAGATGATACCCATGATGGTGCCCGCCGTGACGGCGACGGCGGTGACGGCGAGCGTCATGCCGGCACCCTTGGCCAGGAAGGCGAGATCACTCCAGGTGAGAGCGGTTTCAAACATGGCTCACCTCTCTCAATAACGGAACAGACGCGCTGCCAGCAATCTGGCGGCGAGCGTGACGATCTTGGCGATCACGTAATAGATGACCGCGGCGAGCGCGAAAAATTCGAAGGTGCGGAACGAACGGGCGTTCAAGGCCTGCGTGACGCCGGCGAGATCCGTATTCATGCCGACCGTGACACCGAGCGAGGTCATGAGGATTGCCCAGACCATCTGGTTGGTGGCAGGCAGGAAGGCGACGCGCAGCATCTGCGGCAGGATGATGAGCCGGAAGGTCTGCATCGAGGTCATGCCGAGCGAACGGCCGGAACGCGTCTGCGTATCGGGAATGGCTTTCAGCGCGCCACGGAAATTTTCCGCGAGATAACCGGCGTTATTGAAGGCGATGCCGACCAGAAGCGCGGTATAGGGGCTCAAATGAATGCCGAAATTGCCAAGGCCGAAATGGGCCATGTAAATCTGGAACAGCGCCGGCGTGTTGCGGGCGATTTCCACCCAGACGGCGGCGAAAGCGCCGAGAATGCGGTTGCCGGAGAGCCGGAACAGCGTCAGCACGATGGCGCAGGAAAGACCGATCACCATCGACAGAATGGCGATCTGCAGCGTCACCACCGCACCGTCCAGAAGCTGCGGCAAAGCCTTCAGCGCCTGATTCCAGTGGAATGTATAGTTGAACATGAAAGTCCCGCCTTTTCAGAAACGATCAACGGCGCGATCATCTCGACCGCGCCGTTCACGAAAATTCCTGATCAGCGATAAACGCCGTTGACGGTGAGCGAAGGCACTTCGCCGCCAACCCATTTTTCGTAGAGTTCGGCGTAGCGGCCGGTACGAACCTGCTGGTTGATGAAGAGGTTCAGGTAGTTGATGAAGCCGTATTCGTCACGGTTGGTGAAGAGCGCGACATAGTCGATGTCGTAAGGCGCCTTGCCGACAACCGAAATGCCGGCGAACTTGCCGCCCTTGACGTTGGACTGCGCGACCGTAGAGGTGGAAACGGTGGCGTCGATCTGGCCCTGGCTAAGCGCGAGGAACACGTCGGCCTGCGTCTGGTAAGGACGGAATTCGCCGGTGCCCCATTCCTTGACCGATTTTTCGAGCGCGATGGCTTCGAACGTGCCGGCGGTTGCGCCGACGGTCTTGCCCTTCATGTCTTCAAAAGACTTGATGCCGGACTTGTCGTTGGCGGTAACGGCCATTTCGAAGGCGAAATAAGGCACTGTCATGCCGACAGTCTTGGCGCGCTCAAGCGTATCCGAAGTAGAGGCAACGCCGACATCGACGCGGCCGGACATCAGCGCCGGAATACGCTCGGGGAACGGCGTCTCGACGATTTCAGCCGTGACGCCGAGCGCCTTGGCGAGATCGTTGCAATAATCGACATCGAAGCCGATCGGGTTGTTGGCGTCATCACGCGCGCCCATGGGCGGGAAATCGAGCACGACGGCGCAACGCAGCGTGCCGGACGAAATGATGTCGTCAAGTTTGTCGGCCTTGGCCGGGGTGATAGCGAAAGTGGCGGCCAGCAGGCCGGCGACGATGACCGATTTTTTCATTCTTTATTTGCTCCCACAATTGGTCTGCCCTTCAAGGCGCGGTCACTATTTCCCCAAGAAAGCGATAAATCAACATAAAAATACAACGAGTATACAAAAAGAATTTTTGCATCTGCGAAGAAGCGGCGTCTGTCCGGCGGGCCTGATCAAAAAATGCCGCGGGAAAAATGTTTGGCCATGCACGAAGGTACAACCTTGCCGATCCCCGTATCTGCCACGGGAAGCCGGCCGGTCCGCATCTCTGTGACGGCAAGATCTTTTTCAACCCAAGGGCTTGGGCTTGCCGGCCTTTCCTTCACCGGCACGGGAGTGAGGGCCTGCCATGGGGCCACGAGTTTGCGGCTCACAATTTTTGATTTCAGCTTTCCGGGCAGCCCGACGAAAAGACACGTTGCAATAGCCTTGCCTTTGTATACTTTATGTATTCAAAATGTGCGAGCCGACATCGGAGGAATATGATGAGCGATACGACCACCCTGAGCATCAACGGGCTTTCTGAGCGGGTCGAGGCGATTTTCCGCAGGGCGGGCCTCAACGCCGTGCAGTCGGGCGCGCTGGCGCGCGTCATTACCGCCGGCGAACGGGACGCCTGCAAGTCCCACGGCATCTACCGTATCGAAGGCGCGCTGCGCACGGTCAAGGCTGGCAAGGTGAAGCCTAATGCGGTTCCGGAAATCACCGAGGACGACGGCACGGCGATCGTCAAGGTCAACGCCAATGGCGGATTCGCCAACCCGGCCTTTGAACTTGGATTGCCGGTTCTGGCCGAGCGGGCGAAACGTCTTGGCATTGCCGCGCTCGCCATCAATGATTGCACGCATTTCTCGGCGCTCTGGCCGGAAGTGGAAGGTCTGACCGAAAACGGCCTCGCCGGCCTGGTGATGTGCCCCAGCTATTCCACCGTCGCCCCCACTGGCGGCAGCAAGCCGCTGCTTGGCACCAACCCCTTTGCCTTCGGCTGGCCGCGCAGGGAAAATTCGCCTTATGTCTTTGATTTCGCCACATCCGTTGCCGCACGCGGCGAAATTGAGCTGCACCGGCGAGCGGGCAAACAATTGCCCGAAGGCTGGGCCGTCGACGCCGAGGGCAACCCGACGACCGACCCGGAAGCCGCCCTTGCCGGCGCCATGCTGCCGTTTGGCGGCCACAAGGGATCGGCAATCGGCACCATGATCGAGCTTCTCGCCGGCATCATGATCGGCGATCTGACCAGCCCCGAAGCGCTGGAATTTCTCGGCACCACGACGCTTGCGCCGATCCATGGCGAACTGATCGTCGCCTTTTCTCCCGAAGCCTTCGCCAAGGGCCGCCCCGGCGACCCCTTCCAGCGGGCGGAAGTGCTGTTCGACGCCATTGTCGGCCAGGGCGCCCGCCTGCCCTCCGGCCGCCGCTTCGCCGCCCGCGTCAAATCCGAAAGCGAAGGCATTACGCTGACCGCCGCAGAAATGGCGGGGCTCGACCGGCTGCTGGAGAAGGGTCTGGACGCGGTCGCCTGATCGCGTTTAGATCTGGAAATGAAAAAGGCCCGCGATTGCGGGCCTTTTTACATTAAAAATAAGTCCAGACATTCGACGTCATCCCATACACTTGACGCCATTCATGCACTCCGCGTCCATAATGCATTCGAAGTCATCCTCGGGCTTGACCCGAGGATGACGTTGTGTATGGGGTGAGCGCCTGAGTAAAAGGAGGCCCGCAATGCTGGCCTCCATCTCAGTCGACCTCAGACAGTCTCAGGCTGCCTTGCAGGCCTGCACGGCGCCCGGAAGCTTGCTCCAGTCGGCATACCAGCTGTTGAACAGCTTGAACTGCGCCTCGACATAACCGCGCTGGCTGTCGGTCAGGGCATCGGTCTCGTTGAAGTGAAGCGTGTATTCCTTGTCGCCCTTCAGCACCATCATATGCTTGAAATAGAGAACCAGATCCGGACCTTCGTCGAAGGACGAGAGAACGGCGAGCGCCTGCTCCAGCTCCAGCGCGCGGGCGCGGGCATCCGCATCGCCCCTGGCGGCCGCCTGCGACAGCTTGCAGAGGTGAATGACTTCCTTCGGCAGCACATTGCCGATGCCGGTGATGGCGCCGGTTGCGCCGCAATTGACGAAACCGTGGAAGACCGCGGTATCGACGCCGATCATCAGGGTCACTTCGTCATCGCGGCTGGTGATGTTTTCAGCCGCGTAACGCATATCCGCCGGACCGCCGAATTCCTTGAAGCCGAGGAGGTTCTTGTGTTCGGCGCGCAGCGCGAAGAAGAGATCGGCGCGGGTGGCGAAGCCGTAATAGGGGCTGTTGTAGATGACAGCAGGGATTTCAGGCGCGGCGGACAGGATGGCCTTGAAATGCGCCTTCTGGGCGGCGATGACCGAACCGCGCGACAGGACGCGCGGAATGACCATCAGACCCTTGGCGCCAACCTTCTGGGCGTGCGCGGCGTGCGCAACGGCAGATGCCGTGTTGACCGCACCAGTGCCGACGATGACGGGAATGCCGGCCTTCACCAGACGCTCCACACCTTCCATGCGCTCACCATCCGTCAGGAGCGGCCAGTCGCCCATCGAACCGCAATAAACGACGGCGGACATGCCATCGGCGATCAGTTCCTTGCCCTTGCGGACAAGCGCATCGAAATCGGGGGTGCGATCTTCCTTGCACGGGGTCATCAAGGCGGGGATCACGCCGGAAAAAATGCTGGCCGTCATTACTAGCTCCTAAGGCACATGTTTCTCAGGAATGGACGCACCTCCGCGCCACCCTTTCAACAGGGACATTACAATCTTGTATTTTATTTGTCGACAAGAAATCGACAAGCTACAGATTTATTTCCAGCCGTTCGTTTCGCACCAGCAGTTTCTGCACCTGCCGCACGATCTGCTCGGCATGTTCCCGCGCCAGCCTTTCGGAAAGAGCGATGTCACGCGCGGCAATCGCGGCGATGATCTCATCATGATCGTCGACGAAGCGCTTCGGCAGGCGATCGTCATAGGACTGGTAATAAAGCCGGAGGATACGGCGTCCCTCATCCAGCAGGCGCTTGAACAGGCTGGTGAAATAGGGGTTACGCCCGGCTTCGGCGATGGACAGGTGAAGGGCAGCATTGGTGGAGATCATCGCCAGCGCATTCTGCTCTTCGACGGCGATGGCGAATTCCGCGTTATGGGCGCGGATTCCGGCCAGATCTTCCGGACGATGATATTGCGCGGCAAGCTGGGTGGTTACCCGGTACATCAGGACCAGCGCATCGAAATAGGTGTGCATGTTGAGGAAATCGATATTCGACACCATCGTCGAGCGGTTCGGCAGCGTATCGATCAGCCCCTCGCCCGAAAGCCGCACCAGCGCCTCGCGGATCGGCGTGCGCGACATCTTGAACCTTTCGGCGAGCTGCACTTCGTCGATGGGGCTGCCCGGCGGCAGAACCAGATCGAGAATCTCGTCGCGCAGCAGATCGTAGACCATCTTCACGCCGGAGCCGCGCTTGCGCTCGGCAGATGCAATTATGTCCGTCATCATCAAATCCCTCTTGTCGACATAAAGAGTACTATTATATTTTTTCCCGATCAACGCCGCGCAGCGCCGCAACCACTTCGAATGGCGGAATAATTGTTCAAAAACAACAAAAAGCCGTCGCGAAAATTGCCCGCGACGGCTTCAAACATGCGATTCGTGGCGTTGATGCTATTTATACGGCGTCGCCGCTTAAGAGTGGATGATTTCCCTTAGAAGCGAAGAGCATGCCGCTTTTCTCTTCTCCCCGAGGGGGAGAAGGTCGCGGCAGCGGGATGAGCGACTGT